>CACPNW010000043.1 GCA_902635455.1 uncultured Alphaproteobacteria bacterium | reverse complement strand
GAGGTTGTTTGTCATCAAGATTCAACTTTTCTTTATACCGAACCTGAATCAGCAGTAGGGTTTTGGGTTGCCTTGGAAGATGCAACAATTGAAAATGGATGTTTGCAAGTTGCTAAAGGTCACCACAAAGGTCCACTCAGAAAAATTTTTACTAAAGAAAATGGAAAAATGATAATGAAAGAATTAAACAAAGAACCTTTTCCTTTAACAGATACTATTTTAGAGGTTAAAAAGGGAACTTTGGTACTTTTACATGGAAGACTTCCACATTATTCATGCAAGAATACCAGCTCTAAATCCAGACATGCCTATACTATGCATATTATAGATGGTGATTCTTATTACCCAAAAACAAACTGGCTTCAAAGAGATAATCTTCCACTAAAGGGTTTTGTTAATGAGTAAAAAAATTATACTAGATTGTGACCCTGGCCATGATGATGCTGTGGCAATAATGCTTGCTGCTGCTTCTTCAGAGATTGAAATACTTGGTATAACCTGTGTTGGTGGAAATTCAGGATTAAATAACACGGTAAACAATGCTCTAAAGGTTTGCACATTAATTGAAAGAACAGATTTAAAAATTTTTTCTGGTGCAAATAAACCAATTCATTATGATTTATTTACTGCTGAATATGTTCATGGAAAAACTGGATTAGATAAAAAGGGCGATCCTATAATAGTAGATTCTGAGTATAAAGTGCAGGAACAGAATGCAATTGATTTTATAGTGGATTCTTGTAATTCATCGAATGACAACATTTACTTATGTCCAACTGGACCTCTCACAAATATAGCTTTAAGCCTTCAAAAAGATCCATCAATAAAAGATAAAATAAAAGAAATAGTTTTTATGGGTGGGGCAGCAATGTGCCTTGGAAACACAACACCCGCAGCAGAATTTAATATTTTTGTAGATCCACATGCTGCTAATATCGTGCTAAATTCAGGTATTCCACTCACAATGATGGGTTTAGATGTTACCCATCAGGTAAATGTAAATAGTAATATTATTAATTTTATGAACGAAAATAATAATAAGAGTTCTAAATTTTTTGGTGAATTAATGGAATTTTATACAATTTTTCATAAAAAATTATACGAAACAGAAGACACTCCTCTTCATGACCCTTGCGTAATTGCTTATTTATTGGAACCAAGTATTTTTCAGGGTAAATTAGTTAATGTTATAGTTGAAGAAAGTTCCGAATTAACTCGTGGAGAAACTGTAGTTGATTGGCTTGGTGTTACTAAAAGAAAACCAAATTGTTTTGTAATGAATCATGCAAATGATAAAAAATTTTTTGAATTATTAAAAAATAAGTTATCTATCCTACCTTAAGAATAAAAATCTTTTGCAATTTTTCCTGCTAAATTAGCATTATCTAATATTAAAGCAATATTGGCATCTAAAGTCTGATTATCAGAGAACTTATTTATTTCTTTTATTAAAAATGGAGTAAGTTCTTTACCGCAAATTTTGAGTTTTTGAGCATTTATCAAAGCAATTTTTATCCATTGATTGATTTTATCTTTGCTTATTGCATTTTTTTCTGGAACCTTATTAAAAATAAGAATTGATTTATTATGTTTTATTTTCTCATTTAATTTTAAAAAATTACTTATCTCAGAAATTTGATTAAAACTATTATCAACTTGATTGTGTGTTTCTGAGTACCAAAATCCAGGCATAAATTTTGTTTTATAACCAATTCTTGTAATTCCTAATGTTTCTAGAAGTTCATAAGTTTTGTCTAAATCTAAAATTGATTTAGCTCCACTACAAATTACATAATTAGTATTTTCAGATAATGAGTATAAATCAGCCGATACATCATTTGTTTTTTCTGCATTTAGATGAACACCACCAATGCCTCCGGTTGCAAAAAATTTTATTCCTATTTTTGATGCGATAAATATAGTACTTGCTACAGTTGTAGCTGCATTTTCTTTATTATATATTGATAAATTTATGTTATGATTTGAGACTTTTTGAACATTATTATCTTTTGCTAATATCTCTATATCATCATTATTTAATCCAATTTTGACTTTTCCATTAATTATTCCAATTGTTGCAGCTACCGATCCGCTATCTTTAACTGCAGATATTGACTTTTTTGCAACCATAATGTTCTCTGGATATGGCAAGCCATGAC
>CACPNW010000042.1 GCA_902635455.1 uncultured Alphaproteobacteria bacterium | reverse complement strand
TTGAAAATAATGACTCAAATTTTGATAATTTAAAATATTTAAATAAAATTAAAGATGCTTCACCTTCAACTCAAAATGCTTACCAATACGGTAAAATACTTTACGATCTTCACATTAAGAGAAATTTAGTTGGAGTTGGTCAAAAAATTATTCAAGAAACTATTGGCAATGACAGTAGTGTAGAAGGTACTGAATTGATAGAAAATGCAGAAAACGATTTATATCTATTATCACAAACTGGTAGTTCTGATAGGCAATATTCACTTTTTAATGATGCATTGAAGAATGCGATAAACATTATAGATGAATCTTTTAAAAGAGATGGTAAAATTGCTGGAATACCTACTGGCTTAAAAGATTTGGATAAAAAGCTTGGAGGATTGCACAATTCGGATTTAATTATTATTGCAGGAAGACCTTCAATGGGTAAAACAGCATTAGGAACAAATATAGCTTTTAATGCAGCTAAAAATTACAAAGAAATATTTGATGAATTTGATAATAAAAAAGTTACTGAAGGTGGAAAAGTTGCCTTTTTTTCACTTGAGATGTCTTCAGAACAATTAGCAACAAGAGTGTTAGCAGAACAGTCAAAAATATCAGGCGACAAAATGAGAAAAGCTGAACTATCAAAAGATGATTTTAAAAAAATTGCAGAAATTAGTGGCGAACTTGAATACTTAAACTTGATTATTGATGACAACCCTATTTTAACAATACCTACGTTAAGGGCTAGAGCTAGAAGAATGAAAAGATTATATGACATTAATTTAATTATTATAGATTATTTACAACTAATGTCTGGTTCATCCAACATGAGAAATGATGGAAGAGTTCAAGAAATATCTGAAATAACAAGAGGTTTAAAAGCAATAGCAAAAGAATTAAATATTCCTATCATAGCTTTATCTCAACTATCAAGACAAGTTGAACAAAGAGAAGATAAAAGACCCCAACTAGCTGATTTAAGAGAAAGTGGAACAATTGAACAGGATTCTGATGTTGTTATGTTCATATTTCGAGAAAGCTATTATTTAGAAAGAATGGAACCAATTAAAAAGCCAGAAGAAGCTGAAGAAAAATATAATGAAAGGCATCATAGATGGCTAGAATTATGTGAAAAAAGTTATAATACAGCAGAAATAATAATTGCAAAACAAAGACATGGTCCAATAGGAACTATTAAAGCTCATTTTGATCCAAATTTTACAAAATTTAGTGATTTAACTAATAAAGATTATGATAATATTATTGAGTGATTAATAATTCTGCAGTACTTGAAGTAAATTTAAATAATCTAATCCAAAATTACAAATATTTTAAGAAAATAACTAAACCTTCTATTGTTGCAGCTACAATAAAAGCTAATGCTTATGGGATTGGTGATAAAATGGTCTATGAATCATTATACAAAAATGGTTGTAGAGATTTTTTTGTAGCAACTACTAATGAAGGTTACTCGTTAAGAAATAAATTTAATAAGGGAAATATATACATATTAAACGGTTTGGAAAATAACAGCTTTGCTTTTTTTAAAAAAAATAAACTAACTCCAATAATTAATTCAAAAAATGAATTAAAATATGTAAATAAAAATAATTTTTCTTTTGGAATACATATTGATACTGGATTAAACAGATTGGGAATAAATATAGAAGATCTTCACAAAGATATATTTAATAACAAAAATTTAAATATTGTAATAAGTCATTTAGCGAGCGCTGATGAATTTAGTAATAATTTTAATTTTTTACAAAAAAAAAGATTTAAAAATTATATAAAATTATTTGAAAATAAAAAAGTAACTTTTAGTATTTCTAATTCAATGGGAGCTCTATTTAATAAAAATTTTCACTTTAATCTAGTTAGACCAGGTATATCCTTATATGGAGGTCATTATAATAATAAATTTAAAACAAAAATTAAACCTGTAATAAAATTAAAAGCAAGTATTTTACAAATAAAAAAAATAGAATCAGGACAATACATAGGATATAATCAAACATATAAAACAAAAAAAAATATTTGGGTTGCAATAATTGGAATTGGATATGCTGATGGCATTCCTAGATCCTTAAGCAACAAAGGTTTTGTTTTTTTTAAAAATATTAGATATAAAATAATTGGAAGAGTTTCAATGGATTCAATTACTATAAATATTACTAAAAATAAAAAAAAATTTAATATTGGAGATTATGTAGATCTAATAAATTACGAAAGAGGTATAGATGACTTTGCAAAGCAATGCTGCACTATTAGTAATGAAGTTCTAACTTCAATATCAAATAGAGTAA
>CACPNW010000041.1 GCA_902635455.1 uncultured Alphaproteobacteria bacterium | reverse complement strand
CTTTCTTTAGAATGACAGGTCTTATTAATAGAATTCCTTTGCAAGAACATGGACTTGGATATTATTTATCATTACCAATAGAAACTATTTTAAATTTTTTTTTAATTCTTATTAATGTTCTTATATTTTGGATTAGCTATTCTTGCTGCTTTTTGCTGGTCTATTTCTTCATTAATATCAGCAGACATCACTAGAAGTATAGGAGGAATAGCTTTTAATAGATTAAGGCTTTTTTTCGTTTCTATTATGTTGATTTTATATGCAACATTAATGAATTCATGGAATACAATAAATGCCGAATATTTAATTATAATAGTTGCTTCTGGCATAATAGGAATTTTTTTAGGTGATACTTTACTTTTTGTAGCTTTACAAAAGATAGGACCAAGAAGAAATAATATTTTATTCTCACTTGCTGCACCATTTACAGTACTGTTAAATATTTTCTTTTTAGGAGAAATAATGACAATCCCAAACATATTAGGTTGTTTCTTAGTTTTTTTCGGAGTTGTGATTGCGATTGCATATGGAAAAGATAATTTTAACAATCACAGATGGGAAATAATTCAAGGATCTCTAAAAATAGGAGTTATTTTTGCTATTATTGCAGCACTTTGTCAGTCTGTTGGCTTAATAATGATGAAGCCAATACTTGACTTAGGCGCTGATCCTATTGCTTCAGCTGCTATTAGAACCTCAATATCTTTTTTGTTTATAAGTTTTACTTTTTTAATTAAATCTGAGTACTTTTCATCACCTATTTCTATAAGTTTTTCAATCATAGTTAAATCTGTATTGAGTGGTTTTTTAGGAATGGCTCTTGGTATGAGTTTATTATTAATAGCATTGCAAAATGCAGATGCTGGTATTGTGGCTACACTATCATCAACAAGTCCAATTATGATTTTGTTTTTAATATGGCTTATAACAAAAAAAATACCTACAAAAGGAGCTTGGATTGGAACTTTTATAGCTATTATTGGTACTGGATTAATCTTTATCTACTAATTTTAAACCAAATTCTTCCAATCTTTCTTGATCAACTTCAGAAGGAGCATCCATCATCAAATCAACAGCTTGTTGATTCATAGGAAATGCTATTACTTCTCTAATGTTTGGTTCATCTGCTAAAAGCATTATTATCCTATCTATTCCAGGGGCACTGCCTCCATGGGGTGGAGCTCCATATTTTAGAGCATTTAGCATTCCTGTAAATTTAGATTCTACTTCATGTTTTTTATATCCAGCAATTTCAAAAGCTTTGTACATTATTTCTGGTTTATGATTTCTAATTGCTCCAGAAGATAATTCTACACCATTACATACTATATCATACTGATAAGCTTTTATATCCAAAGGATCTTTATTTATTAATGATTCCATTTCACCCTGTGGCATTGAAAATGGATTGTGACTAAATTGAATTTTATTAGTTTTTTCATCGATTTCATACATGGGATAATCAATAATCCAACAAAATTCAAAATTGTTTTTATTTAATAAATTTAAATCAGAACATATTTTATCTCTGGTTTTTCCAGAAAATAATTGGGCATTTTTTAAATTATCACAAATGAAAAAAATTGACTCGTTTTCTTTTAGATTAAAAGCATTTAACTGTTCTTCATTTAAATTTTTAGCAATAGGCCCTTTGTATGAACTTTCTAAATAATTAATATAGCCTAGTCCTGCAGCTCCCTCTTCTCTTGCCCAACTATTTAATTTATCAAAAAAACTTCTTGGCTGATTTGCAGTATTTTGCGTAACAATGCCCTTAACAACTGATCCTTTTTCAATATTTTCGCTAAAAATTTTAAAATTAGATCCTTTAAAAATATTTGTAAAATCTTTAATTATTAGAGGATTACGCAAATCAGGCTTATCTGTTCCATATTTTTCTAGAGATTCTTCATAGGGTATTCTAGGAAAAGGATATTTGCTAACTTTTGAAGGAATTTTTTTATTAAAATCATTGTTTTCTTCAAATATTTCATAGAGTACTGGTTCAATAGCATTAAATACATCTTCTTGATTTACAAAACTCATTTCAAAATCAAGTTGATAAAATTCTCCAGGCGACCTGTCAGCTCTGCTATCCTCGTCTCGAAAACATGGTGCTATTTGGAAATATTTATCAAAACCTGCTATCATTAATAATTGCTTGAATTGTTGCGGAGCTTGAGGAAGTGCATAAAATTTTCCAAAATGAGTTCTTGAAGGTACTAAATAATCTCTGGCTCCTTCAGGTGAAGAAGATGTTAATATAGGTGTTTGAAATTCTACAAATCCTTGATTTTGCATTTTTGACCTAATTGAAGAAATAACTTTATTTCTAAGAAGTATGTTTTTATGAATTTTATTTCTGCGTAAATCTAAAAATCGATATTTTAGTCTTATTTCTTCTCCATATTCAATATCAGAATTGACAGGTAATGGTAAAATATCAGCCTTTGAAAGAAGCTCGTAATTTGAAACTTCAATTTCAATTTCTCCAGTAGTTATAGTTTTGTTAATAGTTTCGTCAGATCTCTGAATTACATTACCAACAATTTTGATAATACTTTCATTGGATAATTTACTTATTTCATTAAATATTTTATTTTTTGCATCAATTACACATTGTGTAATTCCAAAGTTATCTCTTAAATCAATAAAAAT
>CACPNW010000040.1 GCA_902635455.1 uncultured Alphaproteobacteria bacterium | reverse complement strand
ATTTTATATTTTACTAGTAATGGTGGAGGATAGCGGGATCGAACCGCTGACCTCCTGAATGCAAATCAGGCGCTCTCCCAGCTGAGCTAATCCCCCAGAAAAATGGTGGGCCAGGGAGGACTTGAACCTCCGACCTCACGCTTATCAAGCGCGCGCTCTAACCAACTGAGCTACTAGCCCAGTTTTCTAAAACAACACATAGCACTAGCTAATATTATAAAGAGATAGATAGACAACAACCCGGATAATTGGCGAACCAATTATCAATATCCTTAGAAAGGAGGTGATCCAACCGCAGGTTCCCCTACGGTTACCTTGTTACGACTTCGCCCCAGTCATTGACCCTACCGTGGACGGCTGCCTCCTTGCGGTTAGCGCACCGGCTTAAGGTAAAACCAACTCCCATGGCGTGACGGGCGGTGTGTACAAGGCCCGAGAACGTATTCACCGTAGCACGCTGATCTACGATTACTAGCGATTCCAACTTCATGGACTCGAGTTGCAGAGTCCAATCCGAACTGAGATGGTTTTTGGGGATTAGCTTTATCTTGCAATATCGCTGCCCACTGTCACCACCATTGTAGCACGTGTGTAGCCCAGACCGTAAGGGCCATGAGGACTTGACGTCATCCCCGCCTTCCTCCAGCTTATCACCGGCAGTTTTTTTAGAGTGCTCAGCATTACCTGTTAGCAACTAAAAATGAGGGTTGCGCTCGTTGCGGGACTTAACCCAACATCTCACGACACGAGCTGACGACAGCCATGCAGCACCTGTGTGTGTGCCAGCCGAACTGAAGAACTACGATTCTGTAGTTCATACACACCATGTCAAGGTCTGGTAAGGTTCTTCGCGTTGCTTCGAATTAAACCACATGCTCCACCGCTTGTGCGGGCCCCCGTCAATTTATTTGAGTTTTAATCTTGCGACCGTACTTCCCAGGCGGAGTGCTTAATGCGTTAGCTTCGACACTGAACCTATTGATCCAGCGACTAGCACTCATCGTTTACTGCGTGGACTACCAGGGTATCTAATCCTGTTTGCTACCCACGCTTTCGTATCTCAGCGTCAAAAATGGCCCAGTTAGTCGCCTTCGCCACTGGTATTCTTTCCAATATCTACGAATTTCACCTCTACACTGGAAATTCTACTAACCCCTACCAAATTCTAGATCACTAGTTTTAAATGCAGTTCCTGGGTTGAGCCCAGGGATTTCACATCTAACTTTTTGATCCGCCTACATACGCTTTACGCCCAGTAATTCCGAACAACGCTAGCCCCCTCCGTATTACCGCGGCTGCTGGCACGGAGTTAGCCGGAGCTTCTTCTTCAACTAATGTCATTATCATCATTGATGAAAGAGTTTTACAACCCGAGGGCCTTCTTCACTCACGCGGCATTGCTGGATCAGGGTTTCCCCCATTGTCCAATATTCCCTACTGCTGCCTCCCGTAGGAGTCTGGGCCGTGTCTCAGTCCCAGTGTGGCTGATCATCCTCTCAAATCAGCTATAGATCGTAGCCTTGGTGGAGCAGTTACCTCACCAACAAGCTAATCTAGTGCGGGCTCATCTAAAGGCGATAAATCTTTCTCTTTACAGACACATCCGGTATTAGCTACAGTTTCCCGCAGTTATTCCGAACCTTTAGGTAGATTCCCACATGATACTCACCCGTGCGCCACTAAGTCCGAAGACTTCGTTCGACTTGCATGTATTAGGCATGCCGCCAGCGTTCGTTCTGAGCCATAATCAAACTCTTAAGTTAAGTAAACTTGACCGAAGTCAAAATTCACGGAACGACCGTTAAAAGCGGAATACTTATTGTATAAAACAAAAGTATTTGTTTGATACGTATTCCACAAAACGCTCGTAAAAATTAAATTACGAATTGTTGTCTACGTATCTCTTTATTATCTTATCAACATTTCAAAGAGCATAGTAACCCCTCACAGTTGATGTGATCAAATCTATGCAGAGGATTACACTTTTCTTACAAAAAGAAATAAGGGCTATAATAGTATTAAAAAACCTTGTCAAACCATAAAAAATAATTTTTTTTGGCTGTTTCGCCTTGAAAAAATCTAATTAATTGAGGCTATTATGCAATTTTAGAGAATCTGGATAAATTGGTTGCGGGGGTAGGATTTGAACCTACGACCTTCAGGTTATGAGCCTGACGAGCTACCGGGCTGCTCCACCCCGCGATGAATTAATAAATTCGTAGTATACTCATAAAACTAAAGCTCAAGAAAAATTTTATATTTTAGAAAGTATATAGTTAAATGCTTTTATTTGAACCTGACTTGTTTATATAAATTGATAACAGATTTTGTTGTTTTTTAAAAAAAAGAAAAAATATGGCAAGAAATATAGAAAATATTTTTTTTAATATTTTTTTTAAAAACTTAAGTCTTATCGCAGAATTGCTTAAATCATTTGCGTACAAAAATTTAATATCATGAGTTATATAGGGTTTATAAGAATTAATTAACTTAATAATTTCTCTTTCACTCCATCTATAAATATAGTTGGGCACACCTGTTTCTATCAAGCCTCCTCTAGTATTATCTTTTTCTTTATTAATAGTGGATGATACTTCAAAATCCTCTGTAAAACCAAATCTAACAGCTAATCTCATGATTAATGAGTCATTACTTTCTAAAATTAAAGTACCAATTTTTGAGACTCTATACATTTCTATAATAGCCAGATGAGGCAAATCAATATGATGAATTGTAGCATGTGTTATTACATAATCAAAATTATTATCTGGTAAATTTATTTTTCTGCAATCAATTTTTAAATATTTGTATAATTTATAATAAGGTAAGTTTTTTACTTCATTAATTAAATCTTCATTATAATAACCAAAACTAACATTTTT
>CACPNW010000039.1 GCA_902635455.1 uncultured Alphaproteobacteria bacterium | reverse complement strand
ATTAATCAAATAAAAAAAGTTATTGAAAAAGAAATCATTAATTCCAAAACTGAGCTTGAAGTTTTATCTTCTAAACTAGTTAAACAAGGAATTCTTGAAGGCCCACCCAACATAAAAAATCCATATATATTTATGCATGGACAGTCAAACTTACTAAAAGATGAAATAATATTGAATGATCTGGACCAAATTCGCAATCTTTTTGATGATATTGAAAAAAAAACCAGTTTCGTTGATATTTTAGAAAATGCAGGAAGTGCAAAAGGGGTCCAAATTTTTATAGGATCAAAAAATTTTTTGTTTAAACACTCTGGACTTTCTATGATAATGGCCCCATATAAAAACAAGGAACAGGAAATTATCGGTGCAATTGGTGTTGTTGGGCCCACAAGACTTAACTATGCTAAAATTGTTCCTTTGGTTGATTACACCTCAAAAATTATTGGAAAGGTAATTGATTAGATGAATGATGACAAAAACAATAAAGCTGAAGAAGAGACTAAAGAAAATAAATTAAATGAATCTGATACTAATCAAGACAATGAACAAGAAACAGGCGCAGAAGATAATACAAAAAATCAAAAAACTAATGAAAACATAAACAACGAAGAAGCAGAATCAGGAGTTGATTCTGAGACCGAACAATCAGCTGAGGACGAATTATTAGAAAAAAATGAATTACTTAGAGAAGAAAAAATTCGATTACTTGCTGAAATGGAAAATCTTCGAAAAAGATCAGATAAAGAAAAATCTGAAGCGATAAAATATGGAAGTAGCAATCTTGCAAGAGATATTTTGTCTCCAGCAGATAACCTAGAGAGGGCCTTAAATGCATTGCCAAAAGAAAATTATCCAGAGTCAATTGAAAACCTTGTAGAAGGCTTAAAAATGGTTCTTAAGGAATTTACCTCTATTTTGGAAAAAAATGGTGTAAAAAAGATTGAAGCTTTAAATAAAAAATTTGATCATAATTATCATCAAGCAATTATGGAGGTCGAAAAAGAAGATGTTGATGAGGGAATTGTAATTCAGGAGATTCAGTCAGGCTATATGATGCACGATAGGTTGCTCAGGCCAGCTATGGTAGGTGTTTCTAAAAAGCCATCTAATGAGGAGAACGAGGTAAATGATCATGCAGTAGAAGACCAAAATACCAATAAAACTGAGAAAAACTAAAAAAAACAATTAAAAACAAACAATATTTTTAAACACCTTCTTGCAATTTTGAACTTATATCCCATATTCATTCTATTCATAAATACATAAATATAAAAATAAGGCAGAATTAAAATATGGCAAAAGTAATTGGAATAGACTTAGGCACCACAAACTCATGTGTTGCAATTATGGAAGGCAAAGAAGCGAAGGTAATTGAAAATGCCGAAGGTGTAAGAACAACACCTTCAATGGTTGCTTTTACTGAATCAAAAGAAAAGTTGGTTGGTCAGTCTGCCAAAAGACAGGCAGTAACCAATGCAGAAAACACACTTTTTGCTATAAAAAGATTAATAGGGCGAAACTTTGAAGACGATCTTGTTAAACGAGATAGCGGTCTTGTTCCTTATAAAATAATTAAAGGGGACAATGGTGATGCTTGGGTAGAGGCAAGAGGTGAAAAGTATAGTCCAAGCCAAATCAGCGCATTTATTTTGCAAAAAATGAAAGAAACTGCTGAAAGTCATCTTGGAGAAAGTGTTACTCAAGCTGTGATTACAGTCCCTGCTTATTTTAACGATGCTCAAAGACAAGCTACAAAAGATGCTGGAAAAATTGCAGGTTTAGAAGTTTTAAGAATTATTAATGAGCCAACTGCAGCAGCTCTTGCTTATGGTTTAGATAAAAAGAAAACTGGAACTGTAGCTGTTTATGATTTGGGAGGCGGAACATTTGATATATCAATACTTGAAATTGGTGACGGTGTTTTTGAGGTTAAGTCAACAAATGGCGACACTCATCTTGGTGGAGAAGATTTTGACCTTCAAATAATTGATTATTTAGCTGAAGAGTTTAAAAAAGATAACGGCATTGATTTACGCAATGACAAGCTTGCCTTACAAAGATTAAAAGAGGCTGCTGAAAAAGCTAAGATTGAATTATCGAGCAGTACTGAAACTGAGGTAAATTTACCTTTCATAACAGCAGACCAATCTGGACCTAAACATCTTACAATTAAAATATCTAGAGCTAAACTTGAAGCTATTGTTGGAGACTTGCTAAATCAAAGTATCAAGCCTTGTGAAACTGCTCTTAAAGATGCTGGGTTACAGGCAGCAGATATTGATGATGTAATATTAGTTGGTGGAATGACAAGAATGCCAAAAGTTACCGAGATTGTAAAAAACTTTTTTGGCAAGGATCCAAATAAAGGAGTTAACCCAGATGAGGTTGTTGCATCTGGCGCGGCTATTCAAGGAGGGGTTCTTCAGGGTGATGTTAAAGATGTACTGCTTCTAGATGTAACTCCTCTTTCATTAGGGATAGAGACTTTGGGTGGAGTTTTTACTAGACTGATTGACAAAAATACAACTATTCCAACAAAGAAAAGCCAAGTGTTTTCTACAGCAGAAGATAACCAAAATGCTGTTACTATTAGGGTTTTTCAAGGAGAAAGGGAAATGGCTTCTGATAACAAGTTGCTAGGGCAATTTGATCTTGTTGGAATACCCCCAGCACCAAGAGGAATGCCTCAAATTGAAGTAACATTTGATATTGATGCGAATGGTATTGTTAACGTATCTGCAAAAGACAAAGCTACAGGAAAAGAACAACAAATACGTATTCAGGCTTCTGGAGGCTTATCAGATCAAGATATAGAAAGAATGATAAAAGAGGCTGAGGAAAATGCAGAAGCTGATAAGAAAAAACGAGAGTCAGTTGATTCAAGAAACCATGCTGATAGCTTAATCAACCAAACTGAGAAAAATATCAAAGAACATGGTGATAAAATTTCAGAAGAAGATAAAGCAAAAATTAATACAGATATTGAAGAGTTAAAAAAAGTAAAAGATGGCGATGATATTGAATCTATTAAAACCAAAACTGAAGCACTTGTTCAATCATCTTTAAAGCTTGGAGAGGCAATATATAAGCAGAATCCCCAAGATGCTGCCCCACAGCC
>CACPNW010000038.1 GCA_902635455.1 uncultured Alphaproteobacteria bacterium | reverse complement strand
AGGTATGGATATCAATATGGAAAAATTGATGAAGATGCATAACCAAAAAACACCTAATTCAAAAAAAATTTTAGAAATTAATGCTGATCACCCAATGATAACAAAAATATCACAAAATTTAAGCAATTTTGATCATCAAAAAATATCACAGGTAATACTAGATCAAGCAAACATATTGGACGGCAATGTATTATCAAATCCTACAGGTTATATAGAAAGTATCACTGAACTTTTTATTAAATAACAGAATTATTAATTTTATTATTTAAAAAATAATCAACAAACTGATTTGCTATCATTTCGGCAACAATAATCTGAGACTCGACAGTTGACGCAGCTATATGAGGCGTTAATAATACGTTTTCTAAACCAAATAGTATATTTTTTTTTGCAGGCTCTTCTGCAAAAACGTCTAATGCAACACCTCCAATAGTTTGGTTTTTAATTGCATCAAATAAGTCAATTTCAGAAACAAGATTACCTCTTGCCGTATTAATAATTAACACATTTTTTTTCATTAAATTAATTTCTTTAGCATTTATAATTGAAGATCCATCAGAATTAGGTTTACAATGAAAACTTATTATATCCGCTTCATTTAAAATTTCATTAAGATCACAAGATAAATATCTTGGATATTTTTCCTTAATCAGATCAAATGTTTTTGAAAAAATCATAATTTTAAGTCCAAGCGCATTACATATTTCTGCAAATCTTTTACCAACATTACCAAAACCAATAATTCCTATTTTTTTTCCTCTTATTTCATTGCCCTTCAACTTTTTCTTTTCCCATTTACCTTTGTGTGTAGTTGAATCAGCTTTAGAGATTTTTCTTGATAAAGATAAAAGTAAAGCTAAAGTATGTTCTGCTGTAGCATTTGTATTTCCACCAGGAGTATTCATTACAATAATATTTTTTTCTTTAGCTGAGATTAAATCAATATTATCTACTCCAGCACCTGCTCTACCAATAATTTTTAAATTTTTGGCATTATCTATTAACTCTTTTGTTACTTTTGTTGCAGACCTGACAATTAATCCATCATAACTTTGAATATTTTTAATTAGTTCATCTGGTTCAAAGTCAGTTTTCTCATCGACTTGTATATTATTTGAAGAAAGTATTTGTTGAGCAACGCTATCCATTGCATCAGAAATTAAAACTTTAGGCATGAGTTTCTTTCACAACAAAATATGCCCATTCTAACCAGGGTAATAATAGTTTAATATTGTTTGGTTCAACAGTTCCACCAGCCCATACTCTAAAAGAAGGGGGGGCTTTTGCATAACCATTAATATCAAAAGCAACATTTTCATCAGATAATAATTTACAAATTTGTTTTACAATTGATCTTTGCTCATCTTCACTTTTAGACAAATACCAGTTTTCACATATTTTAAATGTTATTCCAGTATTTGATAAATATTCCCTATCTTGATTTTCAGACAAAAAAGTTACCCAATTATTATTTTGAATCCATTCATATATTAGATTAAATGATTTCATTGAGGTTTCTAATAAAAAGTTTAATCCACCATTGTTTTCAGCCCAATTTAGTCCATCTAAAGCATCTTCAACACAGATCATAGAAGGTGTGTTAATTGTACTTCCTTCAAAAACACCCTTGATAATTTTATTATTATTCGCAATTCTAAAGACTTTAGGTATAGGCCACGTAGGTTTAAAACTTTCTAATCTATGTAGGGCTCTAGGTGACATTGCTAGCATTCCATGTGCAGCCTCACCTCCTAGAACTTTCTGCCAAGACCAAGTAAGAACATCACATTTTTTATAGTTAATAGGCATGGCAAATATTGCTGAGGTAGCATCACAAATGGTTAAGCCTTCTCTATCATCAGGTATCCAATCAGCATTAGGAACCTTGACTCCTGAAGTCGTTCCATTCCACGTAAAGATTACATCATTTTTAAAATTAACTTTTGTTACATCCGGAAATTGTCCATAATTTACATCATGAACGTTTAATTTTGATATTTGAAGTTGTTTAACAACATCTTGTATCCAATCTTTACCAAAGTTTTCCCATGCTAGTATATCTACTCCTCTTTCTCCTAATAAAGACCAAAGCGAAGCCTCTAAAGCTCCAGTATCTGAACCAGGCATAATAGCTAAAACATAATCATCTGGTAAATTTAATAACTTTTTGGATTTATCAATAACAAGTTTAAGTTTTGATTTTGCCTCACCTGATCTATGAGATCTACCTGTGTTAGCATTAATTAAATTTCCAATTTTCCATCCAGGTCTTTTAGCACACGGACCACTAGAAAAGTTTGGATTATTAGGTTTGTTATTTGGCTTTTCCACAATTATTAAAATTCATATACTACTAATCCATCAAGTGGTTTCGGATCAAACCATGTTGATTTTGGTGGCATAGTTAAATTGTTATCAGCTATTCTAATAACATCTGTTATGTCAGATGGAAAGATAGAAAAAGCTACACTATCAGGATTTTCATCAACTTTTTTTTCTAAAGCACTGAGACCATGACAGCCTGCAATAAATCTAATTCTTTCATCATTATTAACATCCTTTATGTTTAATATTTTTGTCAAACAAAAGTTATTTAATATATTAATATCCAAAGTATCAACAAAATTATAACTTTCAATCGATCCAATAAATTCTAAGGAATACCATTGACTTTCATGATACATTCCAAATTCATTTTTTCTAGTTGGCTTGTATGAATATTTTTTTTTCTCAACTTTAAAATCATTTGATAAAATTTTAATGAATTCATCTTTTGAAAGACTGTTTAGATCTTTTACCACTCTATTATAATCAAAAATTTTTGACTCATTAGAAGGGAAAGCAGCTATCATAAATTTTTGTTTCGATGGGTATTTTTTGTTAATATGCTCCATTGCACCCATTCTATGATGACCATCAGCAATATAAATTGAATTTACATTCTTCATCAATTTTTTTAAGTTATCAATAAATTTAACATCATTAACGCACCACAATCTATGGACAGAATTATCAAAACTTTCAAAATCATATGATGGAGGTTTTTTTATTTGAGACAAAAGCAGATCATGTATTTCTTTTTCTTGGGGATATGAAACATATATTGGGCCTATTTGTGTACTTAAATTCATCATTTGAT
>CACPNW010000037.1 GCA_902635455.1 uncultured Alphaproteobacteria bacterium | reverse complement strand
TTTTTATCTTGTAGTACTTTTTTATGGCTCAATATCAAGTTTAACATATACAATTGAAACTAATCAAAGATTATTTACAGCATGGGCGCCTTATGTATGGCCAATTAAATCAATAATGACATTTGGAATTTTGTTAATGCTTCTTCAATCAATTGCAATATTTTTTAAAGATCTTGCAAAAGTATTAGGTAGAGAAATTTAATGATTGCAGATTATGTAAGTTATGAAATGATTGCTATTACAATGTTTGCAACAATGTTGTTAATGTTGTTAACCGGTCAAAGAGTATTTGGAGCAATTGGTTTTGTAGCAGCGATGGCAGCCTTATTGTTGTGGGGAGATGGAGCAATTGAAATGCCCTATACAGCTGCTTGGAAACTTTTCAAATGGTATCCTATGCTTACATTACCATTGTTTATCTACATGGGTTATATGATATCTGAATCAGGTATTGCAGATGATCTCTATAAGATGTTTCATGTTTATTTTGGTGGAATAAAAGGTGGTTTAGCAATTGGCACAATGGGAATGATGGTTGCAATCTCGGCGATGAATGGTTTGAGTGTAGCAGGTATGGCTATCGGTGCAACTATTGCTCTGCCAGCAATGTTAAAACTAGGATATGATAAAAGAATGATCACAGGAGTAGTGCAAGCTGGAAGCTCTCTTGGAATCTTAGTACCACCAAGTGTTGTCTTGGTGCTTTATGGTATGATTGCAAGACAACCAGTTAGTAAATTATGGTTAGCAGGTATTCTTCCAGGAATAATGATGGCAACATTATTTATTTTATACATTTACATAAGATGTAAACTTCAACCTGAATTAGGCCCTGCACTTCCAAAAGAAGAAAGGCAAATTACGAGAGCTGAAAAATTTAAACTATTGCAAGCTGGATTGATACCTTTTGCAATTTTCTTTTCTATGACTGGATTGTTTTTAATGGGTATCGCAAGTTTAGTTGAATGTTCAGCTGTGGGTGCTTTTGGCGCGACATTAGCAGCTTTTTTAAAAAGTAAGCTTACTTGGAACGTTATTGAAAACACTCTTAAAAAAACTTTAGGTGTGTCATGCATGTTTATGTGGATCATTTTAGCAGCCCTTAGTTTTGGCGCGGTATTTGATGGAATTGGCGCTGTTCGAGCAATAGAAACTTTATTCATTGAAAGATGGAATTTAAGTCCTTGGGGCGTTTTGATAATGATGCAATTATCCTACATATTAATGGGAATGTTTTTAGATGATACAGCTATGCTTGTAATTGTAGCACCTCTATATGTCCCACTTATTATAGCTTTAGGTTTTGATCCTATTTGGTATGGAGTTCTATATACAATTACATGTCAAATTGCATATATGACTCCTCCTTTTGGGTATAATTTATTTTTAATGCGAGCAATGGCTCCAAAAGAAATTAATTTGATGGATATTTATAGATCAATTATTCCTTTTGTGCTTGTGATGTGTATTGGTTTAGCAATAGTTATGATTTTCCCAGAAATAGCAACTTGGTTACCTGACTATGTATCAAGAAAATAGTTTTTAAAATTAATTTATTTTCTTGATTTATATCTTTTTACATATCAAGGTATTGAAATTATTTAATTATAGGAGGTTAAATGAAAAATAAAAAAAATATCACTAAAAGACGTGAATTTTTAAAAAAAGCGGGTTTAGTATCTGCTGGAGCTATAGGTGCATCAACATTAGCAGCGCCTTACGCATACGCAGCAACTAATCCAATTAAGTGGAGACTTCAGACTTATTCCGGCGCTCCTTTAGGCGCACATGTTGTACTTCCACAAATTGAAGCATTCAACAAAGCTGCTCATGGCGAGATGGAAATTGAATTGTATTATGCTGATCAATTAGTTCCAACTGATGAATTATTTAGAGCAATGCAAGCTGGTACTATTGATGCTGTACAAAGTGACGATGCAACAATGGGATCTCCAGTAGACATTTCTGTATTCGGTGGATATTTTCCATTTGCAACTCGTTTCAGTTTGGATGTTCCTGCAATGTTTAAGTATTATGGATTAGATAATATTTGGGCTGAAGCTTATGGTGAAGTTGATAATGTTACATGGCTTAGTACCAGTGCTTGGGATCCTTGTCATTTATTTACAGTTAATAAACCAGTTAGATCTTTAGCAGACATGAAAGGCTTAAGAGTTTTTGGTGTTCCAACAGCTGGACGTTTCATGGCTAAGTATGGTTTAATCCCAGTTATTGTTCCTTGGGATGATGTTGAGGTAGCAATGCAAACGGGAGAGCTTGATGGAGTATGTTGGTGTGGATTCACAGAAGCATATGAAGTTGGATGGGCAGATATATGCAACTATGCTCTAACAAATTCAGTTACAGGCGCTTGGTTTGGTTCATATTTTGCTAATTCAAAGAGTTGGGATAAGCTATCTCCAAAACTTCAAGAATTATTTAAAATGTCAATTGACCAATCACATTACTACAGACAAGTATGGTATTGGGGTGGAGAGGCAGATCTTCGTGTTAATGGTAAGAAGATGGAACTCACAAGCATACCGGCTAATGAGTGGAGCCAGGTTGTTAATGATGCTTCAGGATTTTGGGACGAAGTTGCAAGTCAAAGTCCAAGAAGTGGTAAAGTTGTTGAAGCATTTAAGTTGTATGCTGAAACAATGAACAAAGCAGGCTATCCATATAGATAAATTGTTCAAACTCTGGCACAATGTGCCAGAGTTTTTTTAATAAAAAAATTGTTGAATATAAATTATGGCTTTGATGTGATTCCGCCATCAATAACTAATTCTGTACCAGTTATATACTGACTCTCATCACTTAATAAAAATAAAATAGCATTTGCTATATCTTTAGGTTTGCCAATTTTTTGAAGCGGAATTAATTTAGCTAGATTTTTTTTAGCTTTAGGATTTTTTTTCCATCTATTTTGCATTGGAGTATCAACTGCGCCAGGTAAAATACAATTAGATCTTATATTTCGATCTGCAAATTGAATTGCGAGAGATTTAGATAATCTTATCATTGCAGCTTTTGATGCACCATAAGCATCTTGAGGATTATTATCACCTGATAAAGCATCAATTGAAGAAATATGTACCATTGATCCAAACTTATTTTTTTTCATTTTAGGAACAATTAATTTTACTAAATAT
>CACPNW010000036.1 GCA_902635455.1 uncultured Alphaproteobacteria bacterium | reverse complement strand
ATAAAAATATAAAAATGAAGAAAGATTGGATTAATAAATCTTTAGATGATTTAAAAAAAGAAACATTAGAATCTGAAAAAAACGAAGAAAAAATTCATCCATTACAATTATCATTAGATGTTCAAGAAGCTATGAGTGAAAATGATTGGCTCATTATTGATGGAGGCAATACTCATTTTTGGTCAGAAATTGCAATTAATATCGCGGGTCATCAAGGTAAAAAACTTAAAGGAATTCTGCATCCAGGCACATTTAGTATGCTCGGTGTTGGGGTGCCTTTTGCTATTGCAGCAAAAAATAATCATCCTAATTCTAACGTAGTTCTCATAAGTGGAGATGGTGCTTTTTTATCAGGAGGCTTTTCTATAGAAGCTGCATTTCAAGAAAAAAAACCGATTATTGTAGTGATAGATAATAATGGCGGATTAGATTGTATCTCGCAACAACAGGAAAGGTTGTTTAAGAGTGGTAAACATTTTGCAACTGATTTTAGAGATATTCCATTTCATAAAATCTTTGAAGGGTTTGGTGGATATGGAGAGTTGGTTGAAACTAGAAAACAACTTGCGCCTGCATTAAAAAGAGCTTTAGAAAGTGGTAAAACAGCATGTATAAATGTAAAGGCAAAAGGCGTAATAAGTCCGATAGTAGCAGCTGTTAGTGACAAAAGAGATAAAGCGTCTATTGAGTAATAAATAATGGCAATATTTTCTTCTCATATATTAAATTCTATTAACGGAACTCATGCTGATGGCGTCACTGTTTCTATATTTCAAATAACTCCTAATGGGGAAAAAAATCTTTTTTTTGAATCCAAAACTGATGCTATGGGGAGAATTTTAAAAGAATTTGAATTAAAAAATAGTGATTGTAATTGTGATTATGAGCTTGTTTGTAATATAGGAAAGTACTTTTCTGAGAAAAGAATTGTTTCAGAAGTTATAATTAAATTTAAAATGTCAAATCCAAACAAAAAATATCATATACCTGTAATTATTGCTCCAAACAGTTACTCAGTTTGGTGGTCTGAATAAATATTCTACAATATGAATAACTCTACTTTAAAAATGTCAAACCGTATAAGGCGCACACCCTTTACAACTAAGGTAGAAGAATTTGGTGTTACTGGATTTACTGTTGTAAATCATATGCTTTTACCTAAAGGTTTTAAAAAAACAGTAGAAGAAGATTATTGGCATTTAAGAGAACATGTGCAGATTTGGGATGTTTCCTGTCAGAGACAGGTTCAAATTACTGGTAAAGATTCTGAATTATTAGTTCAGAAAATGACGCCTCGCATTATTAAAAATATGAAAGTCAACCAGTGTTTATATGTCCCAATTATTGATGAGAATGCGGGAATGTTAAATGATTCAGTTCTTCTTAAATTAGGAAATAATAAGTTTTGGTTATCCGTAGCCGATTCAGATGTTTTATTATGGGCGAAAGGACTTGCAATAGGATTTAATTTAGATGTTAAAGTAGAGGAACCAAATGTTTTTCCATTAGCAATTCAAGGACCAAAATCTGAAGAGTTGATGACTTTGCTTTTTGGGGAAAAAATAAAATCAATCAAATTTTTCCATTTTGAATTATTTAATATTTTTGGAAGAGATAATGTAATAGCCAGATCAGGTTATAGCAACCAGGATGGTTTTGAAATATATTTCAATAGCTTTAAAGATGGAGCAAAACTTTGGGAGCATATTTGGAAAGCAGGAAATAAACTTAATATTTCACCTGGTAGTCCAAATTTAATTGACAGAATAGAAGCAGGATTAATATCTTATGGAAATGATTTTAACAGAGAAAATAATCCCTACGAATGTAACTTTGACAATTACTGTAAATTAGAAAACTCTCACGATTTTATTGGTAAGACATCTTTAGAAAAAATTAAAATTAAAGGTGTAAATAAAAAAATAAGAGGCATTATATTTGAGGGGGCCCCATGTGTAGCATGTGAAAAACCATTTCCAGTTTATTCGACAAATGAAATTAAAATTGGAGAAATAACTTCAGGTATTTTTTCTCCAAGATTAAAAAAAAATATTGGACTATCAATGATTTTAAAAGAATATTGGGATATTAATAATGAAATAATTGTTGTTACACCTGATAATATAAAAAGATCTGGAATTATTACTTCAATACCATTTAAATAAATTAATTTTTTTACTTTAATTTTATTGCCATCCACTTATTGATTTTATCTCTAAAAATTCCTCTAATCCCCACGAACCACCCTCTCTTCCATTGCCTGATTGCTTGTAACCACCAAAAGGAGATCCATTAGCAAAACTAGTGCCATTAATTTCAACCATTCCAGAACGTAATTGTTTTGCTACTCTTTTTGCCTTTTCTTTGTTTGTTGTTTGAATATAGTTTGTTAAGCCATACGCAGTATCATTAGAAATTTTAACTGCTTCTTCTTCATTATCAAATGGTATTATAGACAAAACTGGTCCAAATATTTCTTCTTTAGCTATTGTCATATCATTTGAAACATCAGTAAAAATTGTTGGTTTTATAAAATAGCCTTTATCTAGATGCGACGGTCTATCAGGACCTCCTGCAACTAATGTGGCGCCTTCATCAATTCCACTTTGAATTAAATTTCTAATTTTATCATATTGTGTTTTAGATACGACTGGACCTATATGTTTGCCTTCCTTTTCAGCTAAATCAACATTTGTTTTGGCTGCAACTTCAATAGCTTCTTTAACTGCTCTTTCATATATTGATTTTTCAACAAGTAATCTTGTTGGAGCATTACATGATTGGCCAGAATTATTAAAAACTCTTCTTACTCCTCTTTTAATTGCTTTATCATCTGCATCAGCAAAAACGATATTTGCACCCTTGCCACCAAGCTCCAAAGATACCCTCTTAATTGTATCAGCAGCATTTTTTGTAATTAATCTTCCTGCTCGTGTTGATCCTGTAAACGATACCATGTCTATATCAGGGTGACCAGATAAGTGCGTTCCAACACCAGCTCCATCCCCATTAACTAAATTAAAAACTCCGGGAGGAAAACCTGCTTCATCAATCATTTCAGCAAATAACATGCCTGATAATGGAGCAATTTCAGATGGTTTGAGTATCATTGTGCAACCAGCAGCAAGAGCAGGTAAAACTTTTAACGCGATTTGATTGATAGGCCAGTTCCATGGAGTAATAAGAGCACAAACCCCTATAGGTTCATAAGCAATGTAATTACCCAACTCTTCATCATAATATTTTTCAAAATTAAATTGTGAATATTTTTCAATAAATGTTTTTATATGATCTTTTCCAGATTGACTTTGTTGCTCAAATGCCCAGTCTTTAGGGGCACCCATTTCTAATGTTATAGCCTCAGCCATTTCTTGAAAGCGTTTTTCGTAAATTGCTAAAAGATTGTTTAACAAGTTTAATTTATCTTTTTTTGATGTATTCCACCATTTATTAAAG
>CACPNW010000035.1 GCA_902635455.1 uncultured Alphaproteobacteria bacterium | reverse complement strand
TATCTACTTCAGTTTATGCGGTTATATCAATGTTTGGAATACTAGGGTTATTAAATTTAGAAGTAACGGCAATATCTTCAAATTTCGTTTCATTAATGTTTATTCTATCTATTTCAATGAACATTCATATAATAAATTATTACAAACAAAATTATAATAAAAATCATAATTATATTTTTGAAACATTAAAAAAAATGTTTTGGCCTTGTCTTTACACTGTTTTAACAACTATGGTAGCTTTCACCTCTCTAATAATATCTGATATTAAGCCGATAATTGATTTTGGAATTATTATGATTTTGTCTTTATTAGTTATAATAACATCTTCATTTTTAATTTTGCCATTATTTATTTCATTTTATCCAAATTTTAAAAGTTCAATAAGTATAAATTTTTCAATACTTAATACATTTTTCAATTTATCAATAAAATTTTACAAACAAATAATTTTATTCAATATTATTGTATTAATTATATCGATTTTTGGAATATCTAAATTAAATGTAGAAAATAGTTTTATTAATTATTTCAAAAAAAATACAGATATTTATAAAGGGATGAAATTAATTGATACTGAATTGGGTGGAACTACCCCGTTAGATATACTAATTACATTTAAAAATGAGAACAATGAAAATTTTAATGAAATAAATATTGATGATGATGAAATTTTAGAAGATGATGAATTATTAAGTGATGATTTATTTGGTCAAATTGATTCAAATTCTACATGGTTTACTCTAGAAAAATTAGCTATTATTAAAAATATTCATAATTATCTAGAAAACAAAAAAGAGATAGGTAGTGTGCAGTCTTTACAATCTATATTGGAAGTAGCTAATAGATTGAATAAAAAACCACTTACAGTCTTTGAATTATCGGTATTGTACAATGAAATACCAGAAAACTACAAAATAAATTTATTAGATCCTTACTTATCTACTGAAAAAAATATGGTTAGAATTTCTTCACGAGTTAAAGACTCTGAAGATATAAATCGAAATTTGTTAATTAATGATATTAATTTATATTTGAAAGATAATTATAAGAATCTCGTTGAATACAAGGTAAATGGTTTACTGGTATTGTATAATAATATGCTTCAATCACTTTTTTCATCGCAAATAAAGTCACTAGGATTTGTAATAGTGGCAATATTTATAATGTTTATAATATTATTTAAATCAATAAAACTTAGCATCTTAGGAATTATTCCTAATATAATCGCTTCTGGCTCTATTTTGGGCTTAATAGGGCTATTTAAAATACCATTAGATATCATGACTATAACTATTGCTGCTATTACTGTAGGAATAGCTGTAGATAACACTATACATTATTTATATCGATATACAGATAACATTAGAAATAACTTTACTACGAATGAATCAATTAAGATGGCTCACAATACTGTTGGATATGCTGTATTAACAACTTCAATCTCGGTTGCAATGGGATTTTCAGTATTAGCTTTGTCAAATTTTATTCCTACTATACTTTTTGGAATATTTACATCATTAGCAATGATAATAGCTATGTTAGGGGTTTTGTTAACACTACCAACATTGCTAAAGGTCTTTAATAAATGAGCTTTCAAGAATTAATATTTCCTTATGATTATATTCTATTAATTATTACATTTATAATAATTATTATAAGTTTATGGAAGGGCTTCGTTCAATCATTACTAGGTTTGTTAACTTGGGTAGGTTCAATAATTATTACAATATATAGTTATAACAGTTTAAGTAATTTTTTATCTGAACAGTTAAATAAAATAGATTTGTTAAAAGATTATCCGTCAATAATTAATTTAATAGCAATAATAATTTCTATACCATTAATTTTTTTAATAACACTTTTTATTTTGAAAAGAGTAAAGCAATTTATTAGCAATGACTTAGATAAACAAATTCTTGGAATAGTTTTAGATAAATTCTTTGGCTTTATATATGGATTTATTTTTAGTTATGTTATATTTTCTACAATACTTTATGGTTTAGAAAATTTTTCTTTACTAAATTCCTTTTATAATTGGATTATTGAGAATTCATATATATTGAATAATATAAACTTGATAAACAAATCTATATTAATATATCTAAATTTAACAATTTAAAATTTCACATATGGATTAGGACTATTAGTAAATACAAGTTTAATTTTACTATCCTTAATTTTGAATGTTTTGTTAAAACTATTTATTAAATAATTTTTATAACTATCTTTGATTTGTTTAGAAAAGTTTGAAAAAATTTTAATAGTTATAGGTTTGTTTTTTACTTGTGTTGCATATTTAAATTTAACTTCTTTTCCTTTTATTAATGGATGACTATATTCGAAAGTAACTTTTTTAAGCCAATTATTTATTTTATTTGTAGGCATGTTAAAAGATGAATCAGTTTTTTTCAAGAACATGCTTTTTAATTTAATTATATCATTTTTACTTTTGGCAGAAATAAATAAAAGTGTTATATTTTTAGAACCAGTAATTGTATTTTCTATTTCATATTTAATATCATTATAAAATTCTTTTTTATTTTTTATCAAATCAATTTTATTAAAAACTATAAATAATGAATTAGCCTTGTTAATTAGTAAATTAAAAATTCTTTTTGACTGTCTATCCAAACCTTCTGTAGAATCTATAATTAGCAAACCCAAATTAATAGAATGAATACTTTCTAAAGAATTTTTAATTGACATATAATTTGTTGATTTTTTATCAATTTTAGATTTTCTAAAAATACCTGCTGTATCTAAAATTTTAAAAATTTTTTTCTTATAAATATATTTATCTTCAACAATATCAGTAGTAGTACCTGCAATAGAGCTAGTTCTTGATCTTTCAAAACCTAGTAAATTATTTAAAATTGTGCTTTTTCCTACATTTGGCTTTCCATATATAGCTAAAGAATAATCATAATTATCAGATTCATCATAGTCATATTTAGATAAGTCTATACTTGAAAAGTGTTCAAAAATTTTTTCAAAACCTAGTTTATGAGCACAAGATATAAAAAATAATTCTTTAATTCCCAAATAGCTAAAGTTACTAACATTCAAAAAATTATCATCTTTATTAATTATTAAAATAATTTTTTTATTTAATTTTCTTAATTGATTAATTGCTTCTTTATCATAATCATTTTCAGAATTATTATAATCAACCACATATAATACTAAATCTATTTTGGATAATAAATTTTTTAAATTTAAAAAATTTAATTTATTATTTTTAATTTCAATACCAGGTGTATCATGAATTATTAATGCATTTGAATTATAAATTAATTCTGAATGCCAATTTCTAGTTGTGCCCTTTGTAGAATGAATAATATTTTTTTTTCTATTTGTTAAAATATTATAAATTGATGTTTTGCCTACATTAGGCTGTCCTAATAGTAAAAGTTTCATTGTTAGTACAATACAGTTTTGCCATTTTCTAAAGAAGCAAACAAGTAGTTATTTTGAAAATATAATAAATTTATATTTTTAATTTT
>CACPNW010000034.1 GCA_902635455.1 uncultured Alphaproteobacteria bacterium | reverse complement strand
TTCTAATAAAGAACTAATATAATTATTTGATTTATCTTCTAGATAAGTAAGTGCTTCATTTAATGAAAAAATAACTGGCATACGATTATGAATTCTTTCAATTTTTTTATTTGCATTTTTTGTTATGATACAACAAACTGTTTGTTTTTTATCATTAAAATTCTCACTTCTCCAAATACCTGCAAAATAGAATAATTCTTGTTCAGGAATATTTATAAAATAAGGCTGTTTTTTTTCATTTACTCTCTTCCACTCAAAATAACCGTTAGCTATTATTATACATTTTCTTTTTAAATAAGAATCTTTAAAAATAAGTTTACTATTTATTGTTTCTAAACGACTATTAATAACTAATTGATTTTTTTCATTAAATTTACTGAAAAAACTATATCCCCATTTTAAAGAATCTAAAATTAATTCCCCATCTTTATAATATAAAACATTAATTTTTTTACTAGGACTAATATTATAAGATTCTTCTGAAAAATTATTTTCTTTTTTGACATTAAAGATTTTTTTTATTTTATTTTTTTTTGCAATACTAACAAATCTTCCACACATTTTAAGTTGATTGAGCCAAAGATATTGGTCTAGAAACTCCAATTGTCATCCAGCAATCGTAAAATTGACCATCGGTTAAAACTTTCTGTAAAGTCCATTGAAAACCATATTCATTTCCAATTCTATCTGTTAACTCTATAAAGAAAAAAGCCATATCTTCTTCTTCAGCAACTAAAGTTATATTATGCGATTGGTGATCAAGCATTATTTGATAAGATGATGAATACATCATTTTTGTAAAATTTTTTAATGGTCCTGTATATTCTCTATTATTTGGATGCGCAAATTCCCAAGTTTGAGCTATACCTGCATTTTCAAAAGGAGTGCTATTAGTTTGCAAAGCAGTAAGTTGAATAGAAATAACTTCAGAAGGCTTAATTGAGGGCTCTGGTTTTAATAATTCCGCATTTGAAGTTGAAAATACTAAACAAATTAATATAGTTATAAAAGCAAATCTCATATTTTTTTTTAGATTAGCCTATAAATAGAAAATATCAATATGAATATATTAGATTTAATTCAAGGTTTTTTAATAGGTGGAAGTTTGATTCTTGCTATTGGTCCACAAAATTTATTTGTGATAAATCAAGGATTAAAGAGAGAATACGTTTTTACTACAGTGTTGTTTTGCAGTTTCTCTGATAGCATTCTAATTGTTTTAGGAATAAAGTTATCAAATATAGTCACTAATATTAACCCGTATACTATTACAATTTTAAAAGTTGTTGGAGGTATTTGGCTAATTTACTATGGATTAAATAAAATTATAAAAATAAATAATATGAGGAATATAAATAATATTGATTATTCTAATAGCACTTTTAAAAAAATATTAATCACACTGTTTTTAATTACTTATGCTAATCCCCACGTTTATTTAGATACAATTATTCTTATTGGGTCAATATCAACAAATTTTAAAAATCAATTATTTTTTGGATTAGGTGCGATTTTAGCAAGTTTTATTTTTTTTATATCATTAGGATATCTATCCAAATTTTTATCTAAATATATATATTCTAATAAAACATGGTTTTGGATTGATCTTATGATTGGTATTTTAATGATTTTATATGGTTTAAAATTTATATTTTTTTAAAAAAATTATCTAAATTTTGACAAACCATATCTACATTTTTTTTATTAAAAACTAAAGGAGGTTTTATTTTAATAACATTATCATAAGGTCCATCAGTGCTTAATAATATACCATTTTCTCTCATATCATTTATGATTTTTTTTGCTAATTTCTTATTTGGCTTTAAATGATCATGATCTTTAATTATATCTACACCTAAAAATAAGCCCCTACCCCTTACCTCACTAATATATTCTTTATTTTTCTTTTTGATTTTTTCTAACTTACTTAAAAAATATCTACCTACATGTAGTGCATTTTGTTGAAGTTTTTCTTTTTCAATAACTTCCAATACAGCTTTACCTACAGAACAAGATACTGGATTACCCCCAAATGAATTGAAATATTCCATCCCATTGTTAAATGATGAGGCTATTTTTTCTGTTGTTATTACAGCGGCAATAGGATGCCCATTACCCATAGGTTTGCCTAAAGTAACAATATCCGGAACCACATCATGTTCTTGAAACGACCAAAAATTTTTGCCTACTCTTCCAAATCCTGTTTGCACTTCATCTACAATACATAATGCTTTGTTATTTTTGATTTCTTTAAACACTTCTTTTAAATAATTTTTAGGAAGCATTACCTGACCACCGCATCCCAAAATACTTTCAACAAATAAACAAGATATTTTTTTTAATTTGGATTGTTTTCTTATTTTATCTTTTGCTTCATTAATATATTTTTTAATCCAGTTTTTGTCCTTGTATTTCCATTTTCCTCTTAAAGGATCTGGCATGTCTAATATATGAACATAATCTTTTTTACCTAACCCTCCTTTACCATTAAATTTGTAAGGACTTATATCTATTAAAGCATTCGTATGACCATGATATGCATTGTCTATAACAAATACATCTTTAGATTGAGTATATGTTTGTGCAATTCTATAAGCAAGATCATTAGCTTCAGAACCAGTGCAAACAAAAAATATTTTATTTAATTTTTTAGGAAATTTGCTCAGCAATTTATCACTATATTCATTAATGATGTCATATAAATATCTGGTGTTTGTGTTTAATTTCAAATTTTGATTTATAAATGAATTATGAACATGTATATTTGAGTGACCTACATGTGATATATTATTAACACAATCTAAATATCTTCTGCCATATCTATCAAAAAAATATTGATCTTTAGCTTCAAGCATATGAAGTGGTTTATCGTAAGAAATTGACAAATTATTAGAAATATTTTTTTTTCTCTTTTTTAATATATTGAGAAAATCATTATTATTTTCAAAAAAAGAATTTGGTAGTCTTAAAATTAAATTAGGGTCTGGTGATATTTTGGACCAAATATTGATTAAATAATCTTCACCTACTCCTGGAAAGTTTTCTTTGTAACCTAATAAATCCAAAATTATCTGAAAGTGTAAATGTGGAAGCCAATTACCATTTTCATTTGTTTTTCCAATTTTTCCTATCCAATCACCTTTTTTAATCTTTTTACCTATTTTTAATTTACTGAATATTATTTTTGATAAATGACCATAAAGTGTATAAAATTTAGTATGATTAAATTGATGCTCTAGAACAAGAGTAGGTCCATAATCATACTTGAAAGCATTATTTTTAAGTATTTTAACTTTACCCTCAATTGGAGCATATATATCTACTCCTTGATCAGTAAATATATCTATTCCTAAATGAATATTACGTCTTTTACTCCTATTTAATTCTGAAACAAAATTAATGCCCTCATAAACTCTTCTTTTTTCTTTATATAACCCAATTCCAATATTTGAGTTATCAGTTTTATATACGTTATTTACTCTTTTGTTTATTTCATTATTATTTGGATTTCCTTTTAGTAAATCAGAAGTTGAATTTAATTTTAAAATAGATTTATTTACATCTAGTAAATTAAATTTAAAAATATTATTAAAATTATTATTGTTTATAAAAGTTATTACTTCATTATAATTTTTTATAGCTGTATAACCGCAAATGTCACGAATAATATAAATTAAAAATTGAGTTGGGATTTTATCTAATTTTTGTAATAATTCCCATGCATCATTTTCACTAATACTTAAATATCTATT
>CACPNW010000033.1 GCA_902635455.1 uncultured Alphaproteobacteria bacterium | reverse complement strand
GCCAATTCCATAAATACATGAAACTGAAGCAATTATTATAGTATCATTTCTTTCTACAAGAGAGCGAGTTGCTGAATGTCTTAACCTATCTATTTGTTCATTTATTGAAGATTCTTTTTCAATATATGTGTCACTTCTAGGAACATATGCTTCTGGAGTATAATAATCATAGTAGCTTACAAAATATTCAACAGCATTATTAGGAAAAAGACTTTTCATTTCACCATACAATTGAGCAGCAAGAGTTTTGTTTGGAGCCATAATTAATGTTGGACGTTGAAGTTCTTCAATTACTTTGGCCATTGTAAATGTTTTTCCAGATCCAGTTACTCCTAACAAAACTTGTTCTTTCTCACCTTCTTTTAAATTCCTAACTAATGTAGATATTGCAGCAGGCTGATCACCGCTGGGTTCAAAATTACTTACAATTTTAAATTTATTTGATGTATCTCTTTTAACAATATTATTATTTTTAATTAAATTCATTAAGAGTTTAAGTAGTTGTTTAAATAACTATATTTTTCTAAAAAATGACCCTCTTTTGTTATTGTCGCATTTAATATTCTGCCATCATCATTTTCAATTAAAAATGGTAATACATGATTTACAATTCCATCACCAAATTCTAGGCTAGAATCTCTTGGTAATTCTGCAGGCAGATTATCTACAGCCATAATTCCTAGATTATTTTTTTTATTTTTAACTTCCTTCATATTTTTTTTATCAATATAAAAATTTGGATTTTCTATTGAAGTTGATTTTATTGTAGTTGGAATAGAACCTTCTAAATCACAGGTTATATCTCCTATAACTTGTAATTTTGGTAATTGATTTAATTGGTTTTTTTCAAATATTTTTGGTGAAGCAGGGTCCCAATAGTGAGCGCTTATAAATACATCTGTTACTTTTAAATAAGGTAAAGCGCAGCTTGAATATTCCCTTGGATGATTAATGAAATGAGAAAGGTCAAAAGTATTTTTATTAGTATGCTGAACATAATCACTAGTTTGTAAATTACAAAATACTGGTTTATTTATATCAGAATGCAAATACTGATCTTTATTAACTTGTGTTATATTAGTTTCTTTTAAAAGCTCTATTACGCCATTAGCAACTCTGCCATCACCTGTTACTAATAATTTTATTTTTGGAAATATAACATTACGCAAGTTATTTTTTAGCCTTTCATAGTTATTTATCTTGTATGCCCTTCCAAGTGTTACAAACTCATTATGAGCTAGAAAAAGATTTAATGTATTAAAGCAACCAACAATACCTGCAAATCTGCCAAATCCAAGATATCTTGCCATTTTTCTATCTCTGATATTTTCATAGTCTATTAATGTAGCTTTATTTTTGATGATTGATTTTAAGAGCTCTTTTTTATCCATACCCGGGGTCCCTTGTGCATTAACAAGTGTTTCCTTATTTAATTTGTAAGTATGTGAAAAGAAAATATAGGTTTTATTTTTTAAAATATAATTAGGATCAATTTCTTTTACACCAAAAATTATATCACAATTACTTAAGTTATCACTTATTTTAGCCCCACAGTTTTCATACTCTTTATCATCAAAAGCTCTGATTTCAGAAGGCTGAACTATAAAATCTATATGAGGATATTTTTTTTTAAGAATTTTAATATGTATGGGGGCTAGAGGAGTTCTTGATTCATCAGTCCGAGTTTCTTTTATCAAACCAACACAATTTATTTGTGGAATCATAAATTATTTTTAATTTTTATATTATTTTGATTTAAAATTGAAAAATAGTAATTAATTGCATCCTTATCGTGTGGGGCTGCTTGTACACCTGGTTTGAGTTTATTTTCTAGCATTAAGTCAATTGACGCAGATAAAGTTAGAGAAACTAGTTTGCCCATAGCAGTATTTTCGCCTGAGCCCTTTTCATCTAAAAAATAGGAATTTTTGTAAACCTCTTTATTATTTTGTTTAGCTATTAGTTTAACATAAAGAACAACTCTATCCTCTTCGTTTTCTAAGTATTGATTTTGTTTCCATAATTCTTCACTTTTTTTTGAAATTTGTTCATCAATATTTGAAGATTTTTTATCAAGCATATTAAATATTTCAGACCATGCATTTTTCCATCCATTTAATCTTAAAGTACCTCTTACGAACTCATCAATTTTCCAATCTTTATCAAAATTATATTCTTTTATGTAAGGTGTAGAGTCTCTGTTAGGATATGATTCATATGACTCATTATTTATACTTATGTTAGAAATATTTTTATAAGGAGTGACGGTATTTGTTTTAAAATTATTTATAAATTTTGCATCATTATTAAGAGCCTTTATTACTCCAGCTGGAGACCAACTAAATTTGTAACGAAAGTTATTAGGAGTAGCTGGAAAGCCACCACAATAAGATTGATAAATAACTGAAATATTTTTTAGGTTTTTTTCTTTTAAATCTTTTACAAGTAAATGCGAAAAAAAATGATCAATACCAGGGTCAAGCCCAACTTCATTAATAAAAGTTAATTCTTTTTCTTTTGCATAAAAATCTAAATTTTTAATTTCTTCTGATAAATAACTCGTAGAAGCAAAATGACAGTTTTTATCTAAACACATCTTTGCAATCTCAAAATGTTTATTTGCAGGTAGCTGTGAAATTATTATATCACCGGGTTTTATTGTTGAAATAATATCATCAGAATCAAATTGTTTTGCTTTTACATTAGATTTATTTACATGACTTAGGCTCGCTTCAGCTTTTTCTAGTGTTCTATTCCAAACTGTAAAATATTCAAGAGACTCTGCCAGTCTGCGAATTCCTGGAATGGAAGAAAGGCCTGTACCTAACCAATGAACATGCTGCATACTATATAATTTACTTTTTTTTTAAAACGTTTACTACAATATTAAAACTTTCAATACGGAAAAATTATTGACGTATTTAATATTTATATTTTTATCAACAGGGCTAATATCTGGCTTTATTGCTGGTTTGCTAGGAGTTGGCGGTGGAATTATCATAGTTCCAATTACATATTTTATTCTAATTAATTTAGGGTATTCCATAGACTTTGTCATGCATGTAGCAGTTGCTTCTTCTTTAGGTGTAATTTGTTTTACTTCAGTTTCTTCAATACGAGCACATCTAAAATTAGGCAATACAAATATTCAAATAGTTAAAAAATGGATGTTTGGCATTATTATAGGATCAATTCTAGGATCCTTACTAGCAAGCAATATATCAGGTGAGATATTGGTTATTATTTTTATTTGTTTAGCTTTAACAATATCTTTGAATATGGGATTACAACAACAGCCCATTTTAATTGGAAAAGATCTTCCTAAGTCAAAAAGTTTAAATTTTTTAATAAGTTTTACAATAGGTTTTTTGTCAGTTTTAATTGGAATAGGAGGAGGCAGTTTCAGTGTTCCTACTTTAAGCATGTTCTCAAAAAAAATCCATGAGTGCGTTGGAACATCAGCTGTTTTTGGTTTTTTGATAGCATTTCCTGGTGTTATCATGTTTATGATTACAGGTAGTTTTAAAGAAAATCTTCCTGATTATTCGATTGGATATGTTAATATAATTATTGTGTTTTTAATTTCGATAACAAGTATATTTACAGCAAACATTGGAGCAAAAATTGCCTCAAAAATTAATAAAATTACACTAAGAAAATTTTTTGCAATTTTTTTATTGTTTACTTGTGTAAGTCTTATTATTGAGCATTTTATATTATAATTAAATGACTTATATAGCTGAAAGATTAAAACGAATTAAACCTTCTATGACAGTGGGTATTAATATTAAGGCTAATGCTCTAAGAGCTGAAGGAAAAGATGTTTTGGTTTTAGCAGCTGGTGAACCTGATTTTGACACTCCTGAAAATATAAGAAAAGCTGCAAACAAAGCTATTGAGTCTGGAGAAACTAGATATGTTCCTGGCAAAGGAACTCCTTTGTTACAAAATGCAATTCAAAAAAAATTTTTTCGTGATAATGATTTGCACTATGAATTAGATGAGATCATGGTTGGAGTTGGTGGTAAACACATAATTTATAACGCAATGATGGCCACTTTGAATCCCGGGGATGAAGTTATTATTCCAGCTCCTTATTGGGTTAGCTATCCCGATATTGTTTTGCTAGCTGAAGGTAAGCCGATAATTGTTGAGTGTTCTGAGTTACAAGGATTTAAGCTCACACCATCTCTACTAGAAGAAAATATCACCTCAAATACTAAATGGCTAATGTTAAATAGCCCAAGTAATCCAACAGGAGCCGTATATAGCGAAAAAGAATTAGTTGAGCTAGCTTCAGTACTGTTAAAATATCCAAAAGTTTTAATAATGTCTGATGATATTTATGAAAAAATTATTTATGGTAATGGTAAATTCTCAACTTTAGCTTCATTAGAACCAAAATTAAAAGATAGATGTTTAACACTTAACGGTGTTTCTAAATCTTATTGCATGACTGGTTGGCGTTTAGGATATTGTGGTGCTCATAAAGATATTATTTCAGGTATGAATAAAATACAATCACAA
>CACPNW010000032.1 GCA_902635455.1 uncultured Alphaproteobacteria bacterium | reverse complement strand
GTGTTTTTTTCCTGTTTTTGGAGCAAATAAAATTTGAGATATATTATTTTTGTAATTTAATACTTTATAATATGTTTTAGTTAAATTTATTTTATCCTTTTTATTATCATCTTGAATATTAAATTCTAAACTTGATTCTAAGATCTGAGGTCTGCCTTCACAAATAGCTATGTATTTTTTTTCAATTTCATGTTTCTTAAACATTTGTCCAAAAATTTTTGTATACTCAATATTTTTAGCTATTATTAATAATCCAGATGTTTCTTTGTCTAATCTATGAACTAAATTATAAGAGCTAGAAATATTTTTTATTATATTATCTATAGAAATATTTATACCACTTCCACCTTGAGTAGCTATTCCGGGCCATTTATCTAATATTATAAAATTTTCATTTTCAAAAATAATTGAATTTATAAAAAATTCTTTTAATTTTTTTGGAATTAGTTTTTGTTTCTTTACATATTCAAAATTCTTATAAGATTTTTCATTAAAATTTAAAATTTTTATTTGGTCATTTATTGAAATTCTGTAATTTGAGTTCTGTTTAGCCTCATTTACTAGAATATTTTTTTTTCTAATATTTTTTTCTATAAAACTTTGATTTAAGGTTGAAAATTTTTTTTTAAGCCATTTATCTAGTCTTAAATCAATCTCTTCTTTTTTTATTTTAAAAGATTTAATCAATTTATTATTTTATGAAAATTTAAACCTAAAAATGCAGCAAATACACATAAAACTAATGACAGCATTACATAAATTATTGATAATGAAAATCTATTATTTTGCAACAATTCTAAAACTTCAAACGAAAATGCTGAAAAGGTTGTAAAAGATCCTAAAAAACCAATTATAAAAAAATATTTTATAATATCTTCTGAAAAGTTTTTATTTTGGAGAAGGTAAATAAAATAACCTATAAAAAATGAGCCTATTAAATTTACTAATAAAGTGCTTATAAAGGAAAAATTATTAGAGTATTTTAATAAAATTGAAAATATATATCTTAAAACAGCCCCTAATGAACCGCCAAATGCAACTAAAAGAATTTTAGTCAATTTAATATCTACAATTATTGTTCTTCTTCAGTTACTTTTTTTTCAATGACAGGTCCGCTATCTTTACCCTTAGCCTCTTCATCTCTGTCCACAAATTCTATTACAGCTGTAGGCGCATTATCACCATATCTATTAGTTAATTTGACTATTCTTGTATATCCGCCTTTTCTATCTTTATATCTCTCTGCAAATGTTCCAAAAATCTTTGAAGTCATATTTTCATCTTGTAAAATTGAAATAGCTTTTCTTCTTGAAACTAGATCTCCCTTTTTTCCTAAAGTTACAATTTTTTCAACAAAAGATCTTAGCTCTTTTGCTTTTGTAAGTGTAGTTGTAATTTGCTCATGTTTTATAAGAGCATTTGACATATTCATCAAAAGAGCCTTCCTATGTGAAGAAGTCCTATTTAGTTTTCTATGAGTTATATTGTGCTTCATAGCTTTTATTTGTTAAAAGGGTCTTCATATTTTTTTGCCAACTCTTCTATATTTTCAGGAGGCCAATCAAGAACTGTGATACCAAGATTTAGTTCCATTTGTTGAAGTACTTCTTTTATCTCATTCAGAGATTTTCTTCCAAAATTAGGTGTTCTTAGCATTTCTGATTCTGATTTTTGAACTAAGTCTCCGATATAAATGATATTATCATTTTTAAGACAATTTGCAGATCGTACAGATAGCTCTAACTCTTCCACTTTTTTTAGGAGATTAGGATTAAATGGTAGTTTATCTTGTGCACTTGTCTCCTGTTCTATCTCAGGTTCATCAAAATTAATAAAAGGTTGAAGTTGATCTTGAAGAATTCTAGCTGCTAAAGCAATAGCATCATCAGGTGAAATAGCCCCTGTGGTTTCAACATCTAATATTAATTTGTCAAAATCTGTTACTTGACCAACCCTGCTATTTTCAACTTTATAGGTAGCTCTCCTAACTGGACTAAACATAGCATCTAGCTTAATTTCTCCAATAATCTTATTTTCATCTTCAGCAACTTCTGCAGAAACATAACCTTTTCCTGTCTCAACATTTGCTTCAATTTCTACATCTGCATTAGAGTCAAGAGTCATAATCAACTGATCTGGATTTAAAATTTCAGTCTCTGAATCTGTTTCAAAGTTTCCAGCTCTTATTTCGCCAGACCCAGTTGTTTTGATATACATTTTTTTTAATCCAGGTGAGTGGACTTTCACAGAAACTGCCTTTAAATTCAATAATATATCTGTTAAGTCTTCTTTTACTCCTGGAATTGTTGTAAATTCATGAACAACTCCTTTTATTTTAATTGAAGTTATTGCTGCTCCCTGAAGTGAGGAAAGTAAAATGCGTCTAAGAGAATTCCCAAGTGTTAAACCAAATCCTCTTTCTAATGGTTCAGCAATTAACATACCTTGCTTTCCATTATTTTCTAAAACATTAACATCCATTTTACTTGGTTTAATTAGTTCTAGCCAATTTTTTTGTAACACTTAAATCTCCTTTATAAAAATTAAACTCGTCTTCTTTTTTTTGGTCGACACCCATTATGAGGTATCGGCGTAACATCTTTTATTGAAGTAATTATATAACCAATGGATTGCAATGATCTTAGAGCCGATTCTCTCCCTGATCCTGGTCCAGAAACTTCTATCTTTAATGACTTAACCCCATACTCTTTTGCTTTTGTACCAACATCCTCTGCTGCTATTTGTGCTGCAAATGGAGTAGATTTTCTTGAGCCCTTGAAGCCTTTATGACCAGTTGAAGACCATGCTAGAGTATTACCATTTTCATCTGCAATTGTTATTATTGTATTATTAAAAGTTGATAGTATATGAGCAACACCACTGGAAACTTTTCTTTTTGATTTAGATTTACTTTTTTTCTTTTCAGCCATTTTTATTATTAACCTTTTGTAACTTTTTTCTTACCTGCTATAGCAACAGCCTTGCCTTTTCTTGTTCTTGCATTTGTATGAGTACGTTGTCCTCTTACTGGTAATTTTTTCCTATGTCTTAAACCTCTATAACAACCTAAATCTGTTAATCTTTTGATATTAATAGAAACTGTTCTTCTTAAATCACCTTCAACAGAATGTTTTTGATCTATAATCTCTCTAATTTTATTTACTTGATCATCATTTAATTCACTAACTCTTTTTGATAAATCTATTGAAGCTTCAGCACATATATCTCCAGCTATCTTAGGTCCAATGCCGTATATATAAGTTAAAGCTACTAAGACCTTTTTGTTAGTTGGTATATTAACCCCTGATATTCTTGCCATATTAACCGAAAACTAAATTAAAAAATGATGAGGGTGAATACATGATTATACTTATATAAGTCAAGCGTATATATATGATATTTCTAAGAAATTTTAGCATTTTTGGCTATATTAATAAGTTCTGATTGAATCTTTTCAATTTTTTGCTCTCCGTTTATTTCATGAAAAATAGAAGGGTATTTTTCAGAATAAAACTGAGTCACCGGCAGAGTTTCATTATTATATGTTTTTATACGATTTCTAATAACGTTAAGACTATCATCATCTCTAGTTTCAATTTTTGATCTATTAATAATTCTGTATTCAATAGTTTTCTCGTCAATCTTAATATTCAAGATACTTGAGAAATCAAAATTATTCTCATTAAAAAAACTATTAAGATAGTTAGACTGGGCAATTGTTCGGGGATATCCATCTAAAATAAATCCATTCTTACATTTTTCAGATAAGATTTTTTCAGAAACAATTTGGTTTAAGATTTTGTCAGAAACTAAATTGCCCGATGAGATAATATTTTTTAAATTTAGAGACATTTCATCCTTATCATCTAATTTCGATCTTAAAATTTCTCCAGTAGATAAATGTGGAATTGTCAAATATGAAGATAGTAATTTTGCTTGTGTCCCTTTCCCAGCCCCCGGAGGACCGAACAAAATTATTTTCATTAATCTATCTTCTGCCTTTTAGTTTAGTTTTTTTCAACAGGCCTTCATACTGGTGTTGAAATAAATGAGATTGTATTTGTGTAATAAAATCAATCATAACAACTACTACAATTAAAAGGCTAGTTCCTCCTAAGTAAAAAGGTATTGAAGTTTTAGAAATTAAAAATTCTGGAAGTAATGCAACAAGAGCTAAATAAATTGTCCCAACTGTTGTTAGTCTAGTTAAAACAAAATCAATATATTTAGAAGTATTTTCACCTGGTCTGATTCCAGGAATAAAACCACCGTACTTTCGTAAGTTTTCAGCTTGTTCATCAGGATTAAATACTATTCCTGTATAAAAGAAACCAAAGAAAATTATCATTGCAGCAAAGAATGCTAAATACAAAGGTTGACCTCTTCCTAAATAACTAGAAACAAACAAAAAGATTTCACTAGAACTGCCTGCTCCAAAACCAGACATGGTATTAGGCAAAAGCAATATAGATGAAGCAAAAATAACTGGTATTACACCAGCAGTATTAATTTTAAGAGGTAAGTGAGAGCTTTGACCTCCATAAACTTTATTGCCTACTTGTCTTTTGGGATATTGTACTACTAGCCTTCTTTGAGCCTTTTCAATAAAAACTATAAATAAAATCAAAAATAATACTAATATTAAAATACCTAGTATAAATGCTGTGCTTAACTCACCACTTCGCCCTAATTGTAACGTGCTAATAAAAGCACTTGGCAAATTTGCCACAATACCAGCAGTTATTATTAGTGATATTCCATTACCAACGCCTCTAGAAGTAATTTGTTCTCCTAGCCACATTAAAAATACAGTTCCTCCCACCAATGTAATTACTGTAGTAATTCTAAAAAATAATCCTGGCTCAATCACTATATTTCCATATGCAGTTTGCATTGATTCAAGACCTATCGAAACACCATATCCCTGCAACCCTGCTATTAAAACAGTAAGATATCTTGAGTATTGAATTATTTGTCTTCTACCTTTTGTTCCTTGCTCTTT
>CACPNW010000031.1 GCA_902635455.1 uncultured Alphaproteobacteria bacterium | reverse complement strand
CAGCTTGGGATATGATAGATTTGACAGAATATGAAAAGCCTAGGCCAGAATTTTTCAGCCCAAAGGGATTTGAAGTTAAAAATATTATTCCAATAATTTCTACTAGGGGATGTCCTTACAAATGTACTTTTTGTGATTTGCACTTAATTCAAGGAAGAAAAATGCGTAGAAGAGGTCCATTGAAATTTGTTGATGAACTTGAATATCTTCACAAAGAAAGAGGAATGAATTATTTTGCTTTTCAAGATGATAATTTAGTTAGAGATAGAAGACATATAATAGCTGTATGCGAAGAGATAGTTAAACGCAAAATTAATATTCAATTTGAGACTGCAAGTGGACTCCATATTAATTCCTTAACAGAAGAAGTTATTGAGCATATGGTAGAGGCAGGGATGGTTTATGCTGCAATATCAGTAGAGCATGGTAACACTCATATGCGCAATGAAGTAATGCAAAAATTAACAGATGAGGAAACTATTTATAGAGCTGTTGAGATGATAAGAAAGTACAAAGTCTTAATTAGAGGTAATTGGATTATGGGCTATCCAGAAGAAACTAATGAAACTCTTCAAGATACTTATGATATGATTGAAGGCTTAAAAATTGATAGGGCAGCTGTATTAAAATTAATACCTTATCCAGGTACTCCAGTATTTGAGCAATGTGTAAAAGAAGACTTATTTGTAAATAAGGTTGATATTGATAATATTTGGTTGCGTCCAGTGCAACCTCATCAAAATGAATTTGTTATCAAGCCTTATAGGATGTCTCTAGATGAATTAGAAGAATGGAGAGGTAAATTTTCTCTTTTACGAAATAAATACTTTGGATATTTTCACAGAGATTTGTCACCACCGCGTGGTTTTGTAAGAAACGAAGAGGGTATAGTTATGCCTGGTGGAGCATTAAGACCTGAAAATTCAAATAAAGATGTATCGAAATTTGCTTTCGATAATGTTTTTTAATTAGATTTAAAACTCAGAGCCTATACTTATAATTATTTCCCTTCCAGGTTCAGGATAAGCATTGTAGGTTCCTATTGTACTAGAACTTGCTACTGCATAGTTATGATAATTAGTATTTAATAAATTATTTAAAGATATAGTAAAAAAGAAATAGTCGAGTTTAGATTTTAAATCTATATTAGCAATTATGTAATTTGGAATTTTAGTATCTTGAAAGTTTTCGTCATCACTCTCCATTCTCATATCATCTTGGTACTTAATTGAACTAATTAATTTAGTTGAGTCTGATAAATTAAATTTTAAAATACTATCTAATGAGCTTTCTGGAACTAGTGGAATGTCATTTTTATTAAAGTCAGTTGCATAAGTTCCTTGATTTTCTGAAGTATATTTTGCTTTTAAGAAGGTATAATTATTTGACCAAATTAATTTTTTTGAAATCTGTTTAGTTGTTTTAAGTTCAAACCCAAATCTTCTTGTGGAATTAACGTTTATATTTTCAAAAGCATCAGTGTCATAAGCAAGTTCATTTTCGGAGTCTATAACAAAAAATGAAAAGTTCGAGAAAAAATTTTCACTATCAAACTTTGAGCCTATTTCTAAATCATTACTTTTTTGGGTTTTGAGATTTAATGATGTTCCTCCCGATCCTCCAATTCTATCATCAATATTTGGATACCTAAATCCATTACCTAATCTTCCATATATCAAAGTATTTTTATTAATTTTTGTTTCAAAACCTAAATTTAAGGCATAATTTATTTCATCATCTAAGAAAGTTTCATGCTCAGTTTGCCAGCCACTATAATCAGGAGCGTTAGTGTTTAAAATATCTCCTATAGCTATTTCATTTCTTTGTGCCCTAACACCCAACCCTAATTTTGTATATTTATCGAACTCGAGAGATTGATGAGCATAAATTGATTGAGTTGATTGCCAAGCATAATACCTATGTAAAGGTATTGCTTTTTTATTTTTTTTTCTCAAAGATTTATAATCAGCATATTGAATATCAATACCATAATTTGATTTTGTATTTTTTCCAAACAAGCTGCTAATGTGATTAATTCTTGGTGTAAGTTGATAATTAGTTAAAGTTGTATCAGAATAAGAAGGATAAGCTGTTGATTGTAAATCTGAATGTGAATCTTTTATTCTAAAACTGCTATTGAGTACTAAATCTAAATTATCTTTTAGTTGATAATTTGAACTATAAAGAAGGGATCCACCCTCACTATTTACAAAATCGTCTGGGGTATCAGATCCTTTCCTATCAGTGTATAGTTGGTCCTGGCTTCTATCGCCAGGAGTACTCATTATTTGTTCACTATAAGTTGCAGCTATAAAATGATCACCATTAGATCTTGGGAACCTTATTTCAGAAGTAAAATTGTTTTGTTGTTGCTCATTTTCATCCCTATAACCATCTGTTTCAGTGTGATTAAAATAAGTGCTAATATTATAATTATCGTAATTCTGATTATTATTCCATATAATTTCATTATTGTTGAAAGAACCATTTTTGTAAATAATTTTATTTTTTGATGTTTTATTGATTTCAGGGTTTGTTATAATATTAATCGCACCACCTATGGCTCCATCACCATATAAAACGGTTGCAGAATTTCCTTTATATATTTCTATTTTATCTATACTTTCTATAGGCACACTAGGAAAATCAATTTCTGACATATCTATATTATTTAAGCGTTGACCATTAATCAAAATAAGGACATTGCTTTTTGCTTGTGCACCCATTCCTCTAATATCTATTGTAGATTTGCTTCCAGAAGAGTTATTTCCGTAAATACTCCTGTTTTTAATACCAGCTTCTTTATCTATAATTTCATTAATTGAGCTGTTAGAATATTTGATAAGATCTTTTTTAGTTAATATAATATTTGATGAACCAGGTATAGATGTCGTTAAAGATTTCGATAAAGGTTTGTATATTGGGATATTAACTGTGATGTCTAGAGCAAGAGATTTGTTTGTAACAAATAAAAAAAATACTATGCATAGTTTTAAAAAATTCATATATTAATTAATAATCCCGTTAATTATTTGTTTTTTTCTTTTAAATTAAGTATTCTGACTTGGAATAATCCTTACAGTTGCGGGTACAGCTAAGGTTTTTAACCTTATTTCCTTAATTAATTATTTATGTTTATAAAAAAAAAGATGATATATCAATTATTTTATAAAGTTATGAAAGACAAATTATTTTATCTCATATTTTTTTCAATTACTCTTTGCTTTTTTAGACTTATTCCCCATCCGCCAAATTTTACACCAATTTTAGCTGCAGCAATTATTTCTCCAGTTCTAATAAAAAATAGGGTTTATGGAGCAGCTATACCAGTTTTAGCGATGTTTATAAGTGATATAATTATTGGTTTTAGTGCTTTTCAAATTTTGATTTATTTCATTATCTTAACGATATCTTTAATAGCGCCTCTTTATAAAAATTATTTTAATATATTTTTAAGTGCCATAGGTGCGAGTGTATTTTTCTTTACTACATCTAATTTAGGTGTCTGGTTACTATTTGATTTTTATCCTAAAACATTTCAAGGTCTAATGACTTGTTATATTCTAGCAATTCCTTTTTTTGCCAATACTTTAATTAGCACAATTTTATTTGCGTTGATTATTGCAATGTTCTCAAACGTTTTAAACAAAATAAATCAAAATATTTTTTATTTTTTACTAAATTTTAACCTAAAAAAATAAATATTAAATTTTTAATTTAATCAATTCTAACTTGTATTTTTTTATTTTTAAGTTTGTTTTTAACCTCTTTTATAGTTGATTTATTGTAGTGAAGTACTGTAAAATATGTTTTATAGTTGTTAATTAAAAATTAAAAAGATAAGTAATTTTAAATTTATTTGGCGGAGTAGCTCAGTTGGTTAGAGCGCACGGCTCATATTCGTGAAGTCGGGGGTTCAAATCCCTCCTCCGCTACCATTATTTATGAAAAATAAAAATAATAGTATTATTGAGGGCAGATGGTGGAAAATAAGAAATAATATTACAAAAAAAATTTCTGCTAAATATGATAAAATTAAAGATTGGAAAATGGATCCTAAGGGGTATTTTTTAATTAAAATAGATAAAGAAAATAATTTAATAAGAGTTGCTTATTGCACATTTGTGAAATTAGGAAGAGATCCAATACATGATATGAAAGCAGAAGTAACCGGCAACACTGCCATAGAAATTGTTAATACTTTAATTAGAGAGGGTTTTATATCTTCTTTGCAACATTCAGCAGATATGGGGATTGAATTGCACAAAGCACAAATTGCCCTGAAGTATAATCTTGAATATATACAGGACAAAGAAATCGTAATATAGTAAACTTTAAAATTATGAGTTATGATATTTTAAATATATTTGATAACAAGCATTACTCAAACTTAGCAAAATCAAATACAAAAAATTATATAGATGCTAAACCATATCCACACATAGTTTTTGATAATTTTTTACCTGATAATATAGCTAAGATTATTAGTTCCGAATACCCAGAGCTAGACAAGATCAACGATTCTTGGAAATATCATAATCATGAATATGCAAGCAGATATCTATTAGAAGATACAACGCTTTTTTCTGATAATCTTAAGCTTTTTTCATTTGCAATTTCCAGTAGATCTTTTTTACTTTTTTTAGAAACGCTTACTGGTAATGAAGCCTTGCTTTCAGATCCATATTATTTAGGTGGAGGTGCTATGATTACTGAAACTGGTGGATATCTTAATGTTCATGTCGATTTTAATTGGCATCAAAAACTTCAAGCCTGGAGAAAGTGTAATGTTTTATTTTATTTAACGCCAGATTGGGATGAAAGCTACAAAGGAAATTTAGAGTTGTGGTCAATTGATGGTAAGGAAAAAATTAAAGAAGTATCTCCTATTTTCAACAGAGTTGTAGTATTCGATACTACTTCTAAAAGCTATCATGGCCAACCTGAACCAATAAAAAGTCCTAATAATATTCCTAGAAGAGTATTTTCTGCATTTTATTATAGTACTATTAAAAATGAAGATACTGATAGTGCGCCACATTATACAAAATACTCTGATGACAAAAGAAATCAAC
>CACPNW010000030.1 GCA_902635455.1 uncultured Alphaproteobacteria bacterium | reverse complement strand
ATTAAAAGCAAGGGACTCAGGCATCGAAACAGTTTTTCAAGACAGGGCTTTATGTCCTCAACAATCAATAGTTTGGAATATATTTATGGGAAAAGAACTAAGATATCCTTTTGGCTTCGTGAAAGAAAAAAAACAAATAAGCGAAGCTAATAGATTAATTAGAGAAATAGGCTTTACTTCAAAATTAATTGATGCTGAATCACCTGTAGGAAATTTATCTGGTGGTGAAAGACAGGGAGTAGCAATAGCAAGAGCAATATATAATAATGCAGAATTAATTATACTTGACGAACCTACAAATGCTTTATCCCTTAATGAAACACAAAAAGTTTTTGAATTTGTAAATAATGTAAAAAAATCTAATCGATCTGTTCTATTTATCGGTCATAATATATATCATGTATATGATATATCAGATCGGTTCGTTATACTGGACCGTGGAGAAGTAGTTCATCAACTTGACAAAAAGAATATAAGCACGCCAGAGGAATTGATGAAGATAATGAGAGAAACTATAAAAAAGCATTAGGGGAAAAATGAATAAGGACAGATCAACAATAGGAAACCTATTTCATAAAAATGGAAGAGCTATAGGAAGTATGGGTTATTTTGTTTTGTTAATGTTAGTTTTTTTTATTGGTGCGCCAGAAGCATGGATGCGACCAAATTTACATCATTCAGTTTTTGTAATGCTTCCCACTCTTATATTTTTAGTTATACCATTAGTTTTTTTAGTTGCTTCAGGAGAAATTGATTTATCTTTTGCTTCAACTTATGCGGTTGCTGCATATGTATTTGCTATAATGGTTAAGACAGGTATAGATCCAGCAATTGCTATATTAGCTGGAATTTTAACTGGTGCTATAATAGGTGCCTTAGTTGGAGCTTTAATAGTTATTTTTCGATTGTCATCCCTAGTAGCGTCATTGGGAGTCCTTTTTCTTTTAAGGGGAGTTATCTTGCTACTAACTGAGAGTAGATCAATTACAATAATGGAAATTGATACTCATTGGACCTATTCATTACTTGTTGGAAATTTTTATGGCTTTCCTATGCAAATATTTTGGGCAGCATTATTTGTAATTTATTGTTATTACTTATTTGGTAAACATGTTTTTGGAATCCATATACATCACGTAGGTGATAACTCTGTAAGTGCTGAACAAATGGGAATTAATGTGAAAGCTGTTAAAATAAAAGCCTTTATGTTTGTAGGTATTGGAGCTGCTATTGCAGGAATTTTTACAACCTTAATTACTTATACATTTTTTCCGACACAAGGTTTTGGGTATTTATTATTAGCTCTTGCTGCTGTATTTGTTGGAGGCACTCCTTATTGGGGTGGGTTAGGAACAATTGTGGGTGCAGTTTTTGGAGTTGGAATTATAGCCTACATGGAAATTGGAATTATAGCTATTGGCTGGAGTGGCACTTGGAGACAATTTTTTAATGGGTTAATTATATTATTAGCTTTACTAGGTCATCGCCTACATGGAGAAAGAGTAAGATAATTAAATGAATAAAATAGTTTTAATAGGAGCTGGAAGTGCTAATTTTGGATTAGGCACTATAGGAGATATATTTAAATCTAAAGTTCTAGAGGGTTCAACTATTTCTCTTCATGATATTAATGCAAAAGCACTTGAAAATACCAAAAATATAGCGTTAAAATATAAAGAGAAGCTAAAGGTTAATTTTAATATAGAAGCCACAACTAATAGAGAAGACGCGCTAAAGGATGCTACATTCTGCATAATCTCAGTAGAAGTAGGAAAACGTTTTGATTTATGGGATCAGGATTGGAAAATACCTCTACAGTACGGAATTAAACAAATATATGGAGAAAATGGAGGACCTGGTGGGTTATTTCACTCTTTAAGAATTATACCTGCGGTTTTAAGCATATGTGATGATATTGTTAAAATATGTCCTGATGCTTTTGTATTTAATTACTCAAACCCTATGCAAAGAATATGTCATGCTGTTACTTCAAAGTATCCAGATTTAAAATTTACTGGATTGTGCCATGAAATAGCTTCAATGGAAAGACAATTGCCTACTTTAATGGAAACAGACTATTCTAATATTGAAATAAAAGCTGGAGGCTTAAACCATTTAAGTATTTTATTAGATGTAAAATATAAAGATACTAAAAAAGATGGGTATCCAATAATTCATAAAAAATTTAAAGATTATTATTCTAAATTAGCAGGTGAATACTACCCTACTAAACCTGGTGCTGAAAGAGGTGTATTTTTTGAATTGTACAAAATATACGGTTACCTACCAATTACAACAGATAGTCATTTAGGTGAATATATACAGTGGGCATATAGCGTGGCTGATCATGAAGCGATTATGGAATTTTATAATAATTACAAAATTAGATGTTTAACTTTTTATGATAACGAATCACACTATACTGAATTTTTTGATCCTAGTGGAAACAAGATGAATGAAAGAATAGTACCCATATTGGAAGCAATATTAGATGATGCAAATATTGAGGAATCTGCAGTTAATTTGCCAAATAATAACTTTATAGATTCATTACCAAAAGATATAGTTGTAGAAGTTCCAGGCATATTAAATAAATCAGGAGTAACAGGTATCAGATTAGAAAATTATCCGTCAGATTTTGGAACTTTACTAAATAATCAAGTGGGTACAATTCAATTAACAACTAGTGCTGTGTTAAACAAGTCTAAGCATCAAGCCTATCAGGCGTTATTAGCAGACCCGGTAGTAGATAATGCAATTAGTGCTTCAAAACTTCTTGATACAATGATTGATTTCCAAAAAGAATTTTTAGATTACTTAAAATAATACTTGAACTAAGAAGTTTTTTAGATACTATTTAATAAATAACACTTGAAAGATCGCTCAAAGGAGGATGAAGTGGCAGATATAAGTATAAACAATATAAATAAGTATTTTGGAGATGTTCACGTAATTAAAGATATTTCTCTAGAAATTAAAAGTCAATCATTTACTGTTCTTGTAGGGCCTAGTGGGTGTGGTAAATCAACCATGTTAAGAATGATTGCGGGATTAGAAGATATTAATTCTGGAACAATATCAATTGAAGGACAAGTAGTTAACGATTTGCCACCAAAACAAAGAAATATTGCAATGGTGTTTCAATCATATGCTTTGTACCCACACATGACAGTTTTTGATAATATGGCTTTTGGTTTAAAATTAGAAAAAAGATCAAAAGATGAGATTAATGAAAGAGTACAAGAAGCTGCTAAGATTCTTCAAATTGAAGATTATTTAAAAAGAAAACCTAAACAATTATCTGGAGGCCAACGTCAACGTGTCGCCATTGGCCGTGCAATAACTCGCAAACCAAAAGTATTTTTATTTGATGAACCATTATCTAACTTGGATGCAGCTTTGAGAGTTCAAATGCGTGTAGAGTTAGCTAAGCTACATGATCAGCTAGATGCCACAATGATATATGTTACACATGATCAAACTGAGGCTATGACATTAGCTAATGATATTGTTGTATTAAATGAAGGAGAAATCTCTCAAAAAGGCACTCCAATGCAATTATATGATAAACCTGACAATCTTTTTGTTGGAAGCTTTATTGGCTCACCAAAAATGAATTTTGTTTCTGCCAAAGTAGTTAGTAGTAAATCAAATAATACTGAAGTAGAAATGCTAAATTCTAAATTAATAATTAACAGATTTTCTTCAAATATTACTATAGGAGATAATGTAACTCTAGGAATTCGTCCTGAACATCTACTTGTTAATCAAGATGCTGATGCATCATGGGAAAGCAAAGTATTTGTTGTGGAGAAATTAGGTTCAGGAACCTTCTTATATCTAGAAAAAGAAGGTGAACCATTAGTTGTTGAGACAGAAGGTCACTCAAATATTAAAGTAGGTGATACTATTAAAGTAGGTTTCAAAGCTGATCGTTGTCATTTATTTGACAAATCAAATGAAGCGCTGAAATAGTAGAGAATCGTTAAATATAATATTAATAAATTTGCTACTTTTATTAAGATTTTTGAGGGTTTTATTAAACTAATGCTTAAATAATTTATAATAATAAATCGAGCAGAGAGTTTTCATATTATTTCCTCCTAATAGAGAGTTCCTCTTAAAAAACTACTCTGCTCTTTTTTTAATTTCATAAATTAAATTAACTTCTTTTGTAAAATATATTAGTTTATAAGCCTCTGCTTGTACGACATATTTATAATTGGTGGTGGTATTAACGGTGCTGGGATAGCAAGGGATGCTGCCGGAAGAAAATTAAAAGTAATATTAATCGAAAAAGATATAGTAGGTTCTGCAACATCTTCATGGTCTACAAAATTAATTCATGGTGGTTTGAGATATTTAGAAAATTATGACTTCAGGCTAGTTAGAGAATCTTTGAAAGAAAGAGATATTATTTTCAATATAGCTAGAGACATCGTCAAACCTTTACCTTTTATAATACCTCATTCGAATAATTTAAGACCTGCTTGGATGATAAAACTTGGTTTATTTTTATATGATAGAATTGGAGGTAAAACAAAATTACCAAGATCATCTTCATTTAATTTAAAGCAAAAATATCCTAAAATCTTAGAAGACAATTATATTAAAGCGTTTAAATACTATGATTTACAAGTTGATGATAAAGAATTAACAAAATTAAATGTTAAAGATGCTATAAAACAAGGTGCAACAATCAAAGAAAAAACCACAATAAGTGCAATCAAAAGACTTCAAAATAAATGGGTAATTACTTTAAACAATAAAGAAATAATTGAATCTAAGATTTTAATAAATGCTACTGGTCCTTGGATAAATGAGGTAAATAAAAATTTATTAAATAATAATCAATATAGAAAAATAAGACTTGTTAAAGGTAGTCATTTAATTTTTAACAAGCTTTATGATGAAGAAATAGCATTTACTTTTCAAAATAAAGATAAACGAATTGTATTTGCAATACCGTATAAAAATGATTTCACACTTGTTGGAACTACAGAACATGAGGTGAGTGATCCAAATAATTTAAAAATTGAAAATTTTGAAATTAATTATTTAATAGATTGTATTAATTTATTTTTTAATAAAAAAGTTAATGAGAGTATGATTGTTGACTCTTTTAGTGGAATAAGACCACTGATCGAGAATTTTAGAAATAGCACATCCAGTTTAAGTAGAGATTATTTATATGATTTAAACTACTCAAACAATCAAGCATGTTTAGTAAAT
>CACPNW010000029.1 GCA_902635455.1 uncultured Alphaproteobacteria bacterium | reverse complement strand
GGTTTTAATGGATTAAACAATTAATATCAATCAAGCAAACATGGAAAAGTACAAAAATTTTATAAATAATAGTTGGGTTGATAGTGAATATAAAGAAACTATCAAAGTTGAAGATCCAGCCACTGCAAAAATTATTGGTGAGATAGCGTGTGCAAAAAAAACTGAGGTTGACTTAGCTGTTAATTCAGCAAAAGAATCTTATAATAGTAGAATTCTTATTGATATGCCTCTACTTGAAAGGGCAAAGCTAATGCATAAAATTGCCGATGAAACACGTAAAATTGCTAAAGAAGGTGGAAAAATTCTCTGCTATGAAAATGGTAAAACTCTTGCAGCAGCAATTAAGGAATTTAATGATGTTGCAGATATGTTTGATTACTATGCTGGTTTAACTGATAAACTTGAAGGAAAAACAATACCTGTTTCATCCAACGTGTTTGATTATACAGTATTGGAACCTTTTGGAGTATCAGCTCATATTATTCCATGGAACTATCCTTTAGCAATGTTAGGAAGATCATTAGCTTGTTCTTTTGCTACAGGAAATTCAACTGTTATTAAAACTGCTGAATTAACTCCATTGTCTGCAACAGTTTTTGCAAAAGCTATTCAAAATGCAGAAGTCCCAAATGGACTAATAAATATAATCTGCGGTTATGGAAATGAGGCTGGTTCATACTTGGTTTCCCATCCGGACGTAAATCACGTTGTTTTTACTGGTTCAGTTGCTACAGGAAAAAAAATACTTCATTCATGTGCTGACAAGGCTATTCCTGCTATCGTTGAATTAGGTGGTAAATCTGCTGGTATAGTTTTTCCAGATGCTAATTTAGATGATGTTGTTGAAAGTGCTAGGCATGCAATTTTTGGAGTTGCCGGACAAATTTGCACAGCGATGTCTCGACTTGTTGTTCACAAATCTGTGAAAAATGAATTAGTTGATAAACTAGTAGATTTGAGTAAATCTCTTAAGGTTGGACCTGGTTATGAAGAGGGCTCTGAACTCACTCCTATTATTTCTAAAAATCAATTAGAAAAAGTTGAAGGATATGCTCGTTCTGGTATTCAACAAGGGGCAGAAGCAGTTCACGGCGGTCAAAGAGTTAATCGGGAAGGATATTTTATGGAGGCAACAGTACTTAATAATGTTACTCAAGACATGACAGTTGCCAGAGAAGAGATATTTGGTCCTGTTTTGTCTGTTCTTGAATACCAAGATACTGAAGAAGCAATCAAGATAGCTAATGACACTGACTATGGTTTAGGCGGAGGTGTTTTTACAAAAGATTTAAACAAGGCTGCTTTGACAGCAAGCAAAATGCAATCTGGACAAGTATATGTTAATAAATGGTTTACTGGAAGTCATGCAACGCCTTTTGGTGGTTATAAACAGTCCGGGTATAGTAGAGAAAAAGGAATCCAAGCTTTAAACGCCTATCTTCAAATAAAAAATGTTGGCATTAGTCTAGTCTAAATTTATTTAAAGCGATTAGGGCTAAAATCATTGATATCGAAATTGGGTTTGTTTCCTTTTATTAATTCATTTATGGCTTTTCCAGTAACTGCTGCAAGAGTCCAACCAATATGCTGATGACCAAAAGCAAATAAAATATTTTTATTTTTTTCTGATCTTCCAATAATAGGTAAGGCATCTGGAAGAGTTGGTCTTCTGCCCATCCAGGTAGATTTAACTTTTCCTAATTGAGGTAAAATCTTTCTTGATTGTCTTTCAATCATGTTTGTTCTTTGATTGTTAGGAGGTTTATTTAATCCTGCGATTTCAACAGTTCCTGCTGCACGTATTCCATCTTCTATTTGTATTAAATAAAAACCTGACTCTGACCAAGCAATTGGTCTGTTAATTAATTGTTGATCTGTTTCAAACAAAACATGGTATCCTCTTTCTGTGTCTAAAGGAAAATTTTCACCAACCATATTTGCTATAATATTAGACCAAGCTCCAGCACATATAATCATTTCATCACATTCTATTCTTTTATTCTCTAAAGAAAGTTCTATTGAATTTTCTTTTTGCGAAACATTTTTCACATTTTCCTTGATATATTTTCCACCTCTTAATAAAAAATTTTCAAATATTTTTTTGCTTATAGACAAAGGGTTAGTTGTATGTCGAGATCCAACAAAAAGTTGGCCTGAATAATAAACTGGTGCCAAGTTAGGCTCTAAATCATGAATTTCATTTTTACTTAATTCTACTACTTTAACATTATTTTTTTTTCTTATTAGAGTAGCATATTTATATTCATCATATGCTTTTTTAGAATCAAAAAGATAAATATTTTCTTCATTTTTTATATACTCAGAAACATTTACTTCTTTAAAAATTTCATCATAAGATAATTGAGAATGTTTTAAAAAATTTGCTAGTGATTTAGCTATTTTCTCAACTTTATCCTTACGACAATTTTTTAAAAACTTGAAAGCCCAAGGCAGATTTTTAATTAAATAAAAAAAATCAATAGCTAAAGGACTATCTCCTTTAAATAACATCGCAGGTATTTGACTAAATAATGACGGAGAATTCACAGGAATACTTGCATAGTCTGCAAAAGTACATGCATGACCAAAACTAGTCATAGTTCCTGGATCTTCTTTATCAATAATAGTAACTTTAAAACCTGACTTCTGTAAAAAATAAGCTGTACAGATTCCTACAATGCCGCCTCCAACAACTACAATTTTTTTCACAAATTACTGTCTAGAAATACCGCGCATTTTTTCTGATCGGCGACGAAGCAACTCCACAGTTGTTAATAAGAAAATTGACAAAACTACTAAACATGTAGCCATACATAAAATTACTGGACTAATCTCTTGTCGAATACCAGCCCACATTTGTTTCGGAATAGTTAGTTGATCTAAACTAGCCATAAACATAACAATAACAACTTCATCAAAAGAAGTAATAAAAGCAAACAAAGCCCCGGAAATAACTCCAGGTAAGATTAATGGCATTATAACTTTAAAAAATGTTTTCATTGGTTTTGCGCCTAGGCTTTGAGAAGCCCTAACCATATTCATATCAAATCCAACTAATGTTGCTGTAACTGTAATTACAACAAAAGGCGTTGATAAAGCAATATGCGCTAATATAATCCCCGTAAAAGTATAAACAAGATTAATTTTAGCATAAAAAAAGAACATACCTGCAGCAGTAATAATCAATGGAACAATCATTGGTGAAATTAGGATTGACATTATAAGAGCTTTATAAGGCATATGTGGTCTGCTTAAACCAAGTGCTGCTAAAGTCCCCAATGCTGTTGCAAAAAATGTCGAGACGAACCCAACAAAAAAACTATTGACTGTTCCAATCATCCACTTGTTACTACATGGGGTTGTTAAATTTTCATCAGTACAAATTCCAACCATATATCGATACCATCTAAAAGACCAAGCTTCAGGATCGGGGGGCCAAGACATCATTCCTTCTGTGAAAACCATAAAAGGTGATTGACTAAAAGATATTGGAATAATAGCAACTAAAGGAGCAATTAAAAAAAAGAAAACGAAAGAACAGATCAAAAGATATACATAATAATAAGTTCGTTGTACTGGTGAAGCGTATGATGGTAATGCCATAATTATCCTAACTTAATGTTATCAATTCCAACAATCTTATTGTAAAGCCAATATAAAACCAACATTATAACAAGCAGAATAGATCCAATTGCTGCACATAAGCCCCAATTTAATGTTGTCTTTAAATGGTAAGCAATCCAATGTCCTATTAATTGACCATCTTTTCCACCAACTAATTCTGGAGTAATAAAGTAGCCTATTGCCAAAACAAAAACTAAAAGTCCTCCTGCGCTCATACCAGGAACTGTCTGAGGTAAATATACGCGAATAAAAGCTCTTACTGGTTTTGCACCTAGATTTTGTGCAGCACGCATATGGCTTTTTGGAATAACTTTCATTACACTATAAAGTGGAAGAATCATAAATGGTAAAAGAATTTGTGTCATTGCAATAATAGTTCCTGTCATATTATAAACCATCTGAATTCTTTGATCGTCGTTGATAATACCTAACCATACAAGAACACCATTAATGACGCCTTTTTGCTGCAACATTACAATCCAAGCTGTGGTCCTAACTAAAAGCGATGTCCAAAATGGCAACAAAACAAATATCATTAATAAATTACTATATCTTAATGGAAGATTAGCTAATAGATGAGCAACTGGGAAACCAAGAATTAAGCAAAAGAAAGTAACATAAACACTAACTTTAAAAGTTCTAACCCATGTTTTAATATACATCCTTCTCTTTTCATCCTGCATTATAACATTCCCATCAATGTCATATGTTCTATCAATAGCGTTCCAATAATAAATTGCTGTATTTTCGTTAACCATTTGTTTCATTGAAACCCAAAATAATCTATCACCCCAACCTTCGTGAATTGAGATCATTGTTTCTTTGTAAGAGGTGGGAAGTTCACCAGATTTAATAATTTTTTTAATTGCTCTTCTAGTTTTCTTAATAAGACTTTTCCATCCAGATTTAGAATAGTTCATTCGAGTTAATGCTTTACCTACTTGAACTTTGTCTCCATAATGAATCTCATTAAAGATTGCTTCGTAAACTGCTTCTGGAGGTAGTTCATCATTTTCACTATCCCATTTATTATATTCCTCAAAAGTTTTCGAATAAACACTATTTATTTGAGAATCATCAACACTTCTCAATAACATATCTCCAATTGGAACAACAAATGTTATGATAATAAACAATAAAAGTGGGAACACTAAAAGAAAAGCTCGGATCTTATTTTTTCTTTCAGTTTTTCTTAGGCTAACCTTAAGGGGTAGACCATCAGTTGTTAATATTTGGTTAGTAGTAGAAATAATATCCTCCAATAAAAAAAGGCGAGTTAAACTCGCCTTTTTTTTAAATTAAAATTAACGTCTTATCAAGCTTAGTTACCCATCCAAGCAGAATAACGTTCATCAATTTCTGCTCCGTTATCAGACCACCACTCAGGGTCACCCATTACTGAAATTTTTAATCTTTCAGGTGTATTAGGCATATGAGGCATAATATTCTGCCCATTTGGTCCCCATGGTTCGCCAGCTTCAATAATTGGAATACCAGAAGCTCTCATTGGTCCATAAGTAATATATTTAGCTTGCTCAGCTTGAGAAGTTGGAGAAGATGCATGAATCATCCAATCAATAGCACGATCTCTATCTGGAGCACCTGTCATAAGACAGATATATTCTTGCTCAATTAATTGACCTTCCCAAATATACTCAAAGTTTTCACCTTCTGCTAAGTTAGCTGCACCAACACGACCGTTATATGCAATTGACATGATAACTTCACCACTTTTAACTAATTCTAGTGGTTTAGCTCCTGCAGACCAGTGAACAATATGATCTTTTATTGTATCCATTTTAGCAAAAGCTCTGTCTACAGCACCACTTTGTTTTTTAAGAACTGTATAAACTGCATCTGGCGCAACACCGTCTGCAACCATTGCCATTTGGATAAACCCATTTGCCCAAGTGTGAACTCCTCTTTTACCAGGAAATTTTTCTACATCAAAAAAGTCATTGATTTTAGAAGGTTTTTCACCTGGGAAAGCATCTGGATCATAGAATACTACATAAGTCCAGAAGATTTGTGGAGCACAACAATCAGAAAGATTTGTAACACCATTATTTGCCATATCTTCAATCATACCAGTTCCATCAGGAGCAGGTGTGAAA
>CACPNW010000028.1 GCA_902635455.1 uncultured Alphaproteobacteria bacterium | reverse complement strand
CCACTAATCAAAGCAACAAATGAAAGTTTGAAGGGATATGGTTATTTAATTGATAGTTATGAAAAAAGCGAAATTGAGATTGTCACATGGCCAAAACAAGGGTGGCGTGAAATTGAAAAAGGAACTGGTAATGAAGGAGGTTACACAGAAGGATCTTTCGATACATGGTGGGAAGGTGAAACGCTTTATGGCCAAAATAATGCTGTTGAACATAAAAGTGATTATGAAATAGATGGTAAATATATTTTAGGATATTCGACTCTACCAGAGAAAATTTCTACTAATACAAATTATAAAAATCCTGATCAAATTTATTTATGGCATGCTAATTATCATCCAGATGGGGGACAATTATTTTTCCCAACTAAGTCCGAAGCATTTATTTCTCCTCTAGCTCTTCCTGGTGATGATATAAAAGCAGAAGATTTTAAAGCTTTTTATTTTGATGGATTGCAAGGTTTGTATATTCATCCAAATATTTGGCATGAAGGTGTATTTCCAATTAATCAAAAAACTTCTTTTATGGGGAAGCAAGGTAAAGTTCACGCACGTGTAAGTATAGATTTAAAAGAAGAATTTAATAAATATCTATTTTTTAAAACTAAGCTCTAAAAGTATAAAGCTTATATTAGTATGTATTAAGAGTTAAAAAAGTTTGAAACTTTTACTGATTTGTTAAAATTATCAATATTACCTAAAAAATTTTTTCCCCTCTCACCCATAAAAGCATCGCTTATGATTTGATCCCATTCATTTTTGTTAATTTGAAGTTCATTAAGATTGAGAGGCACGTTCAATTTTCTTAGCATAGATTCAAGTTTTGAAGCTGAGTTGTTTATAGTGTCATTAAAAATTTTTTGCAGGCGACTCTCTGCTTCTTGATTAACACCTTCCATACTTCTTAAAACAATGGGCAGGCTAAAAGAACATGCTATACCATGTTGTACACCATGATTTATGGTAATAGGATAGGAAATATTATGAGCAATGGCAGTTTTTGTATTTGAAAAAGCTAGACCAGCATGTATACACGCCCGTGCAACATTAGATCTTAATTTTATATTTTGTAAATCCTCAACTAAGAGCGGTAAATTTTCAATAATTAATTTTGAACCAGCAATACCATGAGTAGCAGAAATTGGATTAGCATTAATGTTCCAAATACTTTCCATAGAGTGCGATAGAGCATCCAAACCAGTGGAGATAGTAAGTTCTCTTGGTTTATTTAACATTATTGCAGGATCAATAATTGCCTTAAGAGGATAAAGGGAATGATGAGCTAAAGAAAATTTTTTCTTCTTTTCTTTATCCCAAATTGTTGCCCAACAAGTTAATTCACTTGAAGTGCCAGATGTTGTAGGAACTGCAAGTATACTGATTGGATCAACAACATGAGGTTTTTGATTATTGCGAATAAAGTCAGTAAGTAAAGTTTGATCTCCCTTAAATGCAGCTAATGCTTTAGCTGTATCTATAACCGACCCTCCCCCTATTGCTAAAATGTGATCTACCTCTTGAGCAATTGACGAAAATTTATTTAATAAAGTAAGAATATCAAGGTAATCTGGATTTGGCTGAACATCTGTCATTATCATTAAAGGAGGATTAGGCGAATTACTTAATTGATCAGAGTATTGTTTAAAAATATCTTCGGGGTGAGTGACAATAATATATTTTTTATTTTCTAGTATTGATTCAATAGATGAGAATTTTTTTTCACCAAAAATAATTTCAACAGGGTTATAATAATTCCACATTTTTTCTAAATTGATTTTGCAGCTTTAGACAGTATTGACATTTTTTCAATTGCTTGTTCTCTAGTAAAGAAACCTAAACCACAATCTGGTGCTGCTATTAAACGATGCTTATCAATATGTTCTAAGGAGTCTTTCATTCGAGTTCTTACTTCCTCTACAGATTCCATTCTGCTTTTAGCAATATCGATAAATCCAAAAATAACTTTTGTTTTAGTAAATTTTTCTAAAAGATTTAAATCATTATGTCTGTGAGAGTCTTCTAGTGATACTTCATCAATGGTAGAGTCATCTACTAAAGAGGCTATCCTATCGTAAGCATCTAAATCTGCTTTTTTATATCCATCAGAGTCAAGACAGTTTGGATAACCACAACAAATGTGGCAAACCCTTTGAACATCTTTAGGAATGCCATGCATCATTCTTTCTAGGTTTTCCATACCATACGAATTTGCTTCTTCTGGTTTTCTAGCAAAAACTGGTTCATCAATTTGAATATATTTACAACCTGCATCTACAAGAGCTTTAACTTCTTTATTTAAAGCTAATGCTAAATCGAAACCAAGTTTTTTCATATCATCATAATAATTGTTAGCTATAGAGTCAGTTATGGTCATTGGACCCGGAAGAGTTATTTTCACCGGATTTTTTGTAAATTGTTGAGCGCTTTTCCAATCAAGATACATTCGTATTTCTTTACTTGAAATAGGCGCAACAATTGTTGGAAGATCTGCTTCAAATGCTCCTTGTCTAACTGATTTATGCGTTACGTCCTTAAAACTTACACCATTTAAAAAGCGGCATTGATATAAAACATAGCTTTCTCTTCTTACTTCTCCATCAGTTGGAACATCAATACCTGCATTTACTTGATCAACTATTACTTCTTTAATTGCACCTAAAAATAAGTTTTCTACATTGTCGCCGGCTTTCTCTATTGCCTTTTCGTAAGCTCCAGGTGACCAATTTGCCAATAATCCTTTAGCAGCTTTTTTTTCTTCTTCAGATTTAGTTCCTAAAAACCAGTCTTGAATTGGAGTTTGCTTTGGTTTTGGATAAGCACCTATGGTAGTTGTTGTAAGTGGCATTAATTATTCTCCAAACATTTTAAACTAAAACAGCGGCTTTTATAAAGCCGCTGTAATAAAAAGTTAATAATAAAATGATCTTAATTTACAGAAGATCGTTTATTTCTTCCATCATCTCTTCTTGAAGATCACCCATATCATCAGCACTACCTGTAGCAATTTCTTCAGTGTAATCATAGATTACTTGAGTGATTGCTAATCCATTTTCACCAGGATAAGCAAACCAGTCTGCTAAAAGTGGAAGCTGTTCAACCGCAGTAAGTTTATTTGGATTTGCACTATAGAAATCACCTAATAAATCATTAGCTGCTTTGTTTGGTGGAACATAACCAGTAGTTTCAGCAACTAATGCTGCTCCAATACCAGAAGTAATAAACTTCAAGAATGTCCAAGCTGCGTCTACTCTTGCTGGATCATCAGATGTAGAAGTTAGCATTGCTGCATTTCCACCTGCTGGTAATCTTGCTGGCGTACCATTATTTACTCCTGCCATTCCAGGGAAGGGAGCTGTCTTAAGAACAAAATCTGCTTTCGCAGCATTTACTGAGCCTAAACTAGAAGTTGACCAGAACATCATACCAATAGTACCTGCATTAAATGCAGCTTGTCCATCAGCAATTGAGTAGTTTGGCATATTACATCCACTCATGATATCATGCATTTGTTGTAGTGTTTTTAAACCAGCGTCTCCACCCAAGTTAACTTTTCCACCTTCAACAATTTTAACATTTTGTGTGTGCATTAAAGCTTGGTGGAACCAGTTACCTGTAATGTTCCAACCAAAATATAAAGTTCCACTTCCTGCTGCCGCTAATTTATCACATGCTGAGATAACTTCATCCCAATTAGTTGGAATGCTTTTTACGCCTGCTGCAGCTAATAAGTCCATATTATAATATCCAACAGGGGTTGATACAGAAAATGGTAAACCATAAACTTCTCCACCAAATGTTGAAAGACTTAACATTGCAGAATGGTAACCATCTTTTTCAAAATCAGCTTCCTTTGCAATGAAAGGCTCTAAAGATTTTGCGATACCTTTATCTACTAGAGGAGCTTGTCTATTAAGACCTTGCATTGTAACATCTGGTAGATTACCTGAAGTTGCTTCTCTTAAAATTGTAGCTGTTGCATCTTCATAGTTTTCATAAGTCGCTCTAAATTTAACTTGAATATCTGGATGAGCTTTTTCAAATTCAGGCATAATAGCTTGGTAAGTAACATCAAACAAACCTGAGTATGGATAAGCTACTTCTATTTCTATAGATTTAGCTGAATTAACAGCACCATAAAAACCAAAAGCTAATACGGCTGCCAATCCTGAAATTAATTTTCTCATTTAATCCTCCTAATTATGAATATTAATTATGGTTTAATCTAGCATGTAGAATAAAATCATTACAAATTTATTACATAAATATTAACAAAAAATGCTTATTTTTTTCCACAGAAATTTTTAATATGTAGAGAAAATATAGGTTTTACCAAGGTAAAGAAAAAGTTTTAACATTTGTAAAACTTTTCATCGCCTCAATGACACCTTCTTTGTAACCCAGTCCGGAGTCCTTAATTCCCCCAAAAGGAGACATTTCAATTCTATATCCTGGAACTTCCCATATATTTACGGTTCCAACATTGAGGCCCTGGATATATTTTTTGGCTCTGATAAAATTATTAGTACATACACCTGAAGATAATCCAAAAGCGGTTGAATTTGAGATCTTAATTACAGATTCATCATCATTTGGGACGCGTATAATAGGAATAACAGGTCCAAAAGTTTCTTCTAATACTAATTCACTTTTAGGATCAACATTATCAATTACTATTGGCGGTAGCAGTGCTCCTTTTCTTCCAGGGTGGTATAAAATTTTTGCACCTTCTGCCTCTGCCATTGATACTCTTTTATCAAATAGCTCAGCTGCTTGCGCGTTAACAACGGTACCTAAGTCCGTTTCCTTACTCATTGGATCTCCGAACTTAATTTTTTTTGCTCTTTCCAAAGCCATTTCAACAAACTGATCAGCAATTTTTTCTTGTACAAGTATTCTTTTAACTGCGGTACAGCGTTGCCCTGAATTTTTTGTTGCACCAGTTACAGCTAATTCAACAGCTTTCTTTAAATCATCTGAATCTAAATCATTTAAAACAATTAGAGGATCATTTCCACCAAGTTCAAGAACGGTTCTTTTGTATCCTGCTTGTTCAGCAATTAGTTTTCCAACACCAACACTTCCTGTAAAAGTAATAAGGTCAATATTTGGATTTTTTATCATTTCGGAACCAATATCTTGAGGCCATCCTGTAACAACAGAAAACATTTCAGGTGGTAAACCAGCTTCATATAAAACATCAGCAAGAACCATTGCTGTTAATGGGGTTAACTCTGTCTGTTTACAAACAGTACAATTATTCGTTGCAATGGAAGGAGCAATTTTATGCGCCACCATATTTAATGGATGATTAAATGGAGTAATTGCGGAAATCGCTGTAAGAGGCTCTCTAATAGTAAATATTTTTCTTGCTTTTCCATGAGGAGTTAAGTCACAAGAAAAAATTTCTCCATCATCAAGAATACAAAGTTGTGCGGTTAAAGAAAAAACATCAAATGCTCTACCCACTTCATATAACGAATCTTGTTTTGAAATCCCAAGTTCTAGAGTAATGATATCAGAGATTTCTTCTTTTCTTTTGACAAGTACCTCTGCTGCTGTTTGAAGAATTTTTTGTCTTTCATATCGTGTAAGCTTTGGTTGATAGTTGGCAGCAATTTCAAGTGCTTGTCTTGCATGTTCAGCATTACCTGCAGGAACTGTACCTATTACTTCTCCTGTAAATGGATACTCTACATCGATTGTTTTTTCAAAAGTCACTTTTTTACCAGCAATTCGCATAGCTTCATTAATCATTTTCTTTTGCATCAT
>CACPNW010000027.1 GCA_902635455.1 uncultured Alphaproteobacteria bacterium | reverse complement strand
TTTTTGCTTTGATTCATAACAATATTCGATTATGGAATAACCGAAAATGTTAGTTGCCATAATAGTATTAGTAGTTATTCTTGGTTCAGTTGCTTTCCATATGTGGTCGCCCTGGTGGTGGAGTGAAATTGCTTCAAACTGGGTTGGTATGGACGATACAATAGTTTTGACATTTTGGATTACAGGAGCAGTTTTTGTAGCAATAGGTGTTTTCATGGCATACTGCATTTATAGATATAGATATGATGAAAATAAAAAAGCAGAATATGAGCCAGAAAATTCTAAATTAGAATGGACATTGACTATTATCACAACGATTGGTGTAATAGCATTGCTCGCACCTGGTTTGGTTGTATGGAATAATTTTGTTACAGTTCCAAAAGGAGCTTATGAAATTGAAGTTGTTGGCCAACAATGGGGTTGGATGTATCGCCTACCAGGCAAGGATGGTGTTTTAGGCACAACTGATATCAGAAATATTGATGATGAAAATATTTTTGGCATGAATATGGATGACCCCAATGGTTTGGATGATATTTTAGTAGATGCTGATGATCTTCACATATTAAAAGATCAGCCAGTAAAATTAAATTTACGTGCATTAGATGTATTGCATGATTTTTATGTTCCTCAATTTAGAGCTAAAATGGATATGGTTCCTGGTATGATAACTTATTATTGGTTTACTCCTATAAAGGTAGGAGAGTTTGAGGTTTTGTGTGCAGAATATTGTGGCACTGGTCATTATGCAATGTTAGGCTATGTAATTGTAGATGAGCAAGGTGACTATAATGAATGGATAAGTGAACAAATGACTTTTGAAGAGATAATGGCTAGTAATGGCAAAAGTGATTTGATAAAAGTAGCTTTAAATAATAGAAATAATTTGTAAGGGAGGTTTTAATGGCTGCAGATAGTTATGAAGATGTTGCAAAAAGTAAGGATACGATACCAGCTTTAGAAGTTCAACCCCAAGACCTCTACCACGCAAAAAGTTTTTGGACGAAATACATTTTTTGTCAAGATGCAAAAGTTATAGGAATTCAGTATGGTTTAACAGCTGTAGCTATTGGTTTAGTTGGTCTAGCTTCATCGTGGCTTATGAGAATGCAAATTGCATTTCCAGGCGTAATTCCAATGGATCCTGCAGCATACTATCAGCTAGTTACTATGCATGGAATGATAATGGTTGTTTATCTATTAACAGCTTTATTTTTAGGGGGTTTTGGAAACTTCCTCATACCATTAATGGTTGGTGCCCGTGATATGGTTTTTCCATATGTTAATATGGTAAGTTACTGGGTATTTTTTTTAGCAGTTATTATATTAGCAGCAAGTTACTTTGTCCCTGGAGGACCAACTGGAGCAGGTTGGACATTATATCCTCCTCAGGCAATAACATCAGGCACTCCAGGAGGAGATGGCTTGGGTATAGTGCTAATGTTAGTTTCATTAGCAGTTTTTGTTATTGGTTTTACAATGGGTGGTCTGAATTATGTTATTACTATATTACAAGCAAGAACAAGAGGTATGACTTTAATGAGATTACCACTTACTGTTTGGGGTATTTTTACTGCCACTGTTTTAGCTTTATTTGCTTTCCCAGCACTTTTTGTTGCAGGTATTATGATGACACTTGACAATATGCTAGGCACAAGTTTCTTTATGCCAGCAATTGTGCAGTTTGGAGAACAAATGACCCATGAGGGTGGAAGTCCAATATTGTTCCAGCATCTTTTTTGGTTTTTTGGACACCCTGAAGTTTACATCGTTGCCTTACCTGCTTTTGGTATTGTATCTGATTTAATTTCTGTACATGCTCGAAAAAATATTTTTGGTTATAGAATGATGGTTTGGGCTATAGTAATTATTGGTGCTTTAAGCTTTATAGTTTGGGCTCATCATATGTACGTAGCAGGTATGAATCCTTGGTTTGGATTCTTTTTTGCAACAACAACTTTGATTATTGCAGTTCCTACAGCAATTAAAGTTTATAACTGGGTTTTAACTCTGTGGAGAGGTAATATTAGATTAACTCTTCCAATGTTATTTTCCATAGCATTTATTATAACTTTTGTTAATGGTGGCTTGACAGGATTATTCTTAGGAAATGTAGCTGTTGATGTTCCTTTATCAGATACTTATTTTGTTGTAGCTCACTTTCATATGGTTATGGGAATAGCACCAGTTCTAGTAATTCTAGGTTCAATATATCATTGGTTTCCTCTTATTACAGGTCGTTTTCTTAATGAACGTTTAGGGCGAATTCATTTTTGGGTAACATTTATCGGATCTTATGCAATTTATTTTCCAATGCATTATTTAGGTTTTATGGGTGTAACTAGAAGATATTACGAAGTTTTTGAAGGAGAAGCATTTACTTATTCTATAACTGGAATTAATCAATTTATAACTATTGCCGCTTTGATTACAGGGGCTGTTCAATTCTTATTCTTTTATAATATTATTGTTAGTTCAAAGCGTGGGAAAAAAGCTGGTAAAAATCCTTGGAAAGCTTGTTCTTTAGAATGGCGAACAGAAGAAGTGCCTCCAACACATGGAAATTTTGGTAAGGAATTACCTGTTGTTTATAGATGGGCTTATGATTTTAGTGTTCCTGGAGCAGACAAAGATTATATTACTCAAGATACACCTCCTAGTGCTGTTGCTAATGCAAAAGTTGAACAAACATGAGTTCTAAACAAAAAAAATTAATTAGCTTAATAACAGAAAAACCCTGGGAAGCTTCTCAGGCAAAGATAGATAATATGCATGAAGGTAAAACTTTTAATATACATATTGGAAAGTTTGGACTTCGTTATATTATGGTTGTTAGCACTATAATGTTTTGCCTATTTATTGTTACTTATGGTGATAGAATGGTTTATCCTGATTGGCAAAGAATGCCCGAACCTTTTTTGCTTTGGGTTAATACTTTTATTTTATTCTTAAGTAGTGGTTTTTTTGTACGTATTCAATTTGCATCCAAAAATAATCAATTCATAATAGTAAAGAAAAATCTAATTATTGTTGGTTTTTTGGCCTTGGCATTTCTTATTGGCCAATTACTAGTATGGCAAAACATGGTTGAATCAGGATATTATATTTCAGGAAGTCCAGCTAACGCTTATTTTTATTTATTTACTGCTCTTCATGGATTGCATCTTTTAGGTGGTTTGATTTATTGGGTTTTAACATTAAAAAATGTTTGGAAGATCAATGATATTGTTGTTAGAAATGCTAAACACACAACTGAACTATGTGCCATTTACTGGCATTTCTTGCTTGCTGTATGGGTAGTTTTATTTGGTTTAATGTTGTTTTCATAATGAAAGGTTAGTCAAAATGGAAGATTCAAGTTCAACAGTTAAAATTGTAGTACCTCCAAAACAATCTTTTTCTAAAGAGTGGGCTTCAGATCAAAAAGCTTTTAAAGGTGTTCCATGGGGTAAGGCTATGATGTGGATTTTTCTTGTTAGTGATACTTTTGTTTTTAGTATTTTTTTGATTTCTTACATGACAGTAAGATTTTCAACAAAAGCAGAATGGCCAAATGCAAGTGAGGTTTTTGGCTTACACGTTGGTCATTACAACGTACCCCTTCTTTTAATAGCGATAATGACTTTTATTTTAATTACAAGTAGTGGAACAATGGCTCTAGCTGTTAAATATGGCTATGAAAGAAATCGTAAAATGTGTGGTTATTTAATGTTAGCAACAGCAATCTTTGGGGCTTCTTTTGTAGGAATGCAAGCTTTCGAATGGACAAAATTAATCAGTGAAGGAGTTCGTCCTTGGGAAAATCCTTTTGGAGCACCTCAGTTTGGAGCTATATTTTTCATGATAACTGGCTTTCATGGTACTCACGTAACAATTGGTGTTATTTTTCTATTTATCATGACAAGAAAAGTTTTTCGAGGAGACTTTGATACTGGTAGAAGAGGATTTTTTACATCCCAAAAGTCTCATTATGAAGCGATTGAAATTATGGGTTTGTATTGGCACTTTGTTGATCTAGTTTGGGTTTTTATATTTGCATTTTTCTATTTATGGTGAGGTAATATGGCTGAAGATACACAACAACATCCTTTAAAAATTTATTTCCAAGTATGGACATTACTTTTTGTATTTAGTGCTTTTTCCTATTGGGTTGATTGGTATGGCTTTGAAAGCTATCTACGTTGGGGATTAATTTTGGCATTCATGTTGCTAAAAGCAGGATTTATCTGTGCAATTTTTATGCATATGTGGTGGGAAAGGTTGCCTATAATTGCTGCTATTATGTTACCATGTTTTGCTATTTTAGTTTTTGTATTTATTATGTGGCATGAATCATACTGGACACTGATAGTTAGAAGAATATATTTCGCAATTACTGGCTCTTAAATTATATAAAGTCAAAATGACAGAAAATACATTAGCTAAAAATAACTTTATCATTAATTTTCAAAGTTTTTATGAGCTAATGAAGCCACGCGTTATGTCATTAGTTATATTTACATGTGTTGTAGGTTTAATAATTGCTCCAAAAGAAATTAATTTTATTAATGCAATTGTTTCATTAGTCGCTGTTGCGTTAGGTGCTGGAGCGGCAGGAGCTTTAAATATGTGGTATGAATCTGATGTTGACGCTTTAATGAAAAGAACTTGTTTAAGACCAATACCAACTGGAAAAATTACTAAAAACCAAGCTCTGTTTTTTGGTGTAACTACCGCAATTTTTTCAATTATTTTATTATATTTATTTTCAAATTTTTTATCTGCTTTAATGCTAACTATTACAATATTATTTTATGTTGTTATATATACAATTTTTTTAAAACAAAGAACGCCTCAAAACATTGTGATTGGCGGAGCTGCAGGAGCCTTTCCACCAATAATTGGTTGGACTATCGCTACCAATACAATAACAATGGAGCCTTTGTTCTTATTTCTTATTATTTTTTTTTGGACTCCTTCTCATTTTTGGGCATTGAGTTTGTATAAAATTGAAGATTACAATAATGCAAAAATTCCAATGTTACCTATAGTTTCAGGTGTACAATTTACTAAGTTAAACATTTTAATATATGGAATATTATTAGTGATAATATCCATCATACCCTATTTTTTAGGTTATTTTGGATTAACTTATTTAGTAACTAGTATTTTACTAGGAAGTTACTATATATATTTATGTTACGAATTATTGGTAAATATTAAAAAAGAAAAAGTTATTTCTAAAAAAATATTTATATACTCTATATTATATTTGTTTTTAATTTTTAGTATTATGCCAATAGATAAAATAATCTAATTATGAATATATTTATAAACACTATTTTTTTTACGATAATACCTTTCCCATTATTCGCACGTTGTGCTGTTTGTTATACTAATGGATTATCAGGAGCAAGTATAACTGTTATGGTTATAGTATTTTCTTTTATTTTGCTTTTTATTGGGAATAAATTACTACAAAAGTTTTTAGAAAAAAATTAAAGTTACTATCCAATCTTTATTGTTGAGTTATTGACAAAAGTATATGGAGGGACAGCTAAGTTATCTGGAGCTGGACCTTTTCTAATACGTCCAGAGGAGTCATAATGAGATCCATGACAAGGACAGAACCATCCATTGTATTCACCCTTTGAGTCTGACATTTTTTGACCTAATGGCACGCATCCCAAATGGGTACATACACCTAAAACTACTAGCCATTCGTCTTTCTCAACTCTATCAATATCATTTTCTGGATCTTTTAATAAACTAACATCAACGTTATTTGCTTCTGAAATTTCATCAGAAGTTCTTCTTCTTATAAAAACAGGTTTTCCTCTCCACTTTACTGTAATAGCTTCACCAATACCTATTTCAGATATATCAACTTCCGTTGAACCTAATGCCAGGGTATCTTGTGCTGGATTCATGCTCTTAAGAAAGGGCCATACAAATGCAGCAGTTCCTATACCTCCAATGGACATTGTAGTTAACTGAATAAAGTCCCTTCTTCCCTCTTTAGGTTTGTCCGAAGATTCATTTTTTTCTTCATCAACTTTTATCCAAACTCTAGTAGCTATAAAATAGCAAAATAAAAATATAATTAAAACTAAAAGTAATAGAAGAGTATTAGAATTAAAGTCCATTTTCATATTATATATAAATTAATTATATTTAATTTAAATGATTAATTAAAATAATAACTGCTGAATACTGAACAAAGCCACTGTTATAGCTGTGTCAGATCGAAGCACATTTTGTCCAAGGGACACAGGT
>CACPNW010000026.1 GCA_902635455.1 uncultured Alphaproteobacteria bacterium | reverse complement strand
TGAAAACAATGCCAAATTTTTTCATCAGAACTAATAGCAAAAGCTCCTGCATTTAAAGTAGCGTGAAATGCATATTTTCTTGCCATTTTTTTTGAGATAGATCTACTAATGTTCTTATAGTTTATAGTTTTAATTTTTTTTGGTAATCCAAAAAACCATTCAATGTTTGCAGATTTGATATAAGATCTATCTGTTTGAGGAGTTATTGTTAATTTATTTTGAACAGCACCTTTCTCATACAACATAAAATTATTTTTATCGTTTATCCAAAGATCAGCATCAAGCCATATATAGATTTTGTAATTAGGAAAATATTCTGGCAAATAAGCTCTAGCAACTTGTGTTTTTAAGTGGTCTCTTCCTCGAATTTTATAATTAGGCACACTAACATTCCATATAGCTTTTTTAACTAAGATCGAATTATCTTTTAAATATGAAAGCTGATCAAGTGTGAGTCCAGTATCTAAAACTGCAAATTTATATTCATTTAAAATTGATAAATCGTAAAGAGATTGATGTAATTCTTTCAATAAATTAAAATAATTACTATCAGCTGAACTAACAATTATTTTATTTTTCATCATTTTAATTTTTTTGAAGACAAACTTGTGATTTAAAAACACACCAATCTTTTAATTTATATTTATGTATAAAATCTTGGTAGGCTTTGTGTAAGCTTAAAGAATTATCTTCTTCTCTCCAATAATAATCATCTCCAAATAATAATCCTTTATTTTTCAACTTTGGAAACCAACATTCTAAATCCTTTGTTACTGCCTCATAGGTATGTTCACCATCAATATAAATATAATCAAAATAATTATCTGGAAACTTTTTAGATGCTTCTGATGAAAATAATTCAATAATTGAAACGTTTTTTGAGTTAGAAAACTTTTTGATAGTTTCGGTTTTTGCATCATTAAAATAATTTTGATTTAGTGGCTCTATTCCTTTAACTTGCGGTGCACAACCTCTAACTGAGTTATCAAAAATCCAAGGATCAACTAATATTAATTCCTTGGGCTTACAAAAAAAATTAATTTTTTCAGAAAACTCCCCTCTCCAAACACCAATTTCAGCAATCTTTGAACTTTTTTTAATCTGGACTAAAATATTAGCTCTTTTTTCATTATAGTTTTTTGTTAGCTTTGCTAAATAATAATAATAATAATTTTTAATAATTAAATAAATTCTACCTCTATTTCTTCTTTGAAACTTATCTACAATTCTGTTTAAAACTGATTTATTTTTGAATTTATTTTTCACTTATAATTTATTGTAAGCTAAATACATACAATTCACCATATTTTTTAGTATAATTATGATATCTTCCACCTGAAGAAATTACTGCCAAATATTGCTTATTATTAAGCTCAAAAGTAATTGGAGCAGTGCTTCCTGCGGCACTCATTGAATAAGACCATATTTCATTTCCATTAAAACTATCGAGCGCTAAAATTTTCTTATCATTTGTTCCAGTTACAAATATCAAGCCTCCTGAAGTGGCTATTAAGCCGCCAAAATTCGATGTTCCAATTTTTTTGTCATAAATATATCCATTAGGAACTTCCCAATTAATTTTTCCAGTTGATAAATTTATAGAAACAATCTTACCCCATGGAGGATTTGATACTGGTAAGTCATCACTATACAAAAATTGCGACCATTGATAATTTGTTTTGTAATCTTTTGAAAGTTCAATTTTCTTGTCCCATTCTTTAAATAATTCAAATATTTTAACAATTGTTAATTTGTCAAAAGTATTTTCATGATTACTCACTATCACGTTATTAAAGTCATTTATGTTGTTATAATTATTTTCATATATTTTAATTAAATTAGGAACAAAATTGATGTTTTTTTCATCAACAGTTTTATAGTTACCTTGTCTTTTTTCTTTATGGCAACTAGAACAATTAGAAATATATAATTTGTATTCATCTTCCATGTTTGATGGATAGGTTACATTAGATGTTACATACAGTCTTAAAAGCCAAGGTATTTGATTTACTGGTAATATTAAATTTTGATAATAAGGATCAAAAACTGCTCCCGGCCATTGTGCTCCTCCATGTAATCCATAAACTATAGTATCTTTTGAAAAAGAAGGTGGGGTAAAAATCCCAAAATTATAATTATTAATTTTTGAAATTAGTTCTTCATACTCTTTTAAATTTCTTTTATCTATATCCTTTTTTTCAAAATTTAATTTCATAAAAGTATCAGGAAAATTAACAAAAGGCTGCTTTAACGAAGCTTGTTCATTTATAAAATCTGAGCTAGGTACTTTTTTGTAAATTATATCATGCAAAGATTTGCCAGTAACTCTATCAAATATAAATGTATTTCCTATTTTTGAAGTTACTATTACAACATCTATTTCCATATTTTTAAATCTAATAGATGTCAAAAGAGGTGGTGATGCCAAATCATAATCCCATAAATCATGAGATACTTCCTGAAATGTCCAAGAAATTTTTTGATTCTTTAGATCAAAGGCAATTAAACTATTTGTGTTTTTATTTGGTCCAGGTCTTGTAGAACCTATTAAAGCTGGTCTAGGATTACCAGTTGTCAAAAATAATAAATTATTTTTAGAGTCTAACGAAATCCCTCCCCAAGGACTGCCACCTTTAAATTTTCTATCTAAAGGATGGATATCTATTTCGTATTTAATATTACCATTATTTAAAGCGATATATTTAATTTTTTGATCATCAACTGTTGCCACTACAATATAATCTTCCCAAACTACTGGAGCTGCTTTTACTATACCAGTTTTGACAAACCCTCCTTTCCCTATTTCTTTATTGAGTTTACCAGTTTTATAATTAATACAAAAAATACCATTTCTTATTGGAATTATAATACATGAATTATTTTGGTTTTTTTTATTAATCCAAAGAGTCATTCCTCTTGAATTAATTCTTTTTAATGATTTGAATCGCCATTCAATTTTTTTTTCTATAATATTAATAGCTAACAATTCTTTAAAAGGCGTTACTACATAAAGCAAACCATCATAAAATATTGGATTTGTTTCAACATTATTTTTCCAGTTTTTTTTAAAAATTGAATTATTGAAATTAATTTTAAAATCTAAAGTCAAGTTATTAATATTTTTAATATTTATATCATTTAAATTTGCAAACTTATTTGAAAATTCACCACCATTTGATCTTGTCCATTTATTCGATTCAAAAATTTGGTTTTTTGTAGGTATGATTGAATTATCAATTTCTATAAACTCACTTTGAATACCTACGATATTTTCAAAATTATATTTTTGGTTTTGAACAATATTAATATTATTATTCTCAACAATTACTTGATTATCTGTAAAATCATTTTCAATTTTATTTTTTATATAATCATAAGCAAAATAATAACCAGTATCTGCCATTAAATTATAAATTATTATGAGAATAAAAAATATGAAAAAAATAATTATAGTTATAATTTTTTTTAAGCTCATTTAATCTCAAAAATACACTTAAATTTAAAAGTTACAATAGTGGTGCCCAGGGGCGGAATCGAACCACCGACACGAGGATTTTCAGTCCTCTGCTCTACCGACTGAGCTACCTGGGCTAAAGAAAAATCTGATAAAGGTTTTTATAAGTATATTCAACGTTTAATCAGTTTTTACGTTAATATAATTTTCATCTGATAACCATTTGATTAAATCTCTATTAGCACAATTTTTAGAACAAAATGGCACAAATGGTTCTTTAGAGGGTTTAGTGCAATTTGGACACTTAGGTTTTTTTTTCTTCAATTGAATAACATTATTATTAAAAGTTTTTTTCACTTCCATCTAAATGTTATACGCCCCTTGGTAAGGTCATAAGGGGTCATTTCAACAGTAACCTTGTCTCCAGCCAAAACTCTTATTCGATTTTTTCTCATCTTTCCTGATGAATGGGCTAAAATTTCGTGATCGTTTTCTAATTTTACTTTGAACATTGCATTTGGCAAAAGTTCTAAAACAACTCCTTGAAACTCTATAGATCCCTCTTTTGGCATTAAACTCCTATATTCATTATTAATATATATAAAATTTTATTTATTTTGTCTAATTTTTACTGATAATTTATGAGCATATAAATTTTCAATTTCTGCCATACGCTTTACATCATTTTTATATTTAAGGTAACTAGATTGATTCATTTCAACAATAGTATTTCTTTTCATAAAATCTATGACACCTAATCCTGATGAAAATTTTGCAGATCCAAATGTTGGTAATATGTGATTTGTCCCGATTATATAGTCACCAAAAGCCTCTGATGAATATTCTCCAACAAATATACATCCTGCATTATTTATAGTATTCAAAAATTTATCACTTGTTTTTACATGTAAATGCAAATGTTCAGGACCTATAAAATTAATTATTTCATTTGATTTATAAATATCCTCAACAAAAATGCCTAGGCCATTTAGTTGCAAACTCTTATTGATAATATTCTTTTTAAGCATATTCTTGTTTAATTTAGTTATTTTATCAATTACAGATTTAATAAAATACTTGTTATTACTAATTAAAATAGATTGAGCATTTATATCGTGTTCTGACTGAGCCATTAAATCACTTGCAACCCACTCAGGATTGTTTTTTTCATTTGCAACAACAACAATTTCTGATGGACCTGCAATGAGATCTATACCAACTTTCCCAAAAACTTGTTTTTTAGCTGATGCTACAAAATCATTACCTGGACCAAATATTTTATTAACTGGTTTTATAGTTTTTGTTCCATAAGTAAGTGCTGCTATTGCTTGAGCTCCACCTACTTGATATATTTCTTCAATACCTAATTTATCCAAGAGAGCTAAAACATAAGGATTAAAATTTTTAGATGGTGGCATAACACAAACTATTCTTTTTACTCCTGCAATTTTAGCAGGTACCACATTCATAATTACTGAAGAAGGATAGGCACCTTGTCCACCAGGTATATATAAGCCAACAGAATCTAATGCCTTCCATCTTGTTTTAAGCTTCGTACCATTTTGAGCTAATAAATTATTATTGGGATACTGATATTTGTGAAATCTTTTAACATTATTTATAGCCTTGAGAAATGAATTGAATACATTTTGTTTAATTTTATTTTTGTATGACTTTCTGATCTTATTCGATAGTCTTAAGTCTTTGCTTTTTAATTTTATATTATCAAATTTTTTTGAATATTTCAGCAAAGCTGAATCACCATTTAATTTAACTTCATTTAATATTTTTTTTACTTGCTTATCTATAACTTGTGTATTGTCATAATCTCTCTTATTTATATGTTTTTTTAAATTATTAAAAAAATTTTTTTCATTATATTTTAATATTTTCATATTATTGCTTCTTTTATTTCTTCAATAATTTTATTAATAATTTTAGATTTAGTTTTAAAAGCAGAACGATTAATTATAAGCTTTGACTCAACTTTCATAATTTCTTCTACTTCTTTTAAACCATTTTCTTTTAATGTTTTGCCAGAAGATACCAAATCAACTATTCGTCTGCACATCTTTAATGATGGCGCTAATTCCATTGATCCATTTAGTTTTATAGCTTCAACCTGAACCCCTTTATTAGCAAAAAAATCTCTGCTAATATTTGGATATTTTGTAGCTACACGAATATTGCTCCACATATCAAACTTTTCTTTTTTAAGTAATTTATTTGAAGCTGCAACTGATAAGCGACATTTTCCAATTTTCAAATTTAATGGCGCATATACTTCAGAATAATTAAATTCTTTAATAACATCTTCACCTGCTATACCTATTTGAGCGGCGCCAAAGGCTACAAATGTACATACATCAAAAGATCTAACTTTTATGTATTGAACTTCCCTTTTACTTGAAGAAAAAGTTAATTTTCTAGATGATTCGTCAAACAAAAGAGGATCAGGTGCAAAACTAGTTTTATTAAGTATATTTTTGCACTCTTCTATTATTCTTCCTCTAGGAATAGCTATTATAATTTTATTCATAAAAAAATTTTATGGCTTTTATACTTCTGTCAAAAAAAAACTATAAAAACTTAATTTTTTTCTCTAATGATATTTGGCCCACATTTACCAAGAGTTTCTTCAATTTTTTCATAGCCTCTATCTAAATGGTAAACCCTATTTATAGTTGTAGTTCCTGAAGCACACAATCCTGCCAAAACTAAACTCACGCTAGCTCTAAGATCACTAGCCATAACTTGAGCTCCTTTAAAATTTCTACTTCCAGTAATTATAGCTTTTTCTTTATGTATTTTTATATTTGCTCCTAATCTATTTAATTCAGAAACATGCATAAATCTATTTTCAAAAATCTTTTCAATAATTTCAGAGTTTCCTTTTACAATGCTC
>CACPNW010000025.1 GCA_902635455.1 uncultured Alphaproteobacteria bacterium | reverse complement strand
CTATTGGCTATAAAATCATCATAAGATAAGCTTGCTCTATCGGCATGCTCCATAGAGCCTCCATATTCAACCTCACCATCTTCACCATACATTACTATTGGTATCTCATACTGAATCGCCACCCTGAATGGTGCGGAATATTGCCCAAAAATAAATGGCTGAAATGGATCACCCATCTCAATAAATGCAGCTTTTGTTAGTTTTCTATGTACTGAACCATTTGGAGTAATAAGAATATTGTCAAATCCAGAATCAATAAAGGAGGTCAGATTTTTTCTACCTATTTCAGTATATATATGTGGTGCCCACGTCACAACCAATGGATGCATATCGTATTTTTCTCTAAGCATATGGGCAACATAGTTACTATCCTTTCCACCACTTCCCGGAACAATAACATCATAACTTCCATCTTTACTTCTACGCTTATTACATAATTGAGTTAACTCATTCTCCCTTTTAGACCATTGAATTACATTTTTCTTGTGTTCTGCAAATCGACAAGCTGAACAAACACCTTCGTCATCAAATACAATTCTTGGTCTTTGATTAGAAACAACACATCTCTTACAAAATTTAACCTTATCTGGAAGTCCATATTTTTCTTGCACATTTTTTTTAACAAAATTAGTCATTTTTTTTCTTAAATACTCTTTTGATAATTGACTCTATCTGCTCTAAGCTCATCAAGCTCTCATAAGTGGGTAAATTAATTCCACAACTAGATATTTTCTTAGCGGATGAATTTACCTTATGAGAATATTTCTTAAAAACCTCCATATCGCTAAGTAAATAAAAAAAAGGCCTTGCTTCTATGCCATTATCTTTAAGTGATGAAATTAATCTATCTCTTTCATTATTATCATTATCAGTTAAAAGCATACAAACTAACCATACTACTCTTTTTCTGTCTTTTAAGTCTTTCTGGAATTCCCAATTAGAATTTGACATAATTTTGCGATATAAATTTTCATAAGAGAAACGATTTTTATGGATTTCATCAATTCTCTCTAATTGAGCAAGCCCAATGGCTGCTTGTAAATTAGTCATCCTATAATTGAAACCAACTACTTCATGATAATAGCGCTTCGATTTACTCATTCCATGGTCTCTGTACAATCTTAATTTATCATTAAGCTTAGAAGAGTTAGTCACACACATACCACCTTCACCGGTTGTTATAACTTTATTTCCATAAAATGAAAAACATCCGATATCACCAAAACTACCAACCTTATTGCCTTTAAACATTGCTCCATGAGCTTCTGCACAATCTTCAATAACCTTAAGATTATATTTTTTTGCTAGAATCATGATTCTATCCATATCACATACTTGACCATATAAATGAACTGGAATGATTGCTTTAGTTTTTGATGTAATTGATCTCTCAATTTCTTTTGGGTCTATGCACCAGCTTTTTTCATCAATATCTACAATTACAGGGGTAGCATTTGCATGTAAAACAGCATTAATAGTACCTGCAAATGTCAAGTCAGGGATGATAACCTCATCACCTTTTCCTATTCCAAGAACAACTAAAGAAAGATGCAATGCAGCTGTGCCATTTGCAACAGATACCCCATATTCACAATCAGAATAGTTTGAAAATTTATCTTCAAACTTATCTATGTAATCTCCTGAACTGGATATCCAAGTACTTAAAAAAGCATCAGTAAGGTATTTAAATTCATTGCCACCAAGATTAGGAATAGCAACTGGAAAATGACTTTGATGAGAATATCTAAAATAATCAACTAATTGATTATTTTGGTCAACTATTGGAATAATATTAATATCAATATTTTCATTAATTTTTTCATTAATTTTTTCAATCAATGCATCATTAGAATCATCTACATGACCACAAACGAAATTCTTATTTAATATATCAACTATTAAAGAGTCTAGGCTTTTATGATTCAAAATTGCTCGCCTAATATCTCCATCAGTTACAACACCTTTGAGAGAATTATTATTATCAGTAACAAAACAAACGCCCATACTATTCTCATTGATAATATTCATGACTTCTAGTAATGTATTATTCAAGTTGCAGGTAAGATTTTTAATCATTAAACTAAATCAGATAATGCTTCATAACTTCTTTTGAGAGCATCCATTCCATCATATATTTCCAAAGTAAAGTCTTTATTATGATTGTCACTCTGTTTTAGCATAGATGCCAGAATAGAAGTTTTGGTTAATTGATTATTTAAATCATGAAAACCATCATTGTTACTTACATGTATGTAACTACTTGCATCCATCATTTTTTCAAATTCATCCTCCCAGTCAAGCTTTAAAGTTTTCGCACTAACCTTTAAATGGGCGACATCCAATAATAAATTAAAATTTATTTTTTCTTTTAGGGTTTTATATTCATTAAAATTAGTCATCATAAATGGATTTTCCCCATCATAAGTATCAGCATTAGTTCTTGAAAATACGTTATTTTCGATAAACAAACTAACATTCTTTGACTGTTTTTTAATGTCAATATAGGCCTTACAAAAACGCTCAATAGACTTTTTTTTATCGAATAAATTATCTTTACTTAATTTTTTTCCAATTTCATTCAATTTGATATCAATGAAAGACCCGGCATGAAAGGCAAATTTATCTGCTCCTAGCTTATTTGATAAAATAATAGCTTTCTTTAAATGATTAAAACTGGCTTTAAAAGTTTCATTATTTAATGATGCTAAATTAAGCACAAAAGGTTTTTTTGGTGGTGGAAAATAATTATGGCAGCGATAATTAAGTTTGTACCTATCTTTTAATTCCAATAAATCATTTTCAAAACTTTCATAAAATTCTGTTCCACCAGATAACTCAATATTTTTAAAGCCATTTGTTGCCAATTCCTCTACAGATTCTCTAATTCTTGCGTTATTAACGCATGAGCTTGAAATGTATATCATGAAACCCCAAAATAGTGATGAAGTCTTTCAATTGAATTAATTTCAACTTCAGATCCATCTTTTAATATGAAAATAGCACCTTCATGAGGAGGAAAATACATAGCTCTAACAAAACGCCTGGCATCCTCTAAATTTAAGTCATTAAGTTTCATCTTTCCATCATATGGTAATTTTCTCGAATAGTATGATGGGCGACCTGTTTGCTCTACCCCATTGTAATTAGCTATTACCAAATCAAAGGCTCTACAAAAATGAGATGAAAATAAACCTATTAGCTTATGGTATAAAGAAAAAGCAGTATCTTCTTGCTTAATTAATAATTCTTTTGTTAGTATAATTCTACCGGTATCAACTCCTTTATCAATATAATGAAATGATATACCGGTATATTTTTCATTATTTAATATTGCCCAAACGCTTGACTTAGTTCCTCTGTAGGCTGGAAGCAGGGAAGGGTGTAAGTTCATTGCTTTGTAATCTACAATATTAAGAATATCGGTTGAAATAATATATCTATAGTAAATAGACAAAAGATAATTAGGACTAAAATCTCTAATTAAATCAATGGAATTATTTACATTTTCATAAGTAAATTTGAAATTATTAACTCTTAAATGGTTAATAAATTCTGAATTTTCGGAAGTATCATGAGTAAAAATAATAACATCAGATGAATCGATATCGTAATTACCCATCAACTGATAAAGACACTCAAGGGAAGCGCGACCATACCCACAAAATATGATTCTCATAGGCCTTCGATAATTTGGTTTTTCTTGTAGCTTTTAGTTGATTTGGTGCCTATCAACTTTTGTGCATCAATAGGAGAAATCCCAACACCACCAGTTCGTTTTGCAATAGTATTTTCTTCAGTTATAAAAGAACCTTTTTTTATATCTTTACTTGCAACAAGGCACTTTTGCAATGCTCTTCTGGTTTTAAGCTCTGATGGGCTAGGTTTTTTAATAGAGCTACCCATGTATTTATCGACTGTTCGAATTTTATTAACAAGATTAAATAATTCATTAGGCGAGAGAGAGGCAGCATGATCTGGGCCAATATCAGACTTATCAATTGTAAAATGTTTTTCAATTACTTTAGCTCCCATAGGGACTGCAAATGGTGCTGCACCGACTCCTTTGCTATGATCTGAATAGCCTAACAAAATATTAAAATTATCTCTATAAGTGGAAAGTACTGATAGGTTTGCCTCACTGTCATGTATAGGATAATTAGCTGTGCATTGAAGTAAAACTACATCCTTGTTGTATTTGTAAATAGTTTTGAGAGCTAAGCTAACTTCTGAGAGGTAACTCATACCTGTTGATAAAAACATAGGCTTACCTTTCATGGCTATTTTTTTTAAAAAAGGTAAATTTGTGGTGTCTGTAGATGCTACTTTGTATGCAGATAAGTTAATATCATCAAGCTCATCTAAGCTCTTTTCATCAAATGGGGTTGTTAAAAAAATTATGCCTTTTTTTTTGCAGTATTTTTTTAACTCAAGATTCTGCTCTCTGCTAACTTCAAGCTTCTTTAGCATATCAAATTGTGTTTCGGTTTTATCTGTAGTATTTTGCTGGTAAGGAGCCTTTTGAACATCTTTTAGTATTAAGTGCTCAGCTTTAAATGTTTGGAATTTAACAGCATCAGCATTAGCATCTACAGCTATATCTATCAATTGTTTTGCAATCTTCATATCTCCATTATGGTTAACCCCAGCTTCAGCAATTACAAATGTTGGTGATTTCTTGGAGATTGATTTATTATCAATGATGATGTTTTTATTAAATTCCATAAATTTTCTGAGTTAACTTATACTAATTTCATAATTTGATCCAATATTTACAGTGTGACCAACTGTATTTTCACATTCCACTAAAGATATAAAACCTCTACTTTTATGAAAGCCTTCTTTAATATTTAGTGAAAACTAGCATTCAGACTGTGGTGGAACTTTTTTTATTTATTCAGTTGAGGAGGCTAAAGATACTTTTGAAATTGATTTATATTTCAGAAAGTTATGTTCAATAAAATTTGTGCTCCTTTATTAGAAATATTCATAAATATTTGATTAATACAGCGCTTAATGCTAATCAATAAAATTATTCTTTAATCACAAAGATGAGAGTTTTGCATTGAATAATATCACTTCAGCAATTTTACAAAGGCTGGGTAACAAATGAAATCATTAGTTTTTTCACATACAGCTGCTTGGCCAATTCATCATGCTGAATCAGTAGAAATAGCCTTATCCGAACGAAATCTTGGAAATGAAGTTGTGTTTCTCTCATGTACTGGATCATTAAAAACATGTCCGGTATTTGCAACACCAACAAAAAAAAATTGTAATGTATGTTGCGCACAAACTTCTTACACAAAGTCAAAAATATTGCCCAGTGAAATAGAACTTATTGATTTAGATATCCAAAAACATCATTATTCGTATCAGCAGTTTAATTCAATTAATGATTTAAAAAGTTTTGAAATGTACAAGGTTCCATTTGGTAATATGGTTTATTCAACAATCACGACAGAACTTAATGATAGTTTTTTTGATGTCACCAAGAACAAAGATAAAATTAATATATTATTAGAAAATGCTGTTGGTTTATATCTTTTTGGAATCAAGATAATCAAAAAAAATTCCATTGATCAGGTTTATGTCTGGAATGGAAGAAGGTCATGTGATGGACCATTAGTGTATGCTGCAAAACATTCGGGTATAAAATATTCAACATATATATCAGGGGGTAGCAACAACAGCCTTTTAGTAAGACAAAACTCTTTAACAGTCCATGATATACCAGCAGCTAAAAATGATTTGCAAGAAGTTGTTTATAAAATTGAACACAATATAGATAGATCTTCAATTGCTAAAAAAGCAATTAATTATTTTAACTTTACATCTGGAAAATCTTCAGGTGATGATATTAATCATGCAGGATTTTATCAGTTTTCTAAAAATTTTATTAAAGCTGACAAAAGTGAGATTAGCGTTAACAAAGGCAAAAAAATAATTGCTGTATTTACAGGAACTTATTCTGAATTTGCAGGGGTTCCCGGTTATGATAATCCAGATAATTTTTGTAATAATTTTTATGAAGGTGTTAGTTTTATTCAAGAAAATTTGTACCGAATACCAAATGCAGAATTACATATTCGATGGCATCCGAACTCTAGGAATTTAAGAGGTAATGAGCGAGAAAAATTAGTTAATATTATCGAGAGAGGCAGGCAAATTGATAACGTTTACCATATTCACCCTGAGTCAAATTTTAACACTTATAACTTAATTCATGCTGCTGATTATTGCATTGGATTTGGAACTTCTGTTTCGATTGAGGCTTGCCTTTATGGAAAGCCTTCAATATTTATTGGCAATAATATTTTTGAAGATTTAGATTGTTTTTATAAGCCGAATTCCTATGACGAGCTAATAGTGTTGTTAAATACTAATCTTAAAGTTAAAAGTTTAGATCACGCGCTGGCTTGGGGATATTATTTTAGTAATTTTGGAAGTCAAATCTATAAACACTTAAATCAACAAAAAAAAGGTACTTTCTATTACAAAGGGCGCAGGGTTGCAAATTTAAGATTTTCAATAAGAATGATTCTAGGAAGGGTTAAGAGATTTATAATAAATTTTTCGAGTTAAGTTGAAGATATTGAAAGCATAAAATATTATTATGAAATTTTGAGAATGCATCAAAAATACTTTAATATTTTCAAGCTCATAATTTACTATAAAATTGTCTTCATTTATAATTTTGAATTATTTATTTAAATAAATATTCTAAATTTATTGACGTATTTTTGGCAAATTTACTGATTAATTTACAAATTTATTATAATTCAACATAAATATAATATAAAAGATGTTTGTTAAAAAAGGATTATAAAAAATAATGAAGGTTTTACTAATTCATCCATTTAGAAATGATATTGGGGCACTTGAATCAGATGAGTTTATGCCATCACTTGCAGTTTTATGTTTGGCTGCTAGTTTAAGAGAATCAGGTCATCAACCTATTATTTTAGATCTTGCTGTTAAAAGCACTTTAGAGCAAGAAGATCCTGGTCAATATTGTTTAGATAAAATTGTGGATGTTTTAAAAAAAGAAAAACCACCATTAGTGGCTATCTCTTTTTTGTTCTCAGGAACTTTTCCAGTTGCTTTGCAATATGCTAAACTTATAAAAAAAACGCTACCAGATTGCAAAATAATTACTGGAGGCATACATGCCACATCTTTCCCTAAAGA
>CACPNW010000024.1 GCA_902635455.1 uncultured Alphaproteobacteria bacterium | reverse complement strand
TTTATTTGCATCTCAAGGAATTAGTCAATTTTTACAAAATATTAACTTGCCCTCTATTCCTTTGGTTCCAGTATCTAGCTCACAAGCCGTTGTTGGTGGGGTAATTGGTATCGGTTTATTAAAAGGAGGTAAAGAAGTGCAGTGGTCTATAGCGAGAAAAATTTCTATAGGCTGGTTTACTTTACCAATTATTGCAGCAATAATTTCTATTTTAATTTTATTTATATTAGAAAATATTTTTAATCTTGCTGTAAATTATTAATTAATTGCCCGATAAGAAAAAATAAATTTTTCTTGCTTTTCAGTTTCAATAGCACCAACTCTTTTAGAGCGTACTAAATCAATAGCTTCTTTTTTATCATAACCAAAATCAATTAACAGTATTGCTGCTACAGTTCCAGCCCTTCCTTTTCCACCACGGCAATGAAAAATAATATTTTTACCATCTAAAAGTTCATTTTTTAGTAAAGGTTTTGTTGTTTCCCATTTTTCTTTAAATTCATGATTAGGAGCGCCTAAATCAGTAATAGGTAAATGGTGCCAATTTAATTTATTTTGATAAATCATTTTTACAAAATATTTTTTTCCGCTTAATTTTTCAAATTCTTTATCTTCAACAAAAGAAACAATTGAGCTAGAATTATTTTTTTTAAAAAGAATTAGTTGTGATAAAAACAATGAATCTTCAAATGCACCTTTATCATTTAAGCCCGGATATGAAGTTATAATAATTCTACCGCCAAATTTATCAGAATCTATAAAATCGAAGTCTTCAAAGTTCATAAGTTATTTAGTTAGATAACTTTGGCGTGCTTCATCCAAATAAGGACGAAAATGATTTACGTCTGGTGTTTTTTTATTTTGTATTTTAGCCATATCATCAAAGCGCCGCATCTCAACTGCATGTTTCATAAAAGGTTTTTTTATAAAATTTTCCGCTTCTTCTTTGGTAAATGGACCACCTTGCACTTTAAGGGATAGTTTAGATGCTTCTGACAAACTTTCATAGTATCCTTTTTCAACACTAGATAAATAGCGTTTAGAATCTACATGTGCACGAATTGGTGTTGTAACCTCTTCTGTAAAATATTGCGATAAATAATCTGCACCTAAATTTTCATGATATCCATCCTTACCTTTATGGATAGGGTCCTCATCTTGATAGAGCAAATGACCAATATCATGGAGAAGAGCAGCTGCTATAGTGGGATTTGGCAAATTGTTTTTCTCTGCTAAATCCGCACATTGTAGGGCATGTTCTAGTTGTGTAACATCTTCGTTGCCATACTGAATGTCAGCACCTTTTGTTTGTAATAAATCTAAAATATATGATACGATATTATCATTCATAAATAAAATCATATCTTATAAGAAATGATTTTTCAAAATTTATTTTTAAATGAGTGAAATATTAGTTTTTTTTCTTATTCTTTTTGCTGCCATTCTCCATGCTACTTGGAATTTGATAATTAAATCACTGCCTGATTCTTTAGTAGCTATGGGAATGATGAATTTATTACAAAGTATTGTATTTATTCCTCTTGTTTTTTTAGTTCCTTTGCCTTCAGACATAACATGGTATTTTATTTTTGGATCAGTAATATTACATAATGTATATTTTATAACTTTAGGCCAAACATACAATAAGGATGATTTAACTATTATTTATCCTATTGCTAGGGGCTGTGCTCCAGTTTTTGTCGCTATCTTATCGCTAATAATACTTAAAGAAAAAATCTCAATGCAGGGTACATTGGGTATTATTATAGTAAGTTTAGCTTTATTATTGCTAACAGCAGAGCATTATAAAAAAAAATTTAATTTTTATGTTTTCAAAATTTCAATTTTTATTGCTCTGGTAATTAGTATTTATACTTTGTTTGATTCTGCAGGAATTAGAAGTTCCAAAAATAGTATTTCATATATTATATGGATATTTTTTTTAGAAGGTTGGGTAACTTTTGGATATGTATATTTAAGAAAAAAAAATGAAGTTTTTAAAACTAATAAAAAGGAATATATTTTAATAAGCTTAGGTTCTCTAATGTCTTTTGTTGCTTATGGCATTGTAATGTCAGCATTCAAATATATACCCACAGGCTATGTTGCGTCTCTTAGAGAATCAAGTATTATTATGGCAACTCTATTAGGCCTGCTTTTCTTAAAGGAAAAAATATCTATAATTAGAATATTATCTGCGTGTATATTTTTTATAGGTGTTGTTTTGATCTATAATTCATAGTTTTACAGGAATTGTAATAAAAATATCAATAAATTATAATAAAAACTACTTGTATTATTGGTGTTTTTCACTTTAATAAACATTACTTATAAGTAACGGAGGATTTATGAATAAAATATTAACTACAATAAGTGTGGCCGTTGTATTTTTATTAAGTTTAGCAAATGCTAATGCTGGTTCTTTGACTGTATATACAGCTATTGAAGCAGAAGATTTAAAAAGATATGCTGCAACATTTAATGAAGATCATCCTGATATAGAAATCAATTGGGTTCGTGACTCAACAGGTATTGTTACTGCTAAGTTATTAGCAGAAAAAAATAATCCGCAAGCAGATATCATTTGGGGATTAGCAGGAACAAGTCTTATGCTAATGAAAGGAGAAGGGATGTTTGAACCTTATTCTCCAAAAGGAATAGAAAAACTTGATCCAAAATTCCGTGATGGTGATGAGCCAGCTTCATGGACGGGTATTGATGCTTGGGTTGCTGCTGTATGTGTTAATACAGTTGAGATGGCAAAACATGGTTTCTCAATGCCTAGCTCTTGGGAAGATTTAACTAAACCTGAGTATGAAGGACACGTAGCAATGCCAAATCCAAACTCATCAGGAACAGGTTTCTTAGATGTTTCAAGTTGGTTACAAATATTTGGTGAAGATGGTGGTTGGGACTTTATGGATAGACTTCATAAAAATATTTCTCACTATACTCATTCAGGATCAAAACCTTGTAAACAAGCTGCAGCTGGAGAAGTTCCTATTGGAGTATCTTTCGCATTCAGAGGTGCAAGATCTAAAGCAAAAGGTGCACCAATTGAAATTATTGTTCCTTCTGAAGGTGTTGGATGGGAAATGGAAGCTAACGCAATAATCAAAGGTACTGACAACTTAGAAGATGCTAAAACTTTGGCAGATTGGGCTATTACACAAAAAGCAATGGAAATGTATAATGAAGCTTATGCCGTTGTTGGAATGCCTGGTGTTGCAAAACCAGTTGAGCATTTTCCTCCAGGATTATTGGATGCAATGATCAAAAATGATTTTGAGTTTGCGGCTACGAATAGAAAAAGTATCCTTGCTGAATGGCAAAAAAGATACGATTCTAAATCAGAACCAAAAAGCTAATTATAAAATCTAAAGTAAAAAGCTTACAATTAATTTTGTAAGCTTTTTATTAATAAAAAAATTATGGAACAATATTTATCAGTTAAAAATATCAATAAGTACTTTGGAGACTTTCAGGCACTAAACAATGTAAGTTTTGATGTTAAAGAGGGTGAATTTGTATGTATACTGGGTCCTTCAGGATGTGGAAAAACAACTCTACTAAGAGTAATTGCAGGATTAGAGAGTCAATCAGAAGGATTAATTAATCAAAATAATAAAGACATATCTTTACTTCCTCCAGACCAAAGAGATTTTGGAATTGTATTCCAGTCGTATGCTTTATTTCCAAATTTAAGTGTAAAAAATAATATATCCTTTGGTTTAAAAACAAGAAAACAAAATAAAGAAACAATCGATAAGAGAGTTGATGAATTATTAAAATTAGTTGGTTTGAGTGACCATATAAATAAATATTCTGCGCAATTGTCTGGTGGTGAGCAACAGCGTGTTGCTTTAGCAAGAGCTTTAGCCCCTTCTCCTGGATTGCTTTTGTTGGATGAACCTCTTTCAGCATTAGATGCAAAAGTAAGACAGCATTTAAGATTAGAAATAAAAAATCTTCAAAGACAGCTAGGTGTAACAACTATTATGGTTACTCATGATCAAGAAGAAGCTTTAACTATGGCAGATAGAATTATACTAATGAATAATGGTGTTATTGAACAAGAAGGATCACCTCAGGATCTTTATTCTAAACCCAAAACTGCATTTTCGGCAAATTTTATAGGAACAACAAATTTATTTAAAGCAAAAAAAATATCTGAGAGTAGTATTGAAATTAATGGATCAGCTTTAGAATGCAATGAAAATATTAAAGATGATTTATTAACAGTAACAATAAGGCCTGAAGATATTAAAATTTCTGAAAATGGTAATGAAAAAAATATTTTGAACGGCACAATTAAAGAGCTTGAGTTTTTAGGATCTAATATAAGAGGGCATATAGAGGTAGACTTTAAATCTGAAAAGGCGAATGTAATTTGTAATTTCGCCTCTGAATACATATTAAATAATAATATTAAAAATAATTCTTCCGTTAGAATTTCACTACAACCACATGCTCTTAAAGTTGTTAATGAATAAATTTTACTATGAAAAAAAGTAAAGACGATTATTTAACTATATTTTTTATATCAATTATAGGTATTTATATTTTTATTGCTCTTGCATTTCCAATGTATGCAATATTTTCTAAAAGTGTTGAAAATAAAGATGGTATTTTTATAGGATTTGAAAACTATCAAAGTTATTTTTCAAATCCTGCGTTGGTATACTCAATATATAATAGTTTATTTATTTCCATTATTACAATGGTCATAACAATTACTTTGGCATTTGTTTTTGCTTATGCGCTTACTAAAAGTTGCATGATAGGTAAAAGTGTTTTTCGATCAATTGCTATGATTCCTATTCTAGTGCCATCTCTTTTATCTGGCATTTCTCTGATTTACCTCTTTGGCAAACAAGGGATATTTAGAGAATTAATGATGGGTTATGAAATTTATGGTCCAATCGGCATTATTATAGCTGAAGTGTTTTATACATTTCCTCATGCGCTACTTATTATTATTACAGCATTATCAATAGGAGATGCAAGATTATACGAAGCTGCAAAAGTATTACGATCAAAGTCCATTCGGACTTTTTTTACTGTTACTCTTCCTTCAGCAAAATATGGAGTTATTAGTGCAGCATTTGTAGTTTTTACTTTAGTAATTACTGACTTTGGAATTCCTAAAGTTATAGGAGGACAATTTAATGTTCTTGCAGTTGATGTTTACAAACAAGTTATAGGCCAACAAAATTTTGAAATGGGCGCTGTTGTAAGTGTAGTACTTATCTTCCCCGCTCTTCTAGCTTTTGCAGTTGATCGTATTGTTCAAAGAAAGCAGGTGGCTATACTAACTTCTCGATCTGTTGTTCATGAGCCAAATAAGAATAAAAAATTTGATTTAATTATGCTTATGTATTGTTCTATTATATCTGTGTTTATTCTTACTATTATAGGCATGTGTTTATACGCAAGTCTTGTTACTTTTTGGCCTTATAATTTATCTCTTTCATTAACTAATTATCAGTTTGATTTAATGGACGGGGGAGGATGGGATTCATATTATAACTCAATTCGTATGGCCTGTTACACAGCTTTTTTTGGAACAATTGTTGTCTTTACTGGCGCATATTTTGTAGAAAAATCAAGAAGCATAAAAACAGGTCGTTCAATTCTTCACCTATTATCAATGATGCCTATGGCTATTCCAGGTTTAGTATTAGGGCTTGCTTATATTTTCTTTTTTAATCATCCTGATAACCCGTTAAATTTTATATACGGTACAATGGCAATATTAGTAATTTGTACAATCACACACTTTTACACTGTATCCCACTTAACAGCACTAACGTCATTAAAACAAATAGATAATGAATTTGAACATGTATCATCTTCGCTTAAACAGCCTTTTTATAAAACTTTTTTTCGTGTAACAGTACCAATTAGTCTTCCAGCAATTTTTGAAATTGGTATTTATTTCTTTGTTAATGCAATGACTACTGTATCCGCAGTTGTCTTTCTTTATAGTTCAAAAACAAATTTAGCATCTGTTGCTGTATTAAATATGGATGACGCTGGGGACATCGCGCCTGCTGCTGCTATGGGTATGATGATTTTTTATACAAATGCTGCTGTTAGAATTATATATGTTCTTGTAACTAAAAAAATATTAGTTAGATTCCAAAAATGGCGAACAAAAACTGTATAGTTAAATTAACTTTATGGGATATGATTATCAATCGCCTTGGTTTAGAGAAGCTTTAAAAGTTGAAGACAAATTAGAAATTAATCAACTAAACTCTAAAGAAACTGCCGATATTTGTATTGTTGGTGGAGGTTACACTGGCCTTTGGACTGCCTTAAAAATTAAAGAAAAAAATGCCTCAACGAAAATAACTATTATTGAAAAAGATTTATGTGGAAGTGGTGCATCAGGCCGTAACGGAGGTTGTATGATACCTCTTTCATCTAAATTTACTGCGATGAAAAAAATAGTAGGCACGAAAGATGCTATCAAAATGGTAAAAGCAAGTGAAGAAGCTTTGAATGAAATTAACAAGTTTTGTGACGTTAATGATCTTGATGCTAAAATACGAATAAATGGAATTGTTTATTCAGCAACAAACAATAAGCATAGAGGAGGATTTGACGATCTACTCAGAGATTTAAATGATAATAATCTTAATAGTTGGGAAAGATTATCAAAAGAAAAAATACAAAAATTAACTGGTTCAAATAGAAATATTGATGGATATTTTTCTCCCATTGGAGGAAGTTTACAACCTGCTTTATTGGCAAGAGGCTTAAAAAGAATTGCAGAAAAAAAAGGAATTAAAATTTTTGAACATAGCGCTATGTCATCATATGATTATAATACAATGATAACTGTTCATACAGCACATGGTTCTGTAAAGTGTAAAAAATTAATTCTTGCAATTAATGCCTGGACTCCATCTTTCTTATCTTTCTTATCAAGAAGTGTAATTTTAGTTTCTTCAGATATGATTATTAGCGAACCTATTAACAATGAATTAGAAAAATTAAATTTAAATAATGGACTAGTAGTTTTAGATTCAAATTTATTTACACATTATTATAGATCTACACCAGATGGGCGAATCATGTTAGGCAAAGGAGGTAATACATTTTCTTTTAATAATAAAGTAATTCCTTCTTTTGATGGACCTAGTACTATTGAAAAATTTTTAAAAAAATCTTTATTAAAATTTTTTCCATCTCTACAAAATACTAAAATTATACAATCATGGAATGGGCCTTCGGAAAGAACAAAAACAGGCTTTCCTTTTTTTGGTTATCATCCTAAAAATAATAATATTATTTATGGATTTGGTTACTCGGGTAATGGTATTTTGCCTACTTATGTAGGAGGTGAAATATTAAGTAGTATGGCTTTGGATGAAAAAAATGAATGGACGAATAGTAATTTTTGTAAAGGACCTATAAAATTATTTCCTCCAGAACCTTTTAGATGGATAGGCGCAATGATAATCAGAAATGCGGTAAGAAGAAAAGAGAATGCTGAACAAGAAGAAAGAGGCCCTAGTTGGATAGATAAAAAACTTGCAAAATTAGCCACATCAGTTGGAAGGGTGGATAGAATAAAAGACTAGTAAAATTAATTATAGTCAAACGTACTTATTTTAATTTTTTTTAATTGCATTAGTATGTTTTTCAAAATTAGAATCTTGCATCAATTTTTTACAACGTTCAAATCGCTCTATGGAATAAGCCCAAAAATCTTCAGCTGGATTTTTATCAGCATGTTGTATTAAACCCCACAATGTCCATAGTAAATCACACATCGCTTTATAAATGATAACTCTTCCTCTTTGCGCCTCCGTAGGTGCTTGACCAAAATATGCTTCTAACATTTCATTTTCTTGTTGCTCACTCATATGCGCCTCAACAGAAAGATCACCAAGGTCCCATAAAGGATCATTCATGCCGGAATATTCCCAATCCACGATCCACATATTTTTACCATCATCAAGAAAGTTTTCACAAAGAGGATCACAATGGCAAGGTGCTAATGTGGTTGGGTTGGATTCGAGCGATTCTTTAACAGGTTCTGCCGCCTTGACTACATCATGATATCCTTCTGGTAGTTCAGCATTTTTAGTAGATAAAATTTTTAAATAATCATCAATCATATTAAAAAGTTCAAAACGAAAATCAAAAGACTCGCCTGAGTTATGAAGTTTAGACAAAGCCACACCTGCTCTAGCCGGTGAGCCTTTTCTTGCACTAAAAAGATCAGGTGTCATGGTTTGTATTTCATTTATTGCTTTTGAAACCATCACTCCTTTTTTAACATCTGCCCATAAAATCTCTGCAGAAACACCAGCTCGCCAGGCTGCCATGGCATTATTATACTCAAATGTTCGATTAATATAATCTTCAGTTCCTTTCCCAGGTATACGAACTATCAGATTAATATTTTGCGTTTCAACTAAATGCACAATGTTTGTCATTCCACCAAGACGCTTCATTGTACACTCATCTTTTGTAATTTTTTCGAACCCTTCGACTTGATTTAAAACTGCAATAACATTTTCGATATATGTGCTCATAAAAGATTCCTTTTACCTTTTCAGTATTTAATTTTGT
>CACPNW010000023.1 GCA_902635455.1 uncultured Alphaproteobacteria bacterium | reverse complement strand
AAAATTATAATTTTAGTTAAATCCAAAACGTTTTGGATGTCAAATATAATAATTAAAAATATAGCTAATTGTATGAACTAATTAGCATTTTCAGAATATTTAAGGTCTAATTATAGTTATTTATAAATTTATCAAATTCGGAGGAGGGTATATCAATATCATGATTTTGATCAGGATAATTTTTTGAAACAACATCATTCTTAAACATTTTAAAAGCCTCAATAGATTTGATTCTAATTTTTTCATAATCATCTAAAATATTAGAGTAAACTTTTGCATGCCTTGGAATATGACCTTTATTATAACCTAAAACATCTTCAGCAAATAAATATTGAGCATCACAACCTTGACCACTTCCCATTCCAATCATAAAAACATTTACCTTTTTTGAAATGAATTCTGCGACTTTAAAGGGTACAATTTCTATCTCAATTGCAAATGCTCCAGCTTCTTGCAATTTTAAAGCTTCATCATATATTTTTTTTGCTTCAACTGCATTCTTTCCGCAAGCTTTAAAGCCTCCATAGAAAGTAGATTTATATGGGATAAATCCAGTATGTCCAACAACTGGTATGCCTTCATTTGCAATTGATTTAATTAATTTGTTACTCTGGGGACAATAGATAGCATCAGCTCCATTTTCATATAGAAAAAAACATCTTCTAAGAATTTCTAATTCATTTAAATATTTACCATATTGCAAACCAACTGTTAAAAATGTATTTTGAGCAGAATTTCTTATACCTTCGATATCATTATTTTCCGATGAAACAATCATATCAATGTCTGCTTTTTCACAAGCTTCTGCCTCTAAGGGATTATGCGTATAAATTTCTGTTAATTTTTTTAATCCCTTACATTGTAGTATTTCTTTTACGGTTAATTTTTTTTTCATAATATTATTAATTTAATCTTTTACTTACACGTTTGGTTTGTCCATAGCTATATAAACTATCAAAGCCTCCATCACGTCCATAGCCTGATTTTTTATAACCACCACCTGGTAAGTTTACTCCATCAACAAACCAATCGTTTTGCCACACAATACCAGCTGCAATTTTTTCTGCAGTACGTTTAGCTTTGTGATCATCACTTGTAAATACTCCTGAAGCAAGACCATATTCAGTTGAATTTGCTAAATCTATTGCCTCATCTTCGGTTTCAAAATCAAAAATTGATGTCACTGGACCAAATATTTCTTCTTGAGCTATAGTTGATTTGGGATTTACATTATCAAAGATAGTAGGTTCAAAAAAATTACCGTTACCTTTTTCGTGCTTTTGTCCTCCTATAATTAGATTTGCACCTGACTGAATTCCAGAATTACAATAATTTGTAACTCTTTTTAATTGTTCTTTAGATATTAAAGGCGTTACATCAACTTCTTTATCGTCGCCTGAACCAATTTTTAGTGCTTTAGTTTTGTTAATTAGTTTTGTTATATATTCATCTTTTACCTTGGGATGGATTATTACTCTAGACATAGCAACACAAATTTGGCCAGCATTAGGTTTAAATATTCCTTTTATAGTACTTTCTACTGCCTGATCTATATCTGCATCAGAATAAATTATTGCTGCAGATTTTCCTCCTAGTTCAAGGTGACATGGGATAATTCTATCTGCAGTTTTTTTTAAAATTTCTGATGCCACTTCAGGCGAACCAGTAAAAACTACCTGATTAACTGCTTCATGTTCTACCAATCTTTTTCCAGTAGTTTCTCCATAACCATGTACAATATTTAGAATACCTTTTGGCATCTCAACCTCATTGAAAATCTTACCAAATATATTTGAAGAAATTGGACATAGTTCTGGTGGTTTTATTACTATCGTATTTCCAATAACTAGGCTCACTGCAACTGATCTAGCAAATAATGAAATTGGGTAATTCCATGGAACTATCTGTAAGCTAACCCCAAATGGTTCTAGGACAGTATAATTGAACGTATCTTTTCCTGATGGTATAAGTTTGTTTTCTATTTTATCTGTCATTCCAGCATAGTAATCAAATACTGAAGCAGCTCCTTCAAACTCACCCTCACATTGTTCAATTGTTTTACCATTCTCTTCACTTAGTATTTTAGATCCACTAATTTTATATTTTCTTAATTTAGAAGCTATTGATCTCATTATTTTTGATTTAAGTTCTGGATTCATATTCTGAAGAGTTCTTTTTTTAAAAGCATCTGTTGCAGCATTAAATGCCAAATCAATTTCTTTATCTAAAGCCTCATCAATGAAACCAACAGTGTTTTGATTTGCGGGATTAGTTACTTCTATATTTTGTTTTGAAAAAGAGTCTACAAAACTTCCATTAATATAATTTCTTACTTCCAAAACTTCTCCTGAATTGTTGTATAATTTTATATCAATTAAATCTAAAGTTTTTAGTATGTCAACATGTTTGATATTAAAATTAGATTAAATTATTTTTTTGCTTAATTTAGAGGCATCTTAACTGGAATATAATAGGAAGGATCTCTAGATTTTTTAATTACTGCAGGAATAATTTCTCTATATGCCTCAAAAAGAGTTTGTGGTTTTGGTAATTGGTTTTTTATAACATTATGTAATTTAGGCAGATTATAAGAAGGAACCATAGGAAACATATGATGTTCAATATGGTACTCCATTTTCCAATATATAAAGCTAAAAATTGGATTTAACCTAACAGATCTTGTTGATTCCCTGTGATCTTTCGTGTCTTCTTTTAACCCCATATGTTGAGTTAATCCCCACACTATGTTTAATGAAATAAAAAATTTAGGTATTAAAAAAAGAAAAATAGGTAAAAATGAATTAATTAAAATAGAATAAAATATAATTGATACCCAAATAATAACAAATATTCTCGAGCTTAGAATGCAACCTGATTTTTTGTCTTTTGGAATGCATTCTTTCATAACTTTAGTTTCAATTCCAAGTGCATGTTTAATTATTTCTAAATGTAATGATTTATGAAGTATTAAAAAATAATAACCAGGAACAAATCTTATTAAAAATGTAAATAAAGAATATTTTGTAAAAATACTATCATCTACTTCAAAATCATGAGGATCTACAGAAGCAGTGTAACTATGGTGTAGTGAGTGACTCCATCTCCATCGGATTGGTTCAAAATTATTCAAGAAACTTGCTAAGTAATAAAAAAAATCATTTAATTTTCTGGTTTTAAAAGCAGTTCTATGACCACATTCATGCCATATAGCATCGGCACCACCCCATAAAGTGCAATAACAAAAATAAAAAGAAATAAACCACCATGAACCCCATGAATAAAAACAACAAAAACCTAATAAAACTAATGTAAAGAAATAAATAATTATATGACTCCAACCTTGTAGATCGCTTCTTTTTGATAATTCTTTGAGAATTTTTCTATCAATTTTAGCCTTAAACCATTCATCAGATGCATTATTTATTCCAATTTTGATAGTTTTAGCTTTATCCATATATTTTATTATTTTTTTTAATTATATTATTACCTAATTATAATAATTTTAATAAAAATAAAATATTTATATTTATGAGTAATTGGCATTTAGTTTGCGAAACGAGTGAGATTGATTTTGAAGATCTCAAGAGATTTGATTATGAAGACAAAACCTATTGTATTTACCATATTAAAGATGGTTTTTTTGCTACTGATGGGATGTGCACTCATGAAGATGTTCATTTGGAGGATGGGTTGGTAATTGATAGTGAAATAGAATGCCCCATGCATCAGGGTATTTTTGATATTAAGACAGGAAAAGTTATTCAAGATCCTCCTTGCGATGATTTAAAAACATATAATATCAAAGTTGAAAACAATAAAATATATATTCAGATTGACTAAAGATTATTAACTAACCTTTTACTGAACCCGCAACCAAACCTCTTATAAAGTATCTCTGCAACATAAAGAAAATAGCAAGAGGTACTGTCATTGAAACAAAGGCTCCTGTAGTTAATATTTCCCAATTCTCACCTCTTGATCCTAGCAATTCTCTTAGCTTAGCAGTGATTATAATTTCACTTGGTACTTGGTCTAAAAAAACTAAACCAACAAGCAAATCATTCCATACCCATAAAAATTGTAGAATAAAAATTGACGCAAAGGCAGGAATCGATAAAGGCAATATGATTCTAGTAAAAATATTATAATGATTTGCTCCATCGACCCTTGCTGCTTCAATCATTTCATGAGGAAGAGATTTAATAAAATTTCTTAAGAGAAAAGTTGTAGAGGCTAGTCCAAAACCTGTGTGCGCCATCCAAACTCCTGGATAAGATTTTGAGCTTACATTAAATAGTGCGCCAATATCATTATAAATACTTAATAAAGGTATTAAAGACATTTGCAATGGAACAACTAATGAAGCAATAATCAAAGCTAATAGAGTATCCCTCCCAAAAAACTGCATCCAAGATAGAGCATATGCAAAAAAAGAGCATATAATAAGCGGTATAACAGTAGAGGGAATAGCAACAGTCAAAGTATTTATAAAAGCTTGACCAACACCTTCTTTAAATAAAACTTCTTTATAATTTTCAATCGTAAATGTAGGTGGGCTTGATGCAGTAATAAATATTCTTTTGCCCTTTTTATTTTCAAATGGTTTTTCAGAAGTCCAAATATAATCTCCATTTTCATAAACTGTGATTTTACTTCCATCTTTTAAAGTTGCTATATCATTAATTATAAATTCATTTATATTTTTTGAAGTTATTCCAAAACTAGTAATTTTTTTTTTATTAATATTTTCAAACAGATTTGATTTAATGACGTATAGATTATTTTCTAAAATTTGAGATTCATTGTTCTCAGTTCTATATATTTCATTAACCTCATTTGTAATTAATGAAGTCCACCACCCACTTGTAGATAATAAGTCTTTATCTCTAAATGAAGTTACAAAAAGACCAAACGTAGGAATGATCCAAACTATTACAAAGATTAAAAGTATGAATTGAGAAATTAATGATGAAAAAGTATATTTCTTCATTAAATTTTTTGCTCCTCTCTATGCCTATATATATTCAAAATCATGATTGGTATAACTGCAATCATTATGACAATTGCAAAAACACTCCCTCTTCCTGAATCTCCACCACCTCTAAACATCCAATCGAACATGAGATTTGCAACAACCTCTGTTTGCCACTGTCCATTTGTTACAGCCAATATTATGTCAAATATTTTTAAGACAAGGATTGTTATTATTGTCCATATTACTAAAATAGTTTGTTGAAGATAAGGAATAATAATAGAGGTAAATATTTTTAACTCATTAGCTCCATCTATTCTAGCTGCTTCCAGCATTTCTTTTGGAATACCTCTTAAAGCAGCGCTAAAAATTACCATTGCAAGTCCAGTTTGTATCCAAATCATAATTGCCATCAAAAATAAATTATTCCATATTGGAATTGTTATCCACGCTTGAGGCTCAAAACCAAGAGATACTACAATTGCATTTAAAAAACCAATTTGTTGGTCACCAGGACCTCTATAATCATAAACAAATTTCCAAATAACTCCTGCTCCAACAAAAGATATAGCTAGAGGCATAAAAATAATAGATTTTGCAATAGTACCCCACCAAAGTCTATCAGCAAGATTAGCAATTACTAATCCAAAAAAAGTACACAAAGTTGGAACAATTAAAAGCCAACCAAGGTTGTTTAAAATACCTCTTCGAAACTCAGGATCTTTTATTGCCCAAATATAATTACTTATACCGACAAATTCTCTTCCATATTTATCAAAAAAACTTAATCTTACGGTTTCTAAAACAGGATATATTATAAAAATAATTAAAATAAAAAAAGCAGGCGCAATAAAAATAAAAGCTCTTATTGAGGAGTCATTGGATTTTTTTTTAACAAAATAATCTAATAAAAAATTAGCAGAATGATAATATAAAATACAAACTAATATTCCTGTTAAAACGTAAAAAAATAAAGAAAAAATAGCCACTACAAACTAATATACAAAAAAAACAGGCGAGCAATGTAATTACTCGCCTGTAATAGGAGGTTTATTTTATTGCATCCCAACTTGCTTGGATTGCATCAGCTACATCTTTTGCAGATTTTCCGTTAGTATAGTCAACCATACCTGTCCAGAAACTACCTGCTCCAATTGCACCTGGCATTAGATCTGAACCATCAAATCTAAAAGTCGTTGCTCCCGTTAAAATTTCTCCAAGTTTTCTAAAAGTATCACTTGAATATTTGCTTAAATCAGCATTTTTATTAGGAGTTAGAAATCCACCTTTTGCCATCCACCATTCATTAGGCTCTGGATGAAGTAAAAATTTCAAAAACTCCATAGTTGCTTCATTTTCATTCGTTGCAGCAAATAATGTTCCACCACCAAGAACTGGCTTACCTAAATTCTTACTTGAATATGCTGGAAAATAGAAGAAATCATAATCTACACCAGCTTCAACTCCTTCAGGAAAAAATGCAGGAATAAAACTAGCCTGACGATGCATCATGCACTCTGCAGGAGATGTAAATAATCCGTTTGGAGCATCTCTGAAATCAGTTGTTGCAACTGCTTTAGAGCCACCATTTACGTATTTATCATTTAGAGCAAAAGAACCAAAGAAATCCATAGCCTCTAGAACTCTCGGATCATTGAAAGGCATTTCATTTGAAACCCACATATCATAAACTGCAGGATCATGTGTTCTTAGCATTATATCTTCCATCCAATCCGTTGCAGGCCAACCCGTAGCATCACCTGAACCTAGTCCGATACACCAAGGAGTGTTTCCATCGTTAGCCATTTTTTCTGTTAAAGCTATTAAATCTTCCATAGTAGTAGGTACTTCGTAGCCGTTATCTGCAAAGTTATCAGGCGAATACCACACTAAACTTTTTACGTTTACTTTATAAAAAATTGCATAGAATTGATCATTTCCATTTTCATCAGGATATGTAGCAAGATCAACCCAAGATTGTCCAGCAGCATAATTATCCATAACAGCTTGTTTAACATCATTGCTTAGCGGTTTTAGCCCACCAATAGCAGCCATGTTAGCAGCTAATCCTGGTTGAGGGAATATAGCTATGTCAGCTGGGCTACCAGCTTTTATATCAATAACAATTTGCTGTTCAAAGCTATCTGAACCTCCGTACTCAACAGTTGCACCTGTAGCTTTTTCAAATATTGAAGCTATCTCTCTCATATAACCATCTTCAGGGGCTAACCAAGGGCCCGAAATAGTTACTTTTTGACCACTTAAATCTGGACCACTATAATGTCCTCCAGCATACGCACTAGCATTAAAAAATAAAACACTAGCAAAAATAGCCAAACATAATTTGAATATTTTTATCATTTTTCCTCCAATTATAATTGAGAGACAATTTTTTACCAAAACGTTTTGGTTGTCAATCTATTATATTTCAAATATTATTATATATGTTAGTAAAACAATATTATGGATATAAAAACTTTATCAAAAAAACTGAAATTATCTATAACTACAGTATCACGTGCATTAGGAGGTTATTCAGATGTTAGTGAAAAAACTAGATTAAAAGTAAAAAAACTTGCAAAGAAATATAATTACTCCCCTAATCCATATGCCAGCAGACTAGCATCTGGCAAATCTAAAACAGTGGGTTTTGTTTTACCTTTATATGGTTTGAATGCTAACACATTAAACCAGACATCAATTTTTGATTTTTTGGCAGGTACAACTAACAAAATATATTCTGAAAATATTCAGTTTTTTATGACTTTCGTCAATAATGCTGAAGAAGAAAAAAGAGCCTATGAAAAACTTATTTTTATTGAAAAGGTTGATAAAATTATTTTACACAACTTAAAGAAAAAAGATTCAAGAATTAATTTTCTTTTAAAACATAATATTAAATTTGTAACATGGGGAAGAGTACAAGGTTTAAAAAACTATTCATGGGTTGATTTAGACAATGAATATAGCACAAACTTAATAATGAATTATTTGTTTGAAAGAAATCATGATAAAATAGCTTATATAAATATTGTTGAAAACTATAATTTTGCATTTCAAAGAAAGAAAGGTTATCTTAGTGCTCTTAAAAAAAATAAAATTTCGTATAACAAAAAATATTATGCAACTGTCAAAACTGAAGGACCTGAGCATAGCGCCAAACTCATAAAAAATATGCTGATTGCAAATCCAGAAATTTCTGCAATAGTCTGCTCAACTGAATACACAGCTGTTGGTGCAATAAAAGCATGTAATGATTTAAATAAAAAAATCGGTAAAGATATTTCTATAATAACATTTGACGGTCCTGTTGTTGAATCATTAACAAGTCCAGCATTAACTGCAGTTAATCATCCTAGAAAGGAACTCGGACTCAAAGCTATTGAGATGCTTATTAATATGGATGGTAAAAACTATAAACATCAATCATACTTAGCAAAACCCAAAATTATAGATAGGGGTAGTGTCCACAAGATTATAAAAGCTAGTTAACCAAGTTTTTTTGATTAGCTCAGGTAATTTTTAAGAATATAATTTGATATTTTGTAATTTGAAGATATTCATTAATTAAGATTAAGCTATTATAAGGCATTTATGAAATTAGTTATAGTTGGTACGGGTTACGTAGGTTTAGTATCTGGATTATGTTTTTCAGAACTTGGTTTTGAAACAATTTGTGTAGATAGAGATGCTACTAGAATTAATGAATTAAAAAAAGGAATATGTCCAATTTTTGAACCAGGTGTTAACGAGTTATTAGAAAAACATTTAAATAATACCAAACTCATTTCATTTACCACATCTATCAAAGAAGCCATGAAAAATAGTGACATAGTTTTTATTACTGTAGGAACACCTACAAGGCGTATAAATAATGAAGCAGATTTAACTTCTATTATGGAAGTTGCTGAAGAAATAGCTGAAAACATAAATAGTTATTGTGTTGTTGTAACTAAATCAACTGTTCCTCCAGGCACAACAAATGATGTTAAAGATATTATCAAATCGAAAGTTTTATATGAAAATTTTGATGTAGTTTCTAATCCAGAGTTTTTAAAAGAAGGATCTGCAATAAATGATTTTATGCAACCTGATAGAGTTGTTATAGGTGCTGATTCTGAAAAACCAAAAACAATAATAAAAAATTTATATAAAAATTTAAATCTTAAAGAGAATTCTTTTTTTTTAACTACGATTGAATCATCCGAAATAATTAAGTATGCTTCAAACAGTTTTTTAGCTACAAAAATTGCGTTTATAAATCAAGTTTCAGATTTATGTGAAAAAGTAGGTGCAAATATTCAAGATGTATCAAGGGGAATGGGATTAGATAAGCGCATTGGAGCTAAGTTCTTAGAGGCAGGACCAGGTTATGGCGGATCATGTTTTCCCAAAGATGTTAAAGCATTTATTAACTCAGCGAAAAAAAAATGATGTGAATTTTTCAATTTTAGAAACAGTTGATTTGTCTAATGAAATTAGACCAAATGAAATAGTCGAAAAAATTATAAATTTACAACCATTCGATTCAAGTTCTACGATTTGTTTATTAGGATTGA
>CACPNW010000022.1 GCA_902635455.1 uncultured Alphaproteobacteria bacterium | reverse complement strand
AACACCTCATTGGCTAAAAAATACTGGTAAAGGTTGGATAACAGCTGAATATGGCATGCTTCCAAGATCAACAAACACTAGAATAGACAGGGAATCAGCAAAGGGAAAGCAATCTGGAAGAACTCAAGAAATTCAACGATTGATTGGTAGAAGTCTTCGCTCAGTTACAAATTTAGAAAATTTAGGTGAGAGACAAATAAAGATTGATTGTGACGTAATTCAGGCTGATGGCGGAACTAGAACAGCATCAATCAATGGGGCTTTTGTAGCTTTGTATTTAGCTGTCCAAAAAATCAAAGCAAATTATAACATTGAAAAAAAAATCATTTTGGATTTTGTAGGAGCAGTTTCAACAGGTATTGTTGAAAATAATCCAGTTCTTGACTTGGATTATAAAGAAGATTCACTTGCACAAGTCGATGCGAATTTTGTTATTTGTGGAAATGGTAAGATATCTGAGATTCAAGTTACAGGAGAGGAATATAGTTTTTCAGTTGAACAATATAACGATATTTTTGTACTTGCTAAGCAAGGTATTGAAGAAATTATAAATCAACAAAAAAAAGCTGTAGCTTAAATTTTGAAAAATTTACTTTTTTTTTCTAGCAATAAAAACAAAATCTCAGAAGTAAAAAAGCTCTTTAAGGGTAGTGGGATAAAATTATATAGTTTAGATGATTTTGAAAAAATAAAAGAGCCAAAAGAAACAGGGGTTACATTTGTTGAGAATGCAAAAATCAAATCTTTATGTGGCTATAAATTATTCAAAATACCTTGTTTCGCAGATGACTCTGGTATTTGCATAAATGCTCTAAATGATAAGCCCGGTGTAAAATCAAAAAGATTTTTTTCAAAATTTTTAAGTAAAAAAAATACTTTTAATCATATTTTAAACAAAACAAAAGAATCTAAAAACAAAGCAGCATATTTTAAAACAAGCATCTGCTTAACACTAAATGAAGGTGAGCACATAATTTTTGAGGGAAAGATTAACGGCACTATATCAAATTTTCCATTAGGAAAAAACGGCTTTGGCTATGATCCAATTTTCATACCAAATGGACAAAATAAAACATATGGCCAAATGACACAAACACAAAAAAATACCTTGAGCCATAGAAGCCTGGCTATTAATAAGTTATTAGGTTTCGTGGTTAGTTAATTTTTTTAGCATTGCCATTTTCTATTTTTAAAATATCCAACTCTCTTTCTATTATATTATTTGCAAAATAAAACTTTCCATCTATTCCATCAAATTTTATTTTTTGGCTATTTAACAAATCATAAGCATTAATAATGCTAAACTCTTTCTCAAACATATAATTTAACAATCCAATTAGGTCATAGGGTAGCGTTGAAATTCTCATAAGTTTTTTATTATAAACACTGTTGTATTCTTCCAACAATGTGGATCTTTTTGATGCCTCTATACCAGGAAATATTGCGCCTTGAAGAGAAGGCTCTGTAAAGAATGCGGGGTCATCCCATACACCTGTGCCAACAAATTGGACTAAATTTGGATCAATATCATAGTAGGGAAGCAGGGGTGCTACTTGCAATAAACGAATTCCATAATCAGGAATAATTATATGTGTGAATTCTAAATCTGTTGTAGTATTAAATTTTTCTAATTTCTTCAGCCTTTTTTTTGACTTTTCATCTTGCTTAGACTCTAATATTTTTTTTTGTCTATTTAGTTCATATTTTCTTAATTCGTATTTTCCTAACTCCTTGATTGCCTCCCTAACATTAGTCAAATCTTCAGAGTATGAAGCCCTATTAATAATAACAGAGTTGCTTTTTTGGGCGATATCATCAATTAGACTATTAACTCGGTATCCGTAAGAATTTTCTGGATACAATAAAGCTATCTTTGAATTTGTCTTAAAATTATCAAACAAAACTTTAAGCTCGTTTTGAGGAAAAAAATTTACTAAAAAAACACAATTATTTCCAAGGCTCTTTTTAGATGAAAAAGAAAAAAATATTAACCCATCTTTGCAAAAATTATGCAGAAGTTGGGTGTCATAAGAATCAATGGGGCCTATAAAAATTTTTCCTGGCTGTTTTTTGTTTTCAATAATTTTAATTAGTTCTTCTCTGTCCTTATAGAGGTTGATATCAAAATTAATATTTTTAATTTTTTTGTTATAAACAGAAAGTTCAATTATGTTTATAAGCTGCTTTGTAATTTCTGATTTGGTTTTTAAAGGCAAAATTACAACTATTTCTGGTTTAAGACTAGAGTCTGAGTCAAATTTATCTAAAGTTGTGCTTTCTACGTCATTCATGTCTGTTGTAATTTTTGGAGATTTGTTTTTTGAGATTGTTGAATTTATTTTAACTTTATCTTTAGTTTCTTCTATTTTGTTTGATGAAGAATAAAAAGCTGGAGAACAAGAAATTAAAAATATAAAAAGGGTTAATAATAGAAAAATGAAACCAGGCCTATACATTGTCGGAACACCAATTGGAAATCTTGATGATGTTAGCATTAGATCTCAAAACGTTTTAAACTCGGTTGACCAAATAATTTGTGAAAATCCTAAACATTCTATCAAGTTATTATCAAAATTTGGCATTAAAAAGAAAATGTATTCATTACATGATCATAACGAAGATGAAATAATAAAAAAAATTGGGAATATTGCCACAAGTTCTCGAATTGCACTAATATCTGATGCTGGGTCGCCCTTAATTTCAGACCCTGGGTTTAAGCTGGTTAGGTTTTACATAGAAAATAAGATAAACATATCTGTAGTTCCAGGACCATCAGCTATTATTTCTGCTTTGCAATTATCAGGGATGCCGGCACATTCTTTCAAATTCTTAGGATTTTTGCCTAAAAACAAAAAGGGTATCTTGGATTTTATTAAAAATATTGAAAACGAAGAGCTAACCTCAGTTTTTTTTGTTTCTACTCATAGAGTAAAAATTTGCATCGAAACAATATCCAAATATTTAGCTGATAGAGAAATAAGCATATGTAAAGAATTAACAAAATTAAACGAAAAAGTCTTTAGGGGAAGCCCTAAGAATATAATTCTAGAATTTGAAAAAGATAAAAAAAACAATCTAGGTGAGTTTGTTTTTTTAGTAAGTGGAAAAAATAAGGAAAATGATTATAAAAAATTGTCTGACGAGTTATTGGACAAACAAATAGGTAAATTGCTTAATAAATTTTCTTTGACTGATGTCGTAGAAATAGTGCATAAATTAACAAATATTTCAAAAAAAATAATATATAAAAAAGTGTTAGATCAAAAAAAGTGAAAAAAGTCTTATTAGTTTTTGCCCTTCTATTTGCTATGCTTAGTCATTATTCTTGCTCACCCGTTGGTATTCTTGGAGGTGCTAGTGCAGGAACAATGGTGGTTGCAGAAGGTGAACGATCAATGGGCTCAGTGGTTGATGATGCTACAATTAAAGTTAATGTAGCAACTAAATTTTTAAGCTCACCTGATAATCTTTTTATTGATGTTGATACATCTGTAATACAGGGAAGGGTATTATTGACAGGTCTGGTAGATAATCAAGAGATAAGAATTGATGCAGTAAGAAGAGTTTGGGAAGTTGAAGGCGTCAAAGAAGTTGTAAATGAAATAGATGTTGGCAACAGAGAAAATTTAAAAGAGTATGCAAATGACCTTTGGATTACAACCCAATCAAAAGCTCTTGCAATTAAAACAATAGGTCTAAGGGGATTAAGTTATAACTTTGAAACCATTAAAGGAAGGGTTTATGTTATTGGAATAACATCAAAACAAGACCAACTTGATTCAGTTATAAAAGTAGTTAGAACTATAAAAGGAGTAAAAGAAATAGTTAACTACGTGATTATAAATGAGGGCTAGCCTAATTTAGATCCAAGAGGCTCCCCGCCAATTATGTGAACATGAAAATGAGGCACCTCTTGACCTCCATTGTCACCAGAATTAGTAATTAATCTATAGCCATTATTGCTAAGCCCAAGCATGTCTACAACTTTAGAAATTTTTTTAAAAAAATTACTAAAAGTTTCTTTATCAGAATTGAGAATAAATTCTTGAAGATTTTGACATTTGGCTTTTGGAATGCCTAATACATGAACCTTGGCAATAGGATTAATATCTTTAAAAAACAAAACTTCTTCATCTTCATAAACTTTATCACATGGAATTTCTGATCTTAAAATTTTAGCAAATATATTATTTTCGTTGTACATTTTTTCTTTTAATAATCTCTTTTTCTACATCTTTATATGTAATATTTTTTGAATGCAAAAGCACAAAAAGATGGTAAATTAAATCAACAGCTTCTTCTATGGTTCTTTTTTTTGAGCCTTTCAAATAATCAACGATGAGTTCGGCGCTTTCCTCACCAACTTTTTGAGCAATTTTGTTTGACCCAAGCTTTAAAAGTTTTGATGTATATGAATTTTTATCTTTAGATTTTGATCTTTTGGATATTATTTTAAACAATTCATTAAATTCATTACTATTCATTAATCCTGACCTTTATATTTTTTTTTAATAAAAAATTTTTTATATCATTTATACTAAATTCATTAAAATGAAACACTGAGGCTGCTAATAATGCGCTTGCCCCACCGTAACTAACGCCCTCAAAAAAGTGTTCTTTTGTTCCAATTCCCCCACTAGCAATAACAGGTATATCTAAAATATTTGTTGCAGCTTTAAGTAGGTCTAAGTCAAACCCGCTCTTTGTGCCATCTCTGTCCATAGATGTAAGCAAAACTTCCCCAGCCCCAAGTTTTTGAATATTTTCAAGCCATTTTAAGGCATTTATATTTGTGTTTACTGTTCCCCCATGAGAAAACACTATCCAGTTGCTGCCGATTTTTTTTGCATCTACTGCAACAACAATGCACTGGCTACCAAAATGTTCGGATGATTTTTTAATAAATAATTCATCTTTTATAGCCGCTGAATTAATTGATATTTTGTCTGCGCCAGCCTTTAATAACGATCTAATGTTTTCTATAGATGAAACGCCACCGCCAACAGTCATTGGTATAAAAACCTCTTCTGCAGTTTTGCTAACAACATCAATCATTGTTTTTCTATTTTCCAAAGACGCGCTTATATCTAAAAAACAAATTTCATCTGCTCCATTTTGGGAATAGTATGTTGCTTGCTTCACAGGGTCTCCAGCATCTACTAGATCCAAAAAGTTAATGCCCTTTACAACCCTTCCATCCTTTACATCTAAACATGGTATTATTCTTGTTTTAAGCATTGTTAGATAAGATGCTTTCTGCTTTTTTAATTTCTATATTTCCAACATATATTGATTTTCCAGCAATAACCCCTTCAAGATTGGTTGTATAAATTTTTTTTAATTTAAAAATGTCCTCATATGATGTTAGTCCACCACCAACTATAAATTTTTTTTCACTTAGTTTTAGGTTTTCTTTAATTATTTTCGTGTCTAAACCGCTTAGCATGCCGTCTCTGGATACATCAGTTAAAACATATCCTCTTATTTTTGTTTTTTCGTAAATTTTTATTATATCTTTAGGTTCGTAACTGGTTTCGTGTTCCCAGCCCTTAATCATAATTTTATTATTTAAAATATCTAAAGAAATATAAATTTTATTTTCAAACAAGCTTGATATTTCAATCACCTTTTCAAAATCATTAACTGCAAAAGAGCCTATAATTAAGTGGTCAATATTGTGGTCAAAAAACATTTTAATATCATCAGGTTTTCTAATTCCGCCTCCAAGTTGAATGGGTATCTTAACTGCTTTTCTAATATCAATAATAGATTTGGTGTTTATGTCTCTTTTGCCAAACGCAGCGTCCAAATCTACTATGTGCAATTTTTTACAACCAAGTTGCTCAAAATAGATAGCTTGGTCTACTGGGCTCTCGTTAAAAACTTTAGTTGTTTCTTTTTTGCCTTTTTCTAATCGAACACATTTATTGTCCTTTAAATCTATTGCAGGAAAAATATTCACTCTATGTTTTTGTAAAAATACAATCCTTTTATAGACTTGCCGTCAATAAAAGCGTAATTAGGATTCTCTCCCCACTTAACAAATCCTTTTGATTCAAAAAGCTTTATTGCTGCATCTTGGGTTTCACGTATATCAAGCTGAATGCATTTTGCATTATTCTCTTTTGATAAAACACTTGCATAATCAATCATTGATTTTGCCAAACCATATCCTCTGGCCCATGGGGCAACAAAGTGTGAATGTATATTTGCGATGTTTTTTTGAGCCTCGTTATTTGATGTTTGAAAAGAAAGTTGCAATGTGCCAGCTATTGCTTTGTTTAGTCTTCCTACAATAAGTTTTTTAGAGTTAATTAAAACAAGGCCGTTCCAGTATTTTTTTAACGTTTCTCGTGTAGGAACAGATAACCAGCCAAATCCACCGCCGGCTCTGATTGCTTGTTCTGTAATATTACACAAATCTGCAAGATCTAAGTCTGAAATTTTTTTTAAAACTTCGACGTCAATGCTTACATTTTCTTTTAATTGTGTGTTCATAAACTAATAAAACTTTTTATAAGTCCCAATCCTTGATCTGAGCTTTTTTCTGGATGAAACTGAACTCCGTATATATTCTCTTTAAAAACAATTGAAGCAAAATTTATTCCATAATTTGTATGTGCTAAAATATTTTTTTCGTCATCACACTCAAAATAATAGCTATGTACAAAATAGTAATCACTTTTTTTAAAATCTAGCCTGCTTTTTGTTTTAAGTTTTGGTATTACCTCATTCCATCCCATGTGTGGCATTTTAAGTTTTTTTGTTGGCATTTTTTTTATATGCCCTTTTATCCACCCCAAACCAAGGTGCTTACCGTTTTCTTCACTATCTATAGCCAAAAGCTGCATTCCAACACATATGCCTAGAAAAGGCTTTTTATTTTTTAAAGCAAATTTTTCTAAAGAATCAACCATTCCAGATACTTTTTCTAATCCAGACATACAAGACTTAAAGGCCCCCTGCCCAGGAAGCACCACATGTGTAGATGAATCTATAAGGTTGGGGTCTTTTGTTATTGTTGTGCTTGCACTAAGGTTGTATTCCTTAATAACCTTATTAAACGATTGCTGTGCAGACAGTACGTTTCCCAAACCATAATCTATTATGGCAATTTTTTTTTTCATTAAAATTTATAAAACACCTTTTGAAGAAGGTATCTTGTCATGAATTCTTTTATCTATAGTTATGGCTACTTTTATGCTTCTAGCGAAGGCCTTAAAACATGATTCAATAATGTGGTGGTTGTTGGTGCCATAAAAATTTTCAATATGAAGGTTGCACTTCGCTTCATTAGCAAAGGCCTTAAAAAATTCTTTAAAAAGCTCTGTATCCATTTCTCCAATTTTTTCTAAACCCAAATTAACTTTCCAGATTAGTTCAGGTCTTCCTGAAAAGTCTATAACACACCTGCTTAAGCTTTCGTCCATAGGAACATAATAAAAGCCATATCTATTTATACCTTTTTTTTCTCCTAGTGATTTTGTTATGCCTTGGGCTATAACATAAGCCGTATCTTCAATTGTGTGATGATAGTCTACATGCGTATCCCCTTTTGCTTCAAGAGTTAGATCTATTTGGCTGTGATTTGCAAAAATTTCTAACATGTGATCAAAAAAACCAATGCCAGTTGCAATAGTGCTTTTTCCCACTCCATCTAAATTGAGGGAGCAAGAAATTTCTGTTTCTTTAGTGTTCCTTTTAATTGAGCTTTTTCTCATATAGCAATGCCCTAATATCAGGAAAATGAATTAATTCTAGCCTAATGACTTGATAAAAATAATTAAATAGCCATCTAAATAACCGAATTGCTATGAAAAATGAAAAGATTAAATCTACAACAATTATTGGTATTAGAAAGGATAATTTAGTTGTAATTGCTGGTGATGGTCAGGCAAGCCTAGGAAGCACCATTATGAAAGCAAATGTAAAAAAAGTTAGAAGGCTTGGAACAGAAAACTCGGTTATTGCTGGTTTTGCAGGCTCAACTGCTGATGCTTTCGCTTTGTTTGAAAGATTAGAGTCAAAGCTTGATCAATATAAAAATCAGCTAAAAAGAGCTTGTGTTGAGCTCGCAAAAGACTGGAGAACTGATAGGTATTTAAGAAGGTTGGAAGCAATGATGATTGTAGCTGATAAGGATATTAGTCTTTTGTTATCAGGAACAGGCGATGTTATTGAATCGGACGATGGAATTCTTGCAATTGGATCGGGTGGCCCGTATGCAAACAGTGCGGCAAAAGCCCTTATAAAAAAAACATCATTGAATGCTAAAGAGATAGCAATAGAGTCTCTTAATATAGCTGCGGATATTTGTATTTACACAAATCATAATATTGTTACTGAAGTAATAGAAATTTAAATGGAATCTAGTTTCAGTCCACGAGAAATTGTTTCAGAATTAGATAAGTTTATTATTGGTCAGCACAAAGCAAAAAAAGCTGTTGCAGTTGCTCTAAGAAATCGCTGGAGAAGAAAACAACTGGAAGAAACATTAAGAGAAGAAATTGTTCCAAAAAACATACTTATGGTTGGTCCAACAGGATGCGGTAAAACTGAAATATCTAGAAGGTTGGCTAAGTTGGCTAATGCTCCATTTATAAAAGTCGAGGCAACAAAATTTACAGAAGTTGGTTATGTTGGAAGAGATGTTGAGCAGATAATTAGAGATTTGGTTGAAACAAGTATAAGTAAAACAAAAATTCAAATGGGTCAAGAGGTCAGGGCTAGAGCAGAAAAAAATTCTGAAGAGAGAATATTAGATGTTTTAGTTTCAAAAAATGCAGGGGAATCGACTAGGGAAAGTTTTAGAAAAAAACTGCGTAGCGGTGAGCTTAATGATAAGGAAGTAGAAATACCTGTTGCTTCAAACTCAAACCTTAATTTACCAACTATGGATATACCAGGAATGCCTGGGTCACAAATGGGAATGATAAACCTTGGAGATGTTTTTGGCAAAGGGTTGGGCAAGCAAAAAAAAATTAAAAAAATGACAGTTAAGGAATCTCATACATATCTTCTTGATGAAGAAATCGAAAAGCTCCTTGATAATGACAAAATAGTATCAAGGGCCTTAGAAGACGTTGAACAAAATGGAATAGTATTTATTGATGAAATTGATAAAATCACTTCAAGAAGCGAAAGAACTGGTGCAGATGTTTCAAGAGAAGGTGTCCAAAGAGATCTTTTGCCCCTAATTGAAGGAACAACTGTGTCTACAAAACATGGTGTAGTTAAAACAGATTATATTTTATTTATTGCATCTGGGGCCTTTCATTTGTCCAAACCAGCAGATATGCTTCCTGAGCTACAAGGCAGGCTTCCTATTAGGGTTGAATTAGAAAGTCTCTCAAAAAAAGATTTTAAATTAATTTTAACCGAAACCCAAAATAGCCTTATCAAACAATATGTTGGGCTGTTAGGAACTGAAAAGGTTGAGTTAAATTTTGAAGAAAGCGGCATTGACAGTATTGCATCACTTGCAACTGAAATTAATCAAAATGTAGAAAATATTGGCGCCAGAAGACTTCACACAATAATGGAAAAGCTTTTAGAAGATGTCAGTTTCAAAGCTTCAGACATTGGTCCAGCGAAAATAACTATAGATGAAGAATATGTTGAAAGTAATCTTGGCGAGCTAATTAAAAGTCAGGACTTGTCAAAATTTATACTTTAGTTATTGATTTTACCCAAAACCTTGCCTAACCAGAAAGGGTGATAAAAAAATTTAAAATAGAATTAGTTGTACTGGCCTTTCTGCTTTTGAATATATTTGTCTCATATAATCTTGATATTGGACTTTATAATTTTTTTAGCGACTTAACATACAGTATTGATGTAGTTTATCTCAAAATATTTTTTTTAAAAATTACCACTTTGGGTGACTCGTTGTGGTACTTTTTAATATTTGTTTTAGGGGCGTTGGGTTTACAACTTTATAATAAGGCCAAGCCGGGTATTAATAAAAGTTTAAATAAATATAAAAATTTTTTTTTATATGGGTTTATTTGCTTGTTGTTCTCTGGAATATTGGCTCAGGTCTGTAAGCACATTGTTGGAAGGATAAGACCTAATCACACATATTTCGACTCTTCGTCTGGATTTGATTTTTTTTCATTCAATTCCAACTTCCACTCATTTCCTTCGGGACACACAGTAACTATATTTATAATTGCACTTGTTTGCTCAAGAATACTTCCTGGATCAAGGTTATCTTTTTTTGCATTTGCTTTTGTTGTTGCCTTTAGCAGGGTTGCTGTTGGAGCACACTTTTTTACTGATGTTGTTGCTGGCATAGCGTTTGCTTTTATAGGTTACAAAATTGTTAATTATTATCTTGAAAAAAAATCAATTAAATTAGTTACGAAAGACATTGTGATAAACCAGACTATTTTTTCAAAATTTATAGTCTTTTTAGTTTTGGCATCTTTGCTGCTTACCATAGGTCCTACTTTTGATATTTTTTCTAGTGGTCTGTTTTATTTGGGTAAAAGCAAGTTTTATTTGCAAAGCTACAGTTTGATTACGGTTGTTTTTAGAGAAATAACCCTTCCAATTATTGGGGTTTATGTTTTGATTTTACCTGTTCTTTCAATGTTTTTGCCAATCAAAAAACTTTTTTTTAACTACACTTTTTCAATAAAAGAAATTATTTATATTTGGTTAGCGTTTGTAGGAAGTTTAGGTATTTTTATAAACTTAGTTTTAAAAACATTTTGGGGCAGGGCAAGGCCTAACGATATTTTACAACTTGGTGGTAAGGAGAGTTTTTCTCCATGGTATAAATATTCTGATGCATGTATTTCTAATTGTTCTTTTGTTTCTGGGGATGCTGCAGTTGGGTTTTCTTTAGTGATTTTGTATCTTGTGACTAATAATATAAAATATGCTTATTTTTCTATATTTTTTGGTATTTCTATAGGCCTTGTTAGAATTGTTGAAGGTGGGCATTTTTTAAGTGATATAGTTTTTTCAGGGCTTTTTGTTTTTCTTTTGAGTTTTTTTATAAAAAAATTATTTTTACATAATGCTCATTCATGATTAGGGTTTTTTTATTTTTAACTTTGGCGCTGTTGTTTTTAAAAGTTGGTGCAGTCATTTTCACTTCTTTTAGTTTTTTTGGCGATGAGGCCCAATATTGGCTGTGGTCAAAAACACTAGATTTCGGCTATCTCTCAAAGCCCCCTCTCTTAGCATGGATAATGGCAATTCATTCTTTTATTTTTGGAGATTTTT
>CACPNW010000021.1 GCA_902635455.1 uncultured Alphaproteobacteria bacterium | reverse complement strand
CTGATTCAGAATATTGATGGAAATGAATTTACAGTAACAAATTGGAAACATAAATCTGAGGGTGGCGGGAAAATGAGTAAGATTTATGGAAATATAATTGAAAAAGGTGGAGTAAATATCTCTAGTGTATCAGGTAATTTTGATAGCGAAATGATCAAAAATATTCCAGGCACTGAAAATGATTCGTTTTACAAAGCAACCGGCATAAGCATTGTTTTGCATCCCTTATCTCCTAAAATTCCTTCAATGCATTTTAATACTCGCTTCTTACAAACTGAAAAAGAATGGTTTGGCGGAGGTATGGATGTTACCCCATCCCTACCATTTGATGGAGAAAAACAATATCATTTTCTATTAGAAAAAATGTGTAGCAAGTTTGATAAAGATTATTATGCAAAATTTAAAAAATGGTGTGACGAATATTTTTTTCTGAGACATAGAAACGAACCAAGAGGAATTGGTGGGATATTCTTTGATTATTTAAAAACAGATAATTGGGAAAATGATTTCAAATTTGTTCAAGAGGTAGGTGTGTTTTTTAAAAATTTCGTTAAGGAAACTTTAAACCAGCTAAAAGATGAAAATTGGTCACAAAATGACAAAGAAATACAGTTAAAAAAACGTAGTCGTTATGTAGAATTTAATTTATTATACGATCGAGGAACAAAATTTGGTTTAGAAACAGGAGGAAATATTGATGCAATTTTAATGTCGATGCCTCCTTTAGCAAAATGGGAATAAAAAATTATGATAGAATTTCTTAAAACAATACACATTATAAGTGTAATCTCCTGGATGGCTGGATTATTGTATTTACCAAGAATTTTTGTTTATCATGCTGAAAAAGATACTACTAAAGAAATGTCAGATACATTTAAAATAATGGAAAAAAAACTTTATCGCTACATTATGACTCCAGCAGCAGTTCTTACTTGGCTTACAGGATTATCTATGTTTCACTATTTTGGTTTCGAATTATGGCTAACCATCAAATTCATATTTGTTTTAGTTTTAACTATTTTTCATTTATATTGTGGCATATGGTTAAAAAATTTTGCATTAAATACAAATACAAATTCAAGTAAATTTTATAGAATGCGAAATGAAATTCCAACTGTTTTGATGATAATAATAGTTATCCTAGTTATTTATAAACCATTTTAATATTAATTTATAATTGGTATTACTTTAGGCGTTCTTGAGGTAATCCTTTCAAAACCATTACTTGTTATTAATATGTTTTCTTCTTGAACAATCATTTTACCAGGTGAATACTCAAAACATGGCTCAATGGCTATAATCATATTTTCTTTTAAAATCGTTCTGTCTTCAGGCATTATACTAGGAGGTTCTGTTAATTGTAATCCAAATCCGTGACCCATGCGGCCTACATTATTTTTAATAATATTATTCTTTTCTAAAATTTTAAGCATAGCAATACTAACATCAGCACATGTATTGCCTGGTTTTGCTACCTCCATTCCAATATTTGTAGCTTCAAAGAGAATTTCATAAGCTCTTTTTGCCTCATCTTTTATTGTTCCGAAACCAAAATTACGATCAAAGTCACAGAAATATCCATCGAAGGTTGTGCCGGTATCAATAACAAGAATATCTCCATCAGTTAATTTTTTTTCTGTTGGATCACAAATTATTTGATCATAACCTCCTAAGCCAGAAGCACAGGACATATACAAAGTATGATCTGCTCCTAAATCAACTAAATTTTTTTTCATTATATTAGTAATTTCAATTTCTGTTTGGCCCATACTAATATTATTTGGCAGTTCATCGAAAGCTTTACTTGCTATGGAAACAATTTTTTTTATTTTAGAAATTTCATTATTTGATTTTATCATTCTCATTTCCCAGATTATATTACTAGCATCTACAAATTTATAATTTGGAAGATTTTTTTTTAATTTATTAAAATCATTTATGACCATTCTTAAAAAATTTTCTTTTCCCATCTCACAACCAATTTTAGAATGACTCTTCTTTATAGATAAAATAACATTAGTAAGAGCGGTGATACCCTCATCTTCAGGATTTGGTGATTTCCATGTTTTAATATTTTTTATCCATGTATTTTTCATAGAAGTTTCGCCAATAGAGGGTATTATTGCTATTGGTTCACTATTATTAGATATTAATAAAAACCATGGTCTAGTAGGGCTTTCCCAAAAATATGAATTGAGACCTGTATAATATCGGAAGTTTTGTGGAGAAGTGATTAAAAGAATATCTATATTGTTTTTGTCCATCAATTTTTGAGTTTTTAAAACTCTTTTTTGATATTCATTATTATTAAATCCCCTCATTATTTTTTTCACATTTTTAAGTTGTTATAATATATAGACCATAATTGTATGAAAGGTCGGCGTCAATTTTTTAAAATTATACTTGGCTTTTTTACAACACTAATAACTCTAAAATTTTACAAAATAGCTAATGCAATGAATAAATTACCTTACCATCATTTATCTGATGGGAATTTTCGTAATTTACCAGGTAGTCCCAAAAGACAAAAATATAGAGGATCCAGCAATTTTTTTAGTTTTTTTTACAAAGGGATAATTAAAAGAGAAATGTTTGGTCAAAAAGAAATACCTGATAACATACCTCAATCACATTTTATTGATGAAAAAGAAGCGTTGGTTCAATTTGAATCAAACAACAATAAAATTAGCATTACATGGTTAGGGCACGCTGCTTTTTTAATTAAATTAGGGAGTTCGCATATTTTAACTGATCCATATTTATCAAAGACAGCAGGCCCGTTTGGCATTGGCCCAAATAGATTTGTTAAACCAGGTATTAAAATCTCCAATTTACCAAAAATAAATTGTATTTTGATTAGTCATAATCATTATGATCATTTAGATGCAAAAACATTATTAAAATTAAAGAATAAAGATAAAATTACAGTTTTTTGTCCCTTAAAATTATCCAGAACAATTCATAATCTTGGATATAGAAATGTAATTGAGTTAGATTGGTACGATAGAAATTCAATTTTGGATTTTGATATCTTAGCTATCCCAGCATATCATTGGTCAAGGCGTTTAGGTCAAAAATATAATTCTACTTTATGGAATGGGTATATTATCAAATATCAAGAGAAGAAAATTTATTTTAGTGGAGATACTGCTTTTGGTAATATGTTTACTGATATAGGAAACAATTATGGACCTTTTGATTTAACAATTGTACCTATAGGAGCGTACTTGCCAAGAGAAATGATGAAATCTTCACACTGCACACCTGAAGAGGCGGTTCTGATTACTAAAATGCTTAAAAGTAAAAATATACTAGGAATGCATTGGGGAACTATTCGTTTAAGCGCTGAAGATCCTTGGGATCCCCCAAGAAAATTTATTAATGCAGCAAAACAAAAAGGCTACCATGATAATAATATTTGGAAGATGGCTATTGGAGAAACGCGTTCTTTAATCTAATAGATAAATAATACGTGATTTATCTTTCTCTCTTAACAGTTTGTTTTATGGTTGCAACTATAGTGCCTTTTGGATCAGAGGTATATTTTGCGACTTTATTATCACTTGGAAAATATAATAATTTTCTTCTTTTAGTATCTGCTTCTGTTGGTAATGTACTGGGATCTGTATTTAATTGGGGTTGCGGTTATTATATAAACTACTTTATAAAAAAACCATGGTTTCCAATTAAACAAGATAAAATACAAAAAGGAACCGTAATATTTAACAAATATGGAAAATGGTCTTTATTATTATCGTGGGTTCCATTTATTGGAGACCCTATAACCTTTGTTGCAGGTACATTACGTTTTTCATTTATTCCTTTTATCATTTTGGTATCTATTGGGAAAATTGGTCGTTATTTGGTAATATATTTATCAGTTTTATGGGCAGTAAAAATTTTGTAAATGGAAACTAATAGTCAAATAATAATTTTTATAATTGGCTTTGTATTAGGCTCAGTAGCTTTTGCTTTTTTATATTATTTAATTAATTTTAAAAAAAAATCTGAAAAAAAAGATTTTGAAGATATTAATTCACTTAAAAATCATATGCATTCTATTCAACAATCTTTGCAAAACTTTAATTTAGCTCAAAATAGAATAGAAAATACTTTGATAAGAGGTGGAGCACAACAACAAGGTTCTTGGGGTGAGTTTGTTTTAAAAAATATTTTAGATAGTGTAGGTCTAAGAGAAGGTCAAGAATACCATACTCAAAAAGCCTACAAGGATAATGAGGGTAATTTGCAAAAACCTGATGTGATTGTTCATATGCCTGGTAATCGAGACATTATTATTGACTCTAAAGTTTCATTAAGCTCATGGCATGATTATTCAAATACTAAAGAAGATTCAAACAAAGAAAAATATTTAAAGAAGTTTTTAGAAAGCATAAGACTATTTGTTAGAAATTTAAGTAATGATAATTATGAAAATTTATATCAAATTAATACTATTGATAACGTTTTATTATTTATCCCAGTTGAACCAGCATTATTGACTCTTTATAGTGAAGGAATTAATATTATAGAAGATGGATGGAAAAAAAAGGTTATTATTGTTGGTCCATCAACATTACCTTTCTTATTAAAGGCTGTAGAAAATATGTGGCGTGTTGATAAGCAAACAAAAACGATCAAAGATATTGCCGCAACAGCAACTGAAATTTATGATAAAACTGTTAATGTTTATGAATCTTTCATTCATGCTAATCAATCCATTGATAAGGCTAAAATTAAGATGGATGAAGCAAAATTAAGATTGCAAGATGGACCTGGAAGTCTAACAAAAAAAGTTGAAAAAATGAAAAAACTAGGTCGACTTAATACAAAAAAAGAGTTGCCAGATGATGTAGAGGATGACATAAATTAACAAAAAACTTCTTAAAATTATGCCAAGCTTTGATATTGTAAACCGATTAGATTTTCAAGAAATTGACAATGCTTTAGCCAATGTTAATCGAGAAATAACAAACCGATATGATTTCAAAGGATCTGAAACATCTATTGAGCGCAAAGATAACGATCTTACAGTTGTAACTGACGATGAATTGAAATTAAGCCAAGTACATGATTTGATTATTACGCATTTAGTGCGCCGAAAATTGGACCCACTATGCTTAAATAAAAAAAATTTAGAAAAAGCAGGAGGAAGTAAAGTCAGGCAGTTTTATAATTTTATTGAAGGAATTGAACAGTCTATTGCAAAAAAAATTACAGCAGACGTAAAAACTTCAAAAATTAAAGTTCAAGTAAAAATAAATGGAAATGAATTGCGTGTAGATGGTAAAAAAAAAGATGATCTACAAACAGTAATGAATATGATAGAAAATTCTAAAATTGGTATACCAGTTCAATTTATTAATTTTAGAGATTAGTCTTTTTAATGATAACCTGGGAATTAATTATAGCTATTAGCGTATATAATTTTGTAATGTATGTTACACCTGGGCCAAATAACAGCATTTTAACTGCATCTGGAATAAAGTTTGGTTTTTTTAAATCTATACCTAATATTTTAGGTATTCCAACAGGTCATGGTCTCCAATTAGCATTGGTATGTTTAGGATTAGGAAGTTTATTTACCGCATTTCCTATATTGCTAGATATTTTAAGATATGTTGGGGCAAGTTATATTTTATATTTAGCTTATAGAATGTTTGGTTCATTAAATATTACTTCATCTGAAGAAAAATCAAGACCACTAAAATATTATGAAGCAATTTTATTTCAGTTTGTTAATCCAAAGGCATGGGTTATTTGCATAACTGCTGTATCTTTATTTTATCCTGAAAAAGAAAATTTATTTATTGGAACTTTTTTTATGGTATTTATGTCAACTGTAATAAATATTCCTTCAATAAGTATATGGGCTTTTGGAGGGAGTGTAATTAGGCTTTATTTAAATAATATCAAATTAAAAAAAATTATTGAATGGCTGCTAGCTTTATTACTAATAGCAACAGCAATTTCAGTTTTTTTATATAAGATTTAGGGTTGTGGAATATCTTGATGTATTCCAGATACATTATAACCTTTTATTACTTTAGGTTTTTTAGAAATCAATTTATACCATCTAAGCACATTGTTATATTTTTTTATATCTACTTTATGCATTTCATACCTTGCTATCCATGGCCAAGTAGCAATATCAGCTATAGAGTATTTATTGCCTAAATATATACTTTTAGACAGTCTGTTATCTAGAGTTTCATATACAAGTTTAACATAATTCTTAGACTTTTCTTCTGCATACTTGCTTTTTCCAGGGTTATAATACAAGTATTGATGAGCTTGACCTAAAAAGGGTCCTACTTGCGATATTTGAAAAAAAAACCATTTCATTATTTCCCAATAATCATTCTCCGAAATGAATTTATTGTATTTTATAGCTAAATAAAGCATTATAGCTCCAGATTCAAAAATACTTTTTCCATTTTCATTATCAACTATTGCGGGTATTTTATTACTTGGTGAAATCAATGAAAATTCTTTCGAAAATTGTTCGTTATTTTTAATATTAATATTAATTACCTTATAAGGAACATTCATTTCTTCCAAAAGAATACTTATTTTACGACCATTTGGTGTAGACCATGTATAAAGATCAATCATAATTAGTAGCCAAATAATGTTAATATCAGCGACAGCGTGAAAAAGCTAACAAAAGTACTTAGCAGAACATTTGCTGATATAATATCTTGTAGTGAATTATATCTATAACTAAAATAATATGATTGAGATCCACTTGGTAATGCTGAAGCAATAGTTACAATAAAAACTAATAAAGCCTCCATTTGAAAAAGATATTTTGACAATATGAATGCAATTAATGGATGTAATAAATTTTTTAAAAAAGTTAAAATCAACGCAGTTTTAATCTGATGTTGTAATTTAAAAGCTGCTAAACCAAATCCTAAAGAAATAAGAACAGATGGAAGAGCCACTTTAGTAAATGGATCTAAATACTCAGATATTATTTTTGGAGGATTTATATTAGAGAAATTTAAAAGAATGCCAGCTAACATTCCAAATAAAACTATATTTTTCAATAGGCCTATAATAGTTTTAAAAATTATTAAAATATATTTATTTTTTCTGTTTCTGTATCCTTCAATTATAATCGTAGTGTAGGTAAAATGCACAAAACCATGAAAAAAAACAAGTACCATATATGGCATTGCATTAATTGGGCCTAATATCGAATACACTAAAGGAATTCCAAGCGCTACTGAATTACCAAAGCAAGAGCCAAGTCCAAAAAGAGCACAATTATCTGATGCAAAATTTAAATATTTTCTACTTATGTAAAAACCAATCATAAAAATTAGTATTCCCGAACCAAAAAAAGTAATTAATAAATGAAAAGCAGATAAATCAGGAAATTTTATTTTCCAAAAATATGCAAGAACAGCGAAAGGTAACAAAATATTAAAACTAATAAAATCAAATACAGATATGATTTTTTGAGGCAGGATATTGATTTTTTTAATAAAAAAACCAATTATAACATAAGCAAATACACTGAATATAGCTTCAAACAATTCAATTCTCTAGATTTAAAAGTTTTTCAATAAAGTTATTAATACCTTCTTTAAAAACATCCTTAATATCGTTATTGATATTTTTTTGATCATTCAAATTTTTCGCATTAACAATTTGAATATTCGGATCTTTCATATTACCAGAAATTATTGCTTCAACAATAATATCTTCTTGTTCTAAAAAAAACAACTTCGCATCGAACAAATTATTTTGAATATTATACAAACCTTCAATTTTGATTTTATTTTTTTCATTAGTAACTATTAAATTACTTGTTTCTATGTTTCCATTTTTAATATTTAGTAATCCAGTTACTAAAGCAGGAGACCCGCTAAAATTATTAACTATTTGAGAAAGTGATTTACTTAGACTATTAAATTGTGGCAATTTCTCAATTAATAAATTTAAAAAAGCTATACCAAAACGCTCCTCTTCAGTTGTAACAAAATACATACTTCCATTAATTGGAATTTTACCATTTAGACTTTTGAAAAAATTTTTTTCATTAATAATTTTACCATTTATAATTAAATCTTTTGATGAAATTTTTAATTCTAGCCTTTTCCAATTTGCTAGTTTTAATTGTCTGAAAATTTGATTTAAATGCAAATTATTAAAATCACCACTTAAATTAAATTCATTTTTTTTGGATCTGTTAATTTTAGCTTGAAAGTTGACCACACCTTCCCCAACCCTTGCCGAAAGATTATGAATATTAAAAATTTTGTTTAAGAAAAAATACTTTCCATTTAAATTAAATGACTGGATTTTTAATCCTCTAAAATATAAGGATTTAGTTCCAATATTTACATTAATTGGAGATATATTATATGGCTGTGATAATATAAACTCTATATTTTCTGAACTTAAATCTTGATTTTTGTTATCTATTTTAGCATTAAAATTATAGGAAATCTCAGGATTAAAAGACCATTTTGGATTTTGATGTAATAAAACTGTTACATCATAATTTTTTTTAAGATCTGATATAATTTTTTCTAAATTATACTTATTTGCAAAAATATAATAAATAGCTGCTACAATTACAAATATAATTATTAATAAAATGAAAATAAACTTTAAAATTTTCATTAAAAACTAACTTTTAAGCTTATTAAACTCTTCGTTAAATTTGCTTAAATTTTCATTAGTATATTCTTTGTAATCAAAATCAATTTTTGAAGTAATTTCTGAAACCATACTCCACATTGTTTCTCTTAGTAAGGAAGCACATTTAATTGCAAAATATTTTGCAAGATACGCATCATTAACTTTATTTTGATTGTAATTTTCTAGTAAATATATTTCTTGTTCATTGGTAAAATTATTGTTGGAAGCTAGGCCACCTAGATCAAACAAAGGAGTATTAAAACCTGCATATTCCCAATCTACTACCCATATTTTTGAGTTATTTTCAATAAAATTAGCTGGTAAAAAATCATTATGACAAAATACAATATCGTAAGGTGAAGCTAATTTATTAAGTTCGTAACTTTTATCTAATAGTTCATTTAATAAATTTACATATGAGCTATTATTATTTTTTAAAAAATTAATATAATTTTTAACAACATGAAAAACCCAGAAGAGTGGGGGATCTCCAGATATAAAATTAGGAATCTCAACATGAATATTTTTAATTAATTTAATTATTTTATCAAGGTTTTGAATTACTAGTTCAGAATTATATGTTGTTGACTTTATGTATTCAAAAATAATGATTCCTTCACCAGCAAATATCAGTTTAGGTGCAATCCCTGCAAGTGAGGCTGCTTTGCTTGCTGATATTTCGTTTGTTCTATATATTAAGTGTTCTTCAATATCTTTTCCAATCCTAGCAAAATATTTTTTCTCTCCATCAGTGACTAAAAAATTTTGATTGGTTAAACCTCCATCAATCGCTTCAATTGAAATATCGTTTTTCCAGATTTTCAAACTTTTTATATTAGCTTCAATGTTCATAATTTTATTTTTTTTAAATCAACTTTTAATATTAATATTTTTTGGATCATGCAAAGGTTCAATTTGTAATTTTGCTTTATATTTGATTTTTGCTACTTCTATTTCAAAGTACTCATTTTTAGCTTTTTCGATATTAATTGAGGGATCGATGTAGCCAAAAGACATATTTACATTGTAACAAAATGAATAATTTCCAGAAGTAGTTTCTCCAACAATTTTTCCATTAAAGTATATGGGTTCATCGTGTAATAGTAAGGGCTCTCCTGGCTTTGAATTTTCTAGACAAAACATAACAAATTGTTTTTTTGGCTTAGATTTTATAGAAATTAAACTTTCTTTCCCAAGGAAATCATTAGCCTTATTTAATTTTATTGCAAAGTTTAAATTGGCTTCATACGGATTTTCTGCAGGTGTTATATCGTGACTCCAATGTAAATAACCTTTTTCCATTCTCATAATATCCATAGCAAGCCGACCAGCATGAATCATATTATGTTTTTTTCCTGCTTCGATAATTATTTCATAAATTATTTTTGATTTTTTAATTGGAATATATAACTCCCATCCTAATTCTCCTACATATGACAGTCTTTGAAACCAAATATTTACGTTTTCTATATTTAAAAACTTACCTTTACCAAATGGAAATTTATCATTTTCAAATTCATGCCCAATAATGTCTGTAAGTAAATTTCTACTTTTTGGACCAAATATACCAAAACAAGCATATTCATCTGTTACATCAATAAGTTTAACATTTTTATTTAAGTATTTTAGTATATGTTTTTTATCGTGCTCCCTAACTGCTGAACCAGTAATAATTCTAAAATGATTTTTTGATAGGCAAGTAATTGAAAGGTCAGCCTCAATACCACCATTTTTATTAAGCATTTGTGTATAAGTTGTAGAACCTGGTTCGTCTTTAATATTATTTGCACATAAGTATTGGAGAGAAGAATGCGTCTCTTCTCCTTGAATTTCAAATTTTGCAAATGGAGTTAATTCAAAAAAACCAACATGTTCTCTAGTATTTATAGTTTCATATTTTGCTGATTTATACCAATTTTGATATCCAAAACTATATTCAAACTCCGGCTTTTCTCCATCAATAGCATACCATAGTGGTATTTCAAGTCCAGCCACTTGGCCAAAACAAGCATTCATATTTTTTAAATGATTGTGATATGGAAGTGTTTTAAAATTTCGTGATGTTTTATTTTGTTTGTATGGCCAATGCATTGCATATTGATTCCCTAAACTTTCAGCAGCTCTATCTACTATAAAATTAGTTTCAGAATGAAATTTTTCAAATCTGCTAATATCGAGTGAAAATACGTCTTCATTTATCTCTCCATTTATCATCCACTCAGCTGTAATTTTTCCTGCTCCTCCTGCAGCAACAATACCATTGCTATTGAATCCAGAACATACAAAAAAGTTTTTAACCTCTGGAGTCTCTCCTAATAAATAATTTTTATCAGGAGTAAATGATTCTGGTCCGTTAAAAAATTTACGAATTCCAACAGTTTCAAGTTCTGGAATTCTATTTATTGCATGCATTAAATATGGCTCAAAATGATCAAGGTCTTCAGGCAATTCTCCAAATGAAAAATCATTAGGAATTTTATCACTGTTTTTAAATGCTGGTTTTGCATTAGGTTCAAAAATACCAACTAAAAATTTTCCTGCGTCCTCTTTTATATACAAGCAGTGATTATAATCTCTTAGTACAGGTAAGGCTTTATCAAGATTTTTTACTCCTTCAGTCAAGACATAGAAGTGTTCAACAGGATACAAAGGGATGCTCACATTAACCTCAGCAGCAATTTGTCTTGACCACATTCCAGAAGCAATAACTACGAATTCACAATCAATTTTTCCCTCATCTGTTTCTACTCCTTCAATTTTATTGTTTTTAATAAGAATTTTTTTTACAAAACATTTTTCTATAATTTTAGCTCCATTTTGCTTTGCTGCTTTGGCTAAAACATTTGTTACTCCTACGGGGTCTGCTTGGCCATCATCTGGGATAAAAACACCTCCAATTACATCTTCAACATTTATTAATGGATAAATTTCTTTTATTTTTTCAATTGAAACTTCAAAAGCATCAACATTAAATAGTTGAGCAGTAGTTACTTGTCTTTTAAGTTCATCTAATCTTCCCTTTGTTGTTGCTACAGTTAAAGATCCATTTTGTTTTAAACCTGACGATAACTCAGTTTCATTTTCAAGCTCTTTATATAAATTTAGTGAATGATTACGTATCTTTGTAAGTGTTGCTGAGGCACCTAATTGACCAATTAAACCAGCAGCATGCCAAGTTGTTCCTGAGGTAAGTTGGTCTCTTTCTAGAAGAACAACATCGTTCCATCCATATTTAGCAAGATGGTAAGCAACAGAACATCCTGCTACTCCACCACCAATTACAACTACTTTTGCACCACTAGGAATTCTTTGGTTCATAATTAAAAATTATAGTTTTAATGTTTTTGAATTAAATTCAAATAATTTATTAACATGATTCTGTTCTATGTCATTAATTGATGAAGGATTCCAATTAGGATTGTGATGTTTTGATACAAGAACAGCATCAATTCCTTCATCAAAATCATCTCTATTAACCATATTTTGACTCAATTTATATTCCATTTCAAGACATTCTTTTAGATTTTTACTTTTACCTTTTTTTAATAACTCTAATGTAACAGCAAGGCTCATTGGACATTTTTTTTCTAGTATATTCAATAAAATTTCTGCATTATTACTGTCATGTTCTTTAAGTTTTTTAAAAATTGTTTTTATCTCGCCATCAAATAATTTACTTATTGATATTTTGTCAATTAATTCATTTTCTTTTTTTAGTGAGGATGCATTAAACTCTTTCAAAATTCCACTTTCGATATACATGTCTATAAAATTATCAGTTTCTTTACTTGGACAGTAGTGGGTTCCTAGGCCTAAATTTAAAATTTCCAATGGCCCAATAACATTTCCTGTTAAAGCTAAAAAAATTCCATAATTATTTTTTATTTTTGATAAAAAATAACTCCCTCCAACATCAGGGAAAAAGCCAATCGCAGTTTCAGGCATTGCAAATTTAGTTGTATCAGTTACGATTCTAAAATTTCCATATAGAGATAGTCCTATCCCACCACCCATTACTACTCCATTCCATAAAGAGAGATAAGGTTTTGAAAAATTATTTATTTGATAATTTAATTTATATTCTGAAAAGAAAAAATCTCTTTTAAGATTTGTATTTTTACCTCCCAAAGAAAGACTTTTGACATCTCCACCTGCACAAAAATGTTTTCCTTCGCCTAATAATAAAATTTGTTCAATACTATCATTTTTTTCCCATTCATTTAATTGATAAGAAAATTTTTTAGCCATATCATAATTTAGTGCATTCAATGCTTCAGGTCTATTAAGTTTAATTATTCCTGTTTTTTTAGTTTTTTCAAAAATTATATCCATATTACTTTCTCTTAAAATTTAAAATTTTATCAGATATACCCACTTCTTTTGCTTTGAGCCTATTAATCTCATCTCTGATTCTTGCGGCATCTTCAAATTCTAATTTTGCAGCAAATTCATCCATTTTTGTTTCTAGGTTCTTAATATGTTTATCAAGATCTTTACCAACTAATTCTTTAGCATTGCTTAATTCTACTGTTACATGATCTTGTTCAGCTGTTGTCTCAAGAATTTCCTCAATGTTTTTTTTAATACTTGAAGGCGTAATTTTATTTTTTTTATTAAAAATTAATTGCTTATTTCTTCTTCTTTCAGTTTCATCAATAGCTTGTTTCATACTTTTTGTAACGACATCAGCATACATTATAACTTTACTATCAACGTTCCTGGCAGCCCTTCCTATTGTTTGAATTAAGCTTGTTTTTGACCTTAAATAACCTTCTTTATCGGCATCTAATATTGCCATCAGAGCACATTCAGGTATATCTAATCCTTCTCTCAATAAATTAATACCAACTAAAATGTCAAAGACACCTAAACGGAGATCCCTAATAATACCAATGCGTTCTAAGGTTTCAATATCTGAATGTAGATACCTTACTTTCAAACCCTCTTCATGCATATACTCAGTTAAATCCTCAGACATTTTTTTTGTTAATGTTGTGATTATAACTCTATAGCCATTTGAAATAGTCGTTTTACATTCATCAATAAGATTATCTATTTGATGTTTTGTTTTTCTAACTTCTATTGGAGGATCAATAAGTCCAGTAGGTCTAATAACTTGTTCCACAAAAATTCCACCAACTTTATTTAACTCATACTCTCCCGGAGTAGCACTTACAAATATGGTTTGGGGCCGCATCCCATCCCATTCTTCTCTTTTTAGAGGTCGATTATCGACGCAGCTTGGCAATCTAAAACCATATTGTGATAAAGTTGATTTTCTTGAAAAATCACCTTTATACATTCCTGATATTTGGCTACAAGTAATATGACTTTCATCAATAAATAACAGAGAATTTTCAGGGATATATTCATATAACGTTGGAGGAGGCTCACCAGTCTTTCTTCCCGATAAGTATCTTGAATAATTCTCAATACCACTGCAACTCCCTGTAGTTTCAATCATTTCTAAATCAAAATTTGTTCTTTCATCCAATCTTTGTCTTTCTAAATATTTTTTTTCTTTTTCAAATACTTCTAATTGTTTTTTTAAATCTTCTTTAATTAAATTTATAGCTTTTTTAATTGTTGGTTTTGGAGTTACATAATGTGAATTAGAAAAAATTCTAATCTCATTTAAATCATTAATTTTCTCGCCTGTAAGAGGATCTACTTCAGTAATGCTCTCAATTTCATCTCCAAAC
>CACPNW010000020.1 GCA_902635455.1 uncultured Alphaproteobacteria bacterium | reverse complement strand
AATTCTTTAAAAGATTAACCATCTTTTAACAGATGCACAATAGCGTAAAAATTCATCCCCGAATTTTTCATTTAAATAGCTTTCTTCTTTTTGAATTACAAAATTATGTATCCAAATAGCCAAGCCTATAGAGCATAAAAAATAAATTACATTTTCAAAGACTAAAAACATACTTAAATGAAATAATATAAAAGAAATATAAATTGGGTTTCGTGTGTATGCAAAAATTCCTGTTTTAATTATACGTTTAGTATGAGAATTTGGTAATGGATTTTCTCTGTAAGAGCTAAACAAATTAAATCCTGAAAAGAAGAAAATTGCACTAATTATTAAACCTAATACTCCAATCATATTAATGAAATATAATAATGGATACTTTGGTATTAAAAATTCACCAATAAAATAAGAAAAAATTGTTAAATATGCTGTTATAAAAAGAGGGTTCCCTTTAATTTGAGGATTAATATTCATAAATTTAGAATAATATTGTCTAGCAGTTTATAATCCTGAATTATTTTAAAAGGATCAGAAACAATTAAATCTTTTTTAGATCTTTCTTGATGCCAGTGGCTACCCGCTGTTAATGCTATAACTTTTATTCCTGCTTTTTTAGCTGCTGTTACTCCTACTGAGCTATCTTCAATTACTATAGTTTCTTCTTTATTAAGATTATGCATTTCAATTACTTTTAAATATATGTCTGGATAGGGTTTGGGTTTTTTAACCATTTCAAAAGAAATTATACTATCTTGATGAAAATATTTATCAAGTCCTACCTTTTTTAAACCAATATTTATTCTTGATTTCATACTATTAGAACCAATGAAAATATTTTTTTTAGAATTTGTGATATAATCATAAGCTCCATTAACTGCTTCTAAATCTTTAGAAAAAATTTCAGCAGAAATCTCTAAAATATCATTATAAAATTTTTCTTGATTTTTTATTGATAATTTATTTGATAAATAAGATACGGATTCAATAGTTTTTTGACCCGCAAATTGAAAAAAATATTTTTCTTCAAAATTATGACCTAAATTCTTTAAATACTTTGAGAAAGCTCTTCCAACCAAGACTTCGCTATCAACTATAACCCCATCAAAATCAAAAATAATATTTTTAATCATAAAATTATCCCTTATTACATTAAAATATTACTATTTCGTTTCTTTTCTTTCTTTTTTTATATAATATATATTTAGGTTAATAAACGATACATAACTCGTCGTTAAAATACGAAAGTGGGATAGGTCGTATTCTTTTTTATGGAGATAAAATGAAGTTTGGCTATTTCTGCAACTCAACTAATTGGAATAATAAAAAAAAATATAATCAAATCTTAAAAGAAATAAGAGAGATTGCTGATTATTGTGATACGAATAGTTGGGATTCTATTTGGTTTACTGAGCATCATTTTAGTCATGAAGGTATGGAAATTTGTCCAAACCCGATAATGTTAAGCGCTGATATTGCTGCAAGAACTAAACAAATTCGTATAGGTCAAGCTGCAACTATTATTACTTTTTGGAATCCAATAAGAATAGCTGAGGATATTGCTTTACTAGATAATCTATCAAATGGTCGTGTTGAAGCTGGAATAGGTCGTGGTATCTACGGCAGAGAAGCTTTAAACATGAATATTAATGCTGATACAAAGGATAACAAAAAAAATTTTAGACTATTTGAAGAAACAATATCTATTTTGAAAAAAGCATGGACAGAAGAATTTTTTGACCATGATGGTGAATTCTACAAATATCCAACTCCTAATTTTGAATGGAGTCATGATATGAGCCCCCCAAATGATAAATTTATGGATCTCAAAACAAATATTATGAAAAAAATTAGTATAGTTCCTAAGCCTCTTCAAAAACCCCACCCTCCTTTATGGCAAGTTGTTGATAGTAATAGCTCTATTGAATGGGCTGCAAAAAATGGAATTAATACAATCATGTGGATACCAACAGTTCAAACTTTAAAAAAACGTTTTCAAGTTTATAAAAATGCTAGATCTGAAGCTGAACAAAGAAATGTAGAGCTTGGAGATGGTGTCTGTTTAGTTAGAGATATGTTCATTGCAAATTCTATGGAAGAAGCTAGGGAAAAGGCGGGTGAGCAAATGGTAAATTATATTAAGTGGGTATGCCATTGGCGTGGCTTAGGAAATCATATGAATCCTAATGAAGAACTCCCATATACAGAAAATAAACTTGATTTATTAAATTACGATTTTCTTCACAAAAGAAACATGCTTTTCGGCACTGTAGACTATGTAATTTCAAAAATTGAAGAACTAAAAAAAGAATTGAATTTGCAGTATCTTCAAGTGTGGTCAAATTTCCCTGATGTAAAACATGAGGACTGTATGAAAAGCATTAAACTATTTACAGAAAAGATAATTCCACATTTTAAAAGTCAGGATAATTCTAAAATTAAACAAGCTTCTTAATGGCCACAAAAACCACATTATATAAAAGTGGTTATGATAAAAATTTAACTTTTTATAACTGTAATCTTAATAATAAAACTATTCCTTCAATTTTTATTCATGGAGTTGGTTTGGATATATCTATGTGGGATAAACAAAAAAAATTTTTTAAAAAAAATTTTTTATATTATGATTTGATTAATCATGGCAAAACTAAAAAAGTATTAAAAAAACTTACATATGAAAATTATAACTCTCAGCTTAAAGCTCTAATAAATTATTTCAATTTAAAAAAAATTAATTTAATTGGATACTCAATTGGTAGTATTATTGCACTTAATTTCTCTATAAAAAATAAAAAACTAGTAAATAAATTAGTTTTAATATCTTCTGTTTATAAAAGATCTGCCTATGAGAAAAAATTAGTAAAATCTAGATATTATTCTGCAATTAAAGAAAAAAGTATTTCTAAGAAAACAGTGAATAGATGGTTTACTGAAAAATATTTAATGAAAAATTTTAAAACATATAATAAATTTTATAGCTTACTTGAAAATAACAAAAAGAATAATTTTCTTCCTGCTTATAATCTTTTTGCAAACTCAAATAACTTAAAATATAATTTTAAACATTTTAATATTCCAACTCTGTTAATCACAGGAGAAAAAGATTATAATTCAACTCCAAAAATGAGTTTACAATTAAATAAAGAAATTAAAAATAGTAAATTAAAGATTGTGTCAAAAGCAAAACATATGGCTATTTATGAAAAAGCTCATATAGTTAATCGCGAAATTAAAAATTTTCTAAAATAGTTTATAATTCAGAAATACTATATTTAGAGCTATTCAACCAATCTTCATTAATTTTTATACCCCACCCAGGTTCATCAGAGACTGAGACTTTTCCATCTACTACATTAAAAGGGTGCTTAATAAACAAATTTTGTTGCCATGGATAATAATCTTCCCCTTCAATTGAAAATTCTAAATATGGGCCAGCATTAGGTATGGCTTTAAGTAAATGCATAGTACAAACCGTTACTAATGATAGATTTGCTGCATGTGGAGTACAAATGTATCCATACTCTTTTATGATATTTGTAACTTTTAATGTTCTTGTCAATCCACCTAAATACATAACATCTGGTTGAAAAATATTTACAATTTTTCTCTGAACCATATCTTTCCAAATTCTTATATCATTGTCTTGCTCTCCTCCTGAAACATCAATTGAAAGAGCATTAGTGACTTCTTTTGTTTGTTCAGGTTGCCAATACGGGCAAGGTTCTTCAAAATGAGTAATATTATTATCTTCTAATAATTTTCCTATTTCGATTGCTTGTTTTGATGAGTAGCAACTATTTGCATCAACTAATTTTGTTACAGAACTATCTAAAGATTTGTTTATAGTTTTAACTATTTTTTCTGTTCTGCCTTCCCACTCATCAACACCTCTTCCGCATTCAGATCCAATTCTAAATTTGAATGAGTCAATTCCTTTTTCTTCAAATAATTTTTTAAATCGATCAGCCTCATCTTCTGGGGTAATATCTCTTTTCATTGATGAACCATAAACTTTTAAAGCTCCTGGGCTACCACCAATAAGAGAGGTTACAGGCTTGTTCTCAAGTCTACCTTTTAAATCCCATAAAGCTGTATCAAGACCTGCAATAGCTCTTAACAAATATGACCCTAAAAACTTATGTTCTTTTTCTAAAATAAAATTTTCTAGATCATTAAAGTCATCCCATGGTTTTCCTAAAATCCAAGGAGCAACTTGCTTATGGAAAATTTGAGCAGTTATATTAGCATTATATGTTGACATTTGACCATATCCTTCAGATCCATCATCTAAAGTTATTTTAACAAAACTTACAAAGGGTTTTGTAAAAGTTTCAAGTTTTTTAATTTTCATTAATATTTTTGTTTTAATTCTTCTATAATAATATTGCTAGATAAATGTGATAACATCATTACTGGAGCGTTGATATTACCTGAAGTTATGTTTGGCATAATAGATGCATCAACTATCCATAAATTATCTAATCCGTGAACTTTCAATTTATCAGAAACCACACCTGTACTAATATTATTACTCATACGGCATGTGCCACAGGGATGATAGACAGAGTTTGAATTTAGTTTAAAATGATTAAGTAGCTGTTCATTACTAGACTTTAATGGATCAATATTTACTGGAGATTTTATAATATCATCAATATGTGGATTTGATGAAAATTTTCTAATAAAATCAAATATGGAGTATAAGTCATGAATATCCTTTTCATTAGATAAGTAATTTGGATCAATAGCTGGTAAATACTTATTATCTTCCATTTTCAAAATCACTTCACCAAGACTTTTGGGCCTACATGAATTGAAACCGATAACAAACCCATTGAATTTATCAGTTTTAAGTAAAGGCCTTCTATTTTTGAAAGACACAGAATAGGTTAAAGGGTTGAAATATAGTTGTATATTAGGATAAGGATCAAGAGATTCCCAATTAACATACCCTCCACCTTGATTTAGACTAAGAGAAAGCGGCCCTTTTCTATTGTATAAATAATTAAATACTGATTTTATTCTACCAGTTAAAGTACCTAAATCACTATTTAGTGTTGGTGTATAAGTTTTATATAAATAATCTAAACCTAAATGATCTTGCAAGTTTTTACCAATTTGAGGGCTGTGTAATTTAACAGGAATATTTAATTGTTTCAATTCTGATGCATTTCCAATACCTGACTTTAATAAAAGATAAGGCGTCATAATAGATCCACTTGATAAAATTGTTCCAATTTTTGGCTTAACCATAATAATTTTATTTTTATATTTTATTTTTAAACTAGAAATTTTATTGTTTTCGAAATTTAACTTTAAAACTTCAGTTTTGCTTAATATCTTAAGATTTGGATTGTTTTTTATTGGCTTTAAAAAAACTTTAGATGATGAGGTTCTGAAACCATTAAAAATATTAACATTATAGTGCCCTACTTGATTTTCAATTGAACTTTTTAATTGCCTATTAAATGAAAAATCCAGTTCCTTAGCGGCATTAAAAAAATTACTTAAGATGGGATGATGTTGTTTACTAACATCATTAACAGGAATTTTATTAGCAGGTAATATTTGATGTTTTTCATTAATTGAAAATTCAATTTTATCATATGTTGCTTTGATATTTTCCCAAGACCAATTTTTACTTAAATTCCAATTTTCAAAATCAGATTTTAAGCCACGGGCATATATCATAGCATTTATAGATCCTGAACCTCCAACAACTTTTCCCCTAGGAAAATAAATTTTTCTATTTTTGAGGTTTTTTTGAATTTCAGAGTAAAAATTCCAATTCATTTTTTTATGATAAAAAGTCATACCATAACCAAGAGGAACTTGGATAATTGGGTGATTATCATTTGGTCCTGCTTCAATTAATAGTACTTTATAATTTGTATTATTAATGATTTGATTGGCTACTATACAACCTGATGAACCAGCACCAATTATAACTAGATCAAAATTCAACAAAATATTTAATTTGTTTTTTATTAATTAATTTAGAAATTTCTTGATAAGGATTGTTATCAACTTTAGAAAAAATATCAATTATGGAAAGAATTTTTAAGGCTTCTTCCAATACTTTTATTTTATTCATTAATTTTAATACCTTTTAAATATATTTCTTTAATTTTTAAATTTTTATCAAGAACTAAAATATTTGATATTTTTTCTTCTCCAATATAACCTAGTTCATTTATGCCCAAATATTGAGCAGCATTATAACTAGTCATTTGAACAGCCTCATTTAATGAGAATTTTAATTTAATCAAATTGGAAAAAGTATCATGCATGTTGACTATACTTCCAGCTAAAGTATTGCTATTTTTTATTACTACTATCCCATTTCTTTTTTCAATCTCAGTTCCAAAAAATTTATAAGTACCATTCTTTAATCCGGTCGCTCCAATTGAGTCAGTAACAGTATATAGATTTTTAATACATTTTTTTGCAATTTTTATAGATGCTTCATTAACATGATTCAAATCACAAATAATTTCGGCATATTTACCTAGTTCTAAAGCCGCTTCTAATACACCAGGATTTCTATGGCTATTACCAGACATTGCATTATAAAGATGTGTAAATCCAATCTTATATTTTTTCATATACTTTGTGCAACAATCATAATTTGCTAAAGAATGTCCAAATTGAATATTAATCCCAAGTTTATTTAACTGATCTATAAAATCATCCATACCATCTAATTCTGGTGCAAGTGTTATCACTTTGATTGGAGCAACATCTAATAATGTTTTTATAAATTCAATAGAAGGATTCTTTGCTAGTGGTGGCTGTGCTCCTAGTTTATTGGGATTTATAAAAGGACCCTCCAAGTGCACGCCTAGTATATTAGTGCTAATATTATTATAATTTTTAAATTCTTTTAAAGCCTCAAAAGTGTGATCAAATGAACTTGTCCATGTTGTAGGTAAAATAGAGGTTGTGCCTTTATTTAAGTGATAGATTGACATTTTTTCAATCGAATTCCATCCATCCATTGTATCAAAACCATTTGCTCCATGACAATGCAGATCTATAAAACCTGGAACAATATAATCGCCCCCTTCATTTGATTTTGATCTTATAACTTTGTTTATTTTACTATTAAAAATTATTTCACCACTATAAGTTTCATCAAAGTTAACAATATTTCCTTTTAAAGATAACAATTTAATTTCCCTATTTAATAATTTTAATTTTTTTTGGTTTGATTATTCATTATAAGCTATCTATGAAAAACTCTACAGATAAATTTTTGAAAAAATTAACACTAATATTAAAAAAAATTTCAAGTATTCAGAAAGATAAAATTAAATTAGTGGCTAAAAAATTATCAGAAAATTATATCAATGGTGGCATTGTATATGTTTTTGGTACAGGACATAATCATTGCATAGCTGAAGAAAGTTTGCATAGAGCAGGAGCTTTTGCCGGTACTATGCCTATTTTAGATCAAAAGATAGATTTTTCTCATGGAGTTAAAAAATCCTCAAAATATGAAAGAAATCCAAAACTAGCTAAAGATATTTTAAAAAAATATACTTTTAGTAAATATGACTCAATAATTGTATTCTCCAATAGTGGTGTAAACCAACTATCTGTAGAAATAGCAAAATTATTAAAAAATAAAAAAATTTATGTAATTAGCGTTTGTTCAAAATTATATTCAGATAGTCTAAATAAAAATAATAATTTTAAACTATACAATTATTCTGATATTAATATTGATAATTATAGTCCTATAGGTGACACTTTAATAGATTATAATAATTTTGGAATAACCTCTTCTTCAACTATAGCTGGTATTTTTATTTTAAATTCTTTATGGTATCAAATGGCATTGAAATTAAAAAGGCAAATACCCTTTCCTTTTTATAAGAGCTCAAATTTACCTAAGAGTAAAAAACATAACAAAATTTTAGAAAAAAAATATGCTTTTATTAATAAGCAATTGAAATAAATTACTCTATTGATTACGACTTTAACTGAGCAATTCTAATTAGTCTTTGAAGTACTGATTTTGCTATCCGAGATAGTTCAATCTCTTTAATGTCTTCTAAATTGTGAAAATCATTTTCTACTACGATTAAACCTAACATTCCCATATTACCATGCGGAGTACAATGGTATAGATAAATTCCAGGCAAACTAAAAGTGACTGAATAAAAAGCATTTAACTCTGATTTTTCTGGAAGAGAATTCATATTTGGGCCAGCAAGAAATTCGACATTATGCCCCTCATTCTTTGGCAGCCATTCTATAGTATCTCCAACATTTATCTTGGCGACTTCAACACTGTAAGAGTCATCTGAGGTAAAATCAATTTGAATAGTTTCTGCAGAAGCAAGTCTTGAAACTAATACCAAGATTAAAACAAAATAAAAACTGGGTGCTAATTTCATTTTCTCAATATTAATACCCCAAGCAAAACTATTCAACAGTAACAGATTTTGCTAAATTTCTTGGTTGATCGACATCTGTTCCAAGAAAAACTGCTAAATAATAAGCAATTAGTTGAATAGGTAGTGAATATATTATTGGAGATGTCAAAAAATTTGTTTTAGGAACTATAATTAATTTATCAGAATATTTTTTTGCTATCTTTGCACCCATTTTATCAGTAATCATAATTATTCTTCCTCCTCTTGCTTTAACTTCTTGAATATTTGAAATTAATTTAAAATAATTTTCATCATAAGGCGCTAAAACAATAACTGGTATATTTTTTTCAATTAAGGCAAGTGGTCCATGTTTTAATTCGCCAGCTGCAAAGCCCTCACAATGCTTATAAGTTATTTCTTTTAACTTTAGCGCACCTTCTAAAGCCATAGGATACATGACGCCCCTGCCAATATAAAAAATACTTTTAGTATCAACTAAGGTTTGTGCTATTTTTTTAAATTCATTTTCTTTATTTAAAATTTCATTAACAGATTTATGAATTTCAAAAATAGAATTAAAATATAACTTATTAATTGATTTTTCTTGTTGCTGGATATGTAGCGCAAATAATGCAAGAACTGATAATTGAGAAGTAAAGGCTTTTGTAGAAGCAACGCCAATTTCAGAACCAGCTAAAGTAGGTAGTATAAAATCACTTAATCTTGCTATTGAACTATTTAAAACATTTACAATAGAAACCGTAGGAATATTATTTTTTTTAAATTTATCCAAACATTTTAGTGTATCCATAGTTTCGCCTGACTGTGACACTACTATTCCGACAGAGTTTAAACTGAATTTATTTTTTCTGTATCTAAATTCTGAAGCAATATCGATTGAAACATTTATGTTGGTCATTGCCTCGAGCCAGTATTTTGCCACCATACATGAATGGTATGCTGTCCCACATGCAACTAAAATTATATTTGAAAACTTATTGAATTTAATATTACTTTTTGGCAAATAAACGATTTTTCTTTTCTTATCAGCAAAATTTAAAATTGTATCTTCAATACTAATTGGTTGGTGAAAAATTTCTTTTTCCATGAAATGTTTGTAATTTCCTTTAATTTTAAAATCTTGTTTTTGAACAAATTTATGTTTTTCCCTTTTTATTTTACGTGTATTTTTGTCAAAAATTGAAATTGAGGATTCATTTAATTCAGCAATATCATTTTCCTCTAAGAAAATAATTTCCCTTGTGCTGTCTGGCAATCCCAAAACATCAGAACTAACAGCATTAAAATGCTTTCCTATTCCTAGTACTAATGGACTACCTCTTTTCGTTACGAATATTGAATTTGATCCATGCACGAGAAAAGCAAAGGAAAAAGATCCTATTATTTTTTTATTTAAATTTTTAATAGCCTCAACTGGGTTGTTAAACTTATTTAATAATTTATTATATATTTCAGCAATAATTTCAGAGTCTGTATCTGACTTAATATTTTTCTTATTTATAGAATATTGACTTAATAAATCTGTATAATTTTCTATGATACCGTTATGAACTAAAACACAGTTATCTTTTATGAATGGATGGCAATTTTTTATTGAAGGTTTGCCATGAGTTGCCCATCTAGTATGAGCAATTGCAACATTTCCAGTTAATTTATTTTTTTTAACAGATTTTTCTAAATTAAAAATTTTACCAACATTTTTATTATATTCAAAATGATTGTTTTTTATCGTTGCTAATCCTGATGAATCATAACCTCTATACTCAAGAGAATATAATCCTGAAATTATATCATTGATACAATCATTTTTAGCTGCGATAGCAATTATTCCACACATAAAATAACTATATATAGTAATAATTTAAAATTATTATCTTTTTAAAGAAATATCTATTAAGAAGAAAAGGACTGCCTTAGGCAGTCCTTATTTTTATAGATCTATTTATATTCTTCCAATTCTTCAGCTGCTTCTTCAACTAAATCAGCTGCATCTCCCTCACCTAGAATTGCACCTTGAATCATTGAATTCATAACTGATTGAAAAGCTTTATAATCAACAAACAAAGGTTCGGGACCTCCGTCTTTTATGGCCTTAATAAACATCATCCAATAATCCTCATTTAAAGGAGGTACTCTTCCTATCTCAGGATATTTCATTATTGGTGTCAGTCCCCATGATGTATCTAGATCATATTGAGCTTCTCCAGAACAAAGTTGAGCAACTAATTTACTTGCCATTTCTTCATGCCCTGTGCCATTAAATACAGCAACACTGTCTGTAATTAAAAGAGTTCCTCGACTTCCACTTGGGCCAGCTGGAATTCTAACAGTTTTCATATTAAGCTCTTCTTTATGTTGTCCCCTACCCCAAGGTCCATCAATGTACATAGCAATTTTTTCATCATTTAAAAGTTCTCTTAGTTGAGAACGCTCCCAAGCAAGTGGGCCTTCTTGCGAAACATTAGCAAGTTTGGCATAAAATTCTAAAGTTTCAATTGTATTAGGACTATTTAAAGTTATCTCATTAGTATCAGGATCAATTACTTGACCACCATTACTATATAAATAGTTCAAAAATTGATGCATTGTATTGTCAAAGTCTTTACCTGCTAAGCCTATACCAGAAACTCCTGGCACATTGTTTGTCACCGCCTCTGCCATAGAATATAATTCATCCCAAGTTCGAGGACCATCACAACGAACTCCAGCTTTTGCAAGTAAATCACAATTCATAAAAAGTGCTTTAGTTGAAAAAGCATGAGGGTATCCCCAAATTTTTCCTTTGTAAGTAACTGTATCTAATACTCCATCTTGGTACATTCTTTGTTGAGATGAAGGAATATCAACAGGAACTATTAAGTTATTTTCAGCTAAGCCCTTTAAAGTTCTTGATCCTATATATGAAAAACTAACTGGATCTCCAGCCACTGCAAGATTAATAACTTTATCTTGGCAAGTTCCCCAAGGTACTGCTTCCAATGTTACATTAACGCCTGGATTGTCATTCATAAATTCATCAATAACCTTTTGATCTGCAGGACGTATTTCTGAACCACACATAACACCATGCATATCTACAGCCATAGCTTGTGATAAGCTAAAAAAAGATATTATCAATGTTGTTAATAGCGAGTTAATAAAAGAAAATTTCATTTTTTTACTCCTTTTATATTAATATATACTAAGCTTATGATAATAGTTAGCCACTAGCAAGTTAGAAATTAGACTTATATGCTATAAAACATAATTATTTTAATTTTTTACTGCTCCTGCCGTTAAACCTTCAACTATATATTTTTGTAAAAATAAAAAAACCAATAAAACAGGAGTAATACCAATTAATGAAGCTGCCATCATTTCATTCCATTTGATTGATTGGTAGCCTATAAACTCATATAATCCTGCAGGTATTGGCATGTATTCTTTTACATGATTAAATGATATAGCAAATAAAAATTGTTGAGCGTATGCTCCTATGAAAGCATATATACCCACGACTGCTAATCCCGGTGCACTTAAAGGTGTTATGATATGTCTTAGTATTTGAATTCTTGAAGCTCCATCCATAAATGCTGCTTCTTCTAACTCTATTGGAATTTTTTCGAAATATGATTTTAATAGCCATATTGCAGTAGGAATTAAAAAAGCAACCCCAGGTACAATCATTGCTTGATAAGAGTTAAGCAATCCAAGAGTTCTTAAAACTTTATACAAAGGTATTAATAAAACAGCTCCAGAAAACATATTAACTGCTAAAAATAAATAAAGACTAAGGTTTTTTGCAGGAAAATTAAATCTAGCATAAGAATAAGCTGCAGGAATTACAAATAATAAGGTAATAATAGCAACACAAGAAGCAAGAAAAAAACTATTAAAAATATATCGTCCCAACATAGGAACAGTCTTCCACATTTCTTTGTATGCCCAAAATGATAAATCATCTGAATAAAATTGATAAGGTGATCTAAATAAATGATCTAAGGGTCTAAGTGATGCATAAAACATTTCTACAAAAGGAAGAAGCATAAATGTTAAAAAAACAAATACCCCAAAATAAATCAAAATTTTTTCAAAAATATTGTATTTATTCATTTGCAACCTTTTTATTTATTTTTATAAGCAAAGAAAGATAAAAGCCGGCAAATAAAGTTAGCAAGATCATAACAACTACTGCTCTTGCTGCCCCTCTTCCAAATTTATAATTACCCAAAGCTTGTTTATATGTGTCAATAATTAATGTAGTTGTAGCTCCTCTTGGCCCCCCTTCGGTTAATATCCAAATAATTTCAAAAGAGTTAAATGTCCAAATTGCAGATAACAAAGCCATAGTAACAATCACCGGAGTAATACTAGGTAAAGTAATTTTATAAAATCTAGACCATTTAGAAGCTCCATCACAATATGCTGCCTCATATAAATCTTTTGGTACCCCTTGCATTGCAGCTAAAAAAAATACTGTAACCATAGGAGTTCCAACCCAAACATCTGCAATAACTGTTGAAATAAAGGCACTTGTTTTGTATGCAAGAAATCCATATGGCCCATCTAAAATTCCAGTTTTCATTCCTATACCTGCAATAATTCCAAAATAACCATTGTATAACCATAACCAACCAAGCATTCCTATTGCAATGGGCACAACCCAGGGAGGCATAACCAAAACCCTAAAAGCTGATTTTCCAAAAACATTTGCATTTAGTAATACCGCTCCTATTAAACCAATAATTAACTTCAAACTAACAGAAAAAAACATCCATAGAAAAGTTCTAAAAACAATTTTATGGAATTTTTTACTTTCTAACATTCTTTCATAATTTTCAAATCCTACATATTCCTCTCCAGCTAAACTTGAGTTTGTAAAAGATAATCTAATAGTTTCTACTAAAGGCCAAGCCACTATGCATAGAATATAAATTGCAGCAGGAGCTATTAAAGCATAAGCAAGAAAAATAGATGAGTTGTATGTGTTTAGTTTATTTTTAAAAATCATTTACTTTATATAGCTGTCTAAAATTTTCCATGTTTCAGTCATATCAACAATTTTATTAGTTTTTCTTGATTCATCTATTTTCATAGCAACAATACCAGATTCCATACAATCTATTACTCCAACTGGCAATGGAGATGATTCAGAATTAATTAAATGTTCATTAATATCCTTGAGCATTAAACTATCAGCACCATAATGACCTTTTATCATACCAAAAGCAGCACCGTAATCCTCATCTAATATGATATTATTTTTTTGATCATGAGCTTTTAAGAAGCCTCTGACAAAATCTCCTTCTACCATTCCATTTGTTCCCATAACTGCAAATCTTCTGAACTCATCTGGAACTCTCATGTTTGTATGGAAAGCTAAAGTAGCTCCGTTTTCATATTCTATAATTGCTACTTGATGGTCTACTATATCTGCATCACTATCAAATACTTTTTCTGCTGACTCCCAACCATCTAAGTTGTATTTTGTATACTCTTCAATTGAGCCACTTGGTTGATTTTTTGGAATAAAAGAATTTCTTCCACCAAAACTAGCGACTTTAATTGGTCTGCTGCTTGTAATCATAGAATAAAAATCAATATCATGACAGCATTTTTCAAGCATAAAACCACCAGAGTATTTTTCTTTTCTTCTCCAATTACGCATAAAAAAACCTCCATGCCAAGGCATAATATGCTCTGAAGCCTCAATTGATATTACATCACCAATAACATTCTTGCTTAGTAAATCTCTAACAGATCTTGCATGTTGTGAGTATCGTAAAACTAAACCTACTAAAATTTTATCCGCTCCGTATTTTTTAACAAGTTGGGCCAGTTCCATAGTTTGTTTTTCATTAATAACTATAGGTTTTTCAGCAAATATTCTTAAACCTGCTGATAAGCCCTCTTTAATATGCTCTAAATGCAGATGATTAGGTGAGCCAATCATTAACAAGTCCAATTTTTCATTATTTACCATTTCATTCAAAGTTTCATAATTTTTTTCAGGAAAAAAATTATTCTTAGTAGCATATGCTTTACCTATTGGTTGAGGATCAACATAAGCTATTAAATTAGCATCAGTGTTGATTTTCTTTAGTTCATGAAACACATGAGCTATTCTATTTCCAAAACCTACAACACCTATTTTCATATTTTAAAATTCTTATTAAATAATCATAATACTAAAATTTATGAAACTTCCAGCCCATTTTTGACAACAATTCAACACTATTTATTAATGCAGAACGAAATTCTATCCAATTACGAAAGGATTTTGACCTCCAAGCTATTTCCGACAAAGTTGCTAATCTAGGATTTATCATAAAATCAAAATAATCTTTGTTAGTTATTGTTTCAGACCATAATTGACCTTGAATTCCTTGCATATATTTTTGATGATTCTGATCTATTCCCTCCATAGGTTTCCAATCATGAATTTCTTGAACCTCTATTGTTGAAGCCCAACATATTCCTCTTTCTTTTGTTGAGTTGTTGTATGCCATATCAAAGTATGTTTTTTGTCCAGGGCACAAAATTGTTTCAAAATTTCTTTTTGTAGATTCAATACCAACATCAGTGTGTTCCCATGCAAAAATTAAACATGATTTGTCTAACTTTCCAGCACTTCCAGATGATCCTATATCATTATGAGGACGCAAAGCTGCTTCATTCCAAGCGGCAGCTCTTTTATTGTTTTTTTTTAATATAGTAATTATGTTATTCATATAAAGATCTTGCACTTCGTCATATGAGCTAAGTTTATTTTCTTTCATAAATTCAATAATTTTTGGGGAACTTTCCCAAGAATCCTTGGGTCTTTCATCAACTCCCACGTGTAAAGTATCAAAAGTAAAGATTTCACTTAATTCTTTAAATATATTTTCAAGAAATATATTAGTTTCTTTGATAGATGGGTTAATAGTGTTGTTCTTATACAAACCTACATCTTTATATTCAGTATTTGAAGATTGATCTCTTAGCTCAGGCATAATTTGAAGTAATGTCCATGAATGTGCTGGTAAATCTATCTCTGGCATAATTTCTATATTAAGTTTTTTTCCGTAGCTTATTAATTCAGCCACATCATCTTTATTATAAAAGCCACCATATTTGCTATAACCACTTCCATAAAAAGGAGGTATATTTTGATTATAACCTCTAAAAGCACCGATATCAGTTAAACTTGGATAACAATCTAGTTTTATCCTCCATGCCTCATTATCTGTTAAATGCCAATGAAATCTATTTAATTTGAATAATGCCATATAGTTAAATAATCTTTTTATTTCACTAATAGAGTAATATTGTCTTGCACAATCAAGATGCATTCCTCGCCACCTTAAGGAGGGTTTGTCACTAATATTGCAAAGTGGTAATTTATTTTTATAAAAATGAATTAGTTGAATTAAAGAAATTATGGCATAAAATTTTCCAGCATAATTGCTAAAAAAAATTTCAATTTTATCTTCATTTATATTTATTATATATTCTTCATCACACATTTCTATTTTTTTTAAAATTAAAGGAAAGCCTTCCAATGAATT
>CACPNW010000019.1 GCA_902635455.1 uncultured Alphaproteobacteria bacterium | reverse complement strand
AAAGCTGTGACAATAATGGATGTTGATCAGTTAGGCGAGGTTCTTTTAAAAGAATTATCTGAAATTTTTTCTGATCGCTAATTAGCTCTTAGAATACCATTCTATCTCTGCTTCTTCTAGCTGATCTTTTTTAATTGATACTCTAACAAATTCCATTAATTCATTCATAAAAAAAATATTATGCAAAGTAATTAAATATAGTGCCGTAAACTCTTTGGCTTTTAATAAATAATGAATATAAGAAAGTGAATAATTTTTACAAGTATGACAATTACAACTTTTATCAATAGGTTTACTTGAATTTTCATATTCAGCATTATTGATATTAATTTTACCAATTTTATTTTTAATCAATGCAGAGCCATGTCTGGCTAACCTAGTTGGGCTTACACAATCAAACGTATCTATACCTTGCTTAACTAGGCTCCATATATCTATTGGGTCTCCAATGCCTAATAAATGTATAGGATGTTTTTCTCCTAGTTTTTTACTAGTGTAGTTTACAACATTATACATTTCTTCTTTATTTGAACCTAGACTCCCTCCTATAGCTATTCCAAAAACTTTAATTTCATTTAAATTAAAATCTATACTCTCATCCCTTAAATCTTCATAAATACCACCTTGAACAATTCCATAAAGACATTGTTCTCCGCTTGATCCATAACATGGTGAGTAGTTTAACTTGCTATTAAACATGTTAATTGATCTTTTAGCCCACCTATGACTTCTTTTCATTGATTTTTCAGTATATTTTTTTTCTACATTAAAAGGAGTGCACTCATCAAATACTAATATTAAATCAGCTCCTAAATCTCTTTGCACTTGAATAGATTTTTCTGGAGTTAATAAATAATTTTTTCCATTTAAATATGATTTAAACAAAGCTCCTTCCTCATTTATTTTTAGCAAAGATTTGTCTCTTAAATATTGAGTTTTCTTGCCTTTAATTTCATTTGCTACTGAGCCATGTCCAAGTGAAAATATTTGAAATCCCCCACTATCAGTTAACATAGGCCCATCCCAATTCATAAAATTATGCAAACCTCCATGATTAGCAATTAATTTACTGCCTGGATGTAACATCAAATGATAAGTATTTGATAAAATTATTTGTGTATTAATTTTTTTTGCTTCAATAGTAGTAAATGATTTTAAAGCTCCCTTAGTTGCACAAAATATAAATGCTGGAGTTTCAATTTTTCCATGAGGTGTAGTAATACATCCTGTTCTTGCTTTAGATTTCGTACTTGATGATTTTATTTTCCAAGAAAATTTAGCCATTAGAATTCTTTAAAATTAACAATTTAGCTAAATATAAAAATGGAGTATCCAAAAAAGCTATAAATATTCTTAATAGATATGTACCAAAAATATATATCATTATTACGTTATAAAAAGTTTCTGGATTAGGATTCAGAACAATCCAAGCTAGTAGACTAAATACACTATTGTCAATCAAAGAAGAGGTAACTGTTGATAGATTATTTCTAAGCCATAAATTTTTATTTTTTGTGTATTTTTTTAAAATATTATAAAACCAGACATCAAAATATTGACTTACAATAAAAGCTATCATACTTGCTATAAAAAACCTTGGCATTGGTGTAAAAATATTAACTATACTTTCTTGTATAAAATCTTCTTCAGCTGGTTTAAATCCAATTGTAAATAACATAAGAATAGTCACGAAGAGAAAAGATACGAAACCAATTAAAATATTTTTTTTAGCTTTTTTTTTGTCAAAATATTCAGATAATATATCAGTGCATAAAAAGGTTGATGCAAATAAAATTGTTCCTAAGGCAACAGGTTCGGGTGAATAAAAAAAATCTACTAATTTTAGTACTTGTATATTTGCAACAACTACAGCAATAGCTGTATAGATATACAATCCTACATAACCAAATATTTTCAAAAAAATCAAAATTGAAGTAAAGCATACAAAAAAATAAATTAACCAAACTATTTCTGTATTTAAATTACTTAAAAATGATGTAAAATTAAAAAAAATTCCCATTAATGGAATTAGTTATTTTTATTTGTTATAGATTTTTTAAGTTTTTTCGCTTTTTGGGCTAATTTTGAATTTGGTGTATTTATTAAAAAATCATCCAAACCACCTTTTTTTTCAACGGTTCTAATGGTGCTTGTTGCTACTTTAAGTTGAATTTTTCTTCCAAGAGTTTCACTCATAAAAGATATATTTTGTAAGTTAGGTAAAAAACGTCTTTTTGTCCTATTTTTAGCATGACTTACATTATTTCCAGTTTGGAAGCTTTTGCCAGTTAGTTCACATTTTGTAGACATGATCAAAGTGGCTAGTAAATATAATTAAATTTTTGTCAAGTACCATGTTAAATTATAAATTTTTGGCACAAAAAAGTAGGCTCTATATTATATTTTAACAATTTATTTTTTTTATTTTTCCAATTAGGATTTTTGATAGAAAAGAAATTACTATGTATACCTGAAGTGATTAAAACACTATCAACACCATATTTCCTAGCTCCTTGTATATCATGAAATAAAGAGTCTCCTACAGCCAAAACTTTTGATTTTTTAAAATTTTTAAATTTACTCATTGATTTTTTATAAATTTCTATAGAGGGCTTCCCTTGTATAACTACTTTACCTCCCATTCTCTCATATAAATTTGTTATTGTTCCCATACAAAAAATATTTTTGTTTTTACCTTGTTCGACTGTCTCATAATCTGGATTAGCACAAAAAATAATCATCTTACTTTCATAAGCATAATTTAATATTGGTAAATAATCTATAGGTTCTGAATTTTTAAAAGGGGTGCAAGCTAATATAAATTCAGCATCTTCTATTTTATTTACAAATTCAATATTAGATAATCCTTCTCTAAAGTTTAAACCATCTTCTTTTGATTTATCAAATATGTGAAAGCATTTATTTAAATTTTTACCATATTTTTTTAATTGCATAGCAAGTGTTTTCCAAATCATTTCTCCACTAGTGAATACTTCATCAAAGTATTTAGGATCAAAACCTAATCTAGGTAATTTTTCTATAGTACTTTTTTTTCTTTTAGAAGAATTTGATATTATGACTAGTTTTTTATTATTTTCTTTTAAATAATTTATGCAATCAATAGCATAGGGGTAAGCTTTGGTACCATTATGCATCACTCCCCATTGATCTAAAATAAATATATCATAATCTTTTGCAATATCTTTAATTCCTCTAATAATTTTCATTTTTATACTTCTTTTCCAACTACTTCTTTAACATTATTAAAACCATCGGTTTTAATTAAATAAACAAGTTCTTTTTTTATTTTACTTATAATTTTAGGACCTTGAAAAGTTAAAGCTGTGTAAAGTTGAACTAAATTCGCGCCTGATTTAATTTTTTCATAACATTCTTTTCCATTACTAATACCACCAACTCCAATTAAAGGAATATTAGCATTTGTTAGTGTGTACATTTTTTTTAGAGCTAGTGTTGAGTGCAAAAAAAGTGGTTTTCCACTCAGTCCTCCAATTTCAGTCCTATGTGATGAATTTAGATTTGTTGGTCTTTCTACTGTTGAATTACTTATAATTAATCCAGAAACATTATTTGCAAGAGACATAAGAGCAATATCTCTAAGTTGCTCATCGTTAAGATCAGGTGATATTTTTAAAAAAATTGGTTTGCTTTTTATGCTATTTAACTTTTCTTGAATATTTTGCAGCTTTTTAACTAAATTTTCAATTTTCCCCCTTAATTGTAAATCCCTTAATCCTGGAGTATTTGGTGAAGAAATATTAATTGTAACATAATGTCCAAATGGACCAAGTTTTTCTAAACAATAGCAATAATCACTTATTGCATCTTCAGAATTTTTATTTTTTCCAATATTAATTCCTACTATTCCATAATTTAAATTTGATAAATTTATTTTTTTAAGTTTTTTTAGAACTTTTTCGGAGCCCTTATTATTAAAGCCTAAATGATTTATTATTGCTTCATCTTCACTTAATCTAAAAATTCTTGGTTTAACATTTCCTTCTTGAGGCCTTGGTGTAACTGTTCCAATCTCTGTAAAACCAAAACCTAAATTCAAAATTTGATTTATTACTTCCGCATTTTTATCAAAACCAGCAGCTAAACCAATTGGATTAGAAAAGTCTAAACCTAAAAAATGTTGTTTTAATATAGGATGATCTGTTTGCGTAATTGTGTTAATTTTTAACTTGAGTAATCTTAAAGTAATAGAATGAGCGATCTCTGGAGGAAAAATTTTAATTAAATTTAATAAAATATTAGTCAATTTTTTAAGTTAAAACCTTTTTTAATGATTCAACAGTTTCTTTAATACCATATAATTTTATAAAAGAACCTAACCTAGGTCCTTTTTCTTGTCCTAATAAAACTTGATATACTAATTTAAAAAAATCTTTTAAATTTTCAAACTTATGTTTTTTTCCTATTTCATATAATTGTGTTTGTATTTCTTCAGCATCATTTTTTTCAGTCACTTTATTTTCTAATAAGTAAATAATATCGTCAAAAATAACCTTAGTTTCTGAAGAAACTTTTAAATATTTTTTATTTGGCAAAACAAAGTCATTATAATAATTTATTGAATAATTAATCAGATCTTCAAATTCAGGATTAGAAATTTTATTAATATTTGGATCATATTTGTTTACAAATCCCCAAATAATTTTGCTATCACTTGAATTACAAATAGAAACTAAATTAACCAATGAATTGAATGTAATTTTGGATCTATACTCAGGAACTTGACCATTATGGATATGCCAAATTGGATTATCGAATTTCTTTTGCATTTCTAAATCTGAATATACATTTAAATGATTAAAATATTCATCAACAGTTTTGGGGATTACATCAAAAAAAAGTTTTTTTGCTGATTTAGGTTTTTGAAACATGTACAATGAAAGGCTTTGTGGAGAAGCATATCTAAGCCATTGTTCAACGCTAATACCATTGCCAACTGATTTTGAAATTTTTTCACCCTTCTCATCAAGAAACATTTCATAAATTAGATTTAATGGAGGTTTTCTATTTAAAGATTTGCAAATTTTTGATGCTAAATCAACACTTTCTATTAAATCTTTTCCGCACATTTCATAATCAACTCCTAATGCCATCCATCTCATAGCCCAATCAACCTTCCACTGAAGTTTGCATTTCCCTCCTGTAACTAATGTTTCGTAATTTTTATTATCTTCAGAATCTTTATAAATAATAGTTCCATCTTTTGGCCTATATTCATCAATTTTAACTTGTAAAACCTTGCCTGTAACCTCACTTATTGGAAGAAATGGACTGTAGGTTTCTTTTCTTTCAGATCTTAAGGTAGGCAAAATTATTTCTAGTATTTTTTGATAATTTTCTAAAATATAAATTAATGTTTTATCAAAATCACCTTTTTTATATTTTTGTGTAGAACTAATAAAGGTATATTCAAAATTAAATTTATCTAAAAAAGATTTTAATTTAGCATTATTATGATGACCAAAACTTTCATACTTTTCAAAAGGGTCGGGTACTGATGTTAATGGTTTGCCTATATATTGACTTAACAACTCTCTATTAGGAACATTTTCTGGAACTTTTCTAAAACCGTCCATATCATCAGAAAAAGTGATAAGTTGTGTTGGGCAATCAACTAATGATTTAAGCGCATTAATTACCATCGTTGTTCTTACAACTTCACCAAATGTACCTATATGTGGGAGTCCAGATGGGCCATATCCAGTTTCAAAAAGAATATATTTTTTATCAGGTAGTTTAAAATTAGCATAACCTCCATATCTTTTTATAATTTGAAGCGCTTCTTTAAAGGGCCATGATTTTAAATTATCATGATATTTATTTTCAATTTTATCAATCACTCTTATGTGCCTTAACCCTAATCTTTTTACCCAATATCAATTTTAAAGAATTTATAAAATTATAGGATTCATTTCCTAATTTACTAAATATTATGGATTCTTCATTAGAAATAATTTTAGATAATGATGATATAAGTGTCATTCCTTTTTGAGTTAATTCAATTTTTTTAGTACGATTGTCAGTAAAATTTCTAATAATTATTTTTTTTTTCTCAAGTAATGATAAAGTTGTACTAACAACACTAATATCAACAAAAGAATTGTTAGAAATATTAGTTTGAGAAATTGAGCTCATATTAGAAGTTAATTTAAACACTGTTTCTATTATTAAGTATTCATTAAGAGAAATATTATATTTTTTTAATATTTTTCTTAACTTTGTTTGCCAAATATTACAAGTTTGCCAAACCAATAGTCCAATCCTATTCTCATTAAGAGAAGTGTCTGCCATATTTGTATGCAAATAGTTTGTATACAAATATATAAATCAGTCAAGCTTAATCTGGCGCTAACTCAACAATAATGCCATTCAAATCTTCATCAAACTCAATTTGGCAGCCTAATCTTGAATTTTCTTTTATCTCAAAAGCTTGATCTAACATTGATTCTTCGTCTTCATCTTTTGGATTTAATTTAGATAGCCACTCATTATCAACATAAATATGACAAGTTGCACAAGCACAGCAACCTCCGCATGCAGCTTCAATATCCAATCCTGCATCTCGAATTATCTCCATAATTGTTGAGCCAGGATTAGCAGGAAGGTTATAGTTTTTTCCCAATCTGTCTTTAACAACAATTTTGTTCACTTGATTCCTAATTTTTTATGTAAATCTTTTGATGAAGTTGTGTAACGAAATATATTTTTTTTATCAGGATAACAATATTTAAAACAAGCCTGCGCCATTAAAGCAGCTTCATGAAATCCTGATAGGATTAATTTTAGCTTACCTGGATAATAATTAATATCACCAATTGAAAAAATAGATGGAGTCGAGGTTTCAAACTTTTCGGTATCTACTTCAATTAAATTTTGATTTAAATTTAATCCCCAGTTAGCTATCGGTCCCAATTCCATTTTTAAACCAAAAAAGGGAAGTAAATAATCTATTTCAATTTTATTGATTTTATTATCATGAGTAAAATGTACTTCTATTGGCTTAGCCTTACCTTTTTTGATTTTAGTTAATTGACCAAGTATAAAATTAACACGATTTTTATTTTCTAATTCCAACATTTTGTTTACTGAATCAGGTGCTGCTCTAAATTCTTTCCTCCTGTGAATTAATTTAACATCAGCTATATTTGAAAGTTCATTTGTCCAATCTAAGGCTGAATCACCTCCACCTGCTATCAATACAGTTTTATTTTTAAAAATTGATTTATCTTTAATTGAATAAAAAACATTTTTATTTTCATAATTTTCTATACCTTCTATAGGGGGTTTTCTAGGTACAAAACTCCCAGCACCTGCTGCGATCACGATGCACTTAGCTATAATAGTTTTTCCATTGCTTGTTTCAATTAGCCATTCTTTTTCATTTTTTTTCAGTATTTTTTCAACTTGCTGACCTAAATGAAATATGGGTTCAAATGGCTTTGCTTGTTTCATTAATTCATCAGTTAATTCTTGACCAGTTATCATAACTCGTGCCGGAATATCATATATAGGTTTTTCGGGATAAAGTTCTGAACATTGACCTCCAGGCTTATCTAAATTGTCTACTAGATGACACTTAATATTTAATAGCCCTAATTCAAAAATAGCAAATAATGCTACGGGTCCGGCTCCCACTATTAATACATCTGTTTTGTCTTCCATTATAAAATTTATTAAATAACAACTTTTTTTATTTATTCTAGAGCTTATATAATCTTTATGAATTTAATTCACAAAAAACACTATTTTAAAAAAGAGGTATTTATCTGGTTAGTTCTTTTATTGGCATTGGTATTTTCAATCATAATTGTAGGTGGGCTTACTAGGCTAACCGATTCAGGACTTTCAATGGTCAATTGGCAACCAATTTTGGGAACTATACCACCACTTACAAAAGACCAATGGCTTAAAATATTTGAACTTTATCAAGATTCCCCTGAATATATATATATTAACAGCGATATAAGTCTTAATGAATTTAAGTATATTTTTTGGTGGGAATGGGGTCACAGAGTTATAGCTAGATTTATTGGAATATTCTTCTTTTTCCCTTTTATTTATTTTGTATTTAAGAAGTATTTAAATCGTAAATTAATATATAAACTTTTATTAGCTCTTATTTTTGGAATATTTCAAGCATTAGTAGGTTGGTGGATGGTTAAAAGTGGGTTAACTGATGACCCCTATGTTAGCGCATATAGATTAACATTTCACCTAATGAATGCACTAATTATATTTAGTTTACTTTTATGGACATGTATGGATTACTATTATTTAGAATATAATAAAAAAATTAAAAATTTTAATTCCTATGAAGTATTTTTACTATTTTCTCTAATACTTGTTCTTATAACTGTAATCTCAGGTGGTTTCATGGCAGGCACACATGCTGGTCAATCATTTAATACCTATCCCTTAATGAGTGGAAAAGTAATTCCAGATGATTATTTTATTAAAGAACTGGGTATTTTAAATTTTTTTGAAAATACTATAGCAATTAACTTTAATCACAGATGGTTGGCTACATTTACATTTTTGTATACTTTTAGTTTTTTTACATACTCTATTGTATCTGTAAAACAATTAGCCTCTAAAAAATTGTTTTTTCTAGTATTGTTTATTTTAATTTTGCAGTTTATTTTGGGCGTTTTGACTCTTTTAAGTAATGTTAATATAAATTATGCAAGTTTACATCAAACAAACTCAGTAATTTTGATAGCCCTGTTAATTATCACTTATCATGACTACAAAATAAAAAAAAATCTTTTAAATGACCAAAAAATGTCATAATCTTTTGTTAATATTCATTAAATTGAATATATCCTTTTTAACAATAAAATTTTATGAATAAAATTACAATTCTCTTATTTTGTTTTTTAACATTTGAGGTTTTTAGTTTTCCTATACCAAAAGATAATGAAGTAAGTTTTGATATAATTAGAAAAAACAAAACAATAGGAAGTGTGGTTACTAGTTTTATACAAAATGATGAAACACTAAACATGAGAACTATAGTTGATATAAATGTAAAAATTCTTTTTTTCCCTGCTTATAAATTCTTTCAAGATACTACAGAAACATGGGTTAATGATGAATTTATAGAAATTAATGGATATACAGATTTTGAAGATGAAAGAGAGTATTATATCAATGGCATTGATAAAAATAATAAATTTTTTGCTTCAGGTATGGATGGAGAACTTGTTCTAGACAATAAAATACTGCCTCTAAATTATTGGAATAAAAAAATATTAGATGAAGAAGAAGTTTTTGACACACAGAAAGGCATTGTTAGAAAAATTATTGTAAATAAAGAAAAAAATGAAATTATTGAAATTAATGATGAAAAAATTGAAACAGAAAAATATACTTTAGATGCTTCTAAAAATCCTAAAGACAAGGGACCCTTTCCAACATATACAATATGGTATAAAGATAACGAACTAGTTAAGTTTGAATTTATAAACTGGAAAGATAATAAAAAAATTATAACAATCAGAAATGATTTTATTGATTAAAATATAGAAAATATATTATTTGATTTCACCAATATAAATATCTAAACCTCTAGCTACGTTAATTAGAGGGTCGTTTTTTTCTACTTTTCTTGAGTATCCAGCTACGTCATCTAAACTTATATCGTGAACGCCTCTATCTTTCCAAATTACTACCCTGTTAAATTTGTTTTGCGCAATCAAATCTATAGCATGAACCCCAAAGGCACTTGCAATAAGTCTATCTCTGTGAGTTGGTTGAGCTCCTCTTTGCACATGTCCTAAAACGGTTACCCTAGTTTCAGCATCAGTAATCTTATATATTTTATCTCTTAAGTAAGCTCCTATTCCACCTAATCTAATTTGACCATCAACAAATTTAACCATTGCTTTACTTCCGTTTTCTTTTTTGACGGACTCCGCAACTACAATTAAGGCATGATTTCTTCCCTTTGATCTAAGTTTTTCAATGTGGTTTGAGATTGATTTAATTTTATAAGGAATTTCAGGAATTAAAATAATATCTGCTCCACCCGCAATTCCAGAATTTAATGCAATATGACCGGCATCTCTTCCCATTACTTCTAGTATCATTACTCTTCTATGACTTGCTGCAGTAGGTTGCAACATATCTAATGCATTTGTTGCTACATCTACTGCTGTATCATACCCTATCGATAATTCACTATGCTCAACGTCATTATCTATAGTTTTGGGAATACCAATAAAATTTATTTTACCTTTTTTTGTTAGCTTTTGAAGAATTTTTAAACTACCATCTCCGCCAATACCTATAAGAGCATCTAGGTTTAAACTCTTTAAACCATTAATTATTATATCTGAAACTTCTATTTTTTTTCCGTCTTCTATTACAGTGTGAAATGGGTTTCCTTTATTATTTGATCCAAGAAATGTCCCCCCCATTCTCATTAAATTACCTTCAAAATTTGATGCTGAAAGTTTAATTGCATCTACAGGTTTTTTCATCAAGCCTAAAGTGCCATCTCTAATACCTAATATTTCCCAATTATAGTGCTTAGTAGCTCTTAAAGTTGCAGCTCTAACTACAGCATTTAATCCTGCACAATCTCCACCACTTGTCAAAATACCTATTTTTTTTAACACGCTGTGCTTGTATACTATTAATAATATATAAAAAAGATTAATAATTTATTTTTTCTTACATGAACGAAACAGAACAATTGGTAAATAAGCTTAAAGAATATGAACAAGAGCATCGGGATTTAGATCAAATTTTAATTCAATTACAAGAAAAACAAACTGTAGATTTCTTACAGATACAAAGATTAAAAAAAAGAAAGCTCATTCTTAAAGATAAAATCAGCAGCATAAAAAACAAGATAGAGCCTGATATTATTGCTTAAGTGGAGAAATATTTATTAGTTTAGATATTTTTTTAAAGTTTGTAATAAAATTTTTATACTTATTTTTAAGAATAGGAATTTTACTAACTTTAGATAAACGATTATCTAAAATATTTTCAATTTCAACCATATTGTCTTTCTTTAAGAAAGATATAATGACTGAACTATATACCCCAGATAAAATAATCCTTTTAGTATAAAAATTAAAATCTGTTGAGGTATCATCAGCAAGTCTCCACATTAAATCAATTGATATATATAATTGTGAAGTTAATAATTTATAATTAGTTGGAATCATTAAATAATAAAAAGTTTTTTTGTAAAAATTTTTATTATTGTTCATAATTTCAATTTTTGTAAGAATTATTTTTTTAATTTTTCTATGCAAAGGAATGTTTTGAATATCAATTTTATTAATTTTTTTTTCTAAATCATAATTTAAGCAAGTTAGTGAGTATTTTATCATTTCTTTGAAGCCATTAGGAAATAATAAATTGATCTCACTAATATTGATTTTTTTTTCTTTGGAAATTTTTTTGAAAGTTAAATCATTCCAACCATATTTTGAGACTACATTCCTTGATAAATTCAATATTTTATACCTACGCGAATTCAATAAATTATTTTTTTTCATTTTCTTTTTTTTTCCAATATCTTTCTATTTCATTTTCAAAACCAAAAGCGTCTCTGTGAGCTAAACGTTTGGTGTATAAAACACCTTTTAAATGATCAAATTCATGTTGAATAATTCTCGCGTGTAAACCTTTAGCCTTTACTTGTAATTTATTACCAAATATATCATACCCTGTATATTGGATTTCCGAAAAGCGTCTTACTAAACCTAACATATTAGGAATTGATAAACATCCTTCCCAATCATCATTTTTTTCATCACCAATTTTTTCAATTGTAGGATTAATAATTGCTGAAACTTCAATGTTAGAATCTTGTTTTAAATTTTCTGGGTTCCTAAAAACAAATATACTTTTATTTATATGGACTTGAGGAGCTGCTAATCCTACCCCATTATAATCAAGCATAGTTTCAGACATATCATAGATTATTTTTTTTATTTTTTCTGAGCCTATATCCTTAACTTCTTGAGTTTTCTTAAGTAGAATTGGATGGCCAAATTTAGCTATTTTAAGTATGGACACAGTGCAATATAAACCTAAAATTTACCTTTTAACAATTTTTTTTATTAAATATCTGCATTTGCATATAATTCAAGCTTATGTTAAAGCAAGCCTCGATATAAATTATGACATTAACAGTAAACGTAAAAGATAACAATATAGAGCAAGCTCTTAGAAGTCTTAAAAAGAAAATGCAGCGTGAGGGATTATATAAGGAAATGAAACTTCGCAAACATTATGAAAAACCATGCTTAAAGAGAGCTCGTGAAAAAGAAGAAAATATAAGACGAGCAAGAAAAAGCGCCCGCCGCAACAACGATTAGTTTAAAGACTTAACAATATTTTCACACATTTTTTTAGCATCACCAAATAACATAGTTGTATTATCTCTATAAAATAATTCATTATCTACACCTGAATATCCAGTTGCCATTGAACGTTTAACAAATAAAACTGTTTGGGATTTTTCTACATCTAATATTGGCATTCCAAATATTGGCGAAGTTTTGTCTGTTTTAGCAGCAGGATTTGTTACATCATTAGCACCAATTACAAAAGAAACCTCTGTCATTGGAAAATCATGATTTATTTCATCTAATTCTAAAACTTTTTCGTAAGGAACATTTGCTTCTGCCAACAAAACATTCATGTGTCCTGGCATTCTACCCGCCACTGGATGAATAGCATATCTAACCTGAATCCCATTATTTTTCAATATATCACCCATTTCTCTTAAGGCATGTTGCGCTTGAGCAACTGCCATTCCATAACCAGGAACAATAATAACTGAATCAGCATTTTTTAAAATATAAGCTGCATCTTCTGCGTTCCCTTGTTTAACTATTTTATCGGACTCATCCTTTGAAGTTGAATTAGCCTGTTCTCCTCCAAAACCTCCTAAAACAACACTAATGATTGATCTGTTCATTCCTTTACTCATTATATAGCTAAGAATAGCTCCTGATGCTCCAACTAATGCTCCCGTGATAATTAGAAGGTTGTTACTTAAAGTAAATCCAATCCCGCAAGCTGCCCATCCAGAATAAGAATTTAACATTGATACTACTACGGGCATGTCTGCACCTCCGATAGGAACAACAACTAAAAAACCCAATAAAATTGAAACTAGTACTAATGTCCAAAAAATAGTTGGAGATTGATTGTTTATAAAAAATATTATTAAGAAAATTATAAATAAAAATATTAATGCATTTATAATATGCTGATATTTAAATACTATTGGCCTTCCTGATACGATGCCCTGAAGTTTTCCAAATGCTAAAACTGATCCAGAAAAAGTAATTCCTCCGATAAATGTTCCAATACTCATTTCAATTAAGCTACTTGAACTAATGGATCCAAATTGACCAATTTTGAAAGATTCAGGATCATAAAATGCTGCTGCTGCAACAAATACCGCTGCAATACCAACTAAACTATGAAATGCAGCAACTAACTGCGGTAAAGCAGTCATTTTGATTCTTATAGCAATAATTGATCCAATTGTTCCTCCTACTAAAATAGCTAAGCCAATTTCTAAATAACTTAAAACTGACTTAAACATTAAAGTAGTAACTATTGCTATTATCATTCCAATCACCCCAAATATATTACCTAATCTTGAAGATTCAGGATGAGATAAGCCTCTTAAAGCAAATATAAACAATAAAGCTGAAATTAAATATAAAACTGATACCATGCTATTTGACATTAGGTTTTATTTTTTTCTTTTAATTTTCTTTTTTTAAACATTGATAGCATTCTGTAGGTTACTATAAAGCCTCCAAAAATATTTATAGAAGCTAGTGTAACACCAATAATTCCAAAAATTTTTGATGTATCGTGGCCTAATGGTCCAGCTGCTAAGATGGCGCCAACAATTATTACACTTGAAATTGCATTAGTTACTCCCATCAAAGGACTGTGTAAAGCTGGAGTAACTGACCAAACAACATAATAACCAATTACGCATGCTAAAAAGAAAACTGTCAATCCTATTACAAATATTTCTGAACTATGCGCTTCCATACTAACTAAACTGATTCAATCTCAATTTACCATCATAAGTTAAAACTACAGCACTTACAATTTCATCTTCTAAATTCAATGTCAGTTTTTTTGTATCTTTATTAATTAATAAAGATAAAAAATTAAAAATATTTTTAGCATATAATGCTGAGGCATCCTTTGCTACTCTTCCTGGAACATTAGCATAACCAACTATTTTAACACTGTTATGCTTGACTACTTCTCCAACCTTACTTAACGGACAATTTCCGCCTGCTTCAACAGCAAGATCTACAACAACCGACCCAGGAGCCATGCTCTCAACCATTTCTTTTGAAATTAAAGTAGGAGCTTTCTTTCCAGGAATCAAAGCTGTACATATTACTATATCTTGTTTTTCTATTGTCTCTGAAATAAGTTTAGCTTGTTTATTTTTATAATTTTCTGACATTTCCTTAGCATAACCACCTTGGGTTTCTGAATTTTTTGACTCATCATCTTCAACCATTACAAATTTAGCTCCAAGACTTTCAACTTGTTCCTTAGTAGCCGCTCTTACATCTGTTGCAGAAACAACAGCTCCAAGCCTTTTAGCAGTAGCAATAGCTTGTAAACCAGCTACACCAACACCAAGTACCATAACTTTAGCAGGATCTACCCTGCCAGCAGCTGTCATCATCATTGGAAAAGCTTTTCCAAATTGTTCAGCTGCATCAATTACACTTCTATAACCTGCTAAATTAGCTTGAGAAGATAATACATCCATACTTTGAGCCCTACTAATTCGTGGTATTAACTCCATACAACATGCAGAAATTTTTCTTTTATTTAAAATTTCAAAATATTGCTTGTTTTCATAAGGATTTAAAATTCCAATTAAGACAGAAGCTTCTTTTAATATTTCTAATTCTGACATATCTGGAATTTTAACACAAAGACATATATCAGCATTTAAACACTGATCTCGTGATACAATTAATGCTCCTGAATCTTTATATTGTTTATCAGAATAACCCGATCCAATACCTGCACCCTCTTCAATAAGCACTTCTAAATGAAGTCCCTTAAGTAACTTTACTACATTTGGAGAAATAGCGACTCTCGCCTCATACTTATGTGTTTCTTTAATGGCGGATATTTGCATATGAGCTTATATAATTATAGCTTAACTAGTTTTAAAGTCTTTTGTTGCCTTTGGTTTAATTTTTTTTCGTCAAAATTTTGAATTAATTGATGAAATATCTGATACCAGTTTACTTCTGCTTTTAAATGCATAAAAACTGAACCAAGACCTACAGCTGCTCTATCCATAAACACAAATTCTTTTGGAGGTTTGACTCCACCAAGTTTCTTAAGTTCGCGATGAACTTCAGATGCAACTGAAGCACCATATATGCCATTATCACTTTCTTGGATTTTTTGAATCTTGTCTTTCATTAATGGAGAATAAATAAAACTCGCCCATTTGTTCAAAACTTCTAATTTTGCTTTTGTAATTCCTTTAAAACCCCACTGCTCATAAGCATGAATAGCTCTAGAATTATCATTTTTTTGAAGAGCAAAATATAAATCTATCACACCTTGTATAAATTTTCCCTTAAATATTCTCATGCACCCATAATCAAATAAGTTAATATTTAAATCTTTAGTAATTGTATAATTGCCTAAATGAGGATCTCCATGAATTATACCATATTCATAAAATGGTTTATACCACGTATAAAACATGTTTTTTGCAATAGTGTTGCGTACTTCTTTTCTCGCATCTTTAAAATTTAACAATGGCTGGCCATCTAACCAAGACATTGTAAGCAATCTCTTAGTTGACAATTTTTCATATACCTCTGGAATGTTTACATATTTAGAATTTAAAAAAATATTACTAAAAATTTGCATTAATTTTCTCTCTCTTTCGTAATTAAGCTCTTCTTTAAGTCGCTGAGTTACCTCTTTATACACTTCTTCAGTTTTTATTGCTTTGTTGTAAGTTTGGTAAATAGAAAAAATCATTTTTAATTGATTTAAATCAGCTGACACTGCTGATTCCATATCTGGATATTGAAGTTTACAAGCAACAATCTTTTTGTTTAATAAAATAGCTCTATGAACTTGGCCTAATGAAGCTGCTTTTGTAGCCTCCTTATCAAATTTAACAAAGTTTTTTTGCCAAGTTGATGATAGTTCTGCTGACATTCTTCGTTTAACAAATAACCATCCCATTGGAGGTGCATTAGATTGAAGATGCATGAGTTCTCTTGCATATTCGTCAGGAAGCAAATCTGGAATAGTTGCAGATAATTGAGCAACTTTCATCAGTGGCCCCTTAATATTACCCAAAGCATTTCTTATTTCTAAGGCATGTTTATCTTTATCTAACTTTATTCCCAAATATTTTTGACTAGCTAATTTTGTTGCTAATTTACCAACAACACCTCCTACTTTAGCATATCTTTTAATTTGCTTTGAAAAAGAAATTGATTCAGAGTCTGACATATCAATTCTTACAAATCCTCTAATTGATCTATCAAATCATCTATTAAATTTAATCCTTTTGACCAAAAATTTGTTTTTGCAGGATTTAATTTAAACGGACTTAATAATTCCTTATAATGCAATGAACCGCCTGCTTCTAATAAAGTGATGTACTTACTTTCAAAATCCCTAAAACCTTTTTCATAAAGATTGTAAAGTGAGTTAACTAAACAATCGCCAAAAGCATAAGCATAAACATAAAAAGGAGAATGAATAAAATGTGGAATATAAGTCCAATAGTATTTATATTCTTCTTCGAATTCTATTGAAGGGCCTAAGCTCTTTTTTTGTATATCAATCCAAATATTACATATTTTTTCTAAACTTAGTTCTTTTTTCTTTCTTTCATAATGAATCTTCTTTTCAAACTCATAAAAAGCAATTTGTCTAACTACAGTATTAAGCATATCTTCAACTTTATTAGCTAACAGAGCTTTTTTTTCTCTTTTGCTATCAGCCTTATTCAAAATTAATTTAAATGTTAGCATTTCACCAAATACACTAGCTGTTTCAGCAATGGTCAAAGGAGTTGATGAATTAAAATGTCCGTTTTTTTTTGCAGCTAAAAACTGATGAACTCCATGACCAAGTTCATGCGCTAATGTTGATACATCTCTTGCCTTACCTTGAAAATTTAGCAGTATATATGGATGTACACTCGGCACAGTAGAAGCTGAAAAAGCTCCTGGTGACTTTCCTTTTAATGGCGGTGAATGAATCCATGAATTGTCAAAAAATTTTTTAACAATTTCACCAATCATTGGATTAAATTGGAAATAAGAATCTAAAACAAGATTTTTAGCCATGATCCATGAATATTCTTTTTTGCTCTGAAATGGTAAAGGGGCGTTTCTATCCCAATATTTTAATTTTTTAACACCGAACCATTTGGCTTTCATTTTGTAATATCTATGTGACAATTTTGGATAATAATTTGATACAGATCTTGAAAGAGATTCAACTACTTCATCTTCTACTGAATTAGATAAATTTCTTGAACTAACTGGATTTGGAAGCTTTCTCCAATCATCATTAATAGATTTATCTTTAGCAAGTGTGTTTGTAATTGTTGCAAATAAATTTGCATTATTACCTAACGTTACTCCTATAGATTTTGCAGCTAATTTTCTAATACTTGACTTATTGTCTGATAATAGATTTAATATTTCTGCTGAATTAAGTTTTTTATTTTTAAAAGGAAAATTAAGAGATGCAATTGTTTCATCAAAAAGTCTGACCCATGAATTGTGGGAAGTCAAATTCTTATCCTGCAATAATTTTTCTAAA
>CACPNW010000018.1 GCA_902635455.1 uncultured Alphaproteobacteria bacterium | reverse complement strand
ATCTTGATTGTAAGGTCTTGTACCAAAGAAAGGCCAAATATCTACCATTGCAATCTTTCGTGCCCTTCTGTCGACCATGTTTGATCTTCAGATATTTATTACAAAGGTCCTTTTGCCTGAGAGTTTCCGGGTCGTTGCTCCTTCGGCGTTAAATTTAATTAATCTCTCCCAAAGTAATAAATCATTAATATATCTTTCTTACTAATTAAATAAAAAAATAATATTATATATGTAAAACTTAAACCTGAGGCAGATTATCCATAGATTTCTTTGCAGATTCCTCTTCAAAAATGTCTTCAGCAAGGTTACCATTCAAATAATCATCATAAGCAGACATATCGAAATGTGCATGACCACAAAGGTTAAACAAAATAGTTTTAGATTCACCTTTTTCTTTGCATTCCAAAGCAGCATCAATAGCTCCCTTGACTGCATGAGTTGCTTCAGGAGCTGGAATAATTCCTTCCTGTTTTCCAAAATTAACCCCAGCTTCAAAACATTCTTTTTGACCATATGCTTTAGCTCTCATTAATCCTAAATCATATAAATGACTTAAATGATAAGACATTCCGTGATATCTTAAACCTCCCGAATGTGTAGCGGGTGGTAAAAAATCAGAACCTAGAGTATGCATTTTTATTAAAGGAGTCATTTTTGCCATATCTCCATGGTCATAAGCATATATACCTTTAGTAAAAGAAGGACATGATAGAGGTTCACATCCAATTATATCAATTTTTTTTCCTCCTCGAAGCTGTTGACCTAAAAAAGGAAACATCAAACCAGATAAATTACTTCCCCCACCTGTACAGCCTACAATAATGTCAGGATAATCACCTGCTTGTTCCATTTGTAAAATAGCTTCATTACCATTTATTGTTTGATGCATTAAAACATGACCTAAAACACTACCTAAAGAGTATTTGGCATTACCTTCACTTTTAACAACCATTTCTATTGCATCTGATATTGCTATACCTAAACTTCCTGGATTATCAGGATTTTCATTTAAAAGTTTTTTTCCAAAATCTGTTAAATTTGATGGACTTGGGTGACAATTAGCTCCAAATGACTGCATCATAAGTTTTCTATATGGCTTTTGATCAAAGCTGATTTTGACCATAAAAACTTCAATATCAATGCCAAAAACTTGTCCTGCAAATGCTAAAGAACTGCCCCATTGTCCTGCTCCGGTTTCTGTGTATATTTTTTTAACACCTTCTTCTTTATTGTAAAAAGCCTGAGGAACTGCAGTATTTGGTTTATGGCTACCAGTAGGACTAACCCCTTCATATTTATAATAAATTTTTGCTGGTGTATCCAAAAACTTTTCTAGCCTTCTAGCTCTATACAAGGGAGAAGGTCTCCATTGTTTATATATCTCTCTAACGGGTTCAGGAATTTCTATTTCTCTTTCTGTAGATACTTCTTGCATTATTAATGCCATTGGGAAAAGAGGTGCAAAATCATCTGGTCCAGCCGGTTGTTTAGTTCCAGGGTGAAGTGGTGGCGGAGGTGGGCTGGGTAAATCAGCATTAATATTATACCAAAATTTTGGAGCCCTTGATTCTTCTAAAAAATATTTATTTGTATCAGTCATATATAAATAATATATTGTATGAAAATTAAAAACAAATCAACTATTAAATACAATTATTAGAATATAAAGTAACAATATGAAAAAAATTAATGCAGGAAATGTAACTATAATAATTGCAATTTTACTAATTGCTTATGCTGTTATTGGATACTTTATCCATTGATTTTTTTTGACTTATAAATACACCTAACAAAACTAAGACTACACCTATAAAAGTAGATAGATTAATTGTTTCATTTAAAAATATAAATCCCCAAATTATTGCAAATGCTGGAATCAAATATGCAACATAAGATAAAAAAATAGGACCTGTTTTAGAAATAAGATAAAATCTTATTAAAAATGCAATAGCTGTTGGAAAAATACCTAAATAAAACAAAGGTAACAAACTTGAAATACTAAAATTAGATCTGTAGTTAATTTCGACTATAACAAAAAATGGTAAAGATATAATTGCAGCACTTATGGTAACAGCTGCTGTAATAGTTACAGAGTCAATTTTTTTTATATTGTATGCAAATATACTGGATAAAACATATCCTAAAGCAGAAATAATAATGGCAACTTTAGGTATTAAATATTTTGTATCTTCACTATTAAATATATTTAAAGTATCAAACCCTATAATAAACAGAACACCTAATAAGCCTATTAAAATAGATATTAATTTAATAATTGTAAATTTATCATCTTTAGTCATAAAATGTGAAAGAATAAGTGCAAAAATTGGTCCAATTGATAATAGTACCCCAGCAGTATTTGACTTAATATAAATTTCAGCCCAACTAATTAAGACAAAAGGAATAAAATTTCCAATTAAACCAATGAAACAAAACAAAATAATATCATTAATTGATAAATTAACTTTAACTTTTCTAAATAATAAAAAAAAATATAAGACAATAGCTCCAATAATTAATCTAATTGAAGCAACTGAAAGTGGGTGAATATTTTCAACACAAATTTTGATAGCAATAAAAGCTGATCCCCAAATTGCAGAAAGAATAATTAATAAAAATAGATTATTTAAATGTAATTGTTTTGACAAAAACTAGATTTTATTTTTTGGTTGCGGAATAACCTGATCTTCGTGTTTTTTCATGAAATTATCTCTTTGTCCTTCCCATAAATAATCTGCATAATCAAATTCAGTAATAACTCTATCAGATCTTTCAAATGTTAAACCATATTTTCTACAATAACTTGCAAATTCTTCTGCTAACTCTATTGGCATCTCATACACAGTCCATTTTTTTGAACTTCGATCAAACTTAAATCCATTTTTTCTAAACCATTCTCTGTGATAGTAAGAGTCTCTGCCGAAAGCTGAAAAGGATATTTTTTTTGTCATAATGATATTTATAAACTAGGGGCTTATAACAATTTTATAAAAATTAACAAATCTAAAATTGAATAATGCATAAAATAACATAATTTCTGAAAAAGGTAGAATTTTTTTTCTAAATATGTACAATAAAGATTATGGAGTTATATAAAAGTAGTGAAATTACCGTTCACAAACTTAACGAATTAAGGGATGAAAATAAAAAAATTCAGATTTTAGATGTTCGAGAAGATACTGAAAGAGAGCACGCTTTTATAAAAGGAACTATCCACATGAAATTATCTGAAATTGCCTCAAGGTATCAAGAATTAGACAAAAATAAAAATATCTTTGTTATGTGTCACGCAGGCACAAGGAGCCAAGCTGTCTGTAAATGGTTAAAATCTCAAGGATATGAGCACTGTGTAAACGTTTTAGGCGGTATTGATGCTTGGGCCGCATTAATAGATAGGAATATAAGAAGATATTAATATATACTTTCTAGGTATAATCCAAAAAAAATTGTAATAATTGCAAGTATAAAAAATACAATTCTCAGCGAAATATCAAATAATAAATTTAGTTTAATTTTTTTTTTAAATATTAAATTATAAACAGGATTACTTAGTGAAAAAGATAATATAATAATGCCTAATACTATAAAAAACCAATACATATAATATGACTTATTTAACTGAAAAATTAAATTTTACAAAACAATCAATTAAGGAGATGCAGATTAACTCTAAAAATTTTTATAACGAAATCAAAAAAAGACGCAGTATAAGAGATTTTGAAAATAAAGGATTTAATGTAAATATAATTAAAAATGCTATACGAGCTGCAAGTACAAGTCCTAATGGAGCTAATTTACAGCCATGGCACTTTGTAATCATTACCAAAGATAAAATTAAAAAAGAAATAAGAATAGCAGCAGAAAAAGAAGAAGAGGAATTTTATAGCAACAGAGCGCCGATAGAATGGTTAGAAGCACTAAAACCATTAGGAACTTCATCAGAAAAAAAATTTATTGAAGAAGCGCCTTATCTCATTGCAATTTTTGAAAAAAAATACAGTTTAGAAAACAATAAAAAAATTAAAAATTATTATGTAAAAGAATCAGTTGGAATTGCTACTGGTATTTTAATTACTAGTTTGCATTTATCAGGGCTTTGTATGCTTACTCACACACCGAGTCCGATGAATTTTCTTAATAAAATTTTAAAAAGACCAAAAAATGAAAAACCATTTGTTTTGTTAATAGTTGGATATCCAAAAAAAAATTGTACAATACCTAAATTTGCTAAACAAAAGAAAAGCTTGAGTAAAATAACCAGTTTCTTTTAACTATTTTAAATCCTCTACTTTTAATTCTTCATACTTCTCATAAGGCATATGAATCCATGGGGAATCTTTCAAATAATCTACATAATAATTTGGCTCAAAATTAGAAACAGCTTTATAAAAAAGCACTGCTGTTCTTATGGGTTCATCCAAATAAAAACCATAAAAATGCTCTAGCCATTCTATACTTTTTTTTAATGTAATGCCTGAATCAGCTAAATCATCAACTAGCAAAACTTTAGATCCAATATTTGGACTCGTTTTCGCTAGATCTCTTGAAAAAGTAATAGCCCCTCTTTTGTTTTTAACTCCATCACCTTTATAAGATTCAACTGACAATATAGCTAAGGGAACGTCATAGATTCTTGCTATAAGATCGCCTACTCTCATGCCACCCTTTGCGATACACACAACTTGATTAAATTCCCAACCATCATTATGGACTTTAACTGCTAACTCTTCAGTTTTTTTATGATAATCATCCCATGAAATATGTAAATCTGACATAAAATTCCTTTAATTTTTTTAACCTCCCATGAAATGGGAGGTTATATTTGTATAAAATTATTGAGGTAAATCGCCGTCTATGCCTTGAACATAGAAACTCATACCTGCAAGCATACCATCATCAGCAACTTCACCTTCAGGAACTACTAATTCTCCTGCTTGGTTGTATATAGGGCCTTCAAAAGAATGAAGGGTTCCATCTTTGATTGCTACTTCCATATTAATAGCCTCTTGTATCAAACTAGCAGGCATTAATTTAGCATTGTAAGGAGACATAACAACCATTCCCTCTGCCATACCTTCCCAGGTATCCTTTGATTCCCAAGTTCCATCTACAACTGCTTTTGCTCTAGCAGCATAATATGGCCCCCAAATATCTTCAATAGCAGTTAAGTGTGCATTTGGACAAAATTCTTCTTGGTTTGATGCTTGTCCAAAAGCTAATACTCCAGCTTTTTCTGCAGCCTGACATGGTGCAAAAGTATCAGTATGCTGAACTATAATATCTGCTCCTTGATTAATTAAGGTATTAGCAGCATCAGCTTCTTTTCCTGGATCATACCAAGTAAAAGCCCAAATAATTTTAATTTTAATATCCGGATTCACTTTAGAAGCGGCTAAATAGAAAGCATTTATTCCTCTCACAACTTCTGGAATTGGAAAAGACGCAATATAGCCTACTATATTGGTTTTAGTCATATGACCTGCAATATGCCCAGATATTGTTCTACCTTCATAAAATCTTGCAGAATAAGTAGAAACGTTATCAGCTCTTTTGTACCCAGTTGCATGTTCAAATTTAACATTTGGAAATTCTTTTGCAACTTCTAGAGTCTGGTCCATGTAGTTAAAAGATGTTGTAAAAATCAAATCATGACCAGAAGAAGCTAGTTTTCTTATAGCTCTAACTGCATCAGCATTTTCTGGAACACCTTCAATATATGTAGAAGAAACGGCGTCACCCAATTGACTTTCCATATGTTTTCTTCCAACATCGTGCATATATGTCCATCCATGATCACCAGGAGGACCGATATAAATGAAACCAACTTTTTTTGCATGACCATCAGCGTACGCATTACCTAATGAAAAGCCTAAAAAAGCAAGAAATATAGTAAATAGTTTTATTAATTTAATCACTTTAACCTCACCTGTTAAAAATAATTCGTATTCAATACCTTTTCTATCTTTGCTACAACGATTCTATAAATATAAATTGATTTTAAAGTGGATATTTATCTACCTTTATAAAAAGGTAAGGTCAAAGAAGCTGGTGCACTTAATTTTATCCTCAATTTATTACTTGAAATTATTACTAAAACCAACATAGTGGCTATGTAAGGAGCCATATTAAAAAATTGAGCTGGTAATCTAAGTCCAAAAGCTTGAAGATTCATTTGTAAAATGGTTACACCACCAAAAATATATGCTCCTATGAGAATTCTTCCTGGTTTCCATGTGGCAAAAACTACTAAAGCAAGAGCTATCCAGCCTCTACCAGCTGTCATACCCTCTTGCCACATTGGCGCATAACATATTGACATATATGAGCCTGCTAATGCACACATAGAGCCACCAAAGATTATTGCTAGCAATCTTATTTTCAATACACTGTAGCCTAAAGCATGTGCTGAATTATGAGATTCACCAACAGCTCTTAAAATAAGACCTGATTTAGTTTTGTAAAAAAAATAACTTACAAAGAAAACTATTAAAAAGGACAATATAACAAAATACCATGGTGTGAGACCATCAATAGGTGTGCCAATATAGTTTTTTCCTATCATTGAGCTCAAACCAATGCCAAATATAGTTAATGCTAAACCAGTAGCAACTTGATTTGACATCAGAACCAAAACCAAAAAAGCAAATAATGAAGACATTAAGATTCCCGAAATAATTGAAAAAATAAAAGCAAGTATATAACTATTGGTAACTACTAATGTTACAAAAGCTGTTACAGCACCTACTAACATCATTCCTTCAACCCCTAAATTTAGTACTCCAGATTTTTCAGTAACTAATTCACCAATACCAGCAAATACTAGAGGTGTTGTAGCTATTAATATTATTTGAACTATTCCTATAATTAAATCTATATTCATTTTTATTTTTTAAATACCACTTTATAATTAACCAAAATATCTGCTCCTAATAAATAAAAAAGGATAAGGCCCTGAAAAACAAAACCTACTGCCGCAGGTATTTGCATAAATAATTGAGCATCTTCTGCTCCTAGATAAGTTAAAGCAATAACTAAAGAAGCAAATATAATTCCTACAGGGTGTAATCTTCCTAAAAAAGTTACAATAATAGCAGTAAAACCATAATTTGGAGAAATATCTCTATAAAGTAATCCAATTGGACCAGAAACCTCCGACAAGCCCGCAATACCTGCAAAAGCCCCACATATACCAAAAGCTAGATAAACTAGTGTATTTTGATTAAAACCTGCATACCTAGCAGCTAAGGGGCTAAAACCAGAAACTTTTAATTGAAAACCAAATATTGTTTTAGAAAAAATAAACCATGAAATAAAAATTAACAACAAAGTAATTATTAAACCTAAATGCACTCTTAATCCTGAAAACAGAAGTGGCATTCTTCCAGATTCACTAAATTGTCTAGTTTTGGGAAAACTATAACCTTGAGGATCTTTCCAAGGTCCAACAACCAAATAATCTAAAATTAATAAAGCTACATAAACTAACATCAAACTTGTCAAAATTTCATTTGTATTAAATTTAGTTTTAAGAAGAGCTGGAATCATTCCCCATAAAGCACCACCTATTGCACCACCTAAAATCATTAGAGGAAGTAACCAAAAACCATTAGTATCATAAAAATATATACCTATTCCACCTCCGAATATTGCACCCATAGTTAATTGACCTTCAGCTCCAATATTGTAAATATTGTTTTTAAAGCAAAATGCTAAGCCAATGGCTATTAGAGCTAATGGTGTCGCTTTTACTAGTAATTCTGAAATTCCATATGAAGTTGAAATGGGAGAAATGAAAAAAGTATGTAATGCAAAAAATGGGTTGAAACCCATTATAGAAAAAATAATTGAACCTGTTATCAAAGTTAAAAAAACAGCAATAATTGGTACTAAAATATTCATTAATTGTGAAGAGTTTGATCTAGTAACTATAGTTGGAAAAAAATTATTCATTTTTACCACCCATAAGTAAGCCTAATTTTGTAATATCAACATCTTTTGTATTAAAAGGCTCAGATAACTTGCCTTCAAATATTACAGAAATTCTATGAGTAATTTCTATTAATTCATCTAAATCTTGAGATAAAACTATTATAGAGGTTCCATTTTGTGAGAGCTCAATAAGAGATTCTCTTATTGCATGCTCAGCTCCTGCATCAATACCCCAAGTTGGATGAGATATAATTAAAAGTTTTGGTTTAGAAGATATCTCTCTTCCAATAACAAATTTTTGCAAATTGCCACCTGACAGACTAGAAGCTTTTGCATCTGAACCTGGTGTAACTACATTAAAAGTATCTATTACTTTCTTTGCATGATTATCAATGAAATTATGATTCAAAATTCCATTTTTTGAAAATTTATTTTTTGGAAACTGACTTAAAAGTATATTTTCTGATAAAGTTAATTCTGGAACAGCACTGTGTCCTAGTCTGTTTTCTGGAACAAATGCTATTGATAGATCTCTTCTCTTCTGAGGATTAAAAGATTCAATATTAATATTATTAAAAATAAGTTCACCAGAGTCAATGAGTGTGTTTTCTCCAACTAAAATATCCATTAATTCTGATTGACCATTTCCAGCTACACCTGCAATACCATATATTTCACCTACATTTACTTCAAATGATATGTCTTTTAAGTCAGTAAAAAATGGATCGTTGAAAGAGCAAGAAATATTTTTTGCACTAAGGCTTTTTGTATTTTTTATATGAGAATAATCTGTCTTTAATTCTTCTAACTTTTCACCTAACATTTTAGTTGCCAGTGATTTAGCAGTTTGATTTTCTGTTGAACAAGAGTCAATTACTTTTCCACTTCTCATAATTGTTACTTCATCACACAAAGTAATAACTTCTTCGAGTTTATGCGTTATATAAAGAATTGTTCTTCCTTCATCTACTAAAGCATTTAATGTGACAAAAAGATTCTTAACTTCTTGTGGAGTAAGTACCGAAGTAGGCTCATCCATAATTAACAATTGAGGGTCTTGTAAAAGAATTCTAACAATTTCAACCCTTTGTTTCTCACCTGCAGACAATGATGTAATTGGTGCATCCAAATCTAGTGGTAAATTATATTTTGAGGATATATCTTGAAGTTGATTTTTTAAATCATTGTAGGATATATTTTTATCGATACCTAAAATTAAATTATCTCTAACAGTTAAAGATTCAAAAAGAGAAAAATGTTGGAAAACCATCCCTATTCCAGTTGCTCTTGCTTCAGATGGTGAAGAAATATTTAAAATATTACCATTAAAACTTATGGAACCAGAATCAGGTGCCAATAATCCGTATAGAACTTTTACTAAAGTTGATTTACCGGCTCCATTCTCACCCAACAAGGCATGAACTGAAGATTTTTTAATACTAAAAGACACATCATCGTTAGCAATAACTCTAGGAAATTCTTTAGTAACTTTATTAAATTCAACAAAATGCTTATTCATAATTTAGTAATACAATATCGTTATTTTGAAAATTATAAATTTCAAGATTATTTTTTGAATCTTTTTTATCAATTGTTAAAAAACTTGAGTCCTCGATTGCAATAAGTGGAAAATGCCATACTTTTGGGTTAAAATTAACACCTTCCTCACTAGGTACTTTAAAGGCTTGAAGCAATTTCAGATTTGGAACTTTTGATATTGGGGCAACTACAACAATAAAAGTTGTATTTTGTAATGGTATAAAAGTTTGAGAACTAAATGGATGATTTTCAAGCATGTTAATTTCAAGAGGAAATTTTCTTTTTTTTGCTTTAAAAATATTTATTCTACATTGATTATTTTCTCCTAATATTTCAATATTAGCTAAATCATAAAAACTTTTAGAAGTATCAGAATTAATGTTTTCACTTTTAATATCTTTAGTAGATATTAGCTGTCCAAATTCTGCAAAGTTTTCTTTATTAATATTATTTATAAAAAGATTCATTAATTATAATACCTTACCAAAAACTCTTAACCTTGAAATACCTCCATCAGGATAAATATTTAATTTAATATAATTATAATTTTTCTTTGTATAATTTATATTTTTTATTTTAATATTAGAGTTTGGTTTTAACTTATGTTTATCAACTAAATTTACCCAGTCATTACTATTTTTAATAAGTGAAGAAATATTAATGTTTTTATTTGAATTAAAAGCTTGAATACTAAAGCTATCAGGATAATTACCTTTAAAGAAGTGCGTTCCAACCTCAAAAGCATTAATATAACCTGAGAATCCTAATTTTACTATTACCCAATCAAAACCTTTGCCTCTTCTTCTTCTAGTTTCCCAACCATTACCCATATTAATTGATTTACCTGGAAGAAGTAGATTGTTAACATTTCCAAAATGCTCATCACTACATGCAATAATTTGTGAGCCATTAATAATACTTGCCAAATCAATATTTCTGTTTTTTGAAAATTTGTGAAGAGATAGATCAATACTACCTAATAACCTAAGCCTTGCTACGCCACCGTCAGGAAAAATATTTAACCTAACATGGGTTAAAGTTTTTGAAGTTAATGATTTAAAAAAATTATTGAAATTTGGTTTAATTTTATTTTTTTTTGTTAATTTAATCCATTTAACATTTTTAAGATTATTATTTGAATAACATCCTTCTAATTGTGCATATTCAGGCTGGTTACCATTAAAAAAAGAAGTATCTATATTAACATTATTAATTTTTCCAGGTTTGCCTAGTTTTATTATTACGAAATCATAACCCTTAGAACGTTTTCTTCTAGTCTCCCACCCATCCATCCATTTTCCATTATTATCAAAAATACCATCTTTATAAATAGGCTCTAATGGATTTATTAATCTTTTAGCTGGAGCAAAAAATTCATCAGAACATGAAATAATTTTAGTTCCTAAAATAGGATTAGCTAAATCTGTTAATTTTTTTAAAATATATTTTTTAATCATTAACACTATCCTCTAATCTAAAAAGAGCAATTTTTTTTACTTGTTTAACAGATTCATGAAATTCTTTATCAATATCAGCATTAATCAATCTTTTTTTAAATTCTTCAATAATTATTTTTTTATTTGATCCCTTAACTGCAAAAATAAAAGGTATATCAAATTTTAATTTAAATTCATTATTCATTTTGTGAAAAAAATCATATTCTTCAGGTGTGCATTTATCTAATCCAGCATTTTCTTGCTCATTTTTAGATAATTTTGTCAAATTCTCACTTATTTCTATTCTGCTTCCTAAATCAGGATGTTTTTTTATTATCTTTTTTTTTGAAATTATATCTAAATTATCAAATTCTTTCATAAAAATATCTATTAAATGTGTTTTATTTTTAAAAGGTTTTTTTGATACTACTAATTTAGCTAAGAGTGGTGTTTTTTCAAAAATATTTTTAAAATAATCAACAAATACATCATCAGATATATTATTGATAACTTTTATATTCATATTATTTATAATTATTATACCAGTGTTCAGCTATTTCATTTCTCTTACAAATCCAAACATCATTAAATTTTTGAATATAGTCTAAAAATTTTAATAAAGATTGTATTCTACCTGGTCTTCCAATTAATCTGCAATGTAAACCAATAGACATCATTTTAGGATTAGTTTCACCCTCTTTGTACAAACAATCAAAGGAGTCTTTTAAATATTGAAAAAATTGATCACCACTATTAAAGCCTTGATTAGTTGCAAATCTCATATCATTATTATCTAAAGTATATGGAATTATTAAATGTTTCTTGTTATTTATGTTTTCCCAGTATGGTAAATCATCACTATAAGAGTCACTGTCATAGATTACATTAGTATTTTCTAATACTAATCTTCTGGTATTGGGGCTTGTTCTCCCTGTGTACCATCCTAAAGGATATTCTCCAAAAATTGATTTAATTATTTCATATGATTTTATTATATGTTCTTTTTCAGTTTCTTCTTGTACAAATTGATAATCAATCCATCTATATCCATGACTAACTACTTCAAAATTAGCTTCTTTAATTGCAAAACAAATATCATTATTTTTTTCTAATGCTAAACCAACTCCAAATATTGTTAATGGTATTTTTCTGTCGTTAAAGTTTTTATAAATACGCCAAAAACCACGCCTAGAACCATATTCGTAGATTGATTCCATATTCATATGTCGACCCTCTACTGGTTTTGCCCCTATTATTTCAGAAAGGAATGTTTCCGAATATTTATCTCCATTTAAGAGACAATTTTCACCACCTTCTTCATAATTCAATACAAATTGAACAGCTATTTTTGCTTTGTTTGGCCACTGTATTTTAAAATCTTTTTGACCGTATCCGACAAGGTTTCTTGATTTACTCATTGATTTTAATGCCCCATTTAATATTTAAATAAATACTGTATAATTGTATATATATTTATGTCGAACGGTTATTTAACTACTCATGTACTTGATATCTATAATGGTTGCCCAGGAAAAGGTATAAAAGGTTCAATTTTCATTATAGAGAATCAAAAAAGTCACAAAATAAAGGATTTTAAATTGAATAATGATGGCAGGCTAGAATCACCAATGTTAGAAAAAGATGAGTTTAAAATAGGAAAATATGAATTAATATTTTACTGTGGTGAATATTTCCAAAATTTTACTAATATCAAAAAACCTTTTTTTATAGATGACGTAATAATTCGATTTGGAATTAATGACAATACTCAACATTATCATGTACCCCTCTTAGTTTCACCATGGAGTTATTCAACTTATAGAGGTAGTTAATGATTAAGAATGAAATAGAATTCATTCTAAATGATAAGTTAATTCAAATTAATAATATTGATACAAATGTTACTGTTTTAAATTATTTAAGAATCAATAAAAAATTAACAGGTACCAAAGAAGGATGTGCTTCTGGTGATTGTGGGGCATGTACTGCAGTAATAGCAGAATTAAATAATAATAAGTTAGAATATAAATCAATTAATACATGTATTATGTTTCTTTATAGCATGCATGGTAAGCAATTAATTACAGTAGAACACTTAGCAAATTCAAAACTTCACCCTGTTCAACAATCAATGGTAGATAACCATGGTTCTCAATGTGGTTTTTGTACACCAGGTTTTGTTATGGCTATGTTTGCAATGTACAAAGATAAAATAAAACCAAATAATAAAAATATTGATGAATATTTAGCTGGAAATTTATGCAGATGTACAGGTTATAATTCGATAAAAAAAGCAGCAAAAAAAATGTATTCTTATGGAAAAAAGGATAAATTTTCTGATGATAAAAATAAAATTATAAAATTATTAAAAACAATTAAACAAAATGATATCATTATTTCAAAAGAAAATAATAAATTTTATATTCCTTCTAATTTAAAAAATTTAATTAAATATACACAAAGTAATGAAAAATATAATTTCGTAACTGGTGGGACTGATATTGCTCTAGATATAACTAAAAAAAATAATACAATAAATTCATTAATATACTTAGGAAACAATAAAGATTTAAATTTTATTAATGTAAAAGCAAATTATATAAATATTGGATCTGCAACTCCTATAAGAAAAATTATTCCAATATTGAAAAAATACTATCCTTCTTTCGCAGAAATGTTTTATAGATATGGATCTACACAAATTAGAAATGTTGCCACAATCGGAGGAAATCTTGGAAGCGCATCGCCAATTGGTGATAGTTTACCAGCGCTACTAGCTTTAAATACAAAATTAGTATTACAAAGTAAAAAACAAAGAATAATTGATATTAAAGGTTATTTTAAGAGTTATAGAAAAACTGCATTAAAAAAGAAAGAGTTTATTAAAGAAATCAAAATTCCCATATTAAAAAACCATATTTTTAAATGTTATAAAATAAGTAAACGCTTTGATGATGATATATCAAGTCTATTTGTTGCGTACTTAATTAAATTAAAAAAGAATATTATTGTTGATGTAAATATTGCTTTTGGAGGAATGGACTCGATACCCAAATTAGCTTTAAAAACACAAAAATATTTAATTGGAAAAGAATTAAATTTAGAAAATATAGAAATATCAAAAAAAATTATTGAAAAGGAATTTACTCCACTAACCGATATGCGTGCTTCAAGTACATATAGAAGATTAGTAAGCAAAAATTTAATGGAAAGATTTTTTTTGGAAATTAATGAAAATACTAAGGTTAGAATTTAATTTTTTATGAAAAGAAATAATTTATTTTCAAATAAAAAAGAGCACGAAAGTGCTAAAAAGCACGTTTCAGGATCAGCTAAATATACTGATGATATTTTAGAGCCTAATAATTTAATCCATGGAGCTATAGGATACAGCACAATAGCAAAAGGGAAAATAAAAAAAATTGATTTAAGCAAAGTTGTTAATTCTAAAGGTGTAATTAAAGTTATAACCTTTAGAGATATACCTGGTGTTAACGATGTAGGTCCAGTTTTTAAAGGTGATCCAATATTTACTGAAAATAATATAGAATATTATGGGCAACCAATTTTTGCTGTAGCAGCAACTACATGTGAATTAGCTAGAAAAGCAGTTAAAAAAGCTCAAATAAAATATATACAAAAAAAACCTATTTTAGATATTAAAGAAGCAATAAAGAAAAAATCTTTTGTCTTGCATCCTGTAAAAATTTCTAAGGGCAATGCAATAAATGAAATTAAAAAATCAAAATATACTTTACAAGGTGAATTATATTCAGGTGGGCAGGATCATTTTTATTTAGAGGGTCAGGTATCTTTAACTATACCACAAGAGGATAATAATTTTTTGGTGTACGCATCCACACAACATCCATCTGAAACACAACAGATAATTGCAAAAGCAATTAACCAAAAATTTAATTCTATAAAAGTAAAAGTAAGAAGGATTGGTGGGGGTTTTGGTGGCAAAGAAACACAGTCTTTTATTTTTTCAGTTATTTCAACATTGCTTTCTAAATATACAAACAAGCCAGTTAAATTAAGAATTGATAGAGACGATGACATGATAATAACTGGTAAGCGTCATGATTTTTATTATAAATATCAAGTAGGTTTTACTAAAACTGGAAATATTAATGGATTAAAAATTATTCTTGCATCAAGATGTGGTTTTTCTCCTGACTTGTCTGGAGCAATTAATGATAGAGCAATATTCCATATAGATAACGCATACTATATTCCAAGTATTGATTTGATTTCTTATAGATGCAAAACTAATACAGTTTCAAATACAGCTTTTAGAGGATTTGGAGGTCCGCAAGGAATGTTTTGCATAGAAAACATTTTAGAAAATATTTCTGAATATTTAAATATAGACGCTTCTATAATTAGAAAAAATAACTTTTATCAAAAAAATAAAAAAAATATTACACATTATGGAATGAAAATAGAAGATAATGTTATCCATGATATATTCAATACTTTAATTAAAAAATCAAATTACCAAAAAAGGAAAAAGGAGATATTTAATTTTAATAATAAAAATAAGATTTTAAAAAAAGGCATATCAATAACTCCAGTAAAATTTGGAATTTCTTTTACTACTACTCATCTTAATCAGGGAGGTTCACTCGTACATATATATACAGATGGCTCTGTTCATTTAAATCATGGTGGGATTGAAATGGGACAAGGTTTAATGACAAAAATTTCACAAATTGCAGCAAATGAATTTGGAATTTCGCTTGATGATATTAAAATCACCTCAACACATACTGAAAAAGTTCCTAATACATCAGCTTCTGCAGCTTCAGCTTCAACAGATTTAAATGGAGCTGCGGTTTTAAATGCAATTGATAAAATTAAAAAGAATTTAGCAAATCATATAACGAGAAAATTTAAATATAAAGGAAAGTAATCAAATATAAAAATAATAAAGTATATTTTGGTCAACAAAAAATTGATTTTAAAAAGTTAATTTCAAATGCATATTTAGCAAGAATTTCACTTTCTGCGTCGGGCTTTTATAAAACACCAAAAATAAATTTTGATAATAAAAAATTTCAAGGAAGACCTTTCTTATATTTTGCATATGGCGCTGCTGTAAGTGAAGTAATAATTGATACGCTAACTGGTGAAAATAAACTTTTGAGAGTAGATATTTTACACGATGTTGGCAATTCTATTAACCCTTCTATAGATATAGGACAAATTGAAGGGGGATATGTTCAAGGATTAGGTTGGCTAACAACAGAAGAAGTGTCCTGGAATGATAGTGGCAAACTTATAACCCATAGTCCTTCGACCTACAAGATACCTGTTTCAAATGATATTCCTGATAAATTTTATACAAATCTATACAGAAAAGGTATGAACAAAGAAGATGTTGTTAACCGATCTAAAGCTGTAGGAGAACCCCCATTAATGCTAGCTATATCTGCTTTCACAGCTTTAAAAAATGCAGTAAATAATAAAGCATTAAAAGCTCCTGCAAATCCAGAAAATATCTTAATGGCAATAAAAAAATGATTTTAAAAAAACTAACTGATGCCAAAACTTTTAAAAAAGAAATTATAAAAGCCAAAATTATTTCTGCTGAAGGTTCGGTACCAAGAAATAAAGGTGCTTTTATGTTAGTATCTAAAAAAAACATTTATGGATCTATTGGAGGAGGACAATTAGAATTTAGAATTGCTGAAATTTCAAAAAAAAACTTATTAAATAAAAATTTTCACAAAGAAGTTGTTAATGTTCCATTAGGGCCCTCAATAGGTCAATGTTGTGGTGGTTATGTACAAGTAATGATTGAAAAATATAAGAACGCTTCAGTTGCTATTAAAAACGAAAATATTGAAATAAACAATGAGCAAGAATTATTCATTTTTGGTGCCGGTCATATTGGTCAAGAATTATCTTCAAGATCTTTAAATTTAAATTTTAATATAAATCTAATAGACTCAAGAGCAGAATATTTAAATGCTCATAAAAATAATAAAGTTACTAAGATTTTTGCAAATTCACCATGGTTATTAATAAAAAATATACCAAAAGATTCATTTTATATTATTTTGACACATAGTCATGATTATGATTTTAAAATTATTAATGAGATTTTAAAACTTAATAATTTTAAATTTTTAGGTTTAATTGGATCAAAAACTAAATTTAATAGATTCAAAAAAAGACTATTGGATATTGGTCATGATGATAATTTAGTCTCTAAAATAGAATGTCCAGTTGGATTAAAGAATATAACTAGTAAAAAACCTGCAGAAATAGCGATTTCAATTATTGGTAGATTACTTGAATACAGATCTCAATTAGAAAATTATTTAAATATTGATAACGTTAAACTAAAGAAAATTAATGAATAATAAAAATTCTTTCATGTTAAGAGCTATAGAGCTTTCCATTAAAAGTGTTGATAGTAATGGAGGACCATTTGGTTGTGTTATTGTTAAAAATAAAAAAATAATTGCTGAAGGCAATAATCAAGTAACCAGTTTAAATGATCCAACTGCGCATGCTGAAATTGTAGCTATTAGAGAAGCTTGTAATTCTATTAATAATTTTAATCTAAAAGGATCAGAAATGTACACGAGCTGTGAACCATGTCCAATGTGCTTAAGTGCTATTTATTGGGCACACATTGATAAAATTTACTTTGGCAATACTAGAGTGGATGCTGCAAATATTGGTTTTGATGATAATCATATATATAAGGAATTAAAAAAACAATTATCTTTAAGGGCAATTCCTATGCAACAAATAAACAAGAATGAAGCAATTAAAGCTTTTGAAAAATGGGAACTCAAATCTGATAAAAAGGAATACTAATGGATTTGCTTAGCTCTCTATATCCATTTATTTTAGGTTGGTTAGATTTAATTGTAAGATGGTTTCATATCGTTGTAGGAATAGCATGGATAGGTACTTCATTCTATTTTAATTGGCTAGATAGTAAACTTGATAGAAATCTTAATGATGAAAAAATCGATGGAGAATTATGGTCTGTTCATTCAGGAGGCTTTTATCATATTAATAAACTAAAAGGACCACCAACAAAATTCCCAAAAGAATTACACTGGTTTAAATGGGAAGCTTACTCGACTTGGATAAGTGGAATAGTACTCTTGATTCTTGTTTATTATCTTAATGCAGAATCTATTATGATTGATAAAAATATTAATGACATCAGTGTCTTTAATGCAATTATCATTTCATTGTCTTTTCTTGTTGGATCTTGGTTGATTTATGATTATCTTTGTAAATCAAATCTTATAAATAATTCATTACTATTTACTATTTCTTGTTTTATTTTAGCTACATTAGGAGCTTATTTATTGAGTAAGATTTATGGATCAAGAGCTGCTTATATTCACGTAGGGGCATGCCTAGGTACAATTATGGCTGCTAACGTATTTAGAGTCATTATACCTTCACAAAAAGACATGGTTGATGCCGCCTTATCAAATACAAAACCTGATTTGCAAAAAGGAATATCAGCTAAAAACCGATCCATTCACAACAATTACATGACTCTACCTGTATTATTTATTATGATAAGTTCACATTTCCCTTTTACTTATGGACATAAATATAATTGGTTAATTCTTGCAGCTATATCCTTAATTGGAGCCTTAGTTAGACATTATTTTAATCTTAAAAATAAGAAACAACATAAAGTTTGGATTTTACCTATAGCTTCTGTTGGAATGATTTTATTAATGTTATACGTTTCTCTTCCTAAAATAGATAAAATGAATTCTAGTGTTGTAAATGAAGATATCACATTTACTGAAATAAATAATATAATTAAATATAGATGTGGAGTTTGCCATGCTAGCAAACCTTCCTTTGATGGATATGAAGAACCTCCTGGAGGCATAGTTTTTGATACTTCATCAGATATATTGAAAAATTTAGATAAAATTAAATCTCAATCAATTGACTCAGATATAATGCCTCCAGGTAATGTAACTGGTATGACTGAAATTGAAAGAAATAAAATAGCAGAATGGATCAGAATGGGTGCTACAATTAATAATTAATTGGCTCAGGGTCTAAGGATCTCCATAAATACCAGGTAGCCATAGAACTATATGGAGACCAAAGTTTATATAAATTTGCTAAATATCGATCTTTTAATGGTAATTTTTTTTTATATAATTTTGAAATAGCTTTATTGAAACCTAGATCACCTGTAGGAAAGATATTAGATTTACCTAAGCTAAAAATTAAAAACATATCAATAGTCCAATTTCCAACACCTTTAATTGTAATCATTTTTTCCCTAATTATATCTTCATCATAAGTACTGATATGTTTAATAAATTCTTTATTTTCAATAAAAAATGATGAAATATTCTTTATATATTTAACTTTTTGTTTGGATAAACCAGTTTTTTTTAAAGTATGAGAATTTATTTTTAATAATTTTTTAGGAGTTGTGTTTTTATTAGATTTAAAAAATTTCTTTTTTACTGATTGTGCAGCTGACACAGATATTTGCTGGCCAATTATTGAATTAATTAAAGCAT
>CACPNW010000017.1 GCA_902635455.1 uncultured Alphaproteobacteria bacterium | reverse complement strand
AAAGAAGGTATTTTATTTTTACCATTACTTTACAAAAATTCTGAATTTTTAAAGTTGTCTAAACTGTCTTATTGTTATTCAGATGATGAGATGAAAATTTATGAAATAATTGATAATAAAATTATTTATTACACAAAAAAAAATAAGGATTTATTAAATAAAAATGAAATTGCAATTTTTATGAGTAAAAATAAAATAAGCTCTAACAATCACTTAGGTAGTGAAATTATTTCAGAAAAAAAAATTCAACAAAACCTCTCTCGTTCTTTGAAACCAGAAACAAAAGCATGGTATGAGGTTTCAATGTTTGCAAATAAAACATTTGTTCCTGAGTCTGATGAATCAAGAAATAAAGGCGCAGGAGGTGGTGATGATAACGATTGATTATTTTTGAATTTAAATAAAAGGCAGTTCGCAGAGCTTAGCCTCACAAATATTTTCGTTAACTACTACATTACATTCTTTAAAGTCTCTATAAAAAGGTAAGTTAATCATACATATTCCAATAACTTTTTTAAATGTAGGAGAATAAATTCCTGATCTTACTTCTCCTATTATAGTATTATTTAAATCCTTAATTTCAATTGAAGATGACATATCAATAAAATTAACATCAATCATGATACCCATTAATTTCTTAGCTATGTCTTTAGATTTGATATTTTTTAATGCATCTTTACCTATAAACTCTACATCACTATCAATGTTTGTATATTTATCAAATCCACATTCAAAAGGATTGTCATTATTATCAAAATCATTACCACAAGATAATAAAGCACTTTCTATTCTTTCTATCGCATTAGGATATCCAGGTTTTACATTAAATTCTTTTCCATGATCAAATAAATGATCATATAATAACAGGCCAGATTTAGTATCTTCAACATATATTTCGTAACCTCCCTGTTTTGACCAGCCAGATCTAGCAATTAAATGTTTGCTACCTTTAAAATCAAAATATCTAAAATCAAAAAACTTTAGCTTGGTAATTTCATGGCCTAAAATTTTTTCCATTAATGCATAAGATTTAGGACCTTGAACTGCGAATATATCTACATTTGGTTCAGTTATTTTAACTTTTAATTTATATCCTATAGCTAGTCCCTTAGCATATAAAATTACATCACTATCTGCAATCGATAGCCACCATTTTTCTTTATTATGCCTTAAAACTACTGGATCATTAATCAAACCACCATTTTCATCAATAATTGGACAATAATAACATCTTCCATCTTTTGAATTTGATAAATCTCTGCAAGTCATTAATTGAACAAGTTTTGAAGAATCTTGACCAGAAATTTCTACCTGTCTTTCTGCCGCAACATCCCAAACCTGCACATATTTTTTTAAATGATGATAATCATCTTCTAAGGATTCATTAAACCCTGTAGGAAGCAACATATGATTATAAACAGTATAGGAAGACAAGCCTTGTTTTTCAATCCTTGAAGTATAAGGGGTGGCTCTAATTCTTCTTGATTTTGCAATATAAAATTTTTTCATTTTTTTTTAATCTCTAAACTAGATGCAAATTTCTTGGAAAATTACAAAATAATTCACATCCATTTTCTGTCAGCCTAATTGACTCACTTAACTCTAAACCCCATGTATCCATCCACATTCCTGCCATTAAATGAAATGTTACACCTGGATGTAATACAGTTTTTTCATTCTTACGAATACTCAGTGTGTGTTCTCCCCAATCTGGTGGGTAACCAAGACCTATTGAATATCCACAACGAGATTCTTTTTCAACACCATACTTCTCTAAAACATCCCAAAATGCAACAGCAACATCATGACATGTGTTTCCTGGCTTTGTCTTCTCTATTGCCCTTTCAATTCCCTCATTTGTAATTTTTAAAGTTTCTTCTATTTTATGATCTGGTTTACCAATATAAACAGTTCTTGATAAAGCACAGTGATATCTATGCTTAACACCCCCTAACTCGATTATAGTACCTTCATTATCTTTAAAAATTTTATCCGTTGGTGTTAAATGAGATGCAGAAGCAGATTTTCCACTTGCCAAAATCATATTCAATCCAGCATATTCTCCTCCAGTTTGAGTTTCTTCATTACCCCCTAAAAGAGTTTCTTGTATTTTGCCTGCTACAAAACTTTGTTTTACACCTGGTTTGATTTCATTATAAGCTGTTTGCATTCCTGCCTGAACTAATTTTGCCCCTTGCTTCATGTATGCAATCTCAGCTTCAGATTTTATATATCGAACCCAATTTACTAATAAATGACCGTTTATAAATTTTGCATTAGGGCATTGTTTTAACAAACGCTTATGATTTTCTGCAGTATAATAATAACTATCCATTTCTACTCCAATATTTTTATTTGCCCATTTATTTTCATGGATATAATTTGCTACATAATCATATGGATGAGATGGTGGTGATTGAATTAAATTTTCAGGATAACCTAAAATATTTTCATCTTTTAAAAAAGTTGTAATTCTTGCACCCTTAGAATCTTGTTTTCTACCAAACCATATAGGTTCATCTCTATCAATTACAACAATAACACCTTGCGGAACATAGAAGGACCAGCCATCATATCCGGTTAAATAATTCATGTTAGAAGGATCTGACAAAATAAGAAGATCAATGCCTTTTTCAGACATTTTATTTTTTACATTTGCTAATCTGTTAGAATATTCTTCGGCAGTAAAATTCATAGAGCATATCTATTCATTTTAAAAAAATTGTCTATTAACTTAATTGCCTTTTTAAAATTTCGTATCCAAATTGTTTAGAGGTTTCTAATAAAATTTCCCAAATAGATAAGGCAAATCCCCTTGGTATGAAAAGATAATAATTATTGGCAGAAAACTTAAGTAATTTTATACTGACATGATGTATAGCAGCACTAGCAGATGATGCCTCTGGGAAAATTTTCTCTCTAAGATCTAATGGCAAATGTCTATTGAGCAATAAAGATGATTTATTTCCAGAAATATTAATACAAGTGAAGGCATGTGACATATCTAAACTTGTCCCTAATTCTTCAGAGACAGATAGAGTGTTATCTAAAATCCACCATTTTAGTGGCTCCATTCTCCAAATTGAAAATTCACTTTTAATTACACCTCTATTAAAATTAGGTAAATGATTTATGTTTAATTCTTTTTGGAAAAAAAATTCTATTTTAGATATAGTATTTGGCCAACAAGCTATTTGTTGTATATTTAAATTATTACATTCTTTAAAAGTAATAGATGTATTATTTTCAAAAGGATATTTTCCACAAAAATAATTTGAATCTAGAGCTGAGTATCTTTTAAGCATGCATTCTTGTTCCTTCTGGATCAATCATATGAGGTGATACAACCTGCAGTTCCATCTGTTTATTTCTAACAGGATCACTACCTATTAAAGTAGTGTTTTCCCATTTTGCTTTACCACCTTTTACAAAACCTATACCAATCCAATGGCCTAACTCTGGAGAATGAGTAACTGAGGTAATGCGCCCTATTCCAAACCCTTTTATATTATTTTTTTCACAAACTATTGTTCCTGCATCAAAAGTTTCATTTTTATTGACAGGAAAAAAACCAACAAGCTGTTCTCTATCTTCTGAATCTAATATACCTCTTTTTCTCATAGCACTTCCTATGTATGATTTTTTAGTAGAAGCCATTTTCTCTAATCCAGCATCTTCAATTGTAACTCTTCCATCAAGTTCTGCCCCAGTCACATGCCCTTTTTCAACACGAAGAGCACCCAGAGCTTCTAATCCGTATAAGCAACCATCAAATTTTTGTATTTCTTCCCAAAGTAAATTCGCCATTGTATTGGCGTAATCAGAAACAATATAAACTTCATAACCAAGTTCACCTGAAAAACTAATCCTTACTATTCTACAAGGTATGCCTCCTTTTAAATTAGTAGAAATAAAACCCATAAAAGGTAGTTTTTCATTTTCAATTAATGATGGATCCTCAACACATTTTTGAATCACCTCTCTAGATTTAGGTCCCGACACAGCGGCAGCGGCCCATTGTTCTGAAATACTTGTTACATTGACCTTTAAATCAGTCCACCTTACTTGCAATAACTCCTCAAGCCAAGACATTACTTTACCTGCTTGAGCAGTTGAAGTGGTCATTAAATATTCATTTTCTGATAATCTCCATGAAGTTCCATCATCCATAACTATTCCGTCATCTCGTAACATAATTCCGTATCTAGTTTTATTAATAGGCAATTTAGCAAATGGATTTGTATATAAACGATTTATAAATTCTGTAGCATCTGGTCCTTGAATAGCAATTTTTCCTAGGGATGTAACGTCACACATTCCAACTGATTGTCTAACAATTGTGGTTTCTCTTATATATGCTTCACTCAAAGTTTCATTTTTTTTAGGAAAGTACCAAGGCCTCTGATAAAGACCTGCTTCAATCATTATTGCGCCGTTATCTAAATTCCATTGATGCATAGGGGTTACTCGAAGTGGTCTAAAATGTTTACCAACGTTTCTACCAGCAAGAGCACCTATTGAAATGGGTGTATAAGGAGGTCGAAATACTGTTGTGCCAACTTCTGGAATCTCCTTATTAAGTAATTCAGCCATTAAAGAAAGTCCTATAATGTTGCCCATCTTACCTTGATCATTTGCCATCCCTAAAGTTGTATAACGCTTCAAATGTTCTACTGATATAAAACCTTCACGGTGAGCTAAACGTACATCATCAGCTGTTACATCATGCTGATAATCCACAAAACTTTTTGATCGAGATTTATTATACTTAACCTCATAAAGAGGTTTGATTGAATTTTTCCAACCCCCTTCTTTAGGAAAAAAATAATTTGTTTTAGGTAAGCCCATTTTATTCATCGCATCTAAAGTTCCTGCGATACCTGATTTAATACAATCATCTTTGTTCCATATTCCTCTTGCTGAACCGACCATAGTAATATTTTCTTTTGTATCACCTGGAAGAAAACATAAATTTTCTGCATTCCATGAAGCTCGAACACCTCTATGAGATAACAAATGAATTGCAGGAGACCAACCACCAGATATTAAAACTTGATCACAATTAATTGTGTCAATATTTTTATATGGACTATGTGATGCGTCTGCTATTTCTAAACTATTAATTCTTCTTGAACCTTTTATATTATAGGGAACTGATCCAAATCTTATTTGAATGCCATCTGAAATATTTTCTTCTAAATTAACTTCTTTTCTAGAATCCAATACTGTTACTTTTGCACCCGCCTGAAATAATAATTGTGCAGTTTGATAAACAGAATCATTGTTAGTTGTAATAACAATATCTTGTCCAGTTAAAACACCGTATCTATTTAAATAATGTTTTGATGCATTAACTGTCATTACTCCTGGGATATCATTATTATTAAAAGAAACATGACGTTCCAAAGCTCCTGAACCTACTATAATATGTTTTGCTCTTATAGTCCAAAATCTCTGACGAGGTAAATTTTCATTTTTTTCACCAACATGATCAGTAATTCTTTCTAAAAGTCCTAATACACAATTGTCATATAAACCAAAAGCTGTAGTTCTATTCATAATTCGAACGCCAAGATTTTTAAGTTCATCACGAGCAGATTTGAAATCAAAATCAGTTTCTGCTATTTGATCACCTCCTAAAATACTATCTTGCTCAACTAGAATTACATCTAGTTTTTTATCAGCAGCTTCTTTAGCTGCAGCAATTCCAGAAGGTCCAGAACCAACTATCAAAATATCGCAAAAATCATTAGCATGTTCGTAATTATCTGGATCAGGCAAACGTGATAATTTACCCATCCCTGCTGCTTTTCGAATAATTTTTTCAAATAACATCCAAATAGAGGTGCCACTCCCCCATTCAAAAGGTGGTATTCCCATAAATGTTTTATAGTAAAAACCTGCTGCAAAAAAACGACTTAAATAATTATTAACTTCGCCTAAATCAAAATTAACATTTGGAAAGGCATTTTGACCTGTTGCTACTAAACCTTGATATAGTTCTTGAGTTGTAGCCCTAACATTGGGATCTTTTCTATCATGAGAACCAACAGTAACTAAACCTCCAGATTCTTCTACACCACATGACATAATACCTCTTGGACGATGGTATTTAAAACTTCTGCCAACAATTTGTATGTTGTTAGCTAATAAAGCTGAAGCAAGACTATCGCCATCAAAGCCATAATAATTTTTATTATCCCAACTAAAAGAAAAAATTTTTTCTCGATTTATTTTTCCATAATTATCTAATCTTTTTGATTTCATTTGCTTGAAGCCATTATTTTTTGAAGCTCAGGATGGCATGGTTTAACACTTTTAATTTCATGAGTTAATGTACAACGCTCTACTTCTAACCACATTCTACAACCATTTAAATGATGCCATGTTTCTTTCTGAAAACCACGTATATTTTCACGAAAAAAAATCGCTTTAGTCCATTCATCTTTAGAGGCGTCTAAAGCTGGATATTTTATTGACGCATCTCCTCCATAAGCAAATTCACTATGATCTCTTTCTCCACAATAAGGACATTTAATTCTTATCATATTAACCGTGCAGCTTCGGATCTGGTCCTGCACCTCTTTCATCTAAATTTATGCCTTGTGCAAATCTTTCTAAGTGATGATGTTGAATATATTTATGCGGATGTTCATTAGCTATTAAATCAGCAAAATACCATCCTGATGCAGGGCTTGCTTTAAATCCACCGTAATTCCAACCTGCATTAAGATAAAGATTTGAAATTGGAGTTTTACATATAAAAAATGAGCCGTCCATTGACATATCCATTACTCCAGCCCAATGTCTTAAAAGACGTAGCCTTCCTATTGATGGTAAAATAGCCATTGCTGCTTCTGCAACATCTTGAACAATGGGTAAATTTCCTCTTTGGGCATATGACTTGTACCAATCTAAGTCTCCACCAAATACTAGACTTCCTTTATCAGATTGAGAAATATAAAAATGTGCACCACCGACTCCGTATACAACCACATGATCTAAAAAAGGTTTAATCGCTTCAGTTACAAAAGCTTGAAGTTTATGAGATTCTATTGGTAAATTTCCTAATTCTGCCATTTGCCATAACCTAGAAGTATTTCCAGCAACTGCGAAACCTATTTTTTTTCCCTTAATGTTTCCTTTTGAAGTTTGTAAACTTTCTATATTTCCATTTAGTCTTTTTACACCAGTCACTTCACAGTTTTGTATAATATCAACTCCTAGGGAATCTGCTGCTCTAGCATATCCCCATACGGCAGAGTCATGTCTAGCATTACCTGCACGAGGTTGTACTGCTGCCCCCATAATTGGAAAACGAGCATCATTATAATTTAGATGAGGGATATTCTTTTTGAGTTTATCAAGATTCCATAATTCACCATCAGTTCCATTTAACCGCATAGTATTATACCTTCTTGCATTTGCATCTTTTGCACCAGGACTATGAAATAGGGCGACATGAGCTCTTTGACTGAACATTACATTGTAATTTAAATCATGACTTAGATTTTCCCATAATTTAAGTGAATGTTCATAAAACTGATGATTTCCCGGTACCATATAATTTGATCTTACAATTGTTGTATTTCTTCCAGCATTTCCTCCACCAATCCATCCTTTTTCTATAACTGCTATATTATTAATATTATGATTTTTTGCTAAGTAATATGCAGTAGCGAGACCATGCAAACCTCCACCTACTATTATAACATCATAATCAGATTTAGGCTCAGGGTCACGCCATTGTCTGCTCCAGCCTGTCTGTCCGTTTAAACCATTTTTAAAAACATTCCATGCATTAAATCTAGTCATAAAAACCTTCTATATTTATTTTTTATAAAGGCCAAGTATCATTTAATCGATATCCTTCTGGAAAAGGGTCAGAGTTATCTTTATACAATACCTGCTCCCCTGTAATAAAAGCACTACCTTTAATATTTGGAATAATCATTTGCTTCGAGTTCTCATAAACTTCGCTCTCTATGAAACATTCAAATGTTGATCCGATTATTGATTGAGTAATGACTCTTTCGCCAATATCTATTTCATTTTTTTTTCTTAACAAAGCCAGTCGTGCAGATGAACCAGTTCCACAAGGAGAACGATCTAGTTTACCAGGTCTAATAACAACAGTATTTTTAGCAGTTTTTTGGCCCTTAGAATCTATTTCTAAGGGTTCCATAAATTGACAAAATGAAATGTAGTTTAAATCTGGCATTGTTGGATGATTAAATCCAATTTGTTCATTTGCTTCATTTAGTAATTCACGAGCTATGCTTACAAATAAATTAGCATTATCAGGAATTATTTTTAAATTAAAGTCATTTACATCACATAATAAAAAACTGTCACCTCCATAAGCAGTGCTTACAATAATACTGCCGTATTGTTTTGTTTTTAATTCTACATCTATTTTATCAACAAATGATGGCAAATTTGAAATTGAAACATTTTTTACTTTATGGTTCTGACATTCAGCAACTACTTTAATCAAACCTCCTGGAGCTTCAAGACACAAAGTAGTGGTTGGATAATTCATCTTTAAAATATTTTTTTCTAATAAAACTGTAGACACACATATAGAGTTAGACCCACTCATAGGTGGATTATCTTCTGGTTCCATTATAATAAAACCTGCATCAGCCATAGGATCTGAAGTTTTTACAATAATGTTACAATGTTTAAATACGCCTCCTCGAGGTTCATTTAAAAAAAAATTTCTCCATTTTTGATCTTTAAAAAGAGCAATTGCCCCTTCTTTTGGAGAATTAAAATTTAAATTATCTAATCCAATAACTACATCGCCAATTTCACCACAACAATGTGCGTTGTAAAGTTTTATTTTTTGCATTAATCAATAATTAAATCTTCTACAGCTTTTGAATGATGTGTTATTTGTTCATATCCATCTTGTGTAATTATAAAACTATCTCCTACTTGAGATCGAAAATCTTTGGCGCTTGCTCCACCATCTACTGCAAATACCATTCCTGGCTTTAAAACTGTTTTGTTGCCAACAACAAGTTGAGGTTCTTCTAAAAAGCTAAAACCCGTGCCACGACCACAGCGAAAAGTAGGATAAGGGTAGCCCTCTGATTGTACCGTATCAGCATAAGCAGCATGAACTTCTTCTGCTGTTACGCCAGGACGAAGCATATCTAAGGCAGCTTTTTGAGATTTTACCGCTACTTCAAAAGCTTTTATTTGATCCTTTTGTTTGATTTCTTCAACCCAAAAAATGCGATCGAAACCTAATTTAAATCTATGAAAATTTGCAGATCCACAATAGCATACAAATATCGGGTCTCCTCTTTGAATAACTTTTGTTGAAGCCCGATGATGAGTTTTGGGCAAATCTTTGCCTGATGCTATAGCTGCTAAAAAATGAATGTTTGGGGACATATTAACACTATTAGGATAATGTGATTTTAATAATTCTGCTGCCTTTCTTGTGCCTGCTTGCGCCTGAGCCAAGGCAATTTCATATTCAGGTACGTTGTGACCAATAACAGATTTGGCTCCTTCCATCATTGCCAATGCAACTTCTCCTGTGTGTCTTGCAATTTTTAGTTCCTCATCTGACTTAATCATACGAATATCATTTAAAATAGGTGTAATATTTCCAAAAGCTTGGTCACTTATTAACTCTGCTAAATAATTACTTACAGTTGCGTTTATTTTAAATTTTTCATAATAAATGTTAGTGTGTTTTTTTATAACTTTTGGTAAAAATTCCCGCCATTCCTCACCAATACCATCGTTCCATGTTTCAATTTTATCTACAGGAGTATCTTCAGGAACTAATAAAACATCTAGCAAAGGTGTGATTAATACACTCTGATCATCTTTGGGAACAAGAAGTATAGTAGGTCTATTAAAATCCATATGAAGAAAATCATGGTATCCAGTAAAATAATAAAGATTATCATCATCAGTTATAACTGCTAAATCAATACTACTTTCCTTCATTTTTTCTCGGAGTTTATTTAAATTATTTTTGAACATTTATGATCCTCCTTCTCAAAAAAATTATAATTATCTCAACTGTTGTTCAGCTAATTCTACCCAATAAGAAGAGCCAGTTACTAATAATTCATCATTAAAATCATAATCTGCAGCATGTAAAGGCCTTCCATGAGATCCTTTTGTTCCATTACCCATCAAGACAAAACATCCAGGTTTTTCTTTTGACATGATAGAAAAATCTTCAGAAAACTGTCTTGGCTCAATATCTCCATTAGTATTTTTTTCACCTAATAAACTTTTTGCAGCTTTAGTAGCTGAATCTGCTTGCTTAGATTCATTAAAAGTCATAGGACAAGTTGTTTTATAACTTACTTCATACGAAACATTATAGGCCTCACAAATACCTTTAACAATCTGACGCATGCTTTGTTCTATAATAATATTTGAATCTTCAGACAAGGCTCTAGCATCTCCTTTTATTAAACCTTTGCCTGGCAATATATTTTTTTTTCCATCGGTTATAAATTCGGTGACTGAAACAACTCCTGGATCAACAGGGTTGAGTTTTCTGGATACTATTGTTTGCAAAGCAACAATGATTTGACTGCCTATTGTCAATGTATCTTGTCCCATATGAGGTAAGGCAGCATGGCCTCCTTTCCCTTCAAATGATATTTCAAATAAATTTTCACTCGTAGTAATTGCACCTTTTCTTGTTCCAAATGTTCCAACTTCCATCCCAGGAATATTATGCATACCATAAACTTCGTCTATGGAAAATTTAGTAAAAAGTCCTTCTTCAATCATTGTTTTTGCACCAAAACAATTTTCTTCATCAGGTTGAAAAATAAAATAAATTGTTCCATCAAAATCACCCTGTTCGGCTAAATATTTTGCTGCGCCCAACAACATGGTTGTATGTCCATCATGTCCACAGGCATGCATTCTATTTTCTATTTTAGATTTATATGAGAAATTGTTTATTTCATTTATAGGCAATGCATCCATATCAGCCCTAATACCAATACTTTTATTACTAGTTCCTTTTTTTAAAACACCTACTACTCCAGTTTTTGCAATACCCTGATGAACCTCAATACCAAATTCTTTCAACAAATTAGAAACTTTATTTGATGCATATTCTTCTTCAAAACTTATTTGAGGATTCATATGCAAATCTTGTCTCCACTCGACTAGATAATTATGCAAGCTTTTAGTTTTCATTTAATTACATATTATTAAATTCTTTAACTTGATTATCAAGAGAAAGCATGTTTTCATAGTGCTCATTCCAGAAATTCTGATCCCTTCTTTTATCAAAATCTTCTAGATCTATACCTTGTTGTTCAACCCAAGTATAATAACCAAGATTAAAAATTCTTTCTTTTTCTCTCTGATTAAGTTCCATGGTATGATCTGAAGTAATACCTTTAAGATATTGACCATAAATCTCTGCACACGAAGTTTCATCATAAATTCCTTTAAATTCTTGTTTTGTCTTTTCAAGTTCTGAGAGATATAAATCAGCTCCATCGGTTGCAACAGTAATAATTGCATCATCTTTTCCTAGATGCATGTACTTAGCCAACTTAATTGAAGCTAGAATATTTGCAATTGTAGAAAAACCAAATTCTGGCAATCTATTAATAAAGTTAACATCAAAACCTTTTTTCGTAGTTAAATATTTTTGACCAATCTCTGTATTAAAAATCATATTGAGATTATTTGTTGCTTTATCTGAAATACCTACAACAAAATCAGTGTTCATCACATTATGAATCAAAGGAACATGCTTGTCTCCAATTCCTTGAATATTATGTTCTCCATATCCGTTATTAAGTAAAGTTGGGCATTCTGTAGCTTCAACTACTGCAATTTTTGTACCTAAGTGATCTTTTAAATAATCTCCTGCAGCTAAAGTTCCACTAGAACCTGAAGCACTAACATAGAATTTTGGTTTTAAATTTGAATTTCCTTTTACTTGCAAAAAAGACTTTTCAAAAGAGGGCCCTGTTACGGCTCGATGAATTGCATAATTATAATATTCATCAAATTGATTTATAATATCATTACTGGGATCTTTTTTTAATTCATTACATGCATCATATATTTCTTTAACATTACTTTCAGTTCCAGTTGTTTTAATAATATCATTTTTATCTGAAACCCATTCTTCTAACCATGCAAAACGTTCTGCACTCATACCTTCAGGCAAAATAGCAACGCTCTTTAAACCCAGTATCTTAGAAATTGCAACACCTCCTCTGCAATAATTTCCTGTTGAAGGCCAAACTGCTTTATTTTTTTCATAATCAAAAGTTCCATTCAAAATTCTTGGCAACAGGCATCCATAAGCTGCTAATACTTTATGTGCAGTAATAAGAGGAAACAATCTTCCTATGTTAACTATGATTTTTGCATCTACTCCAGTGAATTCATTTGGTAAAACAATATGCTCTGGTACTTTTGAAAAATCAGAGTGATCCCTATTATTAAACCAATGAACTCTAAATAAATTTAATGGATCGACGGAATTTTTATCTAAAGTTTTTAATTTATCTTTATATTCTTGGTTAATAATATGAGGGTTGGCAAGTTCTGATATAGTTGGAAGAATTATACCTTTTTTATTAAAATATTCTGAAGTTTTATTAACAATAGATTTATTCATAAATTAACCTACTTTTGTTCCTAACTTAAGTTTAGTAGCCTTCTCAAAAGTATGTCTTGCTATAGCCGTATCCTGAACCCCTGTTCCAGTTAAATCGCAAATAGTTATATCATCTTTGTTTTTTCTGCCTAAATTTGGATTTAAAATAATATTTCCCAACTCATTATAAGTTTTGTCAGCTGGTACTATATTTTTATTTATAGCATGATGCAATTCACCTAATATCTTTGTTTGAGATAAACTATCTGGAATATAATAATCGCAGCTTTTAACAATAAGAGGTTCTAATTCATTTTTCATTTCAGCATCTGAACCCATTGCAGTTATGTGCAAACCTTTTTTTAACCAATCATTTTTAATCAACGGAGTCTTGCTCGGAGTAGTAGTTATAACAATATCAGATTTTTTAACCACATCCTCAATTAATTTACAAACTTCTAAATTAATATTGAGGTGCTTAAGCTCCTCACAAAACTTATTGGCCTTCTCAGTTTCTCTTGCCCAGATATAAGCTTTATTGATTTTGCGAACTAATAATAATGATTCAAGTTGTAATCTTGCTTGTATTCCCGCTCCTATAACTCCAGCTATACTAGAGTCGGAGTTAGATAAGTATTTAGCTGATATAGCTCCTGCTATTGCTGTTCTGACATCAGTCAAGTAACCTTTATCCAATAAAACAGTTTTTATGACACCTGTTTGTGAATCTAATAAAATCATTAAACCATTACTAGAAGGAATGCCTAATTTTGGATTATTAAAAAATCCAGAAGCAACTTTTATAGCATAACTATCTAAGCCATCTATATATGCTGCTTTAACATCTGATTCTCCATGATATTTTTCAATATCAAGACGTAAAATTGGTGGCATAACAGTTTTGCCTAAAGCTAAACTTTTAAATGCTTCTTCAATAATAGGTATGAGCTCATCATTAAGTTGAATACATTTTTTTATATCATCAGAATTTAATATAATTGTCATGAAATAATTTTTCCAAATAGTTCTGAATCTATATTGCCACCACAAAGTAAACAAATTGTATTTTTACCGAAATATGAAGATAGATTATCTTTTACAGCCATAATGCTTGTAGCTGCAGCACCTTCTGTTACTAATTTGTGTTTCTCAAAATTAAATTTAATGCCTTCAGCTATCTTAGGTTCATCTATTAAAATAAAATCATCAATAACATCCTTGCATATTCCAAAAGTATACTGATTGTTTAAGCCAATACTCCCACCAAGACAATCTGCAAGAGTTTCTTCTTCTTTTACATCAACTGGTTTTCCAGCTTTTAAACTTTCATACATTGATGGTCCTCTTTTCATTGAAGTAGCAATAATTTTAACATTAGGTTTTTGTAATTTAATAGCAAGAGCTATTCCTCCTATTAACCCTCCACCAGAAGTAGGTATGATAACTGAATCAATATCAGGCATAACTTCTAACATCTCTAAACCAACCGTACCTTGACCAGTAATAACATCCAAATCATCAAAAGGATGAACTAAAGTAATATTATTTTTTTTAGCAAATTCTCTTGCATACAAATCTGCTTCATCACTATTTTCTCCAATAATTTCTACTTGCGCACCTAATAATTCTATCGCTTCTTTTCTGTGCTGAGGAACCATTTTTGACATAAATATAGTTGATTTAATCCCAACTTGCTTAGCTGCATGAGCTACACCTTTTCCATGATTGCCAGTTGAAACAGCTATAACTCCTTTGTTTTTTTGTTCTGCAGTAAGGTTCAATAGTTTATTTGTTGCTCCTCTTAATTTAAAAGAGCCGGTAACTTGTAAACATTCTAACTTTAAATACACCTCTAAATTTTTTGAAAGAGGCATGGAATGTATTAAAGGTGTGTAACTTATATAAGGAGAAATAGACTTGTGTGCTTTTTTAAAATCTTCTAAATTTAACATATTTACCATAAATTAATTCAAAAATAATTTTCCATAATTTGCAATCTTGTCATTTATTTTTACTGAACGAAGAGAATCCCATATAATTGATTGATTACTTGATATAATTATTTTGTTAATATTGTCTTCTGCTTCTTGTAAAACTTCTACCATTCTTAATGCAGTACATGAAACAAAAATTGCATCAGAATCTGCATATTCCATATCTTTAATAGTTTTAATTATATGTTTTGGGTCAACTCTAGCTATTTCAGAATCATAATTTAAATTAAATGAGCTAAAGTTTAATACATCAATATTGTTTTTTAAAAGGTAATTGAAAACTGTTTCATTAATATTTTTTGGATATGGAGTAAGTACAGATATTTTTTTTATATTAAGATTTGAAAAAGCTTTTAATGCTGCTGTGATAGGAGTAGTGACATATGTATTAGGTTTTGATTTATATATTTGATTAGCTATAATATTTTCACCTATAGCAACTGTGCCAGATGTACAGCCGTATGCTAAAGTATTTAATTCTTGGTCTGGTAAAATATTTTTTGCGATATTTGGAAGATGATCAGCCATTTTAAGATAATTTTCATGATTTAAAGGATTATCAAATGGTATTCGATTAACAAATATATCTACAGGCAAATTATAACAAATACGTCGAAAATCTTGTTCTATAGTAAAATCAGTTGAAAGGGCAATCAACCCTATTCTTGGATTAATTGCGGAAGCTAATTTTGGTTCTACGTCTATTTGTTTAAAATTATTCATGATTGGTTTGGAAAATAATCTTCACATTCGCCTTCACGATAAACATCAGTAGTTGCACAATGTAAACTTCCACCAAAAGCATAAGCATCTCTAAAAGGTACAGGTACAACTTCCATACCTAAATTTTCCATCTGTTTAATCATTTTTGTTTCACTGGCTTCTACACATATAGTTTTTGGATTCAATATTAACACATTCATTGATAACCAAATTGATGAATAGCACATTGGAGGTGGAGCATTATGTATAGAAGGCTCTGCTTCAATAATTTTCCATTTATTATTTTCAAAAATATTTCGTTGTTCATTAGATAGTTTTCTATTTGGGTTTATTAACATTATTCCTGGCTTAACAGGAGTAAAACAAGCATCAATATGAGTTGGTATTAAATCGCCTGGCAAGTTTATTTGATGAACTCTATGATTGGGAAAATGTCTTCTTAACCAATTCAGTCCTTTCAAATTTGAAGTAAAATTATTATGATAAAATAAATCTTTTCCAAACCTTAAAACTTCTGCTGCATCAAACAATGGCTCTTCCTCAGTTAATATAAAATCACGATCTTCTATCTTCTTATATCTTTCAGCTGTAGTTATTCCTTTATGTAAATAATTTTTTTTATAAGTTTTGTTAGTTAATCTTGGTTTAGGAGAAGCTTCCCAACGCATGTTAGGATCTTCGTTATAATATTTTTCCAAAAGTGGTCTGTAGGCAATGTATTCGAACCACCTACATCGATATGACATTGGCGCTTCTAACATTTCATTACCTACAGTTAATATAACATCTCTAGGAGGCATACAGTCAAACATCCCTTCATTTTTCCAATCTGGTGTAGACACTTGTTGACTAAAATCTATTGCTGTTGGTCGATCAACTTTTATATCAAATGACTCTAATATTTTAGTAAAATTATTTAACTGGTCATTTGCTTTTTGAATGGCTTCAAGCGTTCTAGGTCCGTGTGACCCTTTCATTCCACTATCTTCGCTTATTTTTGGTTCTAAAGCAGGCTCCATAGGGGGAATATGTGCATTATCAGCTAATCCAACTATTACATGTTTAAGTTGATCCCATTCATTCCAAGAGTTTACTATTGTCATTTCACTATCATTAAATTATTGTTTAAAAAAACTATTAATTTAAATTTGTAGAAAAATATACATGGAATTAAAAAATAAATCGTTATTCAAAGAAGAGTGTTACATTGGTGGCAAATGGATAAAAAGCATAAATGGAGAAACTATTGACGTAGATAATCCTGCTACTCAAAAAACAATTGGTAAAGTCCCAAAATGTGGAAAAGATGAAACTAGAAGTGCTATAGAGTCAGCAAATCTAGCTTTTAAAAATTGGAAAGAAAAAACAGCAAAAGAAAGATCAATTGTATTAAAAAAATGGCATGATCTAATTTTAAAAAACCTTGATGATTTAGCTCATATAATGACTGTTGAACAAGGAAAACCTTTAGCGGAATCAAAAGGTGAAATTTTAATGGGAACAACTTATATTGAATTTTATGCTGAAGAATCAAAAAGAGTTTATGGTGATATTATTCCTGACCCTCTGCCTGATAGAAGAATAGTAGTAATTAAGCAGCCGGTAGGTGTTGTGGGCGCTATAACTCCTTGGAATTTTCCAAGCACTATGATTACAAGAAAATGTGCACCTGCACTTGGCGTTGGCTGCCCAGTAGTAATTAAGCCTGCAAGCCAAACCCCGTTTTCAGCTTTAGCTTTAGCTGTCTTAGCTCAAGAAGCTGGATTTCCTGATGGGGTTTTTAATGTTGTTACTGGATCTGCTTCTGAAATTGGAAAAGAATTAACTGAAAATCCAATGGTAAAAAAAATATCTTTTACTGGATCAACAGAAGTTGGAAAAATCTTACTAAAACAAAGTTCTTCAACTGTAAAAAAAGTTTCAATGGAATTAGGAGGTCATGCACCTTTTATTGTATTTGAAGATGCAAACATTGATGAAGCAGTTAGTGGAGCAATGATGAGTAAATTTAGAAATTCAGGACAAACATGTATTTGTGCTAATAGAATTTTTGTTCATGAAAATATTTATAATGAATTTTTGCAAAAATTTGTGCAAGAAGTTTCTAAAATTAAAGTTGGCAATGGTTTAGAAACTTCAACTAATTCAGGTCCATTAATAGATCAGTTTTCGTTAAAAAAAGTTAAAGATCATGTTAATGATGCAGTTAATTCTGGAGCAAAAATAGCTATTGGGGGTGATGTGCACCAATTAGGAGGAAATTTTTATCAACCAACAGTTTTATCAAACGTAACAACAAAAGCTAAAATTACCTTTGAAGAAACATTTGGCCCTGTAGCACCTATTTATAAATTTAAAAATGATGAAGAAGTAATAAATATGGCAAATGATACACCTTTTGGACTAGCTTCTTATTTTTATTCAAGAGATATTGGTAGAATATGGAAAGTTGCTGAAGCACTCGAATATGGTATAGTCAGTGTAAATACTGGTTTACCCACTAAAGCAGAAATTCCTTTTGGAGGTGTAAAAGAATCAGGTCTTGGTAGAGAGGGCTCAAAATACGGTTTAGAAGATTATCTAGAAATTAAATATATTTCTATGGCAGGAATTTAAGCTAACCAGGCGGCACCTCTGACACCCCCAGAATCACCATGTAAGTTTTTTTTAATTTTTGTATTAAAAGTGTCACTAAAAATATATTTAGCCATAGCTTCGTCAATATTTTCATAAATATATTCAATATTCGACATACCGCCACCTAAAACTACTATATCAGGATCAATTATATTACACACAACTGAAAGCCCTCTAGCAAAATGATCCACATACATTTTAATAGCATCAATACAGTTTTGGTCATTTTTTAAATAGCCATCGATAATTTTATGAGAGTCGAAATTTTTTTTATTTTTTAAATTAAAGCATGAAGCAAATCCTGGTCCAGAAATGTAAGTTTCCATACAACCTATTTTTCCACAATAACAATCCTTAACATATTTTTTTTCTTCTTCTGTTCTATTTGGTAAAGGAATATGTCCCCACTCGCCGCAAATAGAATTTTTTCCTTCTAGTATTTTTTTATCAACTACTATGCCTCCTCCGACACCTGTGCCTAGTATAACACCAAAGACTATTTTTCCATCTTTACCTGCTCCGTCTATAGCCTCAGATAAAGCAAAACAATTTGCATCATTGGCTAAATTTATTTTTCTATTTAATTTTTTTTCTAGATCTTTTTTAAATGCCTTACCATTTAACCAAACTGAATTAGCATTTTTAATTAAGGCAGTGTCTTTCGATATAGCACCAGGCATTCCAATTCCAATAGAAGTACATTTGCCATATTCATTTTCAAAATGATTAATAATTGAAACTATACCCTCAATAGTGCCTTTATAATTTTTTTCAGTATGGATCCTTTTTCTATCAAGTTCTTTACCTTCTGATTCAATTATTATACCTTCGGTCTTTGTTCCACCGACATCTATGCCTATTTTCATTTAGTTATTTTAAACGAATATAATTATAAACTGTTGGAATGATTGAAACTGCTAAAGCTATTTTGAAAATTTCACTTGGAATAAATGGTATTAAACCTGCTTGAAATGCCTTTTCAAAACCTATTAGACTACCAAGATAAAAAATTCCAAAAGAGAAAATAATTATTGAGCCTAACAATAATGTTAATGTAGTTTTTATATATGAAACTCCAAAACCTTTGCCCGCAAAAAAGCTAATAACAATAGCTGCAACAAGCATACCATAAAGATAACCTGCTGTTGGGCCAACTAAATATGCAAGTCCTCCTCCTGCAGCAAATACCGGAAGTCCAAATGCGCCTTCTGCTAAATATGTTAGGAGAGTTAAAAAGGATAAGCGTACACTATATGTCATGCCAATTAAAAAAACTACAAACGTTTGCATGGTCATAGGAACAGGCCAAAAAGGAACTTGTACTTTAGCAGATATAGCTAAAATAAATGTTCCAATTAAAATTAAAAAAATATTAACTAAATATGAGTTAACACCGTTTATAGTAATCAATTCATTCAAAAGTATACGATTATTTTTCATAAGTTTTCCTTTTTAATTATATTTAATTAAACTAAATTTTTGATTGCTTCAAGATAATCAAATAAAAAGCACTAAAATAAAAAAATACTAGCTAGACCTAAAAAAGATAAAAAGCCAAATACATCTGTAATCGTTGTAAGGATTACTCCTGATGCCAGAGCTGGATCAATTTTAAATTTGTCTAAAGTTAGAGGAATTATAGTTCCTGCAAACCCAGCTAAAATCAAATTTAAGACCATAGCCAAACCAATTATTAATCCTAACATAATATCTTGAAACCAGTACATTGAAACTAATGAAGTAATAATTGCAAAAATAATACCATTAATACCTCCGATAAAAGTTTCTTTTAAAACTATTTTCATAGCATTTGTTGGATTTAATTCCTTTATTGCAAGAGCTCTTACTGAAACTGTTAAGGTTTGCGTACCTGCATTACCACCCATAGATGCAACAATTGGCATTAAAACTGCTAAAGCAACTACTTTTTCAATCGATGTCTGAAAAAAACTTATTACAAATGAGGCTATTATAGCTGTTAATAAATTTAAAAATAACCAAGAAAATCTTAATCTGGTAGTATTAATAACAGCATCGTAAATATCTGTTTGACCCACGCCTCCAAGTTTTAATATATCTTCTTCACGCTCTTCCTCAATAACATCAACTACATCATCAACCGTAATTGATCCAATAATATTTTCATTTTCATTTATTACTGGAGCACTAACTAGTCCATATTTGTTAAAAAGAAATGCGACTTCTTCTTGATCAATATTAACTTTGATTTTTCTAGTTTTTTTATTTTTAATATCAGATAAATTGATTTCTCTCTTAGAACCCATTAATCTCCCCAAGGGGACAGTTCCTGAAATTCTTTTATCGTTATTTATTAAATAAATTTCATAAAAATCCTCAGGTAAGTTCTTTTTATTTTGACGCAGATTATCTATAGCTTGACCAACATTCCATGAGTCTTCAAAAGATACAAAATTTCGTTGCATGAGTCTGCCTGCTGAATCCTCAGGATAATTCAGCCCTTCTTCAATTAGTTTTCTTTCATTTTCTTCTATATTTTCTAAAAAAGTATTTTGGTCTGATTTTTCAAAGTCTTCTACCAAATCTACTGCATCATCAATTTCTAGTGTTTTTGAATTACTAGCTAATTGCTTAACATCAAGCTCTTCAACTATTTCGTCTCTTAAGCTATCATTCAAATAAGTTAAAATTTCAGGATCAAAATTAGATTTGATTTTTTCAATAAATACAATTCTAATTTCGGGATCTAAATTATGTAAAATGTCTGCGATATCAGCATTATGCAATTCTTTTATATGATTTTGTAAATCTATATCTTTAGATTGATTTACATAATCAGTTATTAAGTTAATAGATTTTTCTCTTGAAAATTCTTCATTTTTCTTATCTTTAATAATTTCTATATTCATATTATACTGGTGCGGCTGAGAAGATTTGAACTTCCACAGGAAAATCCCACAGCGACCTCAACGCTGCGCGTATACCAATTCCGCCACAGCCGCTTATATTGTAGATTTAAATAACAGATACGATATTAACTATCAACAAATCTAATAAAATAGAATGAAGGATATTGATTTAATAATTACTGACGAAATAGTAAATTACGCTGATTCCATAAGGCTAATGGAGAAAAGAGTTAGTGAAATTTATAAAGGTAAAGAAAAAGAACTAATATGGTTTCTTAATCATAATAGTATTTATACCCAAGGTGTGAATTCTAGTGAAGATGAGATTATAAGCAAAAAAAATAATATACCTATTATTAAAACTAATAGAGGAGGTAAGACAACTTATCATGGACCTGGACAAAGAATTGTATATTTTTTAATTGATTTAAACAAAAGGAAAAAAGATATAAGGAAGTTTATTTCTTTAATTGAGAGATCAGTTATAAAATTTCTTAAACATTACGATATTGAAGCTAAAACTTTTGAAGATCGCGTTGGAATTTGGGTAACTAAAAATAAAAACAACTATCTTAAAAAAGAAGAAAAAATTGGAGCTATAGGTTTAAGATTAAGAAAATGGATAACTTATCATGGGCTAAGTTTTAATATAAATCCAGATCTTAATTATTA
>CACPNW010000016.1 GCA_902635455.1 uncultured Alphaproteobacteria bacterium | reverse complement strand
TATTATATCGCCCATCCGATCAGGCGGAAGGTTGTATGTATCGCAACCTTGATCTTTAGTTAAAACTACTTCTATATCTTTAATTTCTTTAATTGATTCTATAACGTCATTAACTTTAGTTTTATCTTCAAGGTAAATTGTTGCAAATGAACCTAGTGATCCGTGATGGACAACATAAGGATCTGTTATTGGTAAGATGACTTTTGCAACGTTAGGTTCAAATTTTTTATCAAGATAATCTTGTAAAAAAATTGCATTGGGTGAACCGTCGTCTTTTGATTTAGGTTTCATACCATGATCAGCTGTAATAATTATTGATACATCCCCCTTATTTAAAAGACCGATATATTTATCAAACATAGCATAAAACTTATTAGCTATTTCATTGCCTGGTGCATACTTGTGCTGAATATAATCTGTTGTTGATAAATACATTATGTTTGGCTTAAATTCCTCAAGTAGTTTAACTCCAGCTGCCATTACAAACTCGGAAAGACCCTCTGAATATACTTCTGGAACAGGCATTCCTAACCAGTCATTAACATTGTCGATACCATTAAGTTCTTTTGTTGCCTGATCAGATTTTTCTGCAGAAAAACATATTGCGCGATTATCATTAAAGTTTAGACCATTCCCTAAAAGAGTTCTTAGCTTATCTTTAGCAGTAACAAGAGCAATCTTTGAGCCAGAATTATAAAATTTTTCAAAAATTGTGGGCGCACGCATATATTTTGGATCATTCATCATTACTTCTTCACCTGTTTCAGGAGTGTAAAAAAAATTACCACATATTCCGTGCACAGAACTAGGTTGTCCTGTTACAATTGATATATTATTTGGATTTGTAAAGCTTGGTATAGCACTATGAACTAATAAACTCTCTCCATTAGCAATTAGAGAATCAAGATTAGGTGTAAGATTTGATTTTGATGCCTCCTCAAGATACTCTTTTTGACTTCCATCAAGACAAATTACTATTGCAGTCTTTGAAAAAGAACTTGGATACTCTCTTTTGTTAATTTCTAGATTTTCGGTCACAATTGTTACTTTATATATAATTAAAAATACGAATTTATAGTTATATGTTAGCTAAACTCAATAATAATTTGAAAATATGTTCATAAAATTGAAATAAAAATGAAATAAAATGATTTAAAATATTCTAAAATATTATAAAATTTTATAAAACGTATATATTAAAAAAACGGAGGGTTAAATTGGGAACCATATCACTTAGAAATATTTCAAAATCATTCGGGTCGACCCAAGTGTTAAAAGATCTTAATGTAGACATAAAAGATGGAGAATTCTTAACTTTAGTTGGCCCATCTGGTTGCGGCAAATCAACTTTACTTCGAATAATAGCTGGGCTAGAGCAACAAACTTCTGGTGATGTCCTAATTGATGATAAAAATGTTAATAAAATTAGAGCCAGTGAGAGAGATCTAGCTATGGTATTCCAATCTTATGCACTCTATCCCCATTTAACAGTGAGAAGAAATCTGGAAACTCCATTAAGACTTCGAGATTATAATTCATTTGAAAGACTACCGTTGATTGGAAACTTTTCACCAAATAAAAAAAATAAAACTGAGTCTATAAACCAATTAGTAAACAAAACTTCTGAAACACTAAAAATCTCTGAACTACTTGATAGAAAACCAGGTCAACTATCTGGAGGGCAAAGGCAAAGAGTAGCTCTTGGTCGAGCGATGGTACGAGAGCCTGTTGCTTTTTTAATGGACGAACCTCTCTCGAATTTGGATGCAGCGTTAAGAGTTCATATGCGCTCAGAATTATCTGAGCTTCATAACTCACTCAAAACTACATTTGTTTATGTTACTCATGATCAAGCAGAGGCATTAACTATGTCTTCTCGAATGGCTGTTATGATTGATGGAAATCTATTACAATTAGATACTCCTCAGGAAGTATACGATAATCCTTCATCATTGAGTGTGGCTCAATTTGTAGGAAGCCCTAAGATAAATATTTTTAGTGGCTCATCAGATTCAAGTGGAACCGTAAGTTTTTTAAATGTTAGTTTAAAAAGAAAAAGTTTAGAAACAAATTCAAAATTAAATATTGGAATTCGACCAGAACATTTAGAAATTACAAATCAAAGTGATGAAAATACTTTTAGTGCAACAGTAGCTTATAGAGAGAATTTAGGTTCTGACATTTTCTTTCATGTCAACACAGAAGAGGGAATGAGTAGAATTATTGTAAGAGGTATACCTCAATTAACTCATCAAATTTCTAATGGCTCAAAAGTAAATATTAAAAGAGTTTCAGATAAAGCTTTATTGTTTAATCAAGAAGGAAAAAGGATAAAGTTTAATAATGCATAATTCCAAAGCACATATTTGGTTTATTGCGCCTGCAATAATACTAATGATTATTATATTAATTTTTCCATTATTTCTTGCGGGTGGAATTTCTTTTACTGATTATAATTTAGGTAATAAATCTCTCGAATGGATAGGGCTTGAAAATTATGAAAAAATGTTTTCAAGAAAAACATATGTGAAAATGATTTGGGCTACAGCAACCTATGTAATCGTAGTAGTGCCTATTTCAGTTGTACTAGGTTTATGTGCAGCAATGCTATTAAATTCACTTAGGTTTGGAGCTGATATTTATAAAACAATTTTTTTCCTTCCTGTTATGGCGACTCTTCTTGCTATGGCAATAGCATGGGAATTTACTCTTCACCCTACACTTGGTATTGTTAATAATTTTTTAGCTAATGGTTGCGGTGGTGTAAGAGAATTTATTCTAGGTTTGCATTGGTTACCATGGGTAGACTCACAACAAAGTTGGTATCATGTAGCTTGTGAAAACAATATGGATTTTCCATATTGGTTAAAAGAAAAAGGCACAGCAATATGGACGATATGTTTTATAGGAATTTGGCAAGCATTTGGTTTTAATATGGTTTTATATTTAGCAGGCCTAACAGGCATTCCTCGAGAATTATATCAAGCAGCAGAAATGGATGGGGCGAAATCAACATGGGAGCAATTTAAACTTGTAACTTGGCCAATGCTTGGGCCTACAACTTTGTTTGTGGTAACAATTACAACAATCAGAACATTTCAAGTTTTTGATACAATTGAAATACTAACTAAAGGCGGTCCATCTAAAACTACGTACGTAATGATGTATGCAATTTTTGAAAAAGCTATCCAACAAAACTTAACAAGTATTGGTGCAGCTATTACTGTTGTCTTTATTGGCTTTATATTGATATTAACTTTTTTCCAAAGATATGTCATTGAGAAGAGGGTTCACTATTAATGCAAGCTAAACAATATATTGGTGAAGGTTGGAAGCATAGCATTTTAATAATAGGTGCAATAGTTGTTTTACTTCCATTTTATATGATGGTTTCAATGTCGCTTAAGTCTCAACAAGAAATTCAATCAATTTCTGGAGGTCTTATAGGAGCACAAGAAGTTCAAACATTTCCAGTTTGTGTAAAAACTGGTTATTCCGAAGAAACTTGCACCACAAAGCCTTACATTTATAATTACTGGTTTGCTTTTGAAAAAGCTCCTATTCCTAGATACTTAATGAATGGTGTAATAGTAACTTTATCAATTTTTATCATTCAAGTTCTTGTAGCTATGCCTTGTGCCTATGCACTTGCCAAACTTCGGTTTTATGGACGGGAATTTGTATTTTCCATGGTATTATTTTGTTTACTAATACCTGTTCACGGCATTGCACTTCCTCTTTATATAATGTTGGCCCAGGCCGGGCTTGTCGATACCTATTCCGCCTTGATTCTCCCCTGGACCATATCCGTCTTTGGAATTTTTCTCATGCGGCAATTTTTTATGACAGTTCCAGATGAATTAATTGACGCCGCCAGGATGGATGGAATGGGAGAATATTCTATAGTATGGAAAGTAATGCTCCCAACGGCGATACCTGCATTACTTGCATTTGCAATATTCTCTGTTGTGGCCCATTGGAATGATTATTTTTGGCCACGTATGGTTATTACTGGAAACAGAGATCTGTTTACTCCACCTCTTGGAATCAGAGAATTTAGGGGCGGTATAGACAGTGATGAATTTGGCCCAATGATGGCTTCAATTGTTACTGTAACAGTGCCTCTAATTGTAGCTTTTATAATTGCACAAAAACGATTTATTGAAGGAATTACTTTGACAGGTATGAAGTAAATTCTTATTTACAAACTATTTTGTCAATAAATTTTATTTTTATATTAATTCTTTTTTCTGCCCTAAGTCATGCAATATGGAGCGCAATAATTAAATCTAGTTCTAATCCTTTATCTTTAATGGGAATAACATCAATAATGGAATTAGTGATTTTTATTCCACTTACTTTTACTGTTCCTTTGCCAACAATAGAAATTTGGTATTTTTTAATTGCAACAATAATCATTCACGTTTTGTATAGACTGAATGTTATATACTCCTACAAGTTTGGGGATCTTTCTTATGTTTATCCAATTTCAAGAGGCGGTTCATCATTATTGATTGCAATAATTAGTTTATTATTTTTATCATCCAAAATTAATTTTTTTGGCTTTATGGGTATATTAATTGTTTGTTTTGGACTTTTTTTAATTTCTTATTCATCAAAAATAAAATTTAACAAACCAGCTTTCTTTCTTGCTATTTCTACAGCATTGTTAATTACTGCATATACTTTAATCGATGGTGTTGGTGTAAGAAAATCAGAAAATGGTTTTTCTTATATTTATTGGTTGATAGCACTAAACGGTGTTCCATTATTAATAATATCTATTTTTTCGAAAAACGGATTAAGACAAAAAAATACATATACAATTAAATCAGGAATTGCTGCTGGTTTTTTTGCAACACTTAGTTATTCTATAGTAGTTTGGAGTATGCAATATATAGAAATTGCGTATGTCTCAAGTATTAGAGAGATTAGTATAGTCTTTGCAACAATTATTGGTCTTATATATTTATATGAAAAAAATGCATTTAAAAGAATAATACCCTCGGCTATAATCGTTACAGGAATAACTTTAGTTTACTTTCAAATACTATAATTTATTAATCTAGTATGAGTAAAATTGGATTTTCTGCCTCACTACCTTCTGGCAATTTGGATATGCTTGAAGATCAATTGAAAAAATTTAAAGAACTAAAAGTTGACTCCGTAGAACTGCCAATTTATGAAATTGATATTATTGTTGGTAAAAAAGTCTTATCAAGCGAAATAAAAAAATTACATTCAATAACAAAGAAGTATGATTTTGATTACACCGTTCATGGGGAGTTAACAGTAAATCTTATGGATGAAAAATATTTTAATGATCATAAAGATGTTCTTAAAGCTGATATTGAAGTATCTGGTGAAATTGGGGCCACACATTTAATTACCCACTTTGGATATACTTCAAAAAATAATTTTGAAAAAAAATCGAAATATGAAGATCTTTTAAAAAAACAAAATGATTGTTATGAGGAGCTGTCAACATTTGCTGAAAGAAATAACGTAACTTTGGCAATCGAGTGTTTATATCCTTTTGATGATAATTCTTATGCGCCATTGCCAGGTGAAATTACAAATCATTTAAATAGAATAAATCATCCTAATATAAAAGCCTGTCTAGATATTTCCCATGCCTACATAAATTGTACATACAGAAATGCTCATTTTATAAATGAGATCAAAGAAATGGCTCCGTTAAGTGAACATATTCATATGCATGATTCTTTTGGAATTCTTCAAGAATTACAAACTTATAATGAATCAGAAGCCGTCAGCTATGGTTTTGGAGATATACATTTGCCACTTGGTTGGGGTTCCATACCTTTTGATAAAATCTTTGATGAAATAAGACTCCCAAAAAACACAAATCTTAATTTTGAGCTTTACCCCAAGCACCATGCTTATTTTGAAGAAAGTATCAAAATAGCAAGAAAATTAAGTCAAAAAATATAGACTTCTAAGACTATATTTTTTATAGAAAGCATAATGTCTGAAGAAATAATAAAAGTTGATCCACATGAAGAAACTATTTGTTGCGATGGGGGTGAAGATAGTTTAGGACACCCGGCAGTTTACTATACTTTCAATAATGAAGATAAAATTGTATGCAATTATTGTGGTAAAACATTTATTAAAAACAAAGAGTAAAAATGTATAAAGAATCTTGGGGCCTTAAAAGAATCTGTCCAATGTGCAGCAAACAATATTATGACCTAGGTCGTGAAGAATTAGTATGCCCTGAATGTGGAAAAGAAATAGAAGTTACAACTATGTCACGTCCAAGAAGGGGAAGAAAACCAGGAAGCACGAATGCTGCTCCTCTTGTAAACCCTGTTCCGCCTAAACCAAAAGAAAAAGAGGATGAGTTAGATATTGAAAATATTGATTTAGATAATTCAGAAGATAATTTAGAAGATGATACAGTTCTGTTAGAAGATGAAACAGAAATTGATCCGGCTGTTGATGTAGGTATAAAGCCTGCAGAAGATAACGAAGAATATTAAAAGAACTTCAATAACTACTTATGCTATCAGTTTTACGCAACACTTGGGCTCTATTGTTTGGTTTTGCAATTATTTGCTTAGGTCATGGTCTACAAGGAACTCTAATAGGGGTTAGATCTGTTATTGAAGGATTTAGTTTTGTTTCCGCTGGCTTCATAATTGCTGGATATTATGTAGGTTATTTATCTGGTGCAATTGCAATACCTATTTTACTTAAACGAACTGGTCATATAAGAGTTTTTGCTGCTCTTGCATCACTTGCATCAATTGCAATTTTATTACATTCAGTTTTTCTTGATCCGTTTTCATGGTTCATGATTAGAATTATAACGGGAGTAAGTTTATCAGGCATATATGTTATTATGGAAAGCTGGTTAAATGATAAATCAACCAACCAAACTAGAGGTAAATTATTATCTATTTATATGATAATTACTTTTACTTTTGTTGGACTTGGTCAATTATTATTAAACTTAAGTGATCCTTCAAAAGTTGATCTTTTTATTTTAGTTTCTATTTTATTATCTTTTGCATTGTTGCCAATTTTACTTTCTACAGTTGAACAGCCTGGTATTGTAAACCCCAAATATTTTTCATTGCGTGAATTTTATATTTTATCTCCTTTTGGTTTTTTGAGCGCTTTAATCACAGGTCTAGCTCATAGTGCAGTATTTGGATATGGTGCAATTTATGCATCTGCAAAAGGCTTAAGCTTTCTTGAAGTTTCGATATTTATGGTAATAATTTCAACCTTTGGAGCATTATCACAATGGCCAATAGGTTATTTTTCGGATAAATTTGATAGAAGAATAATTCTTATTGCAACGACTTTTATAGCTGCCGGATTAAGCATATTTATAGTAATTTCTTCATATGTATCAATAATTTTATTTTTCATTATTGCTGCATTCTACTCAAGTATGTGCTTACCTATGTACTCTCTTGCAGTAGCGCATATTAATGATTTTTTGAAATCTGATGAAATTGTTTCAGCTAGCTCAACCTTTAACATTTTAATAGGCATTGGCTCTATATTAGGCCCACTGATTGTAGCTAACTTTATGACTCTTATTGGGCCCAATGGTTTTTTTGTATATTTATTTATTATCCATTCCATTCTTGGTTTGTTTGGATTGTACAGAATGGCTAAGAGAGCAAAACCAAGTGATATAGAATCTCAATACACACCTCTACCTCGTAACATAACTGCTGCAGGGATGGAGCTTAATCCTGTTACCGAACCAGATAAGGAAAAATAATTCTTTTAAATATTCTGTATAATAAAAGACAGCAAACTATCATTATATAAATAAATGGTTCAGTTTTATTTGCACGAACCAACATATAAAAATGTAAGCTTGATAAAATTGCTGCTGGATAAATTAAAAAATGTATTCTTTTCCAAATTTTATATCCTAGTTTTTTAATACTAAATTTGTTTGATGTTATAGCCAGTGGCATTAAACAAATAAAACTAATAAAACCAAAAGTAATAAAAGGTCTTTTAGCTATATCTTTTAAAATAAATTTAATGTCAAAAAAATGATCGAGGATAATATATGTCAAAAAATGAAGACAAACATAATAAAATGCTATTAAGCCTATCATCCTTCTTAAGATGACAATAGATTTAAAAGATTTAATATCTGCTAACATTGAAATTATTAATGTTAAAATAATTACCCTGAGAGCCATTAAGCCCATTTTATCCATTAAATTTTCAATTGGATTAACACCTAATTTGCCATTAAAAAATTGAAATATCCAAAATAAACTTGGGGCTATAAGTGCTAATAAAATAATAGGTTTAAAACCTTGATAATGTTTAGTTAAAAATATCACCTAGAAAAATTTTTTTAAATCCAGGTCTTTATACATATATGAAACTTCTTTTTCATATCCATTATACATTAATGTTTTTCTTCTCTTAAATTCTCCAATTCTTCTTTCAGTACTTTGACTCCATCTTGGATGATCTACATTAGGATTAACATTTGAATAAAATCCATATTCATGAGGAGCCAAAGATTGCCATGTTGAGACTGGTCTAGATTCTGTAAAACTAATTTTTGTTATAGATTTGATTGATTTAAAACCATATTTCCAAGGTACAACTAGTCTAATTGGGGCTCCATTTTGGTTTGGTAATTTATGGCCATATAAACCTGTAGATAATAATGTTAGAGGATTCATAGCTTCATCCATTCTAAGACCCTCAACATAAGGCCACGGCAAAAGTCCAGTGGATTGTGCTGGCATTTCAGTTGGACGAAATATAGTTTCAAATTTAACAAATTTTGCAGAGCTTAGGGGTTCTGCAATATTTATCAGAGCTGAAAGTGGAAATCCTTGCCACGGTATTACCATGGACCAGGCTTCAACACATCTTAGTCTATACACTCTGTCTTCTATTGTTATTTTTTTAAGTAAATCATCAAAATCAAAAGTTTTTGGTTTATTAACTAAACCATCAACACTTATTGTCCACGGTTCTGGCTTAAAGTCTTTTGAATATTTTGCTGGATCACCTTTGCCGGACCAAAACTCATAAAAGTTATTGTAAGTAGTTATTTCACTAAACTTATTAAGTTCATCGCCTTCATCTAAATATGCATTATATATTTCAGAATTATCAGAATGATTAGCATTTAAGCCTTTAGGTAAAGACGCCCCAATACTCGCTAACACTGTGGATTTAATAAATTTACGCCGATTTAAGTAGAGTTCATAAGGCGTTATTTCTGAGTTAGGAATTTTCATATTAATTATATATATTACTAAACATAAATTTAAAGATTAAGAAAGAAGCGCTTCAAAATATTGAATAAACTTGATAGGATTAACATATGCATTTTAAGTTAATTATTTCTTTTTTTTTCTTTTCATTAAGCTTATTTAATTCAAGTGTTTCTGCACAAAATATGCATGGCATTGCGATGCATGGACAACCAAAATATGAACAGAATTTTATACATTTAGATTATGTAAATCCTGATGCGCCAAAAGGTGGTACAATAAAATTTGGCTCATATGGCTCTTTTGATAATTTAAATAGAGTTGCTTTCAAAGGCAGTAAAGCTGCGGGACTAGGATATATAAATGATACATTAATGAGAAGAGTATGGGATGAGGCTTTTACTTTGTATGGTCTAATTGCTGAATATGTAGATATGCCTGAAGATAGATCGTCAATAACTTTTTATTTAAACTCAAATGCAAAATTTCATGATGGTTCACCAATTACACGTGAGGATGTGTTATTTAGTTTAGAAACTTTCCAAACCAAAGGAACGCCTAACCAAAAAAAAACTTATGGAAAAGTGGCTTCAACTGAAATGATAGGCAATAATGGTATCAAAATGAATTTTATAAATAATGAGGATAAGGAGCTTCCATTAATAATAGCTGGTTTCTTACCTATTATACCTAAAAAGTTTTATGAAAATTTAGATGTAACAAAAACTTTTTTAAACATACCACTTGGAAGCGGTCCGTATACTATTGAAAGTGTAGATCCGGGTAGGCAAATTAAATATAAGCGAGTTGAAAATTATTGGGCAAAAAACTTACCTGTAAATAAAGGCCATTATAATTTTGATTATATCATTTATGATTATTATAAAGATTCAAGTGTTTTGATGGAAGGTTTCAAGGTTGGTGAGTATGATTATCGTCGTGAGTATAATGTTAAGAGATGGTTTACAGAATATAATTTTGAAGCAATAGATAAAGGAAAAGTCATTCTAAAAGAAATGAATAATGATAGACCAGTAGGAATGAATGCATTGGTAATGAACTCAAGAAAAGAAATTTTTAATAATCGCCGTGTAAGACTTGCACTTAGTTATGCTTATGATCATGAGTGGATTAATAGAGTTTTACATGAAAATGCTTATGTGAGAACTGATAGTTATTTTGACAATTCTCCATTAGCCTCTTCTGGGCTACCTTCAAAAGAAGAATTAAAACTTTTAAATCCATGGAAAGATCAAATACCAACTGAAGTGTTTTCAAAATCTTTTAAACCTCCAGTAACTAATGGAAGTGGCAATCCAAGAAAAAATTTACGTTATGCGAAAAAAATATTAGAGGAAGAAGGTTGGTTTGTTGAAAATGGTAAGTTAATGAAAAATGGCAAAGAATTCAAATTTGAATTTTTAATTATTAGTCCTTCTGATGAAAAAATTGCTCTTGCATTTCAAAAAAATCTTGAAATTCTTGGAATAAAAATGGATGTCAGAACTGTTGATTCCTCTCAATATCAAGCAAGACTATTAAATTATGATTTTGATATGATAAAACGATATTGGGGCGTGAGTCTCAGTCCTGGCAATGAACAGCAATTTTATTGGGGTTCAGATGTAGGTAAAAAAGATGGGAGCAGAAACTATGCCGGTGTAAATAGTCCTGCTGTAGATGCACTCATTGATGAATTAATTAGCGCTAAAACAAGAGAAGAGCTTACTACCGCAATTCATGCTTTAGATAGAGTCTTATTATGGGGTCATTATGTAATACCATTGTACCACAGTAATACAGACAGAATAGCTTACTGGAATTTTTTAGAATATCCTAATGAAATTCCACTTTATGGTATAGTAATAGACTCTTGGTGGATAAATCAAAGTAAACAATCAAAAATAAGAAATTAATTAGTTTAGTCAATTTTATGAGTACGACACGAGCCAATTTATTAATGTTAATACCGCCTTTAATATGGGGTGTCGCTTTTGTTTATCAAAAAACAGGAATGGGATCTATTGGTCCATTTACATTTAGTTTTGCAAGATTTTTTTTTGCATTAATAACTGTTTTACCTTTAGCAATACTATTTGAGCGAAGTAATTTTAAAATAATTTTTTCATCAAAAAGATATACGTATTTATGTTTAATAACAGGTTTTTTTTTATTTTGTGGAATGGGTTTGCAACAATATGCTCTACAAATATCCTTAGTATCTAATGTTGCTTTCTTAAGCACACTATACGTTCCAATAGTAGCCTTAATCTCTAAATTTATTTTTAAAAAACAACTTCACTGGGTAATATGGGTTGCAATTCTATTATGTCTGTATGGTTCTTATCTTCTTTCATCAAACCAATCTGTAGAAATTCAAAAATCAGATTCATTATTGTTTATTGCTGCACTAAGTTTTGCCTTGCATATTATCTTTATTGATATTTTTATGAAAGAACTAAATAGTCCTTTTATATTTGGTTCTGTGCAATATTTTATTGTTTTTTTATTATCGTTAATAATTGCTTTTATATTTGAACAACCAAGCTTGAAAAATATACAAATTGAATGGTTTGAGATTCTTTTTACAGGCATTATATCGGCCGGGATAGGTTATACACTTCAAATAATTGCTCAACAAAAAGCTAATCCTGCGCCTGCGGCAATAATACTTTCTATGGAATCGGTATTTGCAGCTATTGCTGGGTGGTACATGATAAATGAAATTTTGGATCAAAATAAAATATATGGATGTGTTGCAATTTTTTCTGGAGTAGTTATAGTTCAGCTTATTCCAACAATGATTAAATCAAAATGACTGAAAGACTTGATGTAGTAGGCATAGGTAACGCAATGGTGGATGCGATTATACCTTCCAATAAAACTGAAATAGAAAAACACCAAATTAATAGGGATTCAATGAACTTAATTGATGAAGATCTGAAAAATAATCTTCATGAAAGTTATTCTATAAAAGAAATGGCTGGTGGTGGCTCTTTAGGCAATTCAATGTTTGGAATTACATCCTTTAATGGCAACGGAAGCTTCATTGGAAAAATAAAAAATGATGAAATTGGAATTTTTCTTCAAAAGGATATGGTTAGAGAAGGTCTAAAATTTCCACTTGGTTTTACCTCGCCTGATATTTCTACTGGTTGTTGTACAATATTTGTAGAGGAAGATGGGACCAGAACTATGTGCACTTTTTTAGGAGCAGGAACTCTAATTGGGCCAGAAGACATAAAAGAAGAAGATATTAAAAATCATAAGATTGCTTACCTAGAGGGCTATTTATGGGATAATGAAAAAGCCAAGATGGCAATGAAAAAAATGGTGGATATTTGTAAATCAGATAACCAAAAAATTGCTTTTACACTGTCTGATCTTTTTTGTGTTGATCGTCATCGTGAATCTTTTAATGAATTAATAAAAAATGATGTTGATATTCTATTTGCAAATGAAGACGAAATAAAGGCTATGGCAGAAACAACAAGTTTTGAAGAAGGTATCGAATACACTAAATCATTAAACATTACTGCTGCAATCACAAAAGGAAGTAGCGGATCGGTTATAGTTTCTGGCAATAATGTAACTGAAATTAATGCTAAAAAAGTCGATAAAGTTGTTGATACTACTGGCGCAGGAGACTTGTTTGCAGCAGGTTTTTTATTTGGCTTTTCAAGAAATAAAAATATGCAAGAATGCGGAAATTATGCATCTGTTGCTGCCGCAGAAATTATTTCACACTATGGTGCCAGACCTTTAGTAAAATTATCTAGCTTAATTTAGATAATAATTTATTCTTATTTTCCTCATCACAAAATGAATACTTTATTGCATTATGGGTAAGTGAGATAAGCTGTTTTTCATTTAGACCAAGATCTTCCATTACTTTATATTCCCCTTGAATAGTTGCATTAAAAAATGGTGGGTCATCAGAATTTACCGTTACTTTAACGCCTTGATCAAACAAAGTTTTAACAGGATGGCTTTTATAGTCTTCGTAAATCTTGGTTGCAATATTGCTTGTTGGGCATGTTTCTAAGATAATATCTTTATCAATAATTTCTTTAACTAAATCAGGCTCTTCAATTGATCGAACTCCATGCCCTAGTCTAGTTGGATGAAGTAAATTAATAGCATTTCTAATATTTTCAGGCCCATCCCATTCTCCTGCATGAACAGTTATAGGAAAATTTTCTTTTTTTAACATATCAAAAGTTTCAATAAACAAGTTTGGTGGGAAATGAAGTTCATCACCTGCCAAACCAAATCCCACTAAAAAGGAACGTGGATTGTCTAAGACTTCTTTTGCTGTATTTTGTACTGAATCAGATCCTAAATGTCTTATGCCATTCATAATATATCTAGAAACAATTCCAAAATCAGTTTCAGCTTTTTTTGAGGCCTCTTCAACTGCATCTAAAAAAGAATGGTAAGACATGCCTTTCAATTTTGCATGTGTAGATGAAACCATTGCTTCCACATATAACACACCGTTTGATGCACAATCTTTCAAGTAATTATATGTAAGCTCAAAATAATCTTCGGGCGTATGTATAACCGAAGTTACTACATCATATTTTTTAATAAAATCATAAAAATCTGACCATTCATATGCATACTTATTCCCAAATATATCACTAGGTAAGTCTACTTTGTTTTTATTGGCAAATTTACGACATAAATCAGGGGTAATTGTTGCCTCAAGATGAACATGAATTTCAGCTTTTGGAATTTGATTTGTTGTGTTCATTTGAATTTTTTTATATTTAGGTATTAAATGTCAAAATTAATAAATTTATCAAGAAGAAAATTTATTTATACTGCTAGTTGTGCATGCGGTAGTAGCTTATTGTTTCCTTCCTGTACCGAAGTGGCAATGTCAGAAAGAAAACAATTTAATATCATGTCAGATGATTTTCTTTATTCACAAACTTTCCCTGCTTATAATAAATTTAAATCTCAATCGAAACTTATAACGGGAACATCAGAATATGATGAAATTGTAGAAACAGGTTTTAATATACGTGATGCAATTAATGCTTATTACGATGGAAGAGGTGAGGAAAATCCTACTTCTAATTTTCAGTGGGAATTTGTATTAGTAGATGATGATCAAACAAAAAATGCTTGGTGTATGCCTGGAGGTAAGATTGCATTTTACTCAGGTATTTTACCAATAGCAAAAAATAAGGATGGAATAGGATCTATTATGGGTCATGAAATAGCACATGCTGTTGCAAGACATTCAGCAGAAAGAGCTAGCACAGCAATGCTAGCTGATTTGGGAACAATGGCTTTGGAACAATTAGTTTTGGGCCAAAGACTACCTAAAGCGGCAGGTTATGTTAGACAATTTGGATTAAATTTACCATTTAATCGAAGACAAGAATCTGAAGCAGACTATCTTGGTTTAATTTTTATGAGCTTAGCAGGTTATGATGTTAACGAATCTTATAAAATTTGGGAACGAATGAAAGAAGATAGTGGTTCCGGTCCTGCTGAATTTTTTAGCACACACCCTTCTCCAGATAATCGTATTAAAAAATTGAAAGAATGGATACCGCTTGTTAATGCTCAGTACCCTGCTATAAAAGTCTAATGTTTGCAATTGAAATAGAAAATCTAAACCATTCTATAAACAATAAAGAAATTTTAAAAAATATTAGTTTTAAACTTAACAAAGAGAATGTTGCTTGTGTACTTGGGCCATCTGGAAGTGGAAAAACTACTCTTTTAAAATTAATTGCTGGCCTGGAAAGAGTCCAATCAGGATTTATTAAAATAAATGGTAAAGAAGTTAGTTCTAAAAATTATCATTTACCTACTGAAAAAAGAAGTATTGGATTTTTGTTTCAGGATTATGCTTTGTTCCCTCACTTAACTGTTAAACAAAATCTTGAATACCCTATGAATTTTAAGAACTCCATTCACACAATTGAAGACATAATCAATCTAATTAAACTCCCTAATTCATTAAATAAATACCCACATGAACTAAGTGGCGGTGAACAGCAAAGGGTGGCACTTGCAAGATCTATAATCTCAAATCCAGACTTATTATTATTAGATGAGCCCTTCTCTAGTTTAGACTTAAATTTAAGAGAAGAAGTCAGAGATGACACTTTACACCTTTTAGAAAAATCAAATGTTTCAACAATTATTGTTACACACGACCCTTTTGAGGCAATGTTCATATCTAATCAAATTAATATTATGGATACTACCGGTCATATTATTCAGTCTGGAACACCAGCAGAACTCTATAATAATCCTAAAAATTCATACGTTACAGAATTTTTTGGTGAAACAAACAGATTTTCCGGAGTAGTTAATAATTCGTTTATTGATACTCCAGTTGGTAGAATTCAAGCTCCTAATAATCTTGAAAACAAAAATGTTGAGGTGCACATTAGACCAAAGGGCATAAAACTTAATAAGCAGCCAACGCCTGTAAATGGAATAAAAGGAACTGTTATGGCATCAAAATTAATTGGTTCATTTAGTTTTGTGCATTTATCTGTGCTGGATAAAAATAATGAAATTGTTCACATACATAGCCATATGCCGCCTGACTTTAATCCAAAAAAATCTTCCGCTGTAGAAATTGAAATAGATCAAAAAGAAGCTTTTATATTTCAAAACTAGTTGCTTTGTTTTTTTTGAGAAACTCGTTGAATAGTTGAGTTTAAAAAAATTACTGGTCCTAAACTTGCTACAATAATAATTAAAGCTGCAAATGAAGACTCTTGTAATAATTCATCAGATGCATATTGATATACATAAGTAGCTAGAGTTTCAAAATTAAAAGGTCTTAATAAAAGAGTAATAGGAAGCTCTTTTAATATATCAACAAATACTAAGATACCACCTATTAAAAAATTTGTAAAAATTAACGGCATTATAATTTTTCTAACACTTTTAAAAAAACCAGTACCCATTGTAGCTGATGCATCCATCGCATTGGGATGAATTTTTAAGACTCCAGATCTTATTGCAGCATTTCCAACTGCTAAAAATCTTGTTGTATAAGCAAAAATTAGAACTACAAAACCTCCAGCAACATAACTCAAATGAAAGTGTATGATTTTGTTTAACCACCCAACAAATATAACTATTCCAACTGCTAGTATTGTTCCTGGAAGAGCATAACCACAAGAGGCTACAAAAATTAACGCTTTTTGAAAATTGTTAGATTTGTAATTTGAAATAACAATCATCAAAAAAGAAATTAGCATAACAAATAATGCCCCAAAAAAGGCTAATGAAATACTGGTAAAAGTTGTTCGAAATATCTCTTGAAAGTTAATTACTGAAAAGCCACTAAAAACAAAATTAAGCAAAATTAAAACTGGGATAATAAAACCTAATAAAATAGGAGTAATGCATATTAGAAAACAAATAAAATTTTTTGAATTGCTCAATATTTCAGACTCTAACATGTTTTGTCCACTACTTATCTCATGGAATCTTTGTCGGCGCCTAGCTAAGTATTCAATTGTTAGAAGCGCAACAACAAAAATAAATAAAACTGATGAAATTTGTGCTGCACCAGAAAGGCTATTCATACCTAGCCAAACATTAAAAACTCCTAATGTTAGAGTCTCTAATGCAAAATATTCAACTGTTCCAAAATCAGAAATGGTTTCCATTAAAACTAAAGCAAGACCAGCAAATATTCCAGGTCTAGCTAACGGCAAGGCAACAGAAAAAAAACTATTTCGTCCATAAATTAAACTAGTTTGATAAAATGAAATTGGCACTGTTAGAAAAGAGGCTCTAGTCATCATATATATATAGGGATACAGAACACATGACATAACAACAATTGCACCGCTCATTGATCTAATTTCTGGGAACCAATAATCTGCAGAATCATTCCAATTAAAAATTTCTCTTAGCAACCCTTGAACAGGTCCTGCGTACTCAAGAAAATCTGTGTAAGTATAAGCTATTATATAAGCAGGAACTGCCGCTGGAAGAAGTAAGGCCCATTCAAATATCTTTTTTCCAAAAAAATTATATCTTGTTACAACCCATGCACTAGAAATACCAAAAAATAAACTTAATAGTCCAACACCCAACATTAGTACAATTGTGTTGTAAACATATCTTGGCAAAACAGTTGAAAAAAGATGGGGCCACAGAGATGTGTCACCAAGAAATGCAGAAAGAAAAATTGCAATTATCGGTGCAATTATAAGAGTAGCTAAAAAAGTAGCTAATGTTGATGAGCTATTCCAATTGTACAAAAACACTTATATTATAAACTACCAACCGACTCTATCAATTATCTTTTGTGATAAGGGTCCTAATTCGGCAATTTTTATGATTGGCAAGTTGTCTTCTCTAAACTCACCCCATTTTTGAAGCTCAAGACTTGGTAAAACCTTAGGATTTACAGGATACTCAAAATTAATTTCACCATACAATTTTTGTGCTTTTTCACTTGTAAGAAACTCAAGCAGGGCTAGAGCATTTTCTTTATTTTTTGAATATTTCGCTATACCACCACCTGAAATATTTACATGAGCACCCCTGTCATTTTCTCCCTGATTTGGAAAAATTAGTTTTACATTTTCAACCCATTTTCTTTGTTCAGGATCTTCAGAAAATTTTAATTTACCAAAATAATAATTATTGATTAGAGCAATATCACATTCACCCTCATATATGGCTTTTACTTGCGCCCTATCATTTCCTTGTGGGCGTTTTGCAAGATTGTTTACGAAGCTCTTAGCCCACTGTTCAGCTTTTTCTTCTCCAAGAGCTGCTAAAACTGAAGCCATTATTCCCCTATTATAAACATGGCTACCAGGACGGGTACATATTTTACCCTTCCACTTTGTGTCAGCCAAATCTTCAATTCTAGTAATTTCACCATCTTTAATTTTGTTTTTGTTAACAACAATAACTCTTGCTCTTTTTGAAAGACCAAACCATGTGTTTTCTGGGCTTCTTAAATATATGGGTATATTATTTAAAAGTTTTTTAGAATTTATTGGCGCCAATAAATCTAGGTCATCATAAATATACAATCTACCAATATCCACTGTCAGTATAACATCAGCAGGGCTTTTATCTCCCTCAGCTTTTAAACGTTGAGCTAAACCTTTTTTTGAATAAACAACATTAGTTTTGATTCCCGTTTCTTCTGTAAAAAGTTCTAAAAAGGGATTAATTAAAAAAGGCTGTCTATGAGAATAAATATTTATTTCATTAGCTAAAAGCAATGATGGTACAAAAGTTGTAATAAATAATATTAAAATATTTACAAATTTAGTTTTCATTTAGATACCTCTTCTTTAATTTTAAGTTAAAAATTTTAAATTTCATAATTTTAAGTAGTTTGAAAAAATAATTTCTTATTTCTAAAAAAGGATTTATGTACAAAGTTTTCAAATCATGACTATCTTCATTTTGATTTTTTTCAATCCCAAGTTTTAGTGTTTCATATTCCATAGAATGATGTAGTGATCCAAATAACCAATCCCATACTGCTAAAGCCGCACCAAAATTTTTATCATGATGCTCTTTTGCTATAGAGTGATGTAATTGATGTTGCGCAGGAGAAATCAAAATATACTCTAACCATTTCCAATAACGAATTCCTATATGAGAGTGTCTTAAATTTGACCCAAGTATGTTAAATAAAAAAACAAAAACATTAGCACCTAATACGGTATACAAGTCCACCGAATTTCCAAAAAGATAAAAAAATAAAGATATTCCTATGGCTTGTGTAATTGCGCTTCTTAGTGAAAAGATTATACCTTCTAAGGGGTGTGTTCTAAATACTGTCATAGGGGTTAATACTGTCGCCGAATGATGCACTTTATGCAAAGCCCACAATACTGGCCATTTATGCATAAATCGATGAACTATATATTTACTAAAATCATCAATTGTAAATTGAAATATTGTAAAACTTAAAATTATATAAATTTTTGCAATTCCTACAAACATTCCGGCACTTAACCAATCAATAGTATGAAAATAAAAATACAATGCTGTTGCAATTGTAAGCTGTGTAATCAAAAAAGGTGAAACGATCATCATAATTAACTGATTAATTAGAAAAATTTTATAATCAGACTTAGCAGATTTAGAAAAAAATATTTTTTTATCAAAAATCTTAATTAATGTTTTTTTAAAAGAAAGTTTTTTATTAATCATAAACCAAGCGGTAGCAATTAATATTGAAATTAATATATAAAATAGAAATACCCTTTTTTTTGGATCAATAAATTGATTAGTTATTTGCGATGTATAGTCAAAAAAATAATCCATAGAATAAAAAATAATTACAGTGTGGCTTTTATAAAAGCCACACTTTTAAAATAATTTTTAGTCGTTTTCAGCAGAGTCAGCACTTCCCATACTACCAGCAAGAGCTTCCATATCACTAAGCTGATCTTTAGCTTTAGCTACTACCCCAAATTCATCAACCATAAGTTTTTGAATTTTCAGCATATGAAGTTTGAATTCACTCCAATCTTGAGCTTGATCTTTAATAAAGTTCCCATTTGAGTCTATTCCAACAACCTGAGAAGCATTTAAAAGAACTGGGCCTAATCCCATCATGCGATTAAGCTTTACAGCAGTTTCACCAAGATTTTCAGGACCACATTGAAGAGCTAAAGCGAATCCTTTTAGTTCGCCCCAATGCTTAGCATATTTTCTAAATGCATCAGTTGTATCACCATTAGCCTCGATAATAGTTTCTAAAGCAACAATATCTTTATAAGTTGATCCAGCATATTTAAACACAGATTCAGCAATTACTTTTTGCCAGTTATCTACAATGATATCTCTTTGAGCTAATAATTTATTTCTCTCATCAAAGTTCAAATTTCTTCCATCAGCATCTGTGATTACTTGTCTGCCATCAATAAAAGCTTGGTTTACAGTAGCAAGATAATTAGTTTTGCCACCCTTATCATAGCTAGAAGCATAATATGCATGAGCAAATGTGTATTCAGAATAAAGATCTACAACTCCATCACCATTAAAATCTGCAGAAGCCATATCTTTCTTTTTAGCTACATTGTAATTTTGTTCAGCACTCAAAGTTAATGCGTGAGCAGCAGAACCCCAATATCCAAACGCTTCATCCCAACTATGTTCTTTACCAGTGTAGTATGAACCTTCTTTATATGGAGCATTATTTGGCTTTTGCCCAATTTCCATTTTCTTACCAAGATAATTATTTGCAGCTTGATTATAGAAAACAGCTCCCATTGCAAATTTGGAAATTAATTGAGTATAGTCAAACCCAGTATTTGGATCAAAACCACCTTCAACTTCTCCAGCTTTGGTCATCATGTGCTCTAATACTTCTGTTCCTGTAAGATTTCCCCATCCTGGAACAGCGCCTTTGTATGTTTTGCCAGATAAATTACCACTACCAATTTCAGAAACCATTGTTTGCTTTATCTTAAAATCATCCTTTGATTTTGGAGCAATAATTGCCAAATTATCTTCACCATTATAATAGGCCATCATTTTTCCTACATCACCTGTTTTAACAAGAGCTTTTAAGCTGTCATGCAAAACTTGTCTTGCCATTTGCCCTGTATATTTTACTGAATTTGTTTTATCTCCATCATATCCTTTTAAGGTTATGGGATAGGGGCCATAAACCAGATGCCCGTCAGCAAATGCATTCTTTGCTAAAACAAAAACAAACATCAAGGTTGTAATTATTAAAACATTTTTTTTAAACATAATTTTCCTCATAGATTAATACCAATATTTACCCACTCCAAATAAGTTAGTTTTGAAGACTAACTTAATTATATTTAAGCTAGTCTTCAGATTTTTAAATACGGGTTTGGAACCTTCTAAAGAAATATAAATAAATTTGTTTTATTATTAAATAATATTAGATTTCTAATAGTTTAGTACAATATTTAGAATTATTCTAAATTTAAAATTTAAACATTAATGGCATTTGGTGCCAAATTTTTTAAGTCGCCAATAATTATAGGGTAAAGGAGTTAAAAATCCTGCTACTAACATTATTGGAACTACCCACCATACTAGCTTAGCACTACCAACAATAAACCAATCAACCGTATTCATTGCAATTTCCATCGCAATCATTGATAAAAAACTCATATTAAGTGCTGTTTGAATAGCTTTTTTTAATTGCATTTGATTAGACAAAATCACTGTTTCCAAAATAATACTTGTAATAAGACCATTAATTATTGCTAAAGTCATAATACTTAAAGTTGGCCATGCAATTTCATTCAACTGAAAAAATAAAATTGTTCCAAAGTCACCAATTGAACAGCCTAAAAGACACCATAAGGTATTTTTAATACTTGTTTTCCAAGTATGAACGCATCTCCAGTTAAATTTAGAAGAATAATTTTGGTGTTTTTTTGTTAATCCGTACATTTAAATAAAAAGCTTTAAATTGATATAATGTGTAAAAAAATTAATTAAAGAATATAATAAGAGATTAATTCAATAAACAAATAAGATCCATAAATAACGCATCCAATACCAGAGAATTTCAAGCAATAATTTGAAAAACTAGATCTAATAGCAAAAACACCTATACCTACTCCAAATAAATGAAGAATAGCAGTTCCTGAAACAAAACCTAAAGTAAATAAGATAGGGTTTGTAGCCCATGGCATTTCTAATCCATGTGCTAGACCATGGCACAGACCAAAAATAGAAACAAAAATTGTACTAAGTGTTGTTGATAGTTTTTTTTCAATAGCAATAGATGCGCCTAATAAGATTACTGATGAAATGATTCCAAATTCGATAAAAGTTAAAACATATTCATAAAAAATATTTTCTAATATTGTTTCACTTGCCAGACTCATTTCAGCAGCCATACTTAATATGCCGCCAACTAACATAAATAAAACAAATCTAGATGGGACAGACCAAATTGCACGACCACCAATTTGAGCGCTAATTATTCCAACACTAACCATAGCAAGAAAATGATCTAACCCAAGTACTGGATGTGATAAGCCATCATAATAGCCTACCATACCCGTAAAAGTATGCGATTGCGCAGGTAGCACAAATAAAAAAATAAATAAAAAAATTATTTTAGCCAAAATATCTTTTTTGTTTTCTGAAAAATATTTTCTTAATAATAAAATAAATTAAAAAGAAAATAACCAAAATCGCTATGTGGGGTATAAAAGCTTTTACATCAAATTTTTGCCAGTGAACAATATCCATATAAGGTCCAATGTATAAAATAATTGGAGTCCATGTTAGAATTTTTTCCCATGTATTAGATCCAAAAAATTCTGCCTCTCCAACAGCTAGTGAATAATGTCCTATATTATCATCATTAAAAACCTTAATATAATATGTTCCTGCTGCTATTTGAAAACTTGTTTGAAATTCCTTTCCCGTATTGACACCAATTTCAGGACCTTTCCAATACCAATCACGTGCATAAGGTTCGTACCATGGTGTCCAATTAAATTTAGATCCATTGGCTTTGTAAATAGTATTACCATCACCATCTTGTACTTCTAAAGATAGCCACTTGTATGTTTCAGAAGTCTTCGGACTAAGAATACTTGTATAAAATAAAAAATCCTTTTCAGAATTAATTATAAAATAATGCGACTCTCCCGTTAATTGACCATAATAAGCTTTTGAAATTTCTGGAAATATAACTTCATAAGGATCATCAAATGTAGGGGAATGAGTAACTAACTTAGGCTGATGCGCTAAAACACCAGAGCTTAAAAAAAAGATAATTATAAGTAATAATCTCATAAAAATAATTGTTTAATTAAAGCTATTATAAAAGCCAAACCTAGGCAAGAAACTTCTAATTTATAAGATAAATGCTATTTATTAAGGTACAAGTTTATATAAAAAAGTTTGATATTCATCAGCAATTAAATAAATTTCACCTTTTTGGTTGATTTCAATATCTCTTATTCTCCCTATTTTATCTTGAAAAATTATCTTTTCTTCACCAAAACCATTATTTAATCTTGGCAAAACGGATAAATAACGAAATTTTAAAGACCCAACTAATAATGAATTGTTCCATTGTGGAAATGTATCTCCTTGATAAAATTTTATTCCCCCGACTCCTATTGAGGGGACCCAAATATAATCTGGTTTAAGTAGACCTGGTTCCCAAGCTTTTCCATCGCCAATTTGCCTTCCAGAATAATTTTTTCCTCCCCATCCAACTCTCTTCCAACCATAATTAGTTCCTTTTATTACAGGACCAACAAAATCTCCTCCTTTAGGTCCATGATTAGAAATATAAATTGTTTTGGTAAGAGGGTCGATGCTCATGCCTTGAGGATTTCGAACACCAATTTGAAATACTTGAGGCAACCAATTAGGGTTATCAATGTATGGATTATCATTAGGAGCCCTTCCATCTTTGTGGACTCTAATTATACTTCCAATTGAATTTGTAGGATCCTGGGCAATCATACCCTTACCTCTCTCTCCTATACTGGCAAAAAGATAGTCTCCTTGTATTTCTAACCTTGACCCAAAATGCACACCTGACCCAATATAGGGTAAGGCTTCAAAAATTAACTCCGTATCAACTAAAGAGTCATTTTCGAGTCTTGATTTAAAAATAGCTGTTGTCAATAAATGATCTTTTTTTATTGAGCACGAAACCCAAACTGTATTTCCTTCACTTATAATATCTAATAACCCTCCTTGTTCACGACCTTGAACAGGTATTGTATGGTTTATAAATTTAGATTGATTGGTTTTAGTATCATATAAAATTATTTGTTTAGACTTTTTCTCAGTTATAAGAAGTTTAGTTGAATCTATCCAAGTCATTCCCCAAGGATAATTTAACTCAACATTCATTTTTTCAAGAGATAAACAAAAGCATGAAGAAGTCCAAAAAATGGTTACAAATAAAATTCGAAAAAACATAGATTATATTAAATAAAAAAGGGGCCTTAACAGCCCCTATCCTTTTAGCTTAAATAGTAATAATTAGTCAAGTTAACTAATACTTATCATGCGTGCTTTTTTTTCTTCAGGTACAATTCGCTCTAAATCAATATTAAGCAATCCATTTTTAAGTTCAGCATTTTTTACCTTAATGTCTTCTGATATTGTAAATGCTCTTTCAAATTGTCTTGTAGAAATACCTTTATGTATAACATCATTGTTATTGCCATTAACAACTTTTTCTTTTTGTTTGTTACGTACAGTTAGGGTGTTTTCTTTTAATTCTAATTCAATATCTTCCTTACTATATCCTGCTAGGGCAACTTCAATTTTGTAATTATTTTCGCCGTCACGATGAATATTATAAGGTGGATAATTAGTGTTATAGCGCTCAGATGATTCAAGCATTCTGTCAAACTCATCAAAAATTGAGTCAAAGCCTACAGAAAATGGTCTCAGAGAATTCCAAACGGATAGGTTTCTAGTCATATAAACTCCTTTAAAAGCAAGTATTATTGTCAGCACCCACAATGGCATACCGACATATTTAATGTGGGGTTTTGATCCAAAATTTCAAGATGAAATGCTATTTTTTTTGAATAAAAGATAGTCCGTCTGACAGAGGTAAAAGGGAATAATTTACTCTATTATCTTTTTTTATTTTTAAATTAAGATCCCTGATTGTTGTAGTTTGAGTATCTTGTTTTTCTAGATTAGCAACATCACCATGCCACAACATGTTATCAATGATGATAAGACCATTTTGTGAAATTAATTGAAGTGATAATTCGTAGTACTGGGGATAGTTGTTCTTATCAGCATCAATGAAGATAAAATCAAAATAATGTTTTCGGTCTACCATACTTTGCATTACGTCCACACCATCCGCAATCACCGACTCAATTTTTTTGTCTACCCCTGCCATTTTCCAATATTTTTGAGCTAAAGATAAAAACTCATCTGAATTATCAATTGATATTAATTTACCTTTTTCGATCAAGCCCTTAGCAATGCATAAAGAGCTTAAACCAGTAAATCGTCCAATCTCTAAACAATTTCTTGATTTGGTAATATTAACAATAATTTCTAAGAATTGACCTTGTTCGGGTGCAATTTGCATACGGGCAACGTTACCTAAAGCTGAAGTTTCTGCAACAAGCTTATCAATAATATCATCGGATCTATAGCCGTTGGTTTGTAAATATTTAATTAGTTTTTCATCAATAATTATTTGATTACTCATCTAGTTTATTTTCTCATATACATCATTTAAATTCTTTGCCTCACTATCTTGAATAATAAAACATTTGCGAATTTGATCTTTAACTACATTCAAAGCATCTTCTGATTTAGAATATACTTTTACAACAGGTTTTGTGTTATCAATTTTTTCTCCGACACTTAAAACATTATTATATCCTACGTGATAATTTATCTTATCATTAGCTTGCTTTCTACCGCCACCAAGTTCGATAAGTAGCAATCCAAGTTTTCGAGTATTGATTTCTTTTATCCAACCAGTTTCTTCTAAAAATACTTCCTCAACATACACAGTACCTGATAAGTCCTCTTTGTATGTTTTGAGGATATTAGAAGATCCCCCTAGCGCATTTACCATTTTTTCAAATCGTTCTGCAGCTAAGCCCTTATCTAAAACTGAATTAATTTGTTCAAGCGCTTCTTTTTTTGAAATCTTTTTTATCATCATTAAGAGAGAAGAGATTAAATCATTTGTAATAATTTCTAATCGTTGATCTCTTTTTTTTGTTGTTAAGTATTCAATGCATTCTGTTACTTCTAAGGAATGGCCAGCACTTTTACCCAGTACTTGATTCATATCTGTAAGAATAGCTTCGCATTTTAAACTAGCTCCCTTAGCAACATCTACAAGCGATTTAGCTAAGTCTTGTGCTATTTTAAGAGTCGAATTAAAAGATCCATTACCAACCTTTACATCCAGAACCAATGATTTAATGCCTGACGCAATTTTTTTTGACAAAATGGATGAAGTAATTAGTGGTAATGATTCAACAGTACCAACTACATCTCTAATTGAATATAATTTTTTATCTGCTGGAGCCAAATTTGAAGTTTGGCCGATAATAGCGCAACCTATTTGTTTTACAACTTTTGTGAATGTATCAGTATCAGGCTGTGTATTATACCCAGGAATTGAGTCAAATTTATCAAGAGTACCTCCTGTGTGTCCTAACCCTCTTCCAGAAATCATTGGAACAAATAAACCACAAGCTGCTAAAATTGGTGCTAGCAAAAGACTTGTTTTATCTCCAACACCCCCAGTAGAGTGCTTATCACAAACTAAATCACTATCAGTTATATTTTCCCAATTCAATGTGTCACCTGAATTTTTCATTGCATGTGTTAGCCAAACAGTTTCTTCGGCTGTCATACCGTTGCAAAAGATTGCCATGCTCATTGCAGCAATCTGCTCATCTGAAAATGATTGATCGGTTAAGCCCCTAACAAATATTTTAATTTCTTCTTCTGTTAAAGAATGCTTATCTCTTTTTTTTCTAATTATTTCCTGAGGTATCATCTAGATTTATATCATTAATAAAGTTTTTAATAAGATTTAAAATATTAGACTCAGCTAGTGCTGCATTTTCCAAAGTTTCTTTATGGCTTAATTTTGTTTTGTTCATTCCTGCTGCAAGGTTTGTAATTACACTAATCGCCACAACGGGTATACCACAATGATTGGCCACTAATACTTCTGGTACAGTTGACATGCCTACAGCATTTCCACCAATTACTTTCAATGCTTGAATTTCTGCAGGTGTTTCAAAATTTGGGCCAGAATACATGCAATATATCCCTTCGTATAATTTTTGATTAATTTTTTTTGCAACTTCTAAAAGCTTTAATCTATACTCTTTATTGTAACCATCACTCATATCATTAAAGCGTGGTCCATAATCATCAGCATTGGATCCGATTAAAGGATTAAAACCACTCCAGTTTATATGATCAGAAATAGCCATTAAACTTCCTGCAGGCATATTTTGATCAAGACTGCCAGCTGCATTTGTAACAATCAATAATTTGCATCCAATATCTTTTAATACTCTTATAGGCTTTGCTAAATGTTGAGGTTCGTGACCCTCATATATATGGGAACGTCCATACATGCAGACTGTATTTTTTGTACCTATTTTCCCTAATACTAATTTACCAGCATGACCTGTAACAGTCGGCTGAGGAAAATCAGGTAAGTGTTCATAAGATATTGCAAATGTTATATTTGACTCATCAAAAAAATTAGTTAATCCGCTACCTAAAATGACTGCAACGTCAGGTGTTATATTTTTTGATTTTTCTAAAAAAACTTTTGATGAATCAAACATTATAGATTCTCTGGACCAAAAGAGTCTGGCAATAACTCCTCTAAAGTTGAAGTTTTTAGATGACCTTCGCTGTTACACATATGTATAGGCACATCAAGTGAAGCGAACTCTCTTAATCTTTGTCTACAGCCACCACAAGGGGAGCACAATAAATTTCCTGACCCTATAACCACTACTTCTTTAATTTTTGAAAAACCCTGACTAACTAAGTTGCCTATGGCAGTTGCTTCTGCACATTGTGATTGAGGATAAGCTGCATTTTCAACATTGCAACCCACAACTATAGAATTATCATCTGTTAAAAAAGCTGCTCCAACCTTAAACCTGGAATATGGTACATGGGCTTTATCGCGCACTATTTTTGCAGCTTCAAACAATCGATTATAATTTTCTGAAATCATTGATTCTATTTAACATCAAATTGTGCATTCAATGTAGAAAATAATTTAAATCTATAATAATATTCAAGAAAAATCTGCTATATTAGTAATAATGAACATTGATTTGAAAGTTTGTGGAATTACATCGACCTCCTCAATAAAAATTGCTGCAGAAAATAAGA
>CACPNW010000015.1 GCA_902635455.1 uncultured Alphaproteobacteria bacterium | reverse complement strand
ATTTAACATAACAGCAGCAATTATATAAGTTCCTGCAACTATTCTATCGCTTATTATTTCATGTTTAGATTCATTTAACTTCAAAACACCTTTGATTTTGATTTCGTTAGTTCCTTCACCTTTTATGTCTGCACCCATTGATTTTAAACATTTAGCCAAATCAACTACTTCAGGTTCCCTTGCTGCATTATTAATTATAGTTTCACCTTTGGCAAAAATAGATGACATTAATAAATTTTCAGTAGCCCCAACACTTGGAAATGATAAATTAATATTATTACCTTTCAAAAAATCTTTTACTTCCGCTTTAACAAAGCCATTATCAACATTTATATTTACTCCTAATTTCTTCAATGCATCTAAGTGAATATCTATAGGTCTTGTGCCAATAGCACAACCTCCTGGTAAAGAAATTATGGCTTTTTTAAACCTACTTAGTAATGGTCCTAAAAGAAGTATTGATGCGCGCATTTTTCTAACAGTTTCATAATCTGCTATTTTATTCGAAATATTTTTTGCATTGAAAATTGTTAAATTGTTATTTTCATTAATTTTAACTCCATATTCTATCAATAATTTTTTCATATTATAAATATCAACTAAGTCCGGTAAATTTGTTAGCTGTAAATCTTTATCACTTAACAAGGATGCTGCTAAAATTGGCAATGCTGCATTTTTAGAGCCATTGACTTTAATTGAGCCAAATAATTTTGAATTACCTGAAATTATAATTTTATCCATTTTTAAGTTTTGCTTTTTTTCTTTTTAGAATATTTAACTTTAATTGCTTTTCTAACCTTTTAATTCTTTTTTCTTTAAGATTTTTTTTATCTTTATTTTTTTCTAATACTTTTTTAGATTTTAACATATATTCTTTTTAATTTATTAGATTAAATTTACTTAGAAAATAAGAAAAGATTTGTTTATTTTATTATATTAAAATTAAAATAAATTAAAATTTTAATTATAAAATTGTTATTCAAAGTAAAAAAAATAAGTATACGCAACAAATATAGCAGGTACTGCGCTGTAAATTGTAGCCAATAAAGCAGCCTTCGGAGCTAAGGCAATTGCTGGAAAAAGCGCATCTCCATCATTTGAAATAGCATTTCCCAACTCTGCAGATAAAGGTATAAATCCATTTAAGTACAATGTTGCTACAACTATTTGAGGACCACAACCAGGCAAAAATCCAAATAATATCGCTACTAATGGTACAAATGGCAACCATAAATCAAAAAATATTTTTAGATCTATATTAGAAAAATACATAAAGATTTCAAAAACTAAAAATCCACCTACTACCCAGGTAGTAACAAAATTAGTAGTATCAATTACTCTTGATGTAAAGCCTCTAGTTTTATCTGTAGAGCACTGAAAATCACTTAGAGGATTTAGTGACCACATAAATATTGACAAAACAGCCCCAGCAGATCCAATTACAGCCACTAAGCTAATTTTATTATCTAAATTCAATAAACTATCAAAATCAATTTGAAATGCAGAAAATAAACCTATGATAAAGCCAGGGAAAAACATTAAAAGCCATAAATAATTTAAGTTTGATACAAAAGTTTTTTTAATTTTTTTAAATTCTATTTCTATATTTACATTATTTTGCATGAAATTTGAGCCATGCATAAAATCTATAATATAACCAGACAAAGAACCGGCCACAATACTTATACTGAAGATCAATAAGCCTGTAGTTGGTTCTATAGCTAATATTAAAAATGCTGCATCTCCCATAGTTGAAGTTAAAACTGCAACTAAAGATCCAAATGAAATCCTGCCTTGAATATATTGGGTTACTACAATTATAGCACCACCACAGCCTGGAATTGCACCAAGAAAAGAAGCTAACAATACATGTATTTTTTTAGTTTTTGATAAAAAAGATTTAACATCTATATTTGTTAAAGAGTCTAATCCTATAAAAATGATTAGAGTAAATCCAACAAAAACAGAAACTTGTATATAGGCATCTATCATTGATTGCCTTACCATTTCACCAAAAGGACCTGACTGAAATGCTAATGATAAAATTAAAAAACCAAAAAATGATTTTTTTAATAATCTTCCATCATTTTCAAGTATTATTTTTTTTTTCTTAATTAATGCAGATAATATGGCATTCATTTTTTGTATATATAGCTAATAAATGTAGCCTTGGCTATAATATTATTTGTGGTAATAATAAATACAAAATGTTATGAATTATTATGTCTTTCTCAAAGGTAAGGAATGCTCATAAAATTGAAAACACAGAGGACTATTTAGAGCTTATTGCTGATCTGCATAATCAAAACGGGGAAGCCCGAATAGTTGATATAGCTTTAAAATTGGGAATAGCTCAGGCAACTGCAAATAAAACTATTAAACGCCTACAAGCTCAAGGTTATATAACAAAAGAGCCCTACAGATCACTGTTCTTAACTATAAAAGGGCAAAAAATAGCGAGCTATTCTAAAAAAAAACATAAAATTGTATATAATTTTTTATTAAATCTGGGATTAGATAACAAAACTGCAGCAGCTGATTCAGAAGGTATAGAACACCATGTAAGTAAAAAAACCTTAGAAAAAATGGAAAAATTTAATAAAATTAAAAAAAAGTAATATCTGTGTTGCTAAGTCTTTTTTTGTTAATCTATAAAAAAGAAGGGACTACGGCGATTTTATCCCTTCTTTTCTATAATGGTTTACGGATAGAGAAATAAACCTAATGCTTTTTAACCGATTCTTCAATTTCTAACAAATTTATAGATTAGATATTATTAAAATTAGTTATTTTATAATAAAAATTTTGAATTTTAATTATAAATGAAGGAAAAATTAAAGTATTAGGATTTCAAAATTGATGGAATTTTTTCTCTAACCTGTTTTACCATATCTAAATTAATTGTTGTATTGAGTATTTTAGGCTTTGAAGAGGCTTTCTTTATAATTTTTCCCCAAGGATCACAAATAAGTGAATGACCATAGGTTTTTCTTTTTGAATGGTGAGTTCCACACATGTTGGTAGCAACAATAAATAATGAATTTTCAATAGCTCTAGCTCTAACCAACGTTTGCCAATGAGACTTACCTGTAGGTACTGTAAATGCTGCAGGTATCAAAATTATTTGTGCTCCTTTTTTTGCTATTTCTCTATATAAGTTAGGAAAACGTAGGTCATAACAAATTGTAAATCCAACTTTTAAATCATTGATATTGCTTAAAACAATTTTTTTACCAGGAGAAAAAGATTTAGATTCTTTATGTGTTTCTTTGTTACTAATCTTTACATCAAACATATGAATTTTATCATATGTTTTAACAATCTTACCTTCAGTATTAATAAAAACTGATTTATTAACAAGTTTTTTTTGATTTCTTTTTTTTAAAAGTAATGAACCAATATTTATGTAAACTTTGTTTTTTTTTGCAAAAGATTTTGACATATTTAATATTGGACAATTTTCAAGATATGTAGCTTTTTTAAATAGGTGCTTAATATCATTAGTTATAATATTTGAACATTCAGGTGTGCAAATTAAATTTGGTTTATAAAATTTTGTATTATTAAAATATTTTTCTAACAAAATTGCATTTTCCAAGGGTGTAGATTTGGCCTGAAACTGAATTTGAGAAATGTTAAAGTTTTTCATAAAAATATTTTAATATATAAGATACTTATATCTATCAATTGTTTTTTGAATTGATATAGTAATTAAAATATTATGAAAAATAAACTTTTAGAAATTTGGAAAAATAATTTACCCGCTATAAATGCATGGCTATCTCTACCTAATTCTTTTACTGCAGAAGCTTTTGGAAAAATGGGCTGGGATTCAATAACAATAGATATGCAGCATGGACAGACTGATTATCAGTCAAGTATACCTATGTTACAATCTTTAAGCACTAGTAATTCTGTTCCAATGGTAAGGGTTTCATGGAGTGAGCCGGGCAGGATTATGAGAATGCTCGACCTAGGTGTAATGGGTATTATAGCTCCTATGATTAACAATAAAAATGATTGTGAAAAATTTGTATCATATTGCTATTACCCTCCTATAGGACAAAGAAGTTTTGGCCCAATGAGAGCACAACTTATGCACGGGAGTGATTATTTTAATACGGCCAACAGTAACATATTAAGTTTTGCTATGATTGAAACTGAGGAAGCTGTAAAAAATCTCGATGAAATCTTAGCAGTACCAAACCTAACAGGGGTTTATGTTGGTCCGGCTGATATGAGCTCTTCTTACGGTCTGCAACCTAAATTTGATGTTAAAGAAGATCCTATATTTTCTAACATTAAATTAATTGCAAAAAAAGCTAAAGAACATGGAAAAATTGCTGGGATTCATAATGGCACAACAGCTTATGCGAAAGAAATGATTAGTTTAGGATATAAATTAGTAACAATTTCATCTGACTTTAAAGCAATGACAACATTTGCGCAAAATGTTGTGAACGATATGAAAAAAATTACAAAAAAAGATACTAGCTCTGATTCTTATTAATCTTTTTTTTTAAGAAAGAAAGGAATAATAAAAACTAAACAAGCAATAAGAAAAAAAATACTTCCAAACATTGACCAAAAGTTTCCTTGGCTAGAAATGATAAAACCAATTGCTGATATAATAAATAATATCCATCCAATAAAGTTAAAAGTATTTTTACTCATTATTTTTAATTTCTTCTTCAATTTCCATTAATTCTAACCATCGAGATTCTTTGTTCTCTAAATCAGTTTCCATTTTACTAAGTTCATTCACTATAAAATTAAATCTATCATTATCATTTAAATAAAGATTTGAATCTTTCAATTCATTTTTCATTTTAATTATTTTCTCTTGTAAATTTGTAATTTCTTTAGGTATACTTTCTAATTCATATTTATATTTATATGATAACTTATTTTTTGGTTTTGACTTTTTTTTATCTAATATTTTTTTAGTTTTTATAGTTGAATTAGTAATTTCTTTTTTATTATTAAGAAAATCACTATAACCTCCAAAATAGAAAGAGATTTTACCATTACCCTCAAAATACAATATTTTATTAACTGTTTGATCTAAAAAATCCCTATCATGAGAAACTATTAATAAGGTACCATTGTAGTTAGATAGCATTTCAGTTAATAAATCCATTGTTTCTAAGTCCAGATCATTAGTTGGCTCATCAAGTATAAGTCCAGATTTTGGATTAGATAATACTTTAGCCAACAATAACCGATTTTTTTGCCCACCTGATAAAGTTTGAATTGTATCATTAACTCTCTTTGGGTCAAACTGAAAATCTTTTAGATAACTACAAACATGTCTATCCTTACCTTGCACCTTTAAATAGTCACCTCCATTAGGTGCCAATATGTCTTTTAAAGATTTTCTTCCAGCAAGATCTTTTCTTAATTGATCAAAGTACGAAAAGTTAAGATTTTTCTTGATCTTTACTGTGCCATTAGAAGGAGTGATTTCTCCAATTAACGTTTTAAGAAATGTTGACTTGCCAGTACCATTTTTGCCCAGGAGTCCTATTCTATCACCCTTTCCTATTTTCAAAGATAAATTTTTTAAAACTTTATTTTTGTTATTAGGATATATTACCGAAGTGTTAAAGAATTCTGCTACAAATCTAGAATTATCGCTATTAGATTTAATTATTGTGGGCTTAATTAATTTTACAGCACTACGATAAGATGATTCATCCTTTTCTAATTGAGCTTTTAATTTTTTAGCTCTTTCAAGTCTTTTTATGTTTCTTTTTACTCGTGCTTTTACACCTCTGTTAGCCCATTCTAATTCAAGACTAACAAATTGTTTTCTATTTGCTAGTTCTCTTTTTTCTTGATTAAGTAGTTCTAATGACCATTTTTCAAAGTTTTTAAATCCACTGGGACTAATTCTTATGCTTCCCCTATCAAGCCAAAAAACTTTGTTAGTAAAGTTACTTAAAAAACTCCTATCATGACTTACACATAGAATTACCTTATCAAGTATTTTTAGATGTTGTTCTAACCATTCTATACATTCTAAATCTAAGTGATTTGTTGGCTCATCTAATAAAATAATATCTGTTTCAGGTATTAAACTTTTAATCAAACCTACTCTTCTTTTTTGTCCACCTGATAAGTTAAGTATCTTGCTTTCTTTTTTTAGGTTTAAATTGTTACAATAAATATCTATTTTATAATTTTCATCAACTTTGTTTAAAACTGAATTCAATTCTGATTCAATAGTATTGTTATTATTAATTTCAATATTTTGACTGAAGTGTGAAACTTTTAAGTTTGGATAACTCCACAATTCACCATTATCTAAATCTTGAGTCCCCTTAATAATATTCATCAAAGTTGATTTCCCAACCCCATTTTTTCCAACTAAAGCTATTAACTCACCTTTATGGATATTTAAATTTAAGTTATTAAATATATTTTTTTTTCCAAAATTTATTTCAACTTCATTTAAAGAAAAAATTAAATCACTTGGCATTTATAATTATATAGTTAGTAAGTTTTTAATAAATATTTCTAATTAATCTCAACTATATAATAGAATTTCAAAATAAGAGAAACTAAAAGATTACTTATGATCACAATTCATTTTATTTATCAGTTTTAATTTTTTTTCATGTTTTAATTTTCTACCAGATACCCTAGCTCTCCAATTTTTAAATGAATTGGGTTTTAAATATTTTCTCATAATCTTAATAACTTCTTTTTCAGAAATGCCATATTGTCTTTTGATTTCTTCAAAAGAAGTTTTATCATGCCAAGCTAGCCTAATAATAGAGTTTATGTTGTCGTTCACAAACTTTATATAGTACGAAAATATTAAAAAACTATATATGTATAATTTTAAATCCTTTATATAATATTTATAATATAGATGGTTTTTGAACATAATAGAGCTGCTGCAGAAAAAAATTTAAATTATTTTATAGAAAATAAATTATCAAATTACTCAAAACTTAGAAATTTTAGTGCTGACACCTTAAATAGACTAACAACTTCTAAATTATCACCATATATAACACACGGAATTCTTAATGAAGCTGAAGTAATAAAAGAAATCCTAAAAAAACATTCATTTTCTAAATCTGAAAAATTTATAAATGAAATTTTATGGAGGATATACTGGAAAGGCTATTTAGAATTAAGACCACAAATATGGGATGATTTTATTAGTGATTTAAAGGCTATTGAAATAGAATACAAAAATAATAGAAATTACAAATTGGCAATAGAAGGAAGCACTAATATTAAATGCTTTAATGACTGGCTGAAAGAATTAAAAGAAACTAATTATCTACATAATCATGTGCGTATGTGGTTTGCAAGTATATGGATTTTTACTCTTAATTTGCCTTGGCAATTAGGCGCTTCTTTATTCATAAAATATTTATATGATGGAGATATTTCTTCTAATACACTTAGTTGGAGATGGGTTGCAGGAATTCAAACAGTAGGCAAAAATTATTTAGCAAAAGAATGGAATATTAGGAAGTTTACTAATGAAAAATATACAAATATAAAAGTTAATGAAAATGCCCTACCGATAATTGATATGAGGCAATATCAACTTAAATTAAATGAATTTTTAAATCCTAAAATCAAACAAAATTTAAAACTTCTAATTTTTGAAAATAATTTATCTTTTGAAGAAAGTGACTTTAGTAATAAAAATTTTGAAAAAATATTTCTTGTAAAAAATAATAATAGAAAAATAGAATTATGTAAAAATGTTAAAGAATTAAAAAATAATTTTATCAATGATCAGGCTAATAGACTAAAATACAAATCAATAAATTATGAAGTAATCAATATAGAAGATGTAATTAAAATTAATGAAGATGTTTTTGCTTTATATCCAAATATAGGAGAAAATTTTGATTTTATAAAATCTTACAATTCAAAAAATATAAAATACCTATATAGAAAAATTGATTTAATTTCTTGGAAATATTGCAATAAAGGTTTTTTTAACTTTAAGAATTATATTCCTAAAATTATCAAAGAGCTTAATTAGAAGCACATTTTTTTGAACAATATTTTACTTTATGCCAATTAAGAGCCCATTTTCTTCTCCAAAGAAAAGCTCTTCTACATACTGGACATATTTTACTTTGTAGTTTCTTTTTTTTCATTTGAGCATATTTTTATTTTTTAGAAACAAAAAATATGCAACTAACTCATAGCTATAATGAAAAAAATAAAAAAATATTTTTAGTCTAAGTATTTTAGACAAAATTCTATATTTTGGCATCTTTGACCAAATTATTATAAATGCTTCAGCTCCACAAAATAATTTGTCGTCATTAATCAAATGAACTCTTCTTAATAGTTCGCTTTTTGATTTTCCAGTTAACTTCAAAGCTTCATTGTTATTAGTTATATCTATCCATTCTAATGAACTATCTGCAATTTTCTTATAGTGATTAATTTCAAACCTACAGATACTACATGAATTATTAAAAAAAACTTTAGCTGACATAAGTATTTTTTTTAATAAATTTATCAGCTAGTAACAATATATTTTTTTTTCTTTTTTTGTCCAATTTATCAAAAATCTTAACCATCAAAGACAATCTAGGGTTATTTAAAAAAAATTTTCTATTTTTATTTATAAATCGCCAATACAATCCATCCATTATATCGTTCCATTCTCCTTTTTTGAAATTCATCATTTTCATAAAATAACTTGATCCACAAATATAAGGCTTGGTTGAAAAAATTCCACCATCGCTATAAAGTCCCATTCCATATACATTAGGAGACATAACCCAGTCGGAGCTATCAACAAACATTTCCATAAACCAATTATAAGTTTCTTTGGGCTTAATTTCACATAAGTTCATTATATTGCACAAAATCATTAAACGTTCTATGTGGTGAGCCCATCCATATTTTAATGCATTTTTTATTGATTCATCAAGAGGTAGTAATCCTGTGTTTCCTTCATACCAATTATTATTCATTGAATTATTATGTTTAAAAAAATTTGATTCTTCTAATTGTTTTTCGTAATTTTGGTATATACCTCTCATAAATTCTCTCCAACCTATAATTTGTCGAATAAAACCCTCATAAGAATTAATTTTAATTTTTTTTTCAAATTTCAAAACTTTATTTAAAATTTGATTTGGAGTTATTAGTCCTATGTTAATTAAAGGACTTAAAACACTATGAAATAAAATATTATTATTTATATCAACTGCATCTTCATAATCACCAAATAAATTAAATTTTTTATTCAAAAAAAAGTTCAACCATTTTTCTGCATCTTTGTGTGTTGTAGGAAACCAAAAATTTTTTACATTACCAGGATGTAGTGAAAATTTAGAATTAATAATTTTCTTTAGTTTAGCAGTGTGCTTTGTATCTTGAATCTTAATCAATTTAGGTATCTTAATATGATTTGGGATTTTTTTTCTATTTTCATTATCGAAACTCCACTTTCCTCCCATAGGCTTGTCATCAACAAGTAAAATATTATTTTTTTTGCGGCTTATTTTATAAAAATTAGCCATAAAAGGTTTTTTTGTAGCTTTTAAATAATTTTTAAATTCATTCCTTTCAGTTAAAAACATGGGTGAATTTATTACTCTCCAACTAATTTTATTTTTTTTAACTAATTTAGAAATTTTGCTTTCAAAAAACTTATCTTCTATTTCAAATGAAATTAATTCCTCGAATTGATTTTCAAGAATATATTTCTCTAATTTTATCTGATAAGGTGTTTTAAATTTATTATCTAAACTAAAATATTTTAATTTATATTTATTAGTTTTTAATAAATCAGCATAAGATCGCATAGATGATAAAAATAAAACTAATTTAAGTTTATGATGCTTTTGATAAGTGCAAAGACCCAAGTCTTCACACATAAAAAATGTTGATTTTTTATATTTTTTTATATTCTCTATAGGAAAAAGTTGATTTCCTAATATCAAAAATAAGCTTTTCATATTTTTCAATTTAAATATTTAGGTAAATTAAATTTTTAAAATTTGTTTATTTTTGTAACCATCCCACTCTCATAATGACCAGGTATGTTACAAGCTGCTTCTAGTCTTGTTTCAGTGTTGAATTTCCATATTATTTCTCCGCTCATATTTGGCTCTAACAAGACACTGTTAGAATGTCTATGAGCCATTGAATGATCTATTTTTGCAACTTCTTTCATTTTTTCATAATCAATACTATCTCCAAGTAAAATTTCGTTTTCTATCATTTTCATCATTTCAGATTGATGCTCAAAGTGCATTTTTTTTGTAGCAATATTAAATTCATGAACTAGTGATCCAAAATTTTTAATTAAAAACTTTATAGTTTCACCTTTTTTGATAGTTATCTCTTTTGGTTCGAAATAATTATCATACATTTTAATTTCTATTATTCTATCAATCTCAGAAGATTTTCCTTTTTCACCAATATTGTGAAGAGAGGCTGAAAAGCCTAAATTTGGAATTGATAAAAATATAAAAATAAAAAATCTTATCACACTAAATAGATAGCTTTGTTTTTAATGAATTCAACTATAAATTTTGATTACTTAAATTTATCCATTTAATGCAATCTTCAAGCCTATCATCACCCCAAAAAACTTCATTATCAAATATAAATGTTGGGCTACCAAATATTTTCTTCTTTTTTGCTATTTTAGTTTGTTCTAAATATTTTAAATTTATAGCCTCACTATTTGCCATTTCTAAAGTCTTTTTTGGATCCAAACCAAGTTGACTAAGTATTTCGGAAACATTTGGCTCGATTGCTGGCTCTAAACCCTTTTGAAACCACCTTTGATAAGTTTTTTTAACATATTCAATACCCCATTCATTATCCATACCCAAAACTGCAATTTTATTAGCTAAATCAAATTCTTTTAGTGGATAAGGAGCTGGAACTTTAACTGGAAAACCATAAAACTTTGCCCTACGCTCTATATCTCTCCACATGTAATCAGATTTATTTTTTTTTGGTGGAGGGGTAAAAGGAACATTTTCCATTTCTATCATAATTTGTCTAACACTAAATGGCTGCCAATTAAATTTAATGTTATTATTATTTTTTTCTACTTCTAATAATCTTTGTACAGACAAATAAGTATAAGTACTACCTATTGAAAACCAAAATTCTATATTTATCATTTCTAAATAGGTATACTTTTTTTTTTATTTTAACAATTTAAAAAGAACAAAATAAATAATTTCTATATAATTAATTAAATTTCATTTTCTGGATACCATATTTCGTACTCACAGTTATTTAGGAGATAATTAGTAATCCTTGAGATAAAAGTACCATGACTAACTAGAGCAATATTTTTTTCTGATCTTTTTTTAATCCATTGTTTAAATTTTAAAACCCGCTTATCCAAATTTTCAATAGATTCAACGATGATTTTATTTTCATCAACAGGCACATTATTATTCCACCAAAATTTTTCTAAATTCTCAAAATTAAAATGTGGAAAATCCTTCTTTAGTATTGAGGGCTGTCTACCAACTTCACTTGAATTTGTAGCATGCTCTCTAACAAAAGGTAAAATTAAAGCTCCTTTAACTAAATGAGGGAATATTAAATTAAATGTTTCCAAAGTTCTTGTTAAAGGCGAACAAAGTGCTAAATCAAAATCTATTTGATTTAATTTTTTGTTTGCTTTTTGAGCTTGTTTTTTCCCAAAAGGAGTTAGTCTAGCGTCATAATAAGAATTAGGATTATCTAAATCTTGAGCTACATTTGCTTCTGATTGAGCATGTCGAATTAAATAAATTTTTTTACTCATATATATAAAATCTATATTTTAATTAAGATTGATAAACAAAGCATTTTTCATATAGATTAAATGTCATTAAGTAAAATTTTATGTTATTATGAAAATTTGCCGCAGTAACTCAGGGGTAGAGTAATTCATTGGTAATGAATAAGCCGGCAGTTCGATTCTGCCCTGTGGCACCATTTTTAATGAAATACATAATTATATTACTAATTTTATTTATAGACATACAAATAATGGCGAAGCAAATATCAGAATTAAGTTGGCAAAAGAGATTACTTGTTATTTCATATAAAAATCAAGACGATCACATAAATCTCAAAACCAAAAAATTCATATCTGAAAATAAATGTGAAATTGAGGATAGAAATTTAGAAATAGTTTTTTTTTATAGATTTAAAAATAAAGATTATGAAACACCTAAATTTATAAATGATCAATTTGGAATTTGGTTAATCGGTTATGACGGAATAGTTAAAGATTATAGCCTTGATGATAAAATTTTTTTAAGATTATTTGATTTAATAGATTCAATGCCAATGAGAAAAGAAGAAATGGTAAAAGATAAATGCAAATAGTTTTGTAAACGATAACTTTTAATATATTTTGTTTTAAAATTAAATTAAATCAAAAATCTTTCCGGGAAAAGAATTGTCAGGTTTTAAATTAAGTGATTTTAATAGTGCAAAAATCATTGCTTGATTAGATGTTATAACAGGTTTGCCAATTTTATCTTCAATAATATTAATAACTTCAACAGCTTTAATATCAGTACAAGGCAAAACTATAGCATCGCATTCTTTTGAGTCTGCATCGCAAGCAAGCTTAATTATTTTTTCTGTCGAAAGCTTTCCTTGTTCATAATTAGTTAGATTTTCTACAATACTAGAACTAGAAACAATTTTTATCCCAGCTTCAAAAAAATATTTTATTGCTTGGTCATTTATTCTTTGAACATAAGGAGAGGCAAGTGCTACATTATTTATATTTAATGATTTAATAGCTAATATTAAAGCTCCAGATGCTGAAATAGCAACACATCCACATATTTTTGTTATTCTTTTTTCTAAATCACGAGTAAATTTTAATCCATGAGTAAAAGTTGCAGAGGTGCAACCATAAAGTATTGCATTAGGAATTACTCCATTAATTAATTTTAATGCTTCAGTTAGATTAGTTTCTCCCATTTGTTTCATTTGTTCATCATCAGGAATTTTATCAATCTCATATCCACCTATTCTAGTAATGTAATAATTAAGCTTTTCTATATTAAATCTATTTAAATCAAGCTCAAGATTAGTATTCGCGTAAGGGACTAATACTCCGACTCTCATAATTTTTTTATTTGTTTTTTAATAAAATATATAAAGTAACTAATGATGTAATTAAAAAAACAGTTGCGTTTAAAGAAATGTTGTACAAGTTTGACTCTCCAGGACTATTTGTTAATACATATCTCAAAAAATTTGCACCTATAATAAATTGAACTAAAAAAATTGTTAAAAAAAATGGAAACTGCTTTTCTAATCGTTTAAAAAAAATTATCATTAGAGATAATGAAAAGGACAAAAATACAATACCAATTATTTCAGCTAATCCAGCAACAGCATGATTGAAAAATCCAATATTATTTAATGCAAATTCATCTGTAAAAACTAACAATTGAAAAGCAAAATATATAAAAAATAATATATTTATTAAAATTGAAATATTTTTTAAATTCATTTTTTTTAACTTTCTTTCCAAAGCAAAGGAAAATACTTTTCATCCAGTTCGTTACTATCATTTTTTTTATATTTTTTATAAATTTTCGCAGTACCACCAATGTTAGTAGGATGAAATTTAGCATCATGAGGTACGCAATGAGAAACAATTGCTCTACGGTGACTCAAAGTTTCGTTAATACCTGATCCATGCCAAGTTCGCCCATGATGAAAGGCCACACCTCCAGCAGGAACCTCTACATATACAATTTCTATTTTTTTATTGATTTTTTTTGCAAAATTTTTTAATTCTTTTTTATAATCATCTGGTGAGTGAAATTTACCTTTTGGAGGTTGCAATCCCCATTTATGAGAACCTCTAACATATTCAAGAGTTCCTGTGTTTTTAGAAACATCGTCTAGAGGCATCCAACAAGTTGCCATAGTTTGAGGTATAATCCAATCATCGTAAGCTGCATCTTGATGAAAACCAAGACTTTTTCCACCAGGAGGTTTCCATAATAAATTATCTTGAATTAATTTTGCCCCTTTCCAATTCATTAATTTTGAACAACATTCTCCTATAATTTTATTAGAAACAATTTCAAATACTAATCTATCAGATTTCCAAGCATTACAAATTTGTCTAGTAACATCTTTTGGATCCTTTCCAAATTTCCAATTCCACTCGTCTGGCTCTATGCCAGTTTCAAATTTACCCTTAAAAAGTGGTTCAAATCTATTTCTTATTTTTTCTAAATATTTTGCAAATATAAAATTTTCTAAAATCAAAAAGCCATCATGAGAAAAGTTGTCAATTAATTGTTTATTTATTTTTAAACTGATCATATTAAATTATTTATTATTTACTTAAGCAAAATTTACGTTTTATACAATCAACAAATTAAAATTTTAATTATTAAATTTTATAGCTTATTTTGTTGAATTTTTTTTTAACATAGTTAATTTAATTTAAATTTATAAGTTAAGTTTTTAATTATGTTTATGGAAGAAAAGTAAATTATTCAAATTTATGTCTAAATCAAATACTTTAGTTTCAGGAATAGGAAGTCATAAAAAAGTAAAAAAATACTACGATGATTGGTCTGAAAATTATGATGAAACTCTAAAAAAATGGAATTATAAAGCGCCTAAAAAAGTTATATCATATTTAAAAAAATTTGATGAGATAAAGCCAAAAAAAATTTTAGATATAGCTTGTGGAACTGGTTTATTTGCTGAAGAAATTTTGAAAATATATCCAAAAATTTCAATAGACGGAATTGATATTTCAAAGAAAATTTTGAATCTTGCTAAATCCAAAAAAATTTACAATAATTTAAAATGTTGCAATTTCGATAAAAATTTTTTTACAAAATATAAATATGATTTAATTTCTTGTATAGGAGCAATGACATATTCAAAAGATCCAGCAAAGCTAATAATGAAACAGATAAATAGATTAAAAAAATCAGGTTTTTTTATATTTACACATCGGGTTGATTTATGGAAAAAACAAAATTTTTTACAAATCCTATATGATTTGTCAAAGTATTGGGAAATTTTTTTTATATCCAGGCCAAATTTATATTTACCAAATAATAATGATTTTAAAAATAATATTAAAATAAAAGTAATTTTTTTAAAAAAAAAATAAATATATTCGAAAAAAAATATTTAATTTAAGTTAATGTATCCATAATGACTTGGTACAGCTGAGCCACCTATTTTGAGACTTTTTATATTTCCGTTATTTACTTCTAATTTTGTAATTATTTTACTTGGTCTTCCTATCTCCAAGCCTTGTTGAGCTATTAAAGTTTGTGATTTTAAATTAATTAATTTATTTTTTAATAAATAACCTATCAAAGCCCCGTTTGTTGTTCCAGAAGCTGGAACCTCATTAACGCCCAAAGAGGGGCAGAAATCACGTATTTTTAAAGTTTTAGAATTTGTAAAAGCAAAACAGGCAATTGTATCTATATTATTTTTTTTGCATAATTTTTTTAAACTTAAAAAGTCTGGGGAAAGAGATTGAATTTTTTCTTTAATACTTAGATTTATAAATAAATGCTTTAAGCCAGCATCTATTACCTCTACTGGAGTATTTAATATTATATCATTTTTTGAAATTTTTAAGGCTTTTGAAAGTTCTGCCAAATCTACTTTAACCTCAATTTCTTTTGATAAATTTGCATCAAACATTACTTGGATTTTTTTTGAAAACTTTTCAACGTATACCTTCATTTTACCAACCGGAACATCAAGTATATAATCATATTTACCATTATTTAAATTTTTAGTTAACTCTGTAAAAATACCTATAGTAACATGTCCGCACATACTAATCTCTGAAGTAGGCATAAAAAATCTTGCAGATATTGTTTTTTTTTGTTTATTTAACACAAAGCCTGTAACTGGAGCTTTGAATTCTCTTGCTATAGTTTGCATTTGTTTTTTACTCAGATTTTCTGCATTCCATACTATTGCGCCAATATTTCCACCATAACGCATTTCGGTAAAACAATTATAAACGCTAAAAGGTAATTTTTCTAAAGACATAATTAATGATTTTTATACTCTTTATTTATTATTAATATAATAAACAATTAATATATCAAATTATATTTTAATATGAAAAATTTACTAAAAAAAAATATAAGAAGATTACCCATAAATTATAATTTATGAAAATAATTTTTGATAATCAAATTTTTACACTACAATCCTATGGGGGAATTTCTAGATATTATGTTGAAATGATATCTGAGTTATATAAAATTAACCCTAACACAAGTATTTATGCAGGCTTGAATAAAAATAATTACCTTTATAAATTACCAAAAGACATAATTCATGAAATAAAAGTATCTAATTATTTACCCTACACAACAAAAATAATAATGAAGCTTAATAATTATTTTTTTAAAAAAAAAATATTTGAATACAATCCTGATATTATCCATTACACTTATTATAATTATGCAAATATTTCTAAAAAGCATAATAAAGCTAAACGAATTATTACAATATTTGATATGATTCATGAAATTTTTCCAAATATGTTTAATAAAAAAGATATTACATCGAGTTTAAAGAAAAGCGCTATATTAAATTCTGATCATATTATTAGTATTTCTAATAGCACTAAAAATGATTTAATAAATTTACTTGGGGTGCCAGAAGAAAAAATATCAGTTGTTCATTTAGCTTCAAACAATTATGCTAATAAATTACTTGAAAATAATAAATACAAAAAATTCAAACCTTACATATTATACGTAGGTAAAAGAAACGGTTACAAAAATTTTAAACGATTTATAAAAGCTTTATCAATATCTAAAAAAATTAAAGAAAATTTTAAAATTATAGCTTTTGGAGGAGGTAATTTTAATAAATTAGAACTTAATTATATAAGCGAATTAGGCTTTGAAGAAGATCAAGTTGTAAATATAAATGATAATGATGATACTTTAATTGATTTATATAGAAATGCATCTGCATTAGTTTATCCTTCTCTATATGAAGGATTTGGCATTCCTCTTTTAGAGGCAATGTCTTGTAATTGCCCTGTAATTAGCAGTAATGTAAGTTCAATGCCTGAAGTTGTTGGAAATGCTGGGGAATATTTTAATCCAAATGATATTGATGAAATGAAACATGTAATAGAAAGTGTTATTTTATCGAATGAAAAGATTGATGAATTAAAAAACAAAGGACTAGAAAGAGTAAAGTTATTTTCTTGGAAAAAATGTGCTAATGAGACATTTGAAATCTATAATAAAAAAATCTAATTTATGAAAAAAAAAATAGCTCTAATATGTGGAATAAGCGGTCAGGATGGCTCACTTTTAGCAAATTTTTTAATTAAAAAGCGATATAAAGTTATTGGAACATCAAGAGATGCTGAGGCATGTAATTTTAATAATTTAGAAGCTTTAGGAATTAAAAAAAATATTAAATTTTTATCAATGAATTATGAAGATTTTCATAGTTCTTTAAAAGTATTAAAAGCTAGTTTACCAGATGAAATTTATTATCTTTCAGGACAGTCTTCAGTAAGTTTATCATTTGAGCAGCCAAGTGAAACTTTAAAAAGCAATGTTCTAGGTTTTTTAAATTTATTAGAGGCTTGCAGAATGATTAATAAAAAAACGCGCATTTATTACGCAGGTTCAAGTGAGTGCTTTGGTAATACAAATAAATACGCAGCTAATGAAAAAACTAAATTTGACCCTAAAAGCCCTTATGCTGTTGCAAAATCTTCAGCTTTTTGGCTAGCAAATAACTACAGAAGCTCATACAACCTTCATATATCAACTGGAATTTGTTTTAATCATGAATCTCCTTTTAGAAATAACAGATTTGTTACTAAAAAAATAATTTCAACTGCAGTTAATATTGCTAATGGCTCAAAAGAAAAGTTAATATTAGGTGATCTAAATATTTCTCGAGACTGGGGATGGGCTGAAGAATACATAAAAGCTATGTGGCTAATGCTGCAACAAAAAAAAGCTGAAGATTTTGTAATAGCAACAGGAGAAACCAATTCATTAAAAAACTTTGTTAAGGAAGTTTTTAACCAATTTAATCTGGACTGGAAAAAATATGTAGTTCAAGATAAAAAACTCTTTCGTCCTCAAGATATAATTTACAGCAAAGCAGATCCCAAAAAAGCTTTAAAAAAATTAAATTGGAAAGCTAAATTTAAAATGAATGATATAATTAAATTAATGATAAAGGCTAATAATATTAAATGAATTTAATACTATATTATTTTTCAATACCCTTTTGGAGAGCTGAAGTTACAAGAATTAGTTTATTTATTAACAATATAGATTTTACTGATTATAGAATTTCGGATAGTGAATATAAAGAGTTTAAAAAAAATGGAAGATTACCAAATGGAATGATTGCACCATTTAAACAATTACCAGTTTTAGAAATTAATGGAAAGATTATTGCTCAAACAAGTGCTATAGCGAGGTATTGTGGAAAAATTTCTGGTATGTATCCAACTAACAATAACTTTGAGTCTGCTCAAATAGATCAAATAATAGATGCAGCACAAGACATCAATTTTGCAGTCACATTGAGTGGAAAAGATAAAGATCCAATTAAAAAAAAATTAGCTAGAGAAAAATTATCCCAAATTCATTTGCCTAAATGGTTTCAATTTTTAGAAGATTTATTAATTGAAAATAAAAATTCAAAATGGTTTGTTGGAGGCTCTATGACTATAGCTGATTTAGCTATATGGCGTTTAATAGGTTGGCTTAAGTCTGGATTACTTGAAGGAGTTCCTACCTCTATCGTTGATCCTTACAAGAATTTAGTGATGATGAGAGATGAAATTTATAAACACCCAAAAATTAAAGAATGGATGATTATAAAGTATGGAAAAGAAATCTAATTTCAGCTTTAAGTGAATTAATACAAGTTAAAATAATTACGTTTTTCTATTGTAATATCAAAATATATAAATAATGTTTATTTAATATTCAGTGTCTTAAAGATAGGATTAAAAAATGCAACTAAGTAGAGAAGAGTTAATTAAAGCTTACACAGGGATGTGCATGATTAGAGAATTTGATGATGCTGTGCATTATGAATTTGCAGCTGATGCTATGCCAGGTTTTGTTCATTTATATGTAGGTGAAGAAGCTTCAGCTATGGGTATTTGCATGAACTTAAATGAAAAAGACACAATCGCAAGCACACACAGAGGCCATGGACACTGTATAGCTAAAGGATGTGATGTAACAGACATGATGAAAGAACTATATGGTAAAAAAGATGGTATATGTGGAGGTAAAGGCGGATCAATGCATATTGCAGATTTGTCAAAAGGAATGTTAGGAGCTAATGGCATAGTTGGCGGTGGGCCACCAATTGTATTAGGCGCAGCATTAACTTACAAAACTAAAAAGACTAATAATGTATCTGTTGGTTTCTTCGGTGATGGAGCCTCTAACCAAGGATCAATATCAGAATCAATGAATATGGCTACAGTTCTAAAACTCCCAGCAATATTTGTTTGTGAAGATAATGGATACGCTGAATCAACTGCTAGAGAATATGCTGTAGGTGGAAGTATTTTAGATAGAGGAAAGGCTTTTGGACTAGACTCTCATGAAGTTGATGGAGATAATTTTTTTGAAGTTTATGATGCTGCTAAACAAGTAATTGAAAATGCCAGGAATGGTAAAGGACCAGCATTGCTTCATATTAAAACGAGTAAAGTTTATGGTCACTTTGAAGGTGATGCAATTTCTTATAGAACTAAAGAAGAAAATGAAAGAATTAAGAATGATGAAGATCCATTAAAAATATTTAAAAAAAAAGTAACGGAATCAGGTTTGTTAGAATTATCTCAATTAGAAGCATTAGAAGAGGAAGCAAAAGGAAAAATTAAAATTGCTATAGAAGAATCTAAAAAAGCAGAATTTCCTTCAGCTAAAGATTTATTAACAGATGTTTATATTAAATATTAGTAGATAGGAAATTTATGTCTTTAAAAACTTATAGAGAAGCAATTAACGAAGCTCTTCTCCAAGAAATGAAGAAAGATGAAAATGTTGTAGTAATAGGAGAAGATGTTGCAGGAGGCGCAGGCACTAATGGAGAGCAAGATGCATGGGGTGGAGTGCTTGGTGTAACCAAAGGCTTACTTAAGCACTTTGGTAGAGAGAGAGTTATTGATACGCCTATTACTGAAACTGCTATTATGGGAATGGCTTCTGGAGCTGCTTTGACAGGTTTAAGACCGGTTGCAGAATTAATGTTTGTGGACTTTATGGGTGTTTGTTTTGATCAAATTTTAAATCAAACTGCTAAATTCAGATACATGTTCGGAGGCAAAGCTGTAACACCACTAACGATTAGAACAATGTACGGTGGCGGATTAAGAGCAGCAAGTCAACATAGTCAATGTTTATATCCTATGTTTACTCATGTTCCAGGCATTAAAGTGGTTGTACCATCCAATCCTTATGATGCTAAAGGTCTATTGACTCAGTCAATAAGAGATAATGATCCGGTAATTTTTATGGAGCATAAGAATTTATATGATTTATCAGGAGATGTACCAGATGAATCTTATTCAATTCCTTTTGGAGAAGCTAATTTTACACGCGAGGGAAAAGACATAACCTTTATAGGCATGGGTCAAACTGTTGATATATGTAATAAGGTTGCTGATACTTTAAAAAAAGAGGGTAAAACCTCTACAGTGCTAGATCTAAGAACTTTATCTCCCCTGGATGAAGATTCTATTTTAGAAGCTTCTGAAGAAACTGGCAAAGTTGTTATTGTGGATGAATCCTACCCAAGATGTAATATCGCTACTGATATATCAGCTTTAATTTGTCAGAATTCATTTGATTCACTTAAAGCAGGAATAAAAATGGTAACTCCTCCTCATACTCCAGTTCCATTTTCACCACCATTAGAAGATTTATACCTTCCTAGCGAAGAAAAGGTTTTAAGCGCAGCTAAAGAAATTCTTTAAATTTCTAATGAGTAAAGATTTACATCCAATAACAATGCCTAAATGGGGTCTTTCAATGAAAGAAGGATCTATTTCAAAATGGAATAAGTCTATTGGTGAAAATATAAAAAAAGGAGAAATGTTATTAGAGATTGAGACAGAAAAAGTAGTGAATGAAATGGAATCCCCAGAAGATGGCACAATATTAAAATTTTGTGCAAAAGAAGGAGATACGGTTCCTGTAGGTTCTCTAATAGCTCTATACGGTGAAAGCGGAACTTCAGAAGAAGTAATCAATGAATTTATTGAAAAATTTAATTCAAATTTTGAATCAGAACTTAGCAAAGAAGTGGAAGAAGAAGAAAATAATGAAAAAGTAAAAATTGGAGATCTTGATATTAATTACATTAAAAATTTAAATTCAAAAGATAAAAATATTTTGTTTATTCATGGTTTTGGTGGTGATTTAAATAACTGGATGTTTAATCAAGATGATTTATCAAAAGAATTTAATACTTATGCATTAGATTTACCTGGTCACGGATTATCATCAAAAACTATTAAAGATGCTTCACTTAGTTTTTTATCTGAAATAATTATTAAATTCTGTGAAGAAAATAGTTTGAGCGATATCAATCTTGTTGGTCATTCATTTGGAGCTGGTATTGCAATAAAATGTGCATCAGAAAATAATGATTTTGTTAAATCACTTAATTTAATAAGCCCTATTGGTTTAGGTGATGAAATTGATGCTTCTTATTTAGATAATTTTATAATTTCAGACTCAAGAAGAGATCTTAAAAATGAACTAGAAAAATTATATTTTGATCCAGAGATAATTAATAGAGATTTAGTAAATGAAATTTTAAAATTCAAAAGAATTGATGGGGTTTCTGAATCATTGCAGTTGATTAAGAATGAGATTATTAATAATGAGAAACAAAAAATTAATCTAAGAAATGAAGTTGATAAATTATTGATTCCAACAACAATTATTTGGGGTAAACAAGATGCGATAATACCTCAAAGTCATACTGAAAAAATAAATGAAAAAATAAATATAAAAATTATTGATGATTGTGGACACATGGCGCATACTGAGCACCCAAATGAAGTTAATGCAATTATAAGAAATACAATAAGTAGCTAATTATAAATATCTAAAAAATAAATTTGTGATAATATAATTTTTAAATGATCAATCTAAGTGTAAATGTAAATAAATTTGCTCTTTTAAGAAATTCTAGAGGAACAAATATACCTGATTTAGAAAATATTTGTAATCAAATTCTTAATTATGGTGCAAATGGAATAACTGTCCATCCTAGACCAGATGAAAGACATTCAAAGATCTCAGATTTGCTGCCAGTAAAGAAGGTTGTAACTAAATATAAAGATGCAGAATTTAATATCGAAGGATATCCAAGTGAATCATTTATAAAGAAAGTAATAGAAATACAGCCTGATCAAGTAACCTTAGTACCCGACCCTCCTGATGCTCTTACTTCCTCTTTTGGATGGGATTGTGCCACTAATCGAGAGTTTCTATATGACATAGTAAAAAGTTTTCAAAACAAAAATATTAGAGTTTCACTTTTCATAAGCCCTTCTTTAAATACTTTAGAAAATTTAGAACATATATTGCCAGATAGAATTGAACTGTATACTTTTGACTTTGCACATAATTTCAAAGCTAATAAAGAAGAAGCTATATCACCATATCTAAAAATTGTTGACTTTATTGATGAACATTGTCCTGCTATAGATCTAAATGCCGGTCACGATTTAAATCTTGATAATTTAAGTTTTTTTCTTTCAAAAATACCCTCTATAAAAGAAGTATCAATAGGCCATGCTATAGTTTGTGATGCATTAGATTTAGGAATTGAAAAAACAATAAAAAAATATTTAGAAATAATTTCTAAAAAATGACTTTTATATTTTGGTTACAGTTTTTAGCTGTATGTGTTGCTGGTGCAATGTCACCTGGCTATAGTTTAGTTCTTGTCATAAGGAATAGCACAAAATACAATCGACTAGCGGGTATAATGACTGCAACTGGACATGGTTTGGGTATGGGGATATACGCAATATTTGCTGTTACAGGTTTAATAATAATACTTGCCACCAATATTTATATTTTTAAATCCATTCAAATTGCAGGTATTATATTTCTATTTGTTTTTGGTATTTTGTTTATTATTCAAAAAAATGAACAATTATTAATTGAGAACAACCAAAATAGTCTTAACTCGTTTTTACAAGGTTTTTCAATATCCATTCTAAACCCAAAAATATTGGTTTGGTTTTCTGCAGTCTTCTCTCAATTTGTTAAAAACGATTCAACTTTTTTAACAAATACAATTTTAGTTATAACAGCATCTACTATTGATTGTATTTGGTATATTTTAGTAGCTTTAATTGTAACAAGCTATGGTTTTAAAGATTTTTTTCAAAAAAGAATCAATACAATTCAAAAAATATCAGGCGCAGTACTTGTTATAATTTCAATTTTACTAGCAATCAATTTCTTCTAGTACTCTTAGAATATTATTTCCCATTACCTTTTCTATTTCTTTATGTTTATATCCCCTACTATCTAACTTCTCCACTATAAGAATATGATCTTCACAATCTTTCCAATTATGGGGTAAACAATCCAATCCATCATAATCACTTCCTATTCCAACATAATCAATACCCACAAGCTTAACTACGTAGTCGATATGGTCAATAAAAACATCAATTTTTGGAGTGATAGAATTAAATTTTTTTTGCATATAGTGCTGTTTGCTCAACCATTTTTCAGCCTTAGTTTTATTTTTATTCTCAATATTTTTAATATCATCAAAAATCTTATTCTTAAATTCTTTTGCCTTTTTTTCAAAATGTGGTTCTATAAAAAATGGATATGGATTAATACCGATTAATCCTTTTTTTTCTTTTATGGCTATTATTTGATCATTTTTAAGATTTCTAAAATGAGGACAGAGATTATAAGCACTTGAATGTGAAGCAATAAAAGGTTTGGTGCTAACTGAAACAATATCCCAAAAACTTTTTTCTCCTATATGAGAAACATCTATTAAAACTTTGTTTTCTTCACAGGTTTTTATTACTTCTAAACCAAAATCATTCAAACCATAACATTTTAGTTTAGATTTATTATAGGTTTCATCATACGCAGAGCTTACCCAATCTAAAGAATGATTCCATGTTGGTCCTAGATAAAAGATTCCTCTTTCTATAAAGTAATGTAAATTTTCAATTTTGTTTTCTATGGCTTCGCCACCCTCAATCGCTATTGGAAGCAATAATTTATTATTGCTCTTTGCTTCTAGGATCTCTGATAGTGAGTTTGGTATAACAATTTCATCATCAATTAAATCATAAATCTTATCATACATTTTTTTTGCTGTTTCAAAAAAACCAAGTCCCTGCAAATCATCTGAAACCCAGACTATTAATACTTCCAAATCTATTATTGATTTTTTTAATCTAGGTATATCTGTGTGACCAAACTTTGTTGATTTTGTAACATCTTCACCGATCATAATTCTTTGCACAAGATCATTATGCAAATCAGCTACAAACATAACTTATTCGACTATCTCCATCTTAATAATTTTGTCAGGATCACTAGGTGGCTCACCTCTAGTTATATTATCTACAAACTCCATTCCTTTTATAACTTTTCCCCAAACTGAATACTGACCATCTAAAAAAGAACAATCATTAAAACATATAAAGAATTGACTGTTAGCCGAGTCAGGAGGTTGAGCTCTTGCCATTGATACTACCCCTCTTCCATGATTAACATCAGAAAATTCAGCTGGAATATCAGGCAGGTCAGAACCACCAGTTCCAGCTCTAGAAATATTAAAACTTTCATTAGATGAGTTTCCAAATTCAACATCTCCTGTTTGTGCCATAAAGCCGTCAATGACCCTATGAAAAACAACACCATCATACTTTTTTTGTAAAATTAACTGTTTTATCTGAGAGACGTGTTTAGGTGCCACTTCAGGTAAAGTTTCTATTACAACCAAACCATCCTTTAAAGTCATGTGAATAAGATCTTTTTGTTCATTTGCCATGATATTTCTCCATATAAAGATTAACAAAATTGTAAGGCTTAGAAAAATAATGAATAAATTTGATTTCTGCATATTTGTTCTCTTTACCTTCTGTAAAATTGTTTTATATTATAGTAAATGCATTTAATAGAAAAAAAAATTCAAGAATTGAAAATTGTTTTACCTGAAGTTCCTGATCCAGTAGCTAACTATATTCCATTTAAAATTGATCAAAATATCATGTATATTTCTGGACAAGCACCTATAATTAATGGCGTAATCCAATATAAAGGAAAAGTTGGCTCTGATATAACAGAAGATGAAGGCGTCAAAGCTGCTGAATTATGCTGCTTAAATATAGTTGCCGCCTTAAAAAAAGGTATTAATGGAGATTGGGACAAATTTGATAATTTTATTAAAATTGGAGGCTTTGTTAATTGTAAAAATGACTATATTAATCAACCACTTATCATTAATGGTGCGTCTGATTTGCTAGTTAAAATCTTTGGTGAGCATGGTCGGCACACCAGATTTGCTGTGGGCTCAAACACATTGCCCCTTGGAATAGCTGTTGAAATTGAAGCTATTATAAAACTTAAATAATTATTTTTTTTATATTTGTTAGCAGCCATTTTGATATGTTAATGAAGCATTAAATGAGGACAATAAAAAGAATATTTTTTTTATTTTTTGCGTTTATTTTAATTTTTAATTCTCAAGATTTAATTGCAAAAAAAGCAGCTATAGTAATTGATTACGATACTAAAGAAGTATTATTTGAGATTAATGCTGACACTAGAAATTATCCTGCTTCTCTGACTAAAATGATGACGTTATATGTTCTTTTTGATTATATAAAAAAAAATAAAATAAATAATAATGATAATTTGAAAGTATCTTCAGTTGCTGCTTCACGAAGTCCAAGTAAATTATATCTTGAAGAAGGATCAACAATAAAAGTGGAAGATGCTATTATGGCTCTTATTATTAAATCAGCTAATGATGTAGCTACAGTCGTCGCAGAAAACATAAGTAATACAGAAAGAGAATTTGCAAAATTAATGAATATTTATGCTAAAAATTTAGGAATGAAACATACTACTTTTAAAAACGCTTCTGGACTCCCTAATAGAGCTCAAATGACTACTGTGAGAGATATGGCAATTCTTTCACATGCCTTAATTAAAAATTTTCCTAATAAATATAAACTATTTAGCAAAAGAAAATTCAAATGGAATGGCAAAACTTACAAAACGCATAACAAGTTAATGCTAAACTATGAAGGAGCCGATGGTATTAAAACTGGATATATTAAAGCATCTGGATTTCAATTGGCCTTTTCTGCTGTAAAACAAAATAAAAGATTAATTGGAATATATTTTGGAGGAGACACAGGTAAACAAAGAAATCAATCACTAAAAATAATAATGAATAAAGTATTTAACGAGCTAGATATTGATTTGATTGAAAATTCTAAAAATCAGAGTCAAATAGTTGAAGCTAGTTATAATGATAGTGAATCTTACTCGATAGTTGTTGGAACTTTTAAATACAAAAAAAATGCAGAAAAGCAATTAAAAATAATTAGAAATAAGTACCCTAAAACAACTAATAAAAAAGAATCTCAAGTAGTTATTATTAACCATAAAGGTAAAAAATATTTTGAATCTAGATTTAAATTTTTTTCAAAAAATGAAGCCTATCAAGCTTGCAAGAGATTAAAAAAATATAAAAGAGATTGTTTTGTTAGGCATTAAATTTAAAATTTATATCACTTAATAATAACTGCTCTTCAATCAAACCAATTAAAGAAAGTAAATTTTCTTTTTTTGTAGATTCAGCCCTACAAGTTAATTGATTTTGAGTATTGCTAGCTCTAATTAAAAACCAACCTAAGTCATTTTGAATTCTTATTCCATCAATATCAATTATATCTCCTTTGTGGTCAGAAAGTCTTTTTTTTATTTCATCAATAATTTTAAATTTTCTATCTTCTTTAACATCTATTCGTATTTCTGGTGTAGAATAGGTTTTTGGATATTCTAAAATAATTTCATTTAATGATTTATGTTGATTACCTAAAACTCTTAACAATCTTAAAGCAACATACATTGCGTCGTCATATCCATAAAAATCATCTCCATAACAAACATGGCCACTCATTTCTCCAGAAAAAGGAGAATCTACTTTTTTCATCTTTTCTTTAATATGTGAATGACCTGTCCTATAAATTATAGGCTCACAATTCATTTTTTTTAATTCATCAAACAGAACCTTACTACACTTGATATCCATTATAATTTTTGGATTAGTATAGAGTTCTGCGATCTCTTTAGATAAAATTAACATATATTGATCAGCCCAAATAATTCTGCCCTGATTATCTACAACTCCTAACCTGTCTCCATCTCCATCAAAGGCAAGTCCTAAATCACATTTATTGTCTAAAACTGTTTTAATTAGTTGTTGCATATTTTCTGGAATTGTTGGGTCTGGATGGTGACTAGGAAAATTACCGTCAACATCTTTGTTTATAATTATATTTTCTGTATTAGGTAATTTGGAAACAACTTTATCTATTATTTCACCCATTGCTCCATTTGCTATATCCCATGCAATTTTCAATTCATTTTTAATTTTAATATTTTTTAGACATCTATTTGCATAATCATCTGTTATGTCGTGCTTAACAATTGTACCTTTCAACACTTCTAAATCTGAATTAACGAGTTTTTTTAAATCTTGAATATCTTGAGCAAAAAAGGAATGTTTTTGAAAAACCATCTTAAATCCATTGTAATCTTTTGGATTATGTGAACCTGTAACCATTACTGCTGCATCTGAATTAAAATGATAATGAGCAAAGTAAATCATAGGGGTTGGTCCCATACCAATATCGATAACTTGTATCCCTGATTCTTTTAATCCTTGACACAAGGCTAAATGTAAAATTGGAGAAGTTAATCTCCCATCAAAACCAGTAACAACAGATCCGGAAGAAGTTTTGGATTTAACTATATAGCCAAATGTTCTTCCAATTGTATAAGCAGTATTTTCATTAAGGTTTTTTCCTACTATTCCCCTAATGTCATATTCCCTTAAAACTTGAGGGTCAAATGACTCTAGAGTATATTTATTTTCCAATACCATAATAAACGAATCCTAGTTTTTCAATTTCAATTTGATTATAAATGTTTCTTAAATCAAAAATAATTGGCTCATTAATACTTTTTTTAATTTTTGCAAAATCTAAAGATAAAAATTCTTTCCA
>CACPNW010000014.1 GCA_902635455.1 uncultured Alphaproteobacteria bacterium | reverse complement strand
CCTTCTAGAGAAGATTTTGATAATGATATTAACCCAGAACCAACAATAACACCTTCAGTCCCTAAAACTGGAAGCTCTCCAGCTGAACAAGCAAATTAATTTTTTTAAATCTTCTTTCATTTCTTTTATATTTTAAATAAAAGAAGTAATGACTAAAATTTTTGGCACAGATGGTATTAGATGTCTTGTTAATCAAGAGCCATTAACTGCAGAAAATTGTTTAAAAATATCTAAGTCCGTCGCTTATACGCTTTTAAAAAAAAAACATATAAATCCTCGAGTAGTTATTTCTAAGGATACCAGATTATCTGGATATTTATATGAACCTATACTCACTGGAGGTTTTATCTCTATGGGCTTTGATGTAATTCTTATTGGCCCATTACCAACACCATCTGTCCCATTAATGATTAAAACTCTAAATGCTGATATAGGTGTAATGATAACAGCATCACACAATACTTATGAATATAATGGTTTAAAGTTTTTTAATTCTAATGGCTTAAAACTAAATAATGTTACAGAAAAAAAAGTTGAAGAAATAGTTTTTGATAAAAACAAGTATTCTAAAATTGTTAATAAAAAATATGATTGTGGAAAAGCCTTGCGTATGGAAGATGCAGCAGCAAGGTATTCAGAGCATCTAAAAACTATTATAAATAAAAAAATTAAAACTAAAAAATTTAAAATAGTATTAGATTGTGCAAATGGTGCAACTTATAATATTGCTCCAAATTTATTTTGGGAGTTAGGTCACAATGTTATATCGATTAACTCAACTCCAGATGGCAAAAATATTAATAAGAATTGTGGATCTGTTGATATAAGAAAACTTAAAAAAAATGTAATAAAAAACAAAGCAGATATAGGTTTTGCTTTTGATGGAGATGGAGATAGAATAATTTGTATTGATGAGAAAGGAAATTCAATTGATGGAGATAAAATTCTAGCTTTATTTGCAAAGCATTATATTTACAAAAAATCAAAAAAACCTATCATATCAACAGTTATGTCGAATTTAGGATTTGAAAATTATATAAAAAATAAACTTAAAATTCCACTTATTAGAACAAAAGTTGGAGATATTAATGTTATTAGCAAAATGAAAGAAAAAAAATCACTATTAGGAGGAGAGCAATCTGGCCATATAATTTTGTCTAAACACTCTAATACAGGTGATGGGATTTTAGCAGCTTTAAAAATTATAGAAATAATGAGTATGAAAGAAGATAAGGCTAGCAAAATTTTTGACTTGTATAAAGAATTACCTCAAAAAAAAATAAACATTTCATTTAAAAAAATTAAAAAGGAAAATATTAAAAAAATTAATAGTATGGCTAATCACAAAGAATATTTAAAAAAAGGCTATAGAAATTTAATTAGATTTTCTGGAACGGAGCCCATTATTAGAATTTTAGTAGAAGGCGCTTCTAGTAATGAAGTTGATTTTATAGCTAAAAAAATTGAAAAAAAAATTAGGTCTTACATTGTTTAATAATTTTTTAATTCCTCCTGGCTTTAAGGATGAAGTAACGTTTAATGCTTATGTTGAGCATGAGTATAAAAATAAAATAATAGAGTATTTTAAAGTACATGGCTTTGATTTAGTTAAAACTCCTTTAATTGAGTTTAAAAACAAGCAAAACGATAATAATTTTTTAATTGAATCAAAAAAAAGACAGGACCAATTAAAAATAAGGAATGATATTACACCTCAAATAATCCGTATAGCATCTTCAAGATTAATTAAACGTAAGCGTCCGTTAAAACTATGTTACTATGGAGAAGTTATAAGAAAATATGGTTCCATGTTAAGACCTGAAAGGCAATTTTTACAGGTTGGAGCAGAAACAATTGGTGAAAATAATATTCAAGCAGATTTAGAAATAATATCAATTGCTTATAAGGCTCTGTCTCTTGTAGGCATTAAAAATATTACTATTGAATTATCTTCAAAAATTTTTTTAGATAAGTTATTTTCTAAAATTTCAAACAAAAGTAAGTTAAAAAAATTAGAAAAGCTTATTAAGAAAAAAGATTTAGATTCTTCTTTGGAAATAGTAAATGATTCAAGTAAAGCCTATTTAAAAAATATATTTAAGTGCACTGGTAGTTTTGAAAAAATCACTTCAAATTTGGATTTGCTTTGTATAGATTCGAAAACTTCAAAAGAAATTCAAAATATAAAAAAAATAATAAAATCAATTTCTTTAAAAAAAACTGATAATTTTTTTATTGATTTTTGTGAAATTGATGAAAAAAAATATCATAATGGCATAAGATTTACTTTTTTTGCTAAAGATGTAAGAGGAGAGATTGCAAGTGGTGGTAGATATTTTATAAAAAATAACAAAATTTCTGAAACTGCAACTGGATTTACTTGTTTTATGGATACAGTAATAAGAGCCTCTTCCTTTGAAAATGTATCAAAAAAAATTTTAATTCCTTTTAATGTTAATAAAACAGTAAAAAATAAGCTTTTAAATAAAGGATTTACAGTATTTACATTTTTTAATGAAACCAAAAATATTAAAAAAGAAGCTAAAAATTATGGATGTAATTTTTATTTAGAAGATATGAAGGTTAAGTCAATATAATGTTTTATAGTGTAATAGGAACGCAATGGGGAGATGAAGGCAAAGGAAAGATAGTTGATTGGCTTTCATCACTTGCAGATATGGTTGTGAGGTTTCAGGGTGGAAACAATGCTGGCCATACATTAAAAATAGAAGATAAGGTCTACAAACTTAATTTACTTCCATCTGGAATAATTAGAAATAAAAAATGCATAATAGGCAATGGAGTAGTTCTTGATCCTTGGGCACTTATAGATGAGATTAGTAAATTAAATAATGAAGGTATTTTAATAAATAACCAAAATTTATATATTGCAGAAAATATCTGTCTGATTTTGCCAATCCATAAAATTATTGATGAAGTGAATGAAATTGAAAGAGGTAATGAAAATATAGGAACAACAATGAGAGGAATAGGTCCAGCATATGAAGATAAGGTTGGAAGAAGGGCAATTAGGTTGTGTGATATACAAAATTTTGACCTTTTAAAAAACAAATTAGATAAATTGCATAAATTTCATCAACCAAGATTAGAAAAATATAACAAAAATATAGATGTCGATATAGTTTACCAAGATATTCTTTCTATAGGCAAGCACATTTTAAAATTTGCATCACCAGTATGGAAAATTATTAATGAAGCAGGAGAGAAAAAAAATATAATCCTTTTCGAAGGAGCTCAAGGTTCTTTACTTGATATTGATTTTGGGACATATCCTTTTGTAACATCATCAAATACTTCTTCAGGTCAAGTATTTGCTGGAACTGGTTTTGGCATTAAAGATAACCACAAAGTTTTTGGCATAACTAAAGCTTATACAACTAGAGTTGGTTCAGGCCCATTTCCCACAGAATTAAAGGATGATATTGCAATATATTTAACTGAAAAAGGAAAAGAGTTTGGAACAGTAACAAAGCGTAAAAGGAGATGTGGATGGTTTGATGCAAGTCTAGTCAAACAATCTCTAAAAATTAGTGGTGTAACTGATATTGTTTTAACAAAATTGGATGTCTTAGATGAATTAGATATTATTAAAATATGCACTGGTTACAAAATTAATGGCAAGAATTATGACTATCTTCCATTTGATGAAAAATTACAAGAACATATTGAGCCAATTTATAAGAGTTTGGATGGTTGGAAACAAACAACTTTTGGTATTACAAAATGGGAAAGTCTTCCAGAGAATGCAAAAAAATATATTTTGTATATTGAAAAAATACTTGAAAAGAAAATATCAATTATATCAACTGGTCCCGAAAGAAGTGAAACTATAGATAGAAATAATATCTTAGGAAATATTTGATATTTCTTTTTTTATCTTTTCAAGAGCTTTTTCTTCAATTTGTCTAACTCTTTCTCTGCTTATTTTATATTTTTTGCTTAATTCTTCAAGTTTTAGCGGCTTGTCTTTTAACTTTCTTAAAGTTAGAATTTCTTTTTCTCTTTGATTTAAAATATTAATAGCCTTATTAAATAATTTTTTTCTATAATTATTTTCACTTTGCTTTTCTAAAACTTTATCTTGTGTTTCTTTATCATCAACCAACATATCTAACCATTCTGTGTCAGCTTCATTTGAGATATTGACATTAAGTGACTGATCATTAGTAAAAAGCCTATTGTTCATGCTTATTACTTCAGCTTCTTTTACATCTAATCTTGTGGCTATTTCTCTAACATGTTCAGGAGATAAGCTACCTGAGTCAATTGAAGAAAGTTGATTTTTAATTTTTCTTAAATTGAAAAAAAGTTTTTTTTGCGCTGCAGTTGTTCCTATTTTAACTAAAGACCAACTATGAAGCACGTATTCTTGTATTTGAGCTCTTATCCACCACATTGCATAAGTTGCTAATCTAAAACCTTTTTCAGGATCAAATTTCTTCACAGCTTGCATAATACCAACATTCCCTTCTGAGATAAGATCTGTCACAGGCAACCCATAACCTCTATAACCCATTGCAATTTTTGCAACTAATCTTAAGTGACTTGTTACTAATTTATGAGCAGCTTTTGAATCGCCATGTTCTTTAAATCTTTTAGCTAACATGTATTCCTCTTCAGCAGAGAGTATTGGAAATTTTTTAATTTCCTGAAGATATACGGCTAAATTTCCCTCAGACGAAAGTACTGGTAAATTCATTTCTCCCCTTTAGCATAAAATTTTAATATTTTAATAACAAATCTAATAAATTGCCCATATCCTCTGGTAATTTTGAGTCAAATTGCATTATTTTTTTTTGTGTAGGATGAATAAAACCAATATGTGAAGCATGCAAAGCTTGTCTGTTAAAATTTTTTAATATTAAAAATTTGTTAAATGTACTCTTTGCTTTTCCATATTGATTAATTTTACTTTTGCCATAAAGCTTATCCCCTACAAGTGGTGAATTAATTGAAGTCATATGTAATCTAACTTGATGCGTTCGACCTGTATATAATTTACACTCAACTAAACTTGCAATTTCAAAATTTTCTTTTAAATTAATTTCAGTTTTTGAATATTTTCCATTCCCTTTATTATTTAAGCTCATTTTTTTTCTGTTTTTTTTATTTCTTTCTATATACCCTTCTATTGTTTGTTTTTTTGGGTATCCCCAGACGATAGCCTCATATTTTCTGGTGATAGAATGAGCTTTGAATTGTTCTGATAACTTTAAATGAGATTCATTATTTTTTGCAACTAACATCAATCCACTTGTATCTTTATCAAGTCTATGCACTATACCTGGTCGAGAGTTATCATTAATGTTACTCAAGTTATTTTTACTATGATGAAGAAGTGCATTCACAAGCGTTCCATCTTCATTTCCTGGAGCTGGATGTGTAACCATACCAGCTTCTTTGTTTATTACGATTAAATCTTTATCCTCATAAACTATTTTTATATCAATATTTTCAGGTTTAAATTTTTTAGATTGAATTGATAAAATAGAAACTAAGTAAATTTCTCCTTCTTTTACTATATACGAAGGTTCTCTAACAACTGCGTCATTTCTTTTTATATTTCCATTTTCAATCAATAACTTTAATTGAGAACGAGACATATTTTTAATACAATTTGTTAGGGCCTTATCTAGTCTTTGCTCACTTTGCTCTTTATTAATTTTAATTTTAAGATTATAGAAATCATTCATGTCAAAAAAAATTCTTCAATTTATAGTAATATTTTTAGCTATTCTAATAATACTATGTTTTGTATTTCTTGTTTATGGGATTTATCTTAAATTTGGAGTAAATCAAAATGATTTTGTTTATGAAAACACTGAATACTCACTTGATTTGAAGAATAATGAAAAAATCAAAGATATTCAAGCTCTACAAGATGATAAAATATTAATTGTAATATCTAATTCTGTGAATACTTCTGCTATTATTTATGATACTAAAAAAAATAAAATACTTACAAAAATTAGAGACTAAATATGAAAACTGTTAAAGATTTATCTTTTGAAGAAAGCTTGAAAAAGCTTGAAAAAATAGTTGAACAATTAGAATCTGGAGAAATTGATTTGGAAAAATCTGTTGAATTGTATGAAGATGGTATGAAATTAAAAAATAAATGTGAGGAAAAACTTAAAAAAGTAGAGATGCAGATCAAAAAAATAAAATCTGAAAATAATAAAGTTAAGAAAGAGGACTTTTAGAATTAAATGGAATATTCTTATTTGGATAAAATAAATTTTCCCAGTGATTTAAGAAAATTTAAAGAAGAAGAACTTGAGCCTATATCAAAAGAATTAAGAAAAAAAACTATAGAAACTGTATCCAAAACTGGAGGACATCTAGGAGCTGGTTTAGGTGTAGTTGAGCTTACTATAGCTTTGCACTACATTTTTAATACCCCTAGAGACAAATTAATTTGGGATGTTGGTCATCAAGCATATCCTCATAAGATTTTAACGGGAAGAAAAAGTAAAATAAATACTTTACGTCAAAAAAAGGGCTTGTATGGATTTGTTAGAAGATCAGAAAGTGAATATGATCCATTTGGAACCGCACATAGTTCGACCTCAATATCTGCAGGATTAGGAATGAAAATAGCTAAAGATATAAATAAAGATAATTCAAATGTTATTTGTGTAATTGGAGATGGAGCTTTAAGTGCAGGACTTGCTTATGAAGCTTTAAATAATGCAGGTGCAATGAATAAAAGGCTAATAGTTATTCTAAATGACAATAGAATGTCTATAGACCAGCCTGTTGGTGCAATGAGTAGTTATTTAACTAAGTTATTATCTTCAAGATCTTATTCTAGCATCAGAACTTTAGTCAAAAATTTAACTAAGAAGTTCCCTAAAGGCTTTTCTAATACTTTATATAAAGCTGAAGAATATTCAAAAGGCCTAATAAGTGGAGGAACACTATTTGAAGAATTGGGGTTTTATTATCTAGGTCCTATTGATGGTCATAATTTTCAACATTTAATACCTATTTTAAAAAATATAAAAAATAACGATATAGAGAAACCAATATTCCTACATTGTATCACAAAGAAAGGCAAAGGGTATAAACCTGCTGAAGACTCAGAAGATAAATTTCATGGAGTTAATAAATTTAATATTGAGACGGGACAATCTTTTTCAAAAACTGAAAAAAAAACTTATTCAGATATATTTGGAGACAAGCTGATTAAACTTGCAAAGGAAGACGAAAAAATAATTGCTGTTTCAGCAGCTATGACAACTGGAACAGGTTTAGATAGATTTAGTAAATATTTTCCTACCAGATTCTTTGACGTTGGCATTGCAGAGCAACATGCTGTCACCATGAGTGCTGGCTTAGCAACTGAAGGTTACAAACCCTTTGTAGCAATTTATTCAACTTTTTTGCAAAGAGCTTATGATCAAATTATTCATGATGTTGCTTTACAAAAATTACCTGTTCGTTTTGCTATAGATAGAGCAGGATTTGTAGGAGCGGATGGCCCTACTCATGCAGGATCATTTGATATTGCATATTTAAGTTGCATACCAAATTTTATAGTAATGGCGCCGAGTAACCAAAATGAACTTTCCAAGATGATTGAAACATCTTTATTTATAAATGATTGTCCTTCTGCATTCAGATACCCTAGAGGTTATAGCAATGGTCAAACTGTTGAAAATGATAAAAAAAAAATAGAGATAGGCAAAGGAAGAATTATAATTGAAGGAAATGATATTGCGATATTAAATTTAGGAACCAGGTTAGATACTTGTATGGAAGCAACATTAAAATTAAAAAAATATAATATTAATCCAACTCTAGCCGATGCTCGATTTGCAAAACCAATTGATACCAATTTAATAGATTTTTTATTAGATAATCATAAATTTGTTGTAACTATTGAGGAGGGGTCAATTGGTGGGTTTAGCTCATCAGTTCTTAATTACATTCATAATATTAGAAAAACAAAAACAAATTCTATTATAAAAAATATTGTATTTCCAGATAGCTTTATTGAACATAAAGATCCAAATGATCAATATGAAGAAGCAGGTTTGGATTGTAATTCAATCGTAAATTTAATTTTAAATTTTTTCGATGAAAAAGTTTTAAATTTAAATAATTTCATAAATAAAAAATAATATTAAATTGGCCAAAAAAAGAATTGATCAAATACTAGTTGAAAAAAAACTAGTAGAGTCTAGAAGTAAAGCCCAAGCTATGATAATGGCAGGACAAATTTTTGTTGATAAAAAAATTATCAAAAAAAGTGGTGAACTTTTTAATGATAATATTATCATAAATATAAAAGACTTACATCCACAATGGGTTTCAAGAGGAGCTTTTAAAATCCTTCATGCATTAGAAAAGTTTAACATAAAAGTTGATAATAAAATATGTTTAGATCTAGGAGCTTCAACAGGTGGATTTACTCAAGTTTTGCTAAAAAATGGAGCTAAAAAAATTTATTCCGTTGATGTTGGAACTAACCAGCTAAATGAAAAGCTTTTGAATGAAAAAAAAATAATTAATTTACAAAAAATAAATGCTAGATATATTTCTTCTAAAGAAATTAATGATAAAATTGATATTTTAGTATGTGATGTTAGTTTTATAAGTATGAAAAAGGTTATATCGCCATGTTTGAAATTTTTAAATAATAATGCTAAAATTATTGCTTTAATAAAGCCACAGTTTGAAGCAAGAAAAAATGAAATTAAAAAAGGAGTAGTAACAAGCAAAATAGTTCATTCACGTATTTGTGAAGAGTATAGAGACTGGTTTAAAAATTTTTGTTTTACGAAATTTATAGGTTTAACAGAGAGTCCTATAAAAGGACCAAAAGGAAATACAGAATTCTTAATTTGTTTAGAAAAAACTAAAAATATCTTAAACAGTGATCAGCAATAGTTGTTGCAATCATTGCTTCACCTACTGGTACAGCTCTAATACCTACACATGGATCATGCCTTCCTTTAGTTGATATAATTTTTTCTTTCATTTTTATATCTATAGTTTTTTTTGAGGATAAAATCGAACTGGTAGGCTTAACTACAAATCTACATATTATTTCTTGTCCACTAGAAATTCCTCCAAGTATACCTCCATTATTATTGCTTAGAAAATAAGGTTTTCCAGACTTAATTCGCATTTCATCCACATTAGATATGCCTGTTTCATTTACACAATTAAAACCATTACCTATTTCCACACCCTTAACAGCATTTATTGACATTATTGCTTTAGCAATATCTGAATCGAGCTTGTCATATATAGGTTCACCTAGTCCAGCAGGAATTCCATTACATCTTATTTCAATGATCGCTCCTAATGAAGATCCCGATTTGCGAGCGCTTTGAATTAATCCTTCCCAAGTTTTAATAATTTGCTTATCTGGTGAAAAAAAATTATTTTTATCTATAAATTTTTCATTCCAATTATTGTAATTAATTTTACTTTTTCCAATTTGGACTAAAGCACCATATATATTAAATTTTTTTTTAATTTTTTTTTCAATTACCTTTCTTGCTATAGCTCCAGCAGCAACTCTCATTGCTGTTTCTCTTGCACTAGATCTTCCACCACCTCTATAGTCTCTAATTCCATATTTTTTCCAATAAGTGTAATCAGCGTGACCTGGCCTAAAAACATTTTTGATTTCTGAATAATCTTTTGAACGATGATCTTCGTTTTTAATTATTAGAGAAATAGGATGTCCAGTAGTAACTCCTTCAAAAACACCAGAAAGAATTTCAACTTTATCCTTTTCTTTTCTTTGAGTAGTAAATTTTGACTGACCTGGCCTTCTTTTATCCAAGTAAGGTTGTATATCTTTTTCTGACAACTTAATAGATGACGGAACTCCATCTAAAACGCAACCTATTGCTGGTCCATGACTTTCCCCCCAAGTTGTAAAGCGAAAATTTTTTCCTATATAGTTAGAAGACATTATTTATTATTTACAAATTCGCCTAATAAATTTGCTATATTGTCAGCTTCATCAACAGCTACCATACCTACTGTATGATAACCAGAATCTACATGTTGAATCTCTCCTGTAACAGCACTTCCAAGTTCACTTAGGAGATATAAAGCAGAATTACCAACATCTTTTTGTGTAACATTTTTTTTCAAAGGTGAATTTAATTCATTCCATCTCAATATAAATCTAAAGTCGCCAATGCCTGAAGCTGCTAATGTTTTAATAGGTCCTGCACTAATTGCATTAACACGTATATTTTTTGATCCTAAATCAGTAGCCAAATATTTTACACTCGCTTCTAAAGCAGCTTTGGCAACACCCATAACATTATAATGAGGCATTACTTGTTCAGCACCATAATATGTAAGAGTAAGGATTGATGAACCCTCGTTCATTATTGGTTCAGCTAATCTACAAGCTTCTGTAAAAGAATAACATGAAATGTGCATGGTTTGATCAAAATTTTCTGAACTAGTGTTAAAATATTTTCCTCTGAGCTCATCTTTATTTGAAAAGCCTATACCATGAACTAAAAAATCAATTGATCCCCATTTTTCTTTAAGTAAATTGAATACGTTTTTCATACTATCAGAGTCTGCAACATCACATGGTATTAGAATCTCTGAATTTATGCTATTTGCTAGAGGTTCTACCCTTTTTTTAAGAGCCTCCCCTTGGTAAGTAAAAGCTAAAGAAGCACCATTATCTGAAAGTATTTTGGCAATGCCCCAAGCTATAGAGCGATCGTTTGCCACTCCCATGACTAAGCCTTTTTTATCTTTCATTAACATAATGGTTGTTTTAATTCTTTATTAATGAGGATATATATACAGGTTAACTGCCAAAATAGCTATAAAATGAATAATAATTTAATATCATTAAGTGAAGAACCAATTAGTCTTTTTGAAAAATGGTATGCACAAGCAACGAAAGCTGAGATAAATGATCCAAATGCAATGAATTTGTCAACTGTTTGCGAAAATAACAAACCATCTTCTAGAATTGTTTTGTTAAAATCCTTTAACAATCATGGTTTTATTTTTTATACAAATTCATCAAGTAGAAAAGGAAAAACAATTAATAATAATAAATTTGTATCGTTAAATTTTCATTGGAAAAGTATTTTAAAACAAGTTCGTATTGAGGGCTCTGCTTCTATAATAGAAGAATCCATATCTGATGAATATTTTAACTCTCGTCCCTTTGAAAGCAGGGTTGGTGCGTGGGCATCGTCGCAGTCAAGTTTTTTAAAAAGTAGATCAGAATTGTTAAAAAAAATAGATGAGATTAAAATAAAATTTACAAAAGATACTATTTATAGACCTAAATTTTGGAATGGTTATATAGTTAAACCTGATTTAATAGAGTTTTGGCAAGATATGCCATATAGATTACATGACAGAGTCGAGTTTAAAAAAACTAAAAAAGGCTGGGAGTCTCGAAATTTATATCCCTAATCTATTCTTTCCATTTTTTTAATATCCATGAACTTGAATTAGATTTTTCATTACCTCCAATACCCCATAGCATCTCAATTCCATGTTGATTACAAAATTCTATTTCAGGTGTAGTCTCATTGTTCCTATCGCCTCCATTTGCAAATTTAATAATACTTTTCTTAAATGATTTTTTTGCTTTTTTTATTCCATCAATACAGGTTTTGTCATCATCATTAAATTCAATAACATCAATAACTTTTTTTAATGCTGACATTATTATTTTACGCTCTTTAAAAGGTAAAAATTCTTTCCCTTTTTTTTCTCTCAACCATTTATCTGAATTAAGTAGTACAACAACATCTCCATACTCTGCTGCATTATTTATGAGCTTTATATGCCCACTATGAATAGGGTCAAATCCACCGCTAACTAAAATAATGTTATTCATTTTTTTTGCGCCAATTTTCAGGTTCTGTTAAAAAAAGTTTTAAGTTAGAAATTTCATTTGAATTATAAAGATTATTTTTTTCAATAATTGATATTATATTTTTCCAAGTACATAATGAGTGAATCTTTATATTTAAATCAAATAAAGGTGAGTTTTGATAATCAAAAATATCATAATAAAAAATAACAAATACATCATCCACTTTAAGTCCAGCATCGCGCATAGCTTTTACAAAGAGAACTTTACTCCCACCATCAGTAGCTAAATCTTCTATCAATAAAGCTTTTTGACCATTTTTAAAACTTCCCTCAATCTGTTGATTTTTACCAAAACCTTTAGGTTTTTTCCTTACATAAATCATTTGTTTCTCTAATTGTTCACTTAAGAAAGCTGCATATGGTATACCTGCAGTTTCACCTCCTGCAATAATGTCAAATTCAATATTATTTATTAAAAAATATTCTCTAGCTAATTTTAAAATTTCAGTTCTTTGTTTTACAAAACCAATAATTTTTCTACAATCTACATAAACTGGACTTTTTAATCCAGAAGTTAGAATAAAAGGTTTTTCAAAAGAGAATTTAACTGACTCAATCTCAATTAAAATTTCTGCAATTTTTTCTTTATATCTGGTATCCTGCATTATGTTATAAGGGCTATGTGTTCAGATGAAAAGTTTCCTGGAACTATCATTATTGGAATTCTAAAATTAGAAAGCTCTTTATTAACCAAAGAATTGATAATTGGACCTGGATCTTTTTGAGATTCTTCGACATTGGCTGCCAAAACAAGAACATTAATATTTTTTTCTTCATTAATAAGATTTTTTAATTCTTGAATAATTTCTCCTTCTTTTACATGAAGGACAGGAACCGTACCTGTTGATTCCTTTACAACAGAAGAAGCATATTGAAGTTTTTTTTCAGCCTCATCTCTTGCTTCATTTTGCATTATTTCAGTTACACCTTGAGTTGTTAAAACATCTAAGGGTTCAATAAAAGTAACAATCATTATTTTTCTATTTGTTTTTTTTGATCTTGCGCAAGCATATTTTAGTGCCACTTCCATTTCTTTACTTCCATCTGCAATTACTAGAATAAATTTTTCGTTTTCCATTATAACCTCCTAAAAATAGTCGCAGCTATTAATCCAGAAAAAACAGCAAAGAGTATGCATACAATTCCATATGTACCAGGGCTGTTTTGAGCGAAATTAAATATTTTATTTCCTATTCCAGATTTTTTAATAATTATATTTTTATTTTTTTTACTTATAATTTTTTTATCTTTAACTTGAAATATGTTTATTAGATAATTCCCAGGCAATGTATTTGATGGGAAAAAAATCCTAGTTTGAAACAATTTATTATCTACAATTTTGATTTCATACTCCTTATAAAAATTAGTTTTCTTTTTTATATTTATTAAATTATTTTTCCATATTTTAGAGTTATTTCCATTATTAAAATTAAAATTACGTTGGGTCATTAAATTGCTAATCATTGGATCAAAATATAAAGAATTATTATTTATAATTTCTTCATTTAAAATTTGATTTATTTCTGAAGAACTTGCTATAAAAAATATGCTTGGTAAATTTCTATAAATAATTTTATTATTATTAATCCAAATACCAAAAATTTTTTCTTTTTTTTGAAGCTTCTTATATTCGTCAGGTCCTTTTATTGTTAATATCGTTTCTAATCCAGGTTCAGTTAAGCCAAAAATAATTACTTCTTTTCCTTTAAAGTTTGTTTGAATTTCAATTTCTTGGTCTGAAATATCAAAATAAGCTTGATTTGCAAAAATTTCATTAGTTGAAATAAAAATAATTATAAATAAAAATATTAATTTTTTTGAGTTATAATGTTTTTTCGTCATAATTTTTAATTTTAAAATTTTTTATAAAAATTTCTTTATCTATTAATATTCCAATAATTGCTAATATTGTAATTATAATAAAAGTTAATATTGATATATATCGATTAACTATTAAATGTGGTTCTTGAACTATACAATAAACAGGCACAAAATATGTCAAAATAGATGTTAAAAGCCAATTGAAATAATTATTACTTTTAATCTTATAATGTTTTAAATTTTCAATTATTTTCCAATTTATTAATTTTGAAATAAATAAAATTGTAGATAATATAATTATAAAATATGATAAAAATATGTTCTTAATTTCAAAATAAATAAATATTGTAAAAAATACTAGCGCGCCAACAAGTAATATGTGTAAAAACAAATCTAGCAATCTATTTTTTACCATTTATTTTCTTTCTTTTTTTTCAATAATATAACAAATATAAGTATCCTTCATATAATTCATATGCTAGAAAACTTCATTAAATATAATTCAAAAAATACTACAAATTTTGACTAAATTGAATATAGATAAAGCATATTAATGTTTAGTAATAATCCATTTGCCGAATTATCTCTATTGATACCCTCTATATACCAGCAAGTATTTACTATTCTAATGATACTGCTAGTTATAATAGGAACTTCTCTGGATATTATTCATAAAAAAAATGTAAAATATTTTTTTGCCAATGCAAAAAAAGCAAAACAACAAGCTAAAAAAACTTTAAATCAAAGTCAAAAAACCAAAGTAATACTTAAAACAGTCACAAATGAGATATTAACTACATCAGAGTTAGGTCTCGGTAAGAGAAGAATAGCACACCTTCTTGGTATGTATGGTACTATATTGTTTTGGATAACATCTATAATAATGATTTTTTTATACCCTCTGCCAACTTACAACACACCAATTTTATATACCTTCCTTTGGCATATAGGCGCATTAATGACTTGTTTAGGAGGTTATTGGTTTTGGTTTTTTCTTAGAGTTGATGTTGCTGCTGAAGCAAATCCTTGGTATAGATTGGTCCAAGCTGACTTGTTTGTTCTTGCTTTAGTCTTAACAGCTTCTTTCGCTTTAGCTTGGTCTTTTTTTCAATTTTTGAATTTTAATACTTTAGAATTAATTTTTTTACTTTTATTTTTAATCTCAAATATTTTTTTATTTGGGGGCGTATATTGGTCTAAATTTGCTCATATGTTTTATAAGCCTGGAGCAGCAATTCAGAGAAATTTAGCAGAAGCAGATGGTTCTAGGGACAATCTGCCTGAACCTGCTGATAAACCTAAGCAATTTGGCCTAGGAATAAAAAGAGAGGCTCCAAAACATTATTAAATATGGGATTATGTTAATAAACATAAAATGAACATTGATTTTAAATAAAATTCACAACTATCAAAATATGAGAAAAAAATACTATAAAGACTATGAAAAAACTATAAATGAACTATCTAAGTTAACTAAAATGTTAAAAAGAGGAAAATAGTTATATGTCTACTTTTGTTTATATGACTAGATGTGATGGATGCGGTCATTGTGTTGATATTTGTCCTTCAGACATTATGCATATTGATGATGTAACAAGAAGAGCGGTAAATATAGAGCCAAATATGTGTTGGGAATGTTATTCTTGTGTGAAAGCCTGTCCCAATGAGGCAATTGATGTAAGGGGGTATGCAGATTTTGCACCCATGGGTCATAGTGTTAGAGTCCTTCGTGAAGAAGAAAAAGGAACAATTTCTTGGAAGATTAAGTTTAGAAATGGTAAAGAAAAAGACTTTGTTTCACCTATTACAACTAAACCTTGGGGAAAATATATACCAAAACTTTCAGAAGCTGATCTACCTAATCAAGGAGAAATAAATTCTCAAATTTTATACTCTGAGCCTAAAGGATTAAATACGGATAAAGAATTACCTACTATAAGCAAAAACTCTTTTAAAAAAGGGGTTTATTATTAATGCCAAAAAACAAAACTATTTTTGAGAATTGCGATATTCTTGTAATAGGCGGGGGTATGGCAGGTACTGGAGCTACCTTTGAAGCACGTCATTGGGGAAGAGATTTAAAAGTTGTTTGTGTAGAGAAAGCTAATATCGATAGAAGTGGAGCTGTAGCCCAAGGTCTTTATGCTATCAATTGTTACATGGGTATGCAATGGGGTGAAAATCAGCCAGAAGACCATGTCAGATATGCTCGTAATGATTTGATGGGCCTTGTCAGAGAAGACTTAGGTTATGATATGGCGCGACATGTAGATTCTACTGTACATATGTTTGATGAATGGGGTCTTCCTATGATGAGAAATGAAGAAACAGGAAGATATCAAAGAGAAGGAAAGTGGCAGATTATGATTCATGGTGAAAGTTACAAACCTATTGTTGCTGAAGCAGCAAAAAAATCTGCTGATAAGATCTATAATAGAATTATGATAACGCATCTTTTAATGGATGAAAATGAAGTAAATAGAGTTGCAGGTGCGGTTGGTTTTAACATGCGCACTGGAGATTATCATGTTTTTAAAGCTAAAGCAGTAATTGTAGCTGCGGGAGGTGCTTCGCATATTTTTAAGCCCCGTGCTGTTGGTGAGGGAATGGGAAGAACCTGGTACGCACCTTGGAGCAATGGATCTGCATATGCTTTACCAATAGCCGTAGGAGCTAAAATGACACAAATGGAAAACCGAATTGTCTTATGTAGATTTAAAGACGGATATGGTCCAGTTGGTGCTTATTTTTTACATTTAAAAACTTATACCCAAAATGCTAACGGAGAAAACTATGAAAAGAAATGGTATGAACAAACCAAAAAGTTAGTTGGTGAATATATTGACCACCATCCAACCCCAACATGTTTACGAAATCATGCTTTTATACAAGAAGTTATGTCAGGTGGAGGACCAATTCATATGGTTACTAAAGAAGCCTTTCAAGACCCTCATTTAGAAACTATTGGATGGGAAAACTTTCTAGGTATGACAGTTGGACAAGCTGTTGTATGGGCTTCCCAAAATATTGATCCAAAATATCAAAATCCCGAATTAACTACTTCAGAACCATATGTAATGGGTTCGCATGCTACTTGTTCAGGAGCTTGGGTGAGTGGACCTGAAGACCTCTCTCCTTCAGAGTATTTTTGGGGTTATAACAGAATGACAACTGTGCAAGGACTTTTTGGAGCAGGAGATACAGTTGGTGGAAGCGCTCATAAATTCTCATCTGGTTCTTTTACCGAAGGAAGATTAGCTGCAAAAGCTGCTGTAAAGTATATACAAGAAAAAAAGGCTGAAAATATTGATGTCAGTGATACTCAATATGAAGACTTTAGAGAAATTATATACAAACCTTTAGAAAATTATAAAGTAGGAAGAAACGAAATTACAGCTGGTACTGTCTCCCCTAGTTACATACTGCCTATCCAAGGTCTTCAAAGATTACAAAAAATTATGGATGAGTATGTTGGAGGAATATCATTTAATTATATGACAAATGAAAATACTCTCAAAAGAGGATTAGAATTATTACAATGGCTAGATGAGGATTTAGAAAATATTGGTGCTGAAGATTATCATCAACTTATGCGAGCTTGGGAGTTAAAGCACAGAACACTTACTTCACAATGTGTTACTGAACATACTTTATTCAGGAAAGAAACTAGATGGCCTGGATATTATTACAGAGGTGACTACATGAAATTAGATGATGAAAATTGGCATTGTTTGACTGTATCAAGAAGAGATCCTAATACAGGAAAATTTACCATGGAAAAAAAACCAGTTTATCATATTATTGATGAAGAAAAGCAGAAGGAAGCATCATAAATAAAATGTCTCTTTTAGACAAAACTGACAAAGAATTACTAGAAATTGCTATACCACTCTGGAAAAACTTAATTATTAGTTCTAACAACAAAGATTATAGTAGCTTTGTAAAAGATTTCTCAGCCCAAATGCTTTATGGAGCTAATGAAATTGAACTAGGCAAACAATGGACCAAAAGTGAATTACTCGTGAATTTGTCCGAAAAATATGACTTCTTAGGCTGTTTAAGGAGAAATAATTTTGTTACAGTTTTGTTTAAACAAAAAAGTGAAAAATTGAATGGAGATTTTTTAGGTCGCTTAGTTTTAGGTCAAGAAGACAACATGATTAAAATTTTTGGAGCTACTATATTTTAAAAATTTTTTAATTCTTTTGCTAAATTATCAATCTCTTTATCAGTTAAAAAATTTTTTATATGTTTGTTAATTTTATTGGGAGGGTCAAATATTTTTGTTGTATCATCAAAAGCTTTACTTGTAGATAAAGAGTTTGCGTCAAAGGGTAAATTTTGAATTGTTTTAAGCTCATCAACTTTCGATGAAACTACCCTTCCTTGATTTATAGTATCAAGCCAGATTATATAATCTGGTTTAAAAATTTCTCTAGATTCTTTAGTTGGTGCAACAAAATCACAAATAACCCATCTTCCATTAGTAATCTCGAAATCGGCAAAAGTTCTCATTCTTCTTGCTTGTCTTATTCTTCCTTCATTACTGAAATCCCAATCATTAGAATATTTTCTTAAAAAATCAGCATTGTACCAAGCACAATTATCAATTAATTTTACTAATCTTTCGGCTAACCAAGTTTTTCCAGATCCGGGCAATCCACATATTAATATTTTCATTTTTTAATTACTCAATGAAAAAATTTCAGCTGGGGTTAAGGTTAAATCTAAAAAAATTTTAAGACAAACAGTTAAAACAATAAATGCTAAAGCACCACGCAAATATTCTGCTTTAACACTTGTTCCAATTCTCGCACCAATCTGAGCACCAATAACCCCTCCTAGTATCATGAGTGAAGCAAGCACAATATCTACTGTTTGATTCAAATATGATTGAAAAAAAGTTGAGTTAGCAGTTACAAAAATTATTTGAAAAAGAGATGTTCCAACAACTACATTAGTAGACATTCCTAAAATATAAACCATGGCCGGGATCATTATAAAACCCCCACCAATGCCCATCATTGCTGATAATATTCCAACTACTATACCAATTAAGAAAGGGGGTATTGCACTTATATACAATTTTGAGCGATGAAAACGCATTTTAAGAGGTAGACCATGTATCCAAGAATGTTGATGAAGTTTAGTTCTAATTACGGAGGTGGTTTTATATTTTTTAATAGTTGTTTTTGCACTTTCAAAAAGCATTGAAAAACCAATGAATCCTAATAATATTAAAAATAACAATTGTATTATTAAATCAATTTGTCCAAAACCCATTAAAATTTTAAATATATTAACACCTATAGTTGAGCCAACTAAACCTCCGGTTAAAAGAACAATACCTATTTTAATATCAATATTTTTTTTTCTCCAGTGGACAATTGAACCTGATATAGAAGAAGCTAAAACATGTGGTGCTTCAGTTCCAACAGCTACTGCTGGAGGAATGCCAAGAAAAATCAATAAAGGAGTCATTAAAAAGCCACCACCCACACCAAATAATCCTGAAAGACTTCCCACAAGCATTCCAATAAATACAATTAATAGAACGTTTACATTCATTTCAGCAATAGGAAGATATATGGACATATTTTGTTATAATATTATCAATGTATTAAAGCTATAATTATTCTTCTAATTGATTAATTATTTTTTCTATTTTTTCTGCCTCCTCAATATCTTCCTTTCTATTAATATTAAAAAAAGGATCATATTTTTTCATAGGGAAATCGACAAATTCATATTCATTTTTATACACCCATTTCATAATTTTTCTGTTATCTGATTTTAGCTCTTCTTCTAAGTTTTCATAGAGATTTATATTCCATAAACCAACAACTGGATGAAATTTGCCATTTGAACATGCGATTAAAATATCTGTATTGTTGATTATTTTAGATTTAAAAACTTCTAATAAATTATTAGGTAAAAATGGAGTGTCACTTGGAACACTTAGTATCCATTCAATATTTAATTTGTTTTTTTTAACCCAATGCATTGCAGAGTATAATCCTGCTAATGGACCCTGGTAGTGACTATTTAAATCTTTAATTAATTCAAAACCACTTTTTGAGAAAATTTCTATATTTGAATTTGTATTTATTATTATTTTTGTATTTTGTTTTTTTAGTATTTTGATAATTTTTTCAAAAATAGTCTCATTGTTAATTTTTGCAAATGTTTTTACCTGTCCTCCAAATCTTTTAGATAAGCCACCTGCCAGCAGTAAGCATATAAAATTATTTTCCATGATCTATTCTTTGTTCTCCAGATAAAACTATATATTTTTTACCTTTAGCTCTTCCAATTAATGTTAGATTTGTTTTTCTTGCTAACTCAACACCCCAAGATGTAAAACCTGATCTTGAAATTAATACTGGTATATTCATTTTTACAGTTTTTATAACCATTTCACTTGTTAATCTTCCAGTAGTATAAAAAAATTTATTTGAGGATTTTATTTTTTTTAAAAACATATAGCCTGCAATTTTATCTACAGCATTATGTCGTCCTACATCTTCCATGTATATTAACGGATTATTATTATGAATTATTGCACAACCATGAACAGCCCCAGCTTCTAAGTAAAGACTAGGAGTAAGATTTATTTTTTTAGAAATTTCATAAATCCATGAATGTTTAATTTTTGTTTTAGATTTTATACTTGTTTTTGTTATTTCATCATAAATATCTCCAAAAACAGTGCCTACTGCACAGCCACTTGTAGTTATTTTTTTTTCTATTTTTTTTTCATAATTGGTTTTTCTGTTTGTTTTAATTACAATAGTATTTAAATCTTTTTCATGGTTAATTTTTAGAATTTTATCATTTTTTTTAAGCATATTTTGATTTAGCAAATAACCAATAGCTAGATATTTTGAATGATCGCCAATAGTCATTAATGTGACTATTTCTTGTTTGTTTAAAAAAATAGTAAGAGATTTTTCATTAATTACTTTAGTTTTTAAGGGTTTAAGATTTTCATTATATCCTGATATGGTCTTAGTAAGGGATAAATCTGATATATCAGGAGAAACTAAATATTTATCTTTCTTTTTCATAGACTATATTTAATATTTATAACAAAATGAACATAATTGATATTTTTATTAATTCTTTATTGCTAATATTTTCTTTTGACAAAGAGCTTTGGAAAATTATCCTTCTTTCTTTATATGTTAGTTTTATAGCACTAATTATAGGTACTTTTTTTGGGTTATTATTGGGATATTTGTTAGCTATTAAAAAATTTTTCTTAAAAAATTTTTTATTAGTTTTTATTAATGCGATGATGGGAATACCACCAGTAGTCGTAGGTCTGATTGTTTATTTTTTATTTGCAAATCAAGGCCCTTTTGGTGTTTTTGAAATCTTGTACACACCAACTGCAATGATAATAGCACAATCTATTATAGTTTTTCCTATAATTTCATCATTTTCTCATGAAATTTTTTTACAAAGTTGGAAAAACTATCAAGATCAGTTTCGATCCTTGAATATGCCTTTTTTTGGTATTGTTAAGACGCTGTTCAGTCAGAGTTATTTTTTAATTATAACAGCTTTGTTATCTGCATTTGGTCGTGCAATTTCTGAAGTTGGTGCTGTAATGATAGTAGGAGGTAATATAGAAGAATATACAAGAGTAATGACAACGGCAATATCTCTTGAAACAAGAATGGGAAATTTAGATTATGCAATGGCATTAGGAATAGTATTAATTACTTTGACTATGACTATTTATTCAATAGTTTATTTACTTAATTTAAAACGTCGATAGCTATGAAAGTAATAGGAATAATAGGTTGGAAAAACTCAGGCAAAACTTATTTAGCGCAAAAAATTATAAAAAAATTAACTCAAAAGGGACTAAACATTTCTTCAATTAAAAGAGCTCATCATAATTTTGATATAGACATGCCAAATAGTGATAGTTACTTGCATAGACAATCTGGTTCTAAACAAGTTATAATTAGCTCTTCTAAAAAATGGGCAAAAATTACTGAATTAAACAATAAAAAGGAAAAAACACTTATTGAACTTTTGAATGAATTAGAAAGTACAGACATAGTAATTGTTGAAGGATTTAAAAAAGAAAATCATCCAAAAATTGAAATAATTGAAGACCCTGAAAAGAAATATTTATTTAAAACCACTAATAACGTGATTGCGGTAATCTCAAATGTTTCTTTAAATACCAAAATACCTCAGTTTAAAAAAAATGAGATTGATTTAATTGTAGAATTTATACTAAAATTTAAAAATGAATAAAAAACCACTAACAAAACAAGAAATTAATAGTCTTATTAAAAAGCAAAAAAAAATTTCGTTAAACAATGAATGGCTTGATATCAAGAATTGTGAAGGAAGAATACTTGCTAAAAATATTGTTAGTAAAATTAATGTCCCACCATTTAATAATTCAGCAGTTGATGGATATGCAGTTTTAAAAAAAGATTTAATAAAAAATAAAGAATTATTATGTACTAGAAGGATTACAGCAGGAGATAATCATATAATACAAATAAAAAATGGAGAAGCTTTAAGAATTTTTACTGGCGCAAAAATGCCCACTAATTCTAAAACAGTTGTCATGCAGGAGAATGTAGAAAAAAAAGGTAATAAAATTATAATTAAAAAAATTCCTTTTTTTGGTGAAAACTATCGGGTCAAAGGAGAAGATATTAAAAGCAATACAATTATTTTAAAAAAAGGTAATAAAATTAACACAAATAACATAAATCTAATAGCAGCAGCTGGAATAAAAAAAGTTCAAGTAGTTAAAAAAATTAAAGTTGGATATTTTACAAGTGGCAATGAGCTAAAAAAAATTACTACTAAATTAAAAGGTGCAGAAATTAACAATTCAAATTATTACTCTTTGAATAGTCTTCTAAAAATTGAATTTATTAAAAAAAATTACTGTGGAAACTTAATAGATAGTTTTACTTTAATAGAAAAAAAATTTTTAGATCTTTCAAAGAAATTTAATGTAATAATTACAACCGGAGGCGCTTCTGTGGGTGAAGAAGATTATTTAATAGATGTAATTAAAAAAAATGGAAAAATTTTATTTTGGAAAGCTGCTATAAAGCCAGGACGACCAATAGCCATGGGAAAGATAAATAACTGCTATTTAATTTGTTTGCCTGGAAATCCTGTATCAGTGCAACTACTTTTTGCATTTTTTGTTAAGCCATTTTTAAATTATATTTCTGGGGGTGAGTTCTTAATACCTGTGCCTGAAAAAATCAAAGTTAATTTTAATATGAACAAAAAAACTAAAAGAATGGAATGGTTAAGGGTTTTAAAGAAGAAAAATTATTTAGATTATTTTGTTGAAAAATTTCCCAAACAGGGATCTGGTATGATTTCATCAATTGCATATTCTGATGGTATAATTGAAATTCCAGAAAATATAAGCTTAGTCAGACCTGGTGATATTTATGATTTTTATGATTATAAAATTTTATTTTATTAATTTTTCTTCGAGAATTTATACCTAATAATTAATACTTTATCATTTTTTTTACATCCTAAGTATTTATAACCAGATTCATTACAGTAATGTTGAAAATCAGCTTCAGCAAGAGGATCTGTTGCAATTATTTTAACTATGTCTCCATCATTAATAGTTTGCGCCAGCTTTCTTGCTTTTAAAACAGGTATAGGGCATTCAGTTCCACTTGTATCAAGTTCTATTTCAATTTTTTTAACTGTATCTTTCATTACTTTATGATAACGATATATAGAATTTTAAAAAAAATATAATGAATAATTTCATACAACAAACTGATAAAGCTCTAAAAAAAAAGAAAAAGCGTTGGACTACAAAAGGTAGGCAGGTTGAAGACAAATATCTTAATGAAGTTCAAGATTTGCTTAAAGATATAAGTATAAAAAGAGATGAATTAATAGAGTATCTTCATTTGCTTCAGGATAGATTTGGAGTTCTTTACGACAAACATCTTGTAGCATTATCTTTAGTAATGAATCTACCTATGTCAGAAATTTACGAAGTGGCTACATTTTATGCTCATTTTAACATAGTTAAAGATGAGCCTAACTTCAGTCCTTTAAAAATTGTTAGAGTATGTGAAAGTTTAACATGTGAACTTTTTGGATCAAAAAAAATATTAAATGAATTAAGTGAATTAAAAGAAGATAATATTAAAGTAGTTCCTGGTCCTTGTATGGGTAGGTGTGATGTAGCTCCAACTGTTTGTGTTGGCAAAAACTATGTTGATAATGCGTCAGCAGATTTAGTTAAAGAGGCTATTAAAAATAATAATTTTGAAGCTTTTATCCCTAAATATATCTCTTTACATGATTATAAGAAAAATGATGGTTATAAAATAGCCAGCAAAGTTAAAGATGGTAAAATAACTAATGAACAAATTATTGAATCCTTAAAAGATAGTGGATTAAAAGGTAAAGGAGGGGCCGGGTTCCCAACAGGAATGAAATGGGAAATAGTTTCAAAGTATAAAGGTAAAAAATATGTTGCAGTAAATGGAGATGAAGGAGAGCCTGGTACATTTAAAGACAGATATTATTTAGAAAGAGACCCTCATAGATTTCTTGAAGGAGCCCTTATTGCATCCCTATTTATAAAGGCATCTAAAGTATATATATATATGAGAGATGAATATCCTTCTGTAATAAAAATTTTAAATAATGAAATTTCAAAATTAGAAAAAGAAAACATTATTCCTAAGGGGCATTTTGTTTTAAGGCGTGGTGCAGGAGCATATATATGTGGAGAAGAGTCTGCAATGATTGAAAGTATAGAGGGTAAAAGAGGTCTTCCAAGACATAGACCACCATATGTTGCAGAGGTAGGTTTATTTGGAGCTCCAACGCTTACTAATAACCTAGAAACACTTTTTTGGATAAGAGATATAATTGAAAAAGGCTCAAAATGGTTTGCAGAACAAGGTGTTGAAGGTAAAAAAGGTTTTCATAGTTTTTCTGTGTCTGGAAGAGTAAAAAAACCAGGAGTTAAATTAGCCCCTGCAGGAATTACAATCCAGAAGTTAATTGATGAGTATTGTGGTGGAATAGCAGATGGTCATATTTTTAAAGGTTATCTTCCTGGCGGAGCTTCAGGGGGTATATTGCCTGCAGAAATGAATGATATACCTCTGGACTACGGTTCTAAAGAATTATCCGACAAAGGTTGTTTTTTAGGGTCTGCAGCTATCGTAATATTATCAGACAAGGATAATATGAAGCAGGTAGCTTTAAATTTATTAAAATTTTTTGAAGAAGAAAGTTGTGGTCAATGCACACCATGTCGTTCTGGTACTGAAAAAACAGTAAAGTTGATGCAAGAAAAAATATGGAATAAAAACAAGCTTTCCGATCTTTCTGAAGTAATGTCTCAAGCTTCAATTTGTGGTTTAGGTCAAGCAGCAACAAATCCTCTCAATTCAGTATTAAAATATTTTGAAAAAGAGATTAGTTATGAGTGATAATAAAATTAAATTTCTTTTAAATGATAAAAAAGTTGAAGCTTTTGAAAATGAAACTATATGGCAAGCAGCAAATAGGCTTGGAACAGAAATTCCACATTTGTGTTATGCAAACAAGCCAGGTTATAGAGCTGATGGAAACTGCAGAGCTTGTATGGTTGAAATTGAAGGAGAAAGAGTATTAGCAGCATCATGCATTAGAAAGCCCTCAAGTGATATGAAAGTTTATACTACTTCTGAAAAAGCTAAAAAATCTAGAAAGCTGGTTTTTGAGTTGCTTTTATCTGATCAACCAGAAAGAGAAATTTCACATGATAATAATTCTGATTTTTGGAATTGGATAGACAAAGTTGATATAAAGGAAAGTAGGTTTCCAAAAAAGGCTCCATGTCAGCCAGATAGTACTCATCCTAGTATGGCTGTAAATCTTGATGCGTGCATTCAATGTAATTTGTGTGTCAGGGCTTGCAGAGAGGTTCAAGTAAATGATGTTATAGGTATGGCCTATAGAGGTGAGAGTTCAAAAATTGTTTTTGATTTTGATGATCCAATGGGTGATAGCACTTGTGTTGCTTGTGGTGAATGTGTCCAAGCCTGTCCAACAGGAGCATTAATGCCTGCGTCTGTAGTAGATGACAAAGGAGTAGGTCATAGTGATGTCGATAAAAAAATAGATAGTGTTTGCCCATATTGTGGAGTAGGCTGCCAAATTGAGTACAATGTTAAAGACAATAAAATAAAATATGTTAACGGCATAGATGGACCAGCAAACAAAAATAGATTATGTGTAAAAGGAAGATTTGGCTTTGATTATGTAAACAATCCAGAACGACTAACTAAGCCGCTTCTAAGAATAAAAGGTAAGCCAAAAGACCTTCATCCTCAAGTTAATTTTTCTAATATTCATGAATATTTTTATGAATGCTCTTGGGAAGAAGCATTAGATTTTGCAGCAAAAGGCTTCAATATTTTAAAGCAAAAAAGAAATGGTTATAGCAATATGGCAGGATTTGGTTCAGCTAAATGTTCAAATGAAGAAGCCTATTTATTCCAGAAATTAATTAGAACTGGCCTAAATACTAACAATGTGGATCATTGTACTAGACTTTGTCATGCTTCTTCAGTTGCTGCTTTATTAGAAACAATTGGATCTGGTGCTGTAACAGCTCCTTTCTATGAAGTGGAGCATTCTGAAGTAATTATAGTTATTGGAGCAAATCCAACTGAAAATCATCCCGTTGCTGCAACTTTTTTTAAAAATGCTGTAAAAAATGGTTCTAAATTAATTGTTATGGACCCTAGAGGCCACGCACTTAAAAAACATGCAACACATATGTTGCAATTTAAACCTGGATCCGATGTTGCTCTTTTAAATGCTATAATGAATGTAATTATAGAAGAAAAATTATATGACTCAGAATATATAAATGAACATACAACAGGTTTTGATGACTTAAAAAAACATCTTAAAGAATATTCCCCAGATTTAATGGAGTTAAAAACTAATATTCCATCGATAAAAATTAAAGAAGTTGCAAGATTATTTGCAAATACAAAAAAAGGTATAATTTTTTGGGGAATGGGTGTGTCACAACATATACATGGTACAGATAATGCCAGATGTTTAATTTCATTAGCTTTAATGACTGGAAATGTTGGCAGAACAGGTGCTGGACTCCATCCACTAAGAGGACAAAATAATGTTCAAGGTGCTTCAGATGCAGGATTAATACCAATGATGTATCCTGACTATCAACTTGTAGATGATAAATCTCATAAGGATTTTTTTGAAGATTATTGGAAAACTAATTTAGATGGTGAAAAAGGTTTAACAGTTGTTGAAATTATGAATGCAATACATGATAATCAAATCAAAGGTATGTATATACTTGGTGAGAATCCTGCTATGTCAGACCCTGACCTAAATCATGCACGAGAGGCTTTGCAAAAGTTAGAACATTTAGTAGTTCAAGATATTTTTTTAACAGAAACTGCAACCTATGCTGACGTTATTTTGCCAGCATCTGCATGGCCAGAAAAAAATGGGACAGTTACTAATACAAACAGACAGGTTCAAATGGGAAGAAAAGCAATTAAGGAACCTGGTTTAGCAAAAGAGGATTGGTGGATTACAAATGAAATTGGTAAAAGATTAGGACTCCCTTGGAACTATAAACATCCAAAAGAAATATATGAAGAAATGGCAAAAACCATGCCATCATTAGACAATATAAGTTGGGAAAGATTAATGAAAGAAGGCTCAGTAACCTACCCATGCAAATCTCCCAATCAACTTGGAGAAGAAATAGTTTTTGGGGATAAGTTTCCTACTAAAAATGGAAAAGGCAAGTTTGTTGCCGCTAGTTTAACTTCACCAAATGAAATTCCTGATAATGACTATAGTATGATTTTAACAACAGGTAGGCAGTTAGAGCACTGGCATACAGGTTCAATGACCAGAAAAGCTTCAAATCTAGATGCTATTGAACCAGAGCCTTCAGTTTCAATATCTCCTATTGATATCGATCAAAACAACTTAACACCAGGAGAACTGATTAAAGTATCAACAAGAAGAGGTTCAATCAAAATTAGGGTGCGTCAAGATAGTGCTATACCAAAAGGAGTTATTTTTATTCCATTTTGTTACAATGAAGCAGCAGCAAATTTATTAACTAACCCTGCGCTAGACCCTTATGGTAAAATTCCTGAATTTAAATATTGTGCAGCTAGAATTGAGCAGCTATAGTTTATTATGATAAAAAAAATACTTATTTTGTTTTTTCTTATATTATCACCGATCACTGCTTGTTCAACGATAAGTGAAATCAATGAAAAAGTTAAAGGTGATGGTGTACCTTATATTCCGGGTATATAAATTCAATTTGTGTTCAATTCTCTTTATTGTGTAATTGAAGCCAGTTGTTATTTGTATTAAATAAATTGAAAACTATATGGATTACTGGTGGGTCTTCAGGTATTGGTTTTGCAACTGCTGAAAAATTCTTAAATGAAGGATGGAATGTTGTTATTAGTTCAAAAAATAAAGAAAATTTAGACAAAGCAAAAAAAAAATTAGAAAACATTTCAAATAAGAGTAAAGTTTATTCTATAAAGTGTGATATTTCAAATAGAGAAGAAGTAATTGATACTGTAAAAAAAATTACAAGTGAAATTAGCTCAATAGATATTGGTTTACTAAACGCTGCCGCATACTCACCAAATAAAACTCAAGAATTTGACATTAAAAATTATGAAGTATTAATTGATGTAAATTTAAAAGGAACTCTTTATTGTATAGAAGCTCTAAAAAATGAGATGCAAAAAAATAAGAATGGAAATATAGCAATTGTTTCATCACCTGTTGGTTATAGAGGTCTCCCAACAGCTGGCGCTTATGGAATGACTAAAGCAGGTCTTATTAATATTGCAGAGAGTCTTTTTTTTGATTTTAAAAAGTTTGGGATAAAAATAAAGGTAATAAATCCTGGTTTTATTAAGTCTAAATCTACTGATTTGAACACATTTCCAATGCCATTTAAAAAATCAGCTAAATTTGCTGCAGAAAAAATTTACCTAGGTCTTGTTAAGACTAATAAATTTGAAATTATTTTCCCAACATTTTTTTTAATGATTTTAAAATTTGGGAGAATCCTTCCTTACACTTTATATTTTTATTTAATTACTAGAATTACTGGTCTTTAATACTAATTAAATACTTAAATTATATTGCAAAATTTATGGAAAAAGAAAAAATCGCAGTAATTG
>CACPNW010000013.1 GCA_902635455.1 uncultured Alphaproteobacteria bacterium | reverse complement strand
ATTAAGAACAATGAGCCCAATGTCAGCAGAAGCAACTGTTATAAGAAATTATTTGGATTGGGTCTTGTCTATACCCTGGAATTCAAAAACTATTATTTCTAAAAATATTAAAAAAGCTAAAATTAAACTTGAAGAAGATCACTATGGTTTGGACAAGGTAAAAGAAAGAATTTTGGAATACTTAGCAGTTCAAAAGAGAATAGATAAATTAAAAGGCCCAATATTATGCTTAGTAGGCCCCCCAGGTGTTGGCAAGACTTCCCTTGGAAAGTCTATTGCAAATTCTACAGGCAGAAATTTTGTTAGAATGTCTTTAGGTGGCGTAAGAGATGAGGCTGAAATAAGAGGTCATAGAAAAACATATATTGGTTCAATGCCTGGCAGATTTATCCAATCTATGAAAAAATCAAAATCATCTAATCCACTAATTCTACTTGATGAAATTGATAAACTAGGATCTGATTGGAGAGGTGATCCTTCTTCTGCACTACTTGAGGTGCTTGATCCAGAACAAAATCATAAGTTTAATGATCATTACCTAGAGCTAGATTATGATTTGTCTGATGTCATGTTCGTATGTACAGCTAATACTCTTAATATTCCTCCAGCCCTTCTTGATAGAATGGAAATTATACGTATACCTGGTTATACAGAAAAAGAAAAAAATCAGATAGCTCAGAAATATCTGATTCCAAAACAGCTTAAAAATCATGGATTAAAATCAAATGAAGTAAAATTTAAATCTACTATTATTAATAACATTATAAGAGGTTACACTAGAGAAGCTGGGGTTAGAAATTTGGAAAAAGAAGTTTCTAAAATTTGTAGAAAAACTGTAAAAAATATTGAAACAAGTTCTAAAAAGCGTGTCAAATTAGATTCTAGTACTCTTAAAAATTATTTAGGTGTTCCTCGTTATAGAAATAATGAAATAGAAAAAAAGAATCTTGTAGGAGTTACAAATGGTTTAGCTTGGACAGAAGTTGGTGGTGAAATATTGTCAGTAGAGGTTCTTCTTTCTTTAGGTAAAGGAAAACTTACTATAACTGGAAAACTTGGTGAAGTTATGAAGGAGTCTATTCAAGCCGCAACATCTTATGTAAGATCTCAGTGCTTAAACTTAGGTATACATCCACATGATTTTGAAAAATATGATATTCATGTCCATGTACCTGAAGGAGCCACACCGAAAGATGGTCCTAGTGCTGGAATAGCTATCTTTAACTCATTAGTATCATCTTTGACTTCAAATAAGATTAAAAAAGATGTAGCGATGACTGGTGAAATTACTTTGCGTGGAAGAGTCTTGCCAATTGGTGGATTAAAAGAAAAAATGTACGCAGCAGTTAGAGCAGGAATAAAGACAGTGCTAATTCCTCAAGAGAACTATAATGAGCTTGAAGAATTTGATAAAGATGTAATAAAAGCATTAAAAATTATTCCAGTTAGCGATGCTACTTCAATTCTCAAGCATACACTTACAAAATCGGTAATACCTCTAAATTTAAGCGAATCAGATATTTTGAGAGCTCAAAAAAGCGCATTTCAGTCAGAAAATGTTAATGAAAAAATAACCCATTAATCGCGAAATTCTGGTAATTTTTAATTTATTTCGCTATATTCTGCTGATAATTTTATAATATTATTGACTTTATGCACTTTAAAATAATATTTTGTAACAAATATCTAAAAAAAGGAGTTAAAAGTGAATAAAAATGACCTTATTGCTTCAGTAGCATCTTCAGCGGGATTATCAAAATCAGATAGTACAAGAGCTATTGAAAGTTTTTTAGATGCCGTAACTAATTCCCTAAAAAGAGATGAAAAAGTCAGCATTGTTGGTTTTGGAAATTTTAGTGTTAGTCATCGTAAGGCAACAACAGGAAGAAATCCTCGTACTGGTGAATCTATACAAATACCAGCTTCTAAAAGACCTAAATTTACCGTTGGTAAGGCTCTAAAAGATGCAGTAAATAACTAGTTTATCATATAATTTTGTTGCACCGGCTGTTAAAGTTATTTAACAGCCGGTTTTGTTTAGGGTGTTTAGCTCAGTTGGTAGAGCGTCACGTTTACACCGTGAATGTCGGGAGTTCGAGTCTCTCAACACCCACCAAACGCGGGAGTAGTTCAGTTGGTTAGAACGCCGCCCTGTCACGGCGGAGGTCGCGGGTTCGAGTCCCGTCTCTCGCGCCACTTCTTTATTTAAATTAAAATAATCAAATCCTTTATTGTTATTCTTGAATATTTTTCTTAATAGATTAAGTAATTTTTATCGGGTTTATAGTGACATCTTATTTAACAGAATATCTCCCAATTTTAATATTTATTATAATTGGGTTGGGTATAGCCATAGGCTTAACTTTAATTCCATTTGTAGTTGGAGTTTCAAAACCTGATAGTGAAAAACTATCGGCATATGAATGTGGATTTGAGGCATTTGATGATGCAAGAGGCAGATTTGATGTTAGGTTTTATTTAGTTGCAATTCTCTTTATAATATTTGATCTAGAAGTTGCTTTTCTTTTCCCTTGGGCGATTACACTTGGTAAAATTGGTTTATTTGGTTTTTTCTCTATGATGATTTTTTTAATTATTTTAACTGTTGGATTTATATATGAATGGAAAAAAGGTGCCCTAGAATGGGAGTAAAAGATTTTCAATCAATAGAAGAAGTTCAAAAAGATGTAAAAGAAAAAGGTTTTTTATTAGCTAAATATGACGATTTATTAACTTGGGCAAGAACTGGATCATTATGGCCAATGACATTTGGCTTAGCATGTTGTGGTGTTGAAATGATGCACTCTTATATGAGCAGGTATGATTTGGATAGATATGGAGTAATACCAAGAGGAAGTCCTCGTCAATCTGATGTAATGATAGTAGCTGGAACATTAACAAATAAAATGGCTCCAGCTTTGAGGAAGGTTTACGATCAAATGCCAGAACCTAGATGGGTAATTTCTATGGGTTCATGTGCTAATGGAGGTGGTTATTACCACTATTCATATTCAGTAGTAAGAGGCTGTGATAGAATAGTGCCAGTAGATATTTATGTTCCTGGATGCCCACCTACGGCTGAAGCACTTGTTTATGGAATATTACAACTTCAAAAAAAAATTAAACGTCAAAATAAATACAGTAGCTAAGGTATATTAATGTTATCAGATTTAATAAAAATATTTTCAGAAGATAAGGTTAAAGAAAAAAAATTTTATTTTGAAATATTAATAGATAAAATCAATCTATTTAGTTCTGTTAAAAAATTAAAAGATAATAAAAAATTATTATTTGATCAGTTAATAGACATAACTGCAATCGATTATCCCACAAAATCAAGTAGATTTGAGGTAGTATATATTTTTTTGAGTATGGTTTATAACAAAAGAGTTATTTTAAAGGCATATTTAGAAGAGGAAGAAGAAATAGAGTCAATAACTTCAGTATTTAAATCAGCAAATTGGTTTGAGAGAGAGTGTTTTGATTTATTTGGTATAAAATTTAATAACCATCCTGATTTAAGAAAAATATTAACAGACTATAATTTTGAAGGTTATCCTCTTAGAAAAGACTTTCCTTTAACTGGCCATACAGAAGTAAGATATGATGATTTAGAAAAAAAAGTTGTTTATGAGCCTGTAAAATTAGCACAAGAATACAGGAATTTTGACTATTTATCTCCCTGGGAAGGAATCTCTAATACTCTTGAAGGTGATGATAAGGCAAAAAAAAATGATGATGAGGGCTAAATAACTAATGAAAGAAATTGAGGTTAATAGTACAACGATTAATTTTGGTCCACAGCATCCAGCAGCCCATGGTGTTCTCAGACTTGTTGTTGAATTGGATGGTGAAGTTGTAGAAAGAGCTGAACCTCATATAGGCCTTTTACATAGAGGAACAGAAAAATTAATAGAGTACAAGACTTATTTACAAGCCGTACCTTATTTTGATCGTTTAGACTATGTTTCACCTATGTGTCAGGAGCATGCTTTTGCCTTAGCTACTGAAAATTTATTAAATATAGAAGTTCCAGAAAGGGCAAAATATATAAGGGTAATTTTTGCTGAAATAACTAGAATTTTAAATCACCTTCTTAATGTGCCAGCATATGCTGCAGACATAGGTGCTGTAACTCCTTTTTTATGGTGCTTTGAAGAAAGGGAAAAATTATTAGAATTTCATGAAGCTGTTTCAGGTGCTAGATTTCATGCTGCTTATTTTAGACCAGGTGGAGTTCATCAGGATATGCCTGAAGGTATGGAAGATAGGTTATATAAACATATAAACACGCTTCCAAAGTTTGTAGATGATCTTGAAGATTTATTAACAAATAATAGAATTTTAAGACAAAGATCTGTAGATATTGGAATTATATCAAAATCAGAAGCTATAGAATGGGGTTGTACAGGTCCAGTTTTAAGGAGTGCAGGAGTTGCTTGGGATTTGAGAAGATCTCAACCATACGATGCTTATGATAAAGTAAATTTTGATGTCCCTATTGGTAAAAAAGGAGATTGTTTTGATAGATATTTAGTTAGGATTGAAGAAATAAGGCAAAGCATTTCTATAATTAAGCAATGTATAAATCAAATCAAACCTGGTGAAATCGCTATTAACGATAACAAAATTACTCCTCCAAAAAGAAAACAGATGAAAAAATCAATGGAATCACTGATACATCATTTTAAGCTTTTCACAGAAGGCTATAGGGTACCTAATGGAGAAACGTACTTTGCAGTTGAAGCTCCTAAGGGAGAATTTGGTGTTTTTTTAGTTTCGGATGGCTCAAGTAAACCATATAGATGCAAGATTAGAGCACCTGGTTTTGCTCATCTACAAGCTCTTGATTTTTTATCTAGAGGACATTTGATGGCGGATATAGCAGCTATATTAGGAAGTCTAGATATCGTTTTTGGAGAAGTCGACAGATGAAGCATCCTGGTTTAACAAACATAGTAAAAGAAGACTCTAATGAAGTTTTTGAATGGTCTGAAGATAGTTTTGTAAAAGCAAAAAAAATTATTACTAACTATCCTACAGGTAGAGAACAGAGTGCAGTTTTGCCATTATTAGATTTAGCTCAAAAGCAAAATAAAGGGTGGTTAAGTAAAAATGCAATAGAAAAAGTAGCTGAAACTTTAAGCATGCCTTACATAAGGGTTTTAGAAGTAGCTACCTTTTATTCTATGTTTAATTTAGAACCTGTAGGTAAAAATTTTGTTCAAATATGCCGAACAACACCTTGTTGGCTAAGGGGAAGTGAAAAATTAACTAAAATTGCAAAAGATGTAACTGGATCAAATATAGGCGAAATAAGTAAAGATAAAAAATTTACAATTGTTGAAGTAGAATGCTTAGGAGCCTGTTGTAACGGTCCAATGGTTCAAATTAATGATGATTATTATGAAGATTTAGACGAAAATAATTTTAAAAAAATCTTAGAAGATTTAAAAAACAATATTAAAACTAAAAAAGGATCTCAAATTGGTAGAAAATCATCATATTTTAAAAGAAGCTCATAATGCTTAAAGAAGAAAATAAAATTTTTAAAAACCTTCATGGTTTTGAGGATTGGAAACTTGATGGAGCAAAAAAAAGAGGAATATGGTCAGATACAAAAGAAATTATTAAAAAAGGAAGTGATTTTATTGTTGAAGAAATAAAAAACAGTCAATTAAGAGGCAGAGGAGGTGCTGGATTTCCTGCTGGGTTGAAATGGTCCTTTATGCCTAAAGATTCAGGTAAGCCCCACTATTTGGTAGTTAATGCTGATGAATCTGAACCTGGAACATGTAAGGATCGAGAAATACTTCGAAATGATCCTCATATTTTGTTGGAAGGTTGTTTGATTGCTGGTTTCGCTATGCATGCTCACAAATGTTATATTTATATAAGAGGAGAATATTTTTTGGAATCTAGCAATTTGCAGAAAGCTATTGATGAAGCCTATGATAACAAACTTATAGGCAAAAATGCATGCGGATCAGGCTGGGATTTTGATATTTATCTTCATAGAGGAGCTGGAGCTTATATTTGTGGAGAAGAAACAGCTCTTTTAGAAAGTCTTGAAGGTAAAAAAGGACAGCCTAGGTTAAAACCACCTTTTCCTGCTGGTGTAGGTTTATATGGATGCCCTACTACAGTAACAAATGTTGAAACCGTTGCTGTTGCACCAACAATATTGAGAAGAGGTGCAAAATGGTTTGCAAGTTTAGGAAACCCAAATAACACTGGGACCAAAATATTTAGTATTTCAGGGCATGTTAATAACCCATGTAATGTTGAAGAGGAGATGGGCATTCCTTTGAAGCAATTAATTGAAAATCATGCTGGCGGTGTAATAGGAGGGTGGCAAAATCTATTAGCTGTAATACCTGGTGGAGCAAGTGTTCCTCTTATTCCTAAATCTATTTGTGATAATATTAAAATGGATTTTGATAGCTTAAAAGAAGTTAATAGTGGGTTAGGAACTGCTGCAGTAATTGTTATGAATAAATCTACCGATATTGTTGAGGCAATTACAAGATTATCACATTTTTATAAGCATGAAAGTTGTGGTCAATGCACACCCTGTAGAGAAGGTACAGGATGGATGTATAGAATGATGAAAAAGATGACACTAGGAGCAGCTGAATATCAAGATATTGATAAATTGCTTGATGTTACAAAACAAGTAGAAGGCCATACTATATGTGCCTTAGGTGATGCAGCGGCTTGGCCAATACAAGGATTATTTAGACATTTTAGACCAGAGGTAGAAAAAAGAATAAAAGAATTTCAAATAGATAGAGTTGCTTAATGCCTAAAATAAATATTGATAACAAAGAAATAGAGTTTGAGAATGGAATGACAGTAATGCAAGCCTGTGAGCTTGCAGGAGCAGAAATTCCAAGATTTTGTTATCATGATAAATTATCAATCGCTGGTAATTGTAGAATGTGTCTAGTCGAAATGGAAAAATCACCAAAACCTATTGCTTCTTGCGCAATGCCAGCTGGGGAAGGGATGAAAATTAAAACGAATTCTAAACTTGTAAAAAAAGCAAGAAAAGGTGTGATGGAATTTTTATTAATAAATCATCCTTTAGATTGTCCAATATGTGATCAAGGTGGAGAGTGCGACTTGCAAGATCAAGCACTTTATTATGGTTTGGATAAATCACGATATGAAGAAAATAAAAGAGCTGTAAAAAACAAATATATGGGACCATTAGTAAGCACAATTATGACTAGGTGCATTCATTGCACTAGGTGTGTTAGGTTTGCAACTGAAGTTGCTGGCGTTAATGATTTAGGTTTATTAGGAAGGGGCGAAGAAGCTGAAATAACTTCATACTTAGAAAAAACTATTGATTCAGAGCTTTCAGGAAATGTAATAGATTTATGTCCTGTAGGAGCATTAACCAGTAAGCCTTATGCATTTAAATCTAGACCTTGGGAATTAAAAAAAACTGAATCATATGATGTTTTTGATGCTATTGGCTCATGTATTAGAGTTGACTCAATAGGAAAATCAGTTTTAAGAGTTTTGCCAAGGATTAATGAAGATATTAATGAGGAATGGATAAGTGATAAAACTAGATATGCGATTGATGGACTTTCAAAACAAAGATTAGATAAAGTTTATATTAAAGAAAACAATAAATTAGAGGTTAGTAATTGGGATAGCGCTCTAAATAAAATTATTTTTGAAATAAACAATAGAAAAAAAGAAAACACTATAGCAATTTCTGGAAAATTCACTGATGTAGAAACTTTATTTTCAACAAAGAACTTTCTAAATTCAATTGGATCAAACTTTTATGAATGTAGATTTGATAATTCCCAATTTTTAGAAGGTCAACGCTCGAGTTATATTTTAAACTCTTCTATTAAAGAAATTGAAAATGCAGATTCAATATTGTTGGTAGGATCAAATCCTCGTTGGGAAGCTAGTGTTTTAAATGCAAGAATAAGAAAAGCATATATTCAAAATAATTGTAAAATAGGTTTAATTGGAAATAAATTGAATTTAAATTATGAATACGAGCATTTATCAAATTCTATTTCACATCTTAATGAGATTTTAAATGGTGAATCTTCTTATTGCAAAATATTGGAAAGATCACAAAATCCATTAATCATAATTGGAATTTCAGCAATTAATTATAGTGAGGGTAAAAATGTTTTAAATTTATCTGCAGAAATTGCAAAAAAACTTATTAATAAAACAGAATCTTTTAATCCTCTAAATATATTGCAACAAAACATATCTAGAGTGGGGGCTCTTGACATTAATTTTTATAATTCTATTTTTGACTATAATTTTGAAGAAAGTTTAAAGAATGAAATTTCAAATAAAAAACCAGTAGTTTTTTTATTAGGGCAAGATGAGATAAATTTTGATTTGCTAAAAGGATCATTTGTTGTTTATTTAGGCCACCATGGAGATAAAGGCGCTGCATGTGCCGATATAGTACTTCCTGCTCCAGCATATACTGAAAAAAATTCTACATATGTAAATGCTGAAGGACGTATCATTCAAACATCAAGATCACATAATCCCTTAGGTGAAGCTAAAGAAGAATGGAAAATTTTTAGAGCTTTGAGTGACTCATTTAATAAAAAATTGAAATTTAATAATTTAAATGAACTGAGAAATGATATAGTGGAATTTTATCCTGCTTTTAAAAATCTTTTTATAGAACCTACTTTTAATAAGCTTTCATTCGGTTCTAAAGTTTTGGTTAAGGATAGAAATATTAGCTATAATATAGAAAATTTTTATATGACTGATTCAATCTCTAGGTCATCAGAAACAATGGCTCATTGTACTAAAGAAATTTTAAACAAGGTAACTAAAAGTGCTTAATCAATATTTTTTTGATAGTTTTTTAATTCCTGGTTTAATAATTATTGCTCAAATTTTAGCAGTAGTTGTTCCTGTTCTAATATGTGTTGCTTTCTTAGTTTATTCAGAAAGAAAAGTTTTAGCTCTTATTCAGTTAAGAAGAGGACCAAATATAGTAGGGCCTTTTGGACTTTTACAAAGTTTTGCAGATGCCTTAAAATTACTAACTAAAGAAAATATAATTCCGAGCGGATCAAATAAATTTGTTTTTTTATTAGCCCCTATAATAACTATGGTTTTAAGCTTAGCAGGATGGGCTGTAATACCATTTGCTCCAGGTTTAGTTGTTTCTGACATTAATGTAGGTATAATGTATTTATTTGCTGTATCTTCTTTAGGTGTTTATGGCGTTATAATGGCTGGTTGGGCCAGCAATTCAAAGTATCCTTTTTTAGGAGCTTTAAGATCAGCCGCTCAAATGGTATCTTATGAAGTTTCAATTGGTTTTGTTATTATTACAGTTTTATTATGTGTAGGATCATTAAATTTAACTAAAATAGTAGAAGCTCAACAAACTGTTTGGTTTGCTATTCCATTACTTCCAATGTTTGTAATTTTTTTTATATCTGCACTTGCAGAAACAAATAGATTGCCATTTGATTTACCTGAAGACGAGTCTACTTTGGTGGCTGGTTTTTTTACTGAGTATTCATCCTCTTCTTTTGTATTATTTTTTTTAGCAGAATATGCAAGTATGATTTTAATGAGCTCAATGACAGTGATTCTTTTTATGGGAGGCTGGTTACCTCCTTTTGATATATATCCTCTTAACGTTGTTCCTGGTATTGTTTGGTTTACATTGAAAGTTATTTTTATTTTATTTCTTTTTATTTGGGTCAGAGCAACATTTCCAAGATATAGATATGATCAGTTAATGAGATTAGGTTGGAAAGTTTTTTTGCCTTTTTCTTTACTATGGGTTGTTGTAACTTCTGGTTTTTTAGTAATATTTGATAAACTTCCTTCTTAAAATGTTACAAATTATTAAATCATTTACACTTTATGAATTATTTAAAGGACTAATATTGACTTTTAAATATATTTTTAAATCAAAAGTAACAATAAATTATCCTCATGAAAAAGGCCCTCTAAGTCCAAGGTTTAGAGGTGAGCATGCATTAAGAAGATACCCAAATGGTGAAGAAAGGTGCATAGCTTGCAAACTTTGCGAAGCTGTTTGTCCAGCGCAAGCTATTACCATTGAAGCTGAGCCTAGGACTGATGGAAGTAGAAGAACTACTAGATATGATATTGATATGAGTAAATGCATTTATTGTGGTTTATGTGAAGAGTCATGTCCTGTTGATGCAATTGTTGAAGGACCTAATTATGAATTTGCAACAGAAACTAGAGAGGAGTTAATGTATAATAAAGAAAAACTTCTTTCAAATGGAGATATGTGGGAACAAGAAATTGCACAAAATTTACAATTAGATAGCAAATATAGATAAAATGATACTTTATTCGATTAGCTTTTATCTTTTTTCAACTATAGCTGTGTTTTCTGCTTTGATGGTAATTAGTGCAAAAAATCCTGTTCACTCTGTCTTGTTTTTAATACTTAGTTTTGTAAATGCATCAGGTTTGTTTGTTTTATTAGGAGCAGAATTTTTAGCAATGATATTGGTTGTAGTTTATGTTGGCGCGGTAGCTGTTTTGTTTTTATTTGTGGTTATGATGCTCGATATTAATTTTATAAAACTAAGAGAAGGCTTCCTTCAATATTTACCATTTGGAGCCTTATTGGGCTTAGTCCTTATTATTGAGCTTGGAATGTTATTTTATACTGAAACTTATTCAGAAGTTAGATTAGTTGAATTTTCCAACAAACCATTAATTGCAGAAATTGAAAATACGAAAATGATTGGAGAAATTTTATATACTGATTATTTTTATTTATTTCAAATATCAGGAATTATACTTTTAGTAGCTATGATAGGTTCAATTACTTTGACTTTAAGAGATAGAGGTAAAGTCAAGCGTCAAGATATTAATTCTCAAAATAATCTTGATTCAAAAAATGCAATTGAAAAGAAAAAAGTTAAACTTGGGGAAGGTATTTAATGAATATTGACCTTGGACATTTTCTTTATTTAGGTGCTATAATTTTTACAATAGGTGTATTAGGAATTTTTTTAAATAAAAAAAATGTAATTATAATTTTGATGTCAATTGAGTTAATATTGCTATCTGTTAATATAAATTTCATTGCATTTTCTGCATATTTACATGATTTAACTGGTCAAATTTTCGCTATGTTAACTCTCACAGTTGCAGCTGCTGAAGCAGCAATAGGATTGGCAATTCTTGTGGCTTTTTTTAGAAATTTAGGATCTATTGAAGTCAGCAAAATTAATAAACTAAAAGGATAGTATATTATGGCATCAGCAATAATTTTTCTTCCTTTATTAGGTTTCCTTTTTTGTTTTTTTTTAGGTCATAGTTTTAGTTTTAGAGTTTCTCAAATAATAACTACAACATTTTTATTTGTTGCAACTTTATTTTCATGGATTATTTTTTTTAAATATTTAGATATTAAAGATACTGAAATATATATCATTTTTAATTGGCTTAACTCAGGAACTTTTTCAGTAAATTGGAGTATAAGATTAGATTCCTTAACTACAACAATGTTTATAGTTGTTACTACTGTGTCAGCTTGTGTTCACTTATATTCTATAGAATATATGAAAGAAGATGCCTCAAAGACAAGATTTATGGGGTATTTAAGCTTATTTACTTTTTTTATGCTTGTTCTTGTTTCAAGTAACAATCTTTTACAAATGTTTTTTGGCTGGGAAGGTGTTGGTTTGGCATCTTATTTATTGATAGGTTTTTGGCATCACAAGGATTCTGCAAATAAAGCTGCAATTAAAGCTTTTGTTGTGAATAGAATAGGAGACTTTGGATTTGCATTAGGAATTGTTGGAATATTTTTAATATTTGGTTCAATTAATTTCGACTCTATTTTTAGTAGTTTAGATAATTCAAATTACCATCAAGAAAGAATTAATTTTATTGGATTTAATTTTCCTGCAATTGATCTTTTGTGTTTTTTATTATTTATAGGTGCAATGGGAAAATCTGCCCAATTAGGACTGCATACATGGCTACCAGATGCAATGGAAGGACCTACCCCAGTTTCAGCTTTAATTCATGCGGCTACAATGGTGACTGCAGGTGTGTTTATGGTAGCAAGAATGAGCCCATTATTTGAATTTGCTAATTATACTAATTTATTTATGACTTTTATAGGGGCCTCAACAGCAATATTTGCTGCTAGCATAGCACTTACTCAAAATGATATTAAAAGAGTGATTGCTTACTCAACTTGTAGCCAATTAGGATATATGTTTTTTGCTGCAGGATTAGGTGCTTATAATGCATCAATATTTCATTTGATGACGCATGGTTTTTTTAAAGCCTTACTTTTTTTATCAGCTGGATCAGTAATTCACGCCTTGCATCACGAGCAGGATATGAGAAAAATGGGTGGTCTCTATAAAAAACTACCTTTCACTGGTTTAATGATGTGGACTGGTTCTTTAGCTATTATTGGTTTTCCATATTTTTCTGGTTATTATTCAAAAGAAAGTATTTTAGAAAATGCATATTTTTCAACAAGTTATATGGCAAATTTTGCATACTTTGTGGGAATTTTAACAGCTCTTTTAACAGCGTTTTATTCTTGGAGATTATTATTTCTTACATTTCATGGAGAAAACAGGTCTGAAATCTCTATTTATGAACATGCTAATGAATCTTCTTGGGTAATGAAATTTCCGCTATTAATACTAGCTTTTGGCTCAGTGTTCGTAGGAATATTTTTCTCTGAATTTTTTATAGGTAAATTAAAGTATTCCTTTTGGAATGAATCTATAATCCTATTAGATCAAGGTAAGCATTATTTACCTTTTGTTCATGCATTGCTAATTAAATTTTCAGTTGCTGTAGGTGTATTAATTGCAGCATATTTTTATTTTTATAATAAAAATATAGCATTGAAATTTTCAAAATACTTCAATACCTTATATTTAATTTCTCTTAACAAATGGTATATTGATGAAATTTATAATTTTATAATTGTTAAAAATTATTTTAGTTTAGCAGATTTATTCTGGAAAAGAGGCGATCAAAATTTCATCGATAGATATGGTCCTAATGGAATTAGTAAATTGATATCTTTAAGCTCATCTTTTTTTAGTCGATTACAATCTGGTTATCTATATCATTACGCATTTGTAATGTTGGGTGGATTAGTAATCTTATTAACTTGGTTCATATATTATTAAATGACAGATTGGCCTTTATTGTCAGTTATAATATTTTTGCCCCTTATAGGTGGATTGATTATTTTACTCATAAAAGAAGACTCTATTTCGGCAAATAATATAAGATGGTCTGCTCTTTGGACCTCTGTTGGAACATTTGTTTTAAGTTGTGTTTTATGGTTGCAATTTAGTTATTCTGAAAGATCTTATCAATTTGTAGAAAAAGTAAGTTGGTTCGAAGATTTTAATTTTAACTACCACATTGGTGTAGATGGCATATCGCTTTTTATGATACTTCTAAGCACTTTTTTGACACCAATTTGTATTTTAGCAAGTTGGAAAAGTATAACAAAAAGAGTTAAGGAATATATGTTGGCTTTTTTGTTTTTAGAAACAGTTATGATTGGAATGTTTTCTTCTATTGACATACTCCTATTCTATGTCTTTTTTGAAGCTGTTTTAATTCCTATGTATTTAATTATTGGTATATGGGGTGGACAAAACAGAATTTATGCTTCCTTTAAATTTTTTCTTTATACTTTACTAGGCTCGGTTTTAATGTTGTTAGCAATAATAGTAATTTATAGAATTACGGGAGTGATGAATATAGAACAACTACAAGGAAATTATTTTAACAAGTCTATTCAAATTTTTCTATGGATTGCATTTTTTGCTTCTTTTGCAGTAAAAATTCCTATGTGGCCTTTTCATACATGGTTACCAGATGCTCATGTCGAAGCTCCCACTGCAGGTTCAGTTATATTAGCTGGAGTTTTATTAAAAATGGGAGGCTATGGTTTTATTAGATTTAACATAGGCATGTTACCTGAAGCTACTGTTTTTTTTACACCTTTAGTAATGATTTTAAGTGTTATCGCAATTGTTTACACTTCTTTAGTAGCATTAGCACAAAGTGATATGAAAAAATTGATAGCCTATTCTTCCGTTGCACATATGGGTATTGTAACAATTGGAATCTTTCTAGTTAACCAACAAGGTCTAGAAGGAGCAATGCTACAAATGATAAGTCATGGAATTGTTTCAGCAGCGTTATTTTTATCAGTTGGAGTAATATATGATAGAATGCATACAAGAGAAATATCCTTTTATGGAGGTCTTGTTAATAAAATGCCAATATACTCAACAGTCTTCATGATCTTTGTATTATCTTCAATAGGGCTTCCTGGAACTAGTGGTTTTATTGGTGAATTTTTAGTAATAGTTGGTGCTTTCCAATTTTCTAGTTTTGTTGCTATAGGGGCGGCTTTTGGCATAATACTATCAGCTATTTATATGTTGTATTTATATAAAAGAGTAATTTTTGGAGTAATAACAAATAATAAACTTAAAGAAATTCTTGATTTAGATTTAAGGGAAAAAATTATACTTATACCTTTAATTATTCTTGTGTTGATTATTGGAATTTTGCCAAATATTTTTTTGGATCCAATGAGACTATCAATTGAACTTATTATTAATAATTTTAATCTAGCTAATGCAAAATAATTTAATTTTATTTCAGATAATTTTAGTACCCGAAATTGCTTTTGCAATTTTATCATTAGTTTGTTTATTGTATGGTTTATTTACTAAAGAAAATAAGTTTAACAAAACAATCAATGCAGTTTTATTGACTTTAGTTATAATTCTAATTTTAGTATATTTTAACTTTAGTACTAATTTCGCATACTTTAAAGAATTATTTATAGAATCTTCTTTTGTTAATTTTTTTAAATTACTTATTATTTTAGCATCAATAGCAACGATTATTATTTCAAAAAAATACTATTTAGATATTAAATTATCAAAATTTGAAATTCCAATTTTAACAATGTTTGCAACTTTAGGAATGTTAATATTAATTTCTTCAAATAATTTAATGACAATGTATTTGGCTATAGAGCTCCAAAGCCTTTCACTCTATGTTCTTGCTGCTATTAAAAGGGATTCAGTTTACTCATCAGAGGCAGGAGTAAAATATTTTGTTTTAGGAGCACTTTCTTCAGGAATACTTTTATATGGCTTTTCTCTAATATATGGATTTACAGGCACAACTTCCTTTGTTGAAATTCAGTCTAATTTAAGTAAATTTGAAAACTTATCTCTTCCATTAATTTTTGGCTTAGTATTTGTTTTAGTTGGTTTAGCTTTTAAAATATCAGCAGTTCCGTTCCATATGTGGACTCCAGATGTCTATCAAGGAGCGCCAACATCAATTACTGCTTTTTTTGCCATTGTTCCAAAAATTGCAGCTGTAGTTATTATTTTTAGATTTTGTATGGAAGTCTTTAGAGATTTTTATAGTGAATGGAGTCAAATTATAATTTTTCTTTCTATCGCTTCTATGTTTTTAGGATCAATTGCTGCTATTTCCCAAAATAATATTAAACGTCTTTTGGCATATAGTTCAATTGGTCATATAGGATATGTTTTGATAGCTTTAGCTGCTGGAAATCAAGATGGTATAAAATCAGTAGCGATTTATATGTCAATATATATGATTATGAATGTGGCTATTTTTACGATACTTTTGTCTTTAAAATCAAATGAGGGTTATATTGAAAACATAAGCGAGCTATCAGGACTTAGCAAAGCTAAACCCATAATTGGACTTGCTATTGCTATTATAATGTTTTCTATGGCAGGAATTCCTCCTTTTATTGGTTTTTTTGGTAAGTTTTATGTTTTTATCGCAGCACTTAACCAAGGTTTAGTCACGCTATCTATACTTGGAGTAGTAGCAAGTGTTATATCTGCATATTATTATTTGCGAATAATAAAAGTCATGTATTTCGATGATTTAAACCCAAATAATAATTATAATTTTATAATTTCTACTAAATCTAAATTTATATTATTTTTTATATTATTTTTTATGTCTTTTTTTGTATTTTACCCATCTATACTAATAAATCTAGCTTCTAACTTAATTCTAATATGACAAATTAATGATTTATAAAAATATTCAACATCAGTTGAAAAAAAATAATTTTATTTTTAAAAATTTTAAGGTCCTTGATTCTACAATGGAAAAAACTAAAGAATTAATAGATAGTTATAAATCTAACTTCTTAGTTTTATCAGATGAACAAACAAAAGGTAAAGGAAGAAGAGGAAATATTTGGTATAGTCCAAGTGGCAATATTTATATTTCTCTTGGTTTTAAAAATTTAATAGACATTAAAAATCATTTTATATTTAATGCTGCAACTGTTTTAAGTATAAGTGAATCAATTGATAGTATTTGCAATTTAAATTCTAATATTAAATGGCCAAATGATATTTTAGTTAATGGAAAAAAAATATCAGGAGTAATAGTAGAGTTAATAAAGTCTAACAATATGAATTACATTATTTTAGGCGTAGGAATTAATGTTGAAAAATCACCTAATATTTTAAATTATCCAACAACTTGTACAAAAGAACTAAACTCAAAGATTAACAAAATAGAAATTTTAGAATTATTTTTAAAAAATTTTTTTAATTATCTAGATTATATTTATAAGCATCAATATAAATATATTTTAGACAAATTTAAAAAAAAATTGCTATATCTTAATAAAAAAATATATTTAGAGGAAAATAATATTTCCTTTTTAGAAGGAAAATTTATAGATATAAATCTAGATGGTTCTATGGTAATCAATATTAATGGTGTAATAAAAAATTTATATTCAGCGAGAATTTTAAATGATAATTATTGATGCAGGAAACACAAATACCGTTATAGCAATTTATATAAATAACGAGGTTAAATATATTAAAAGAATAGAATCAAAGGATTTAAAAAAATTCGAATATGAAATAAATAATTATTTCAAAATTAAAAAAAAATATTTAAAAAATAACTTTTTTTTTTGTATACTTTCCTCAGTAGTTCCTAAACTTAATATAATAGTAAAAAAAACTTGCTTGAAAAATAATTTTATTTTTTTTAATTTGACGGCAAAAAATATACCTTTTAATATTAAGTTCAAATATGACAAAAAGTTAATTGGAGCAGATAGATTGGCTAATACTGTTGCTTTAGTTGAAAATAAAATGTCCAATTGTTTAGTTGTTGATTTTGGTACGGCTACAACTTTTGATTTAATCAAAAATAATACTTATCATGGGGGGCTAATATTCCCCGGCATTATAGTATCTCATAATTCCTTAATTAAAAATGCCGCTTTGTTAAAAAAAACTAAAATTATAAAACTTAATAAACTTGTTTATAATAATACTAAAAATTCAATTCAATCTGGATTTTATTGGGGCTATCTATCAGCCATAAATGGAATTATTATAAAACTTTCTAAAGAATATAAATTTAAACCAAAAATTATTCTTACTGGCGGACTTGCACACATTTTTAAAAGTAAAATAATTTATGATCCTAAAATTAAAGAAAATTTGACATTGGAAGGATTGGGAATTATTGGAAAAAAAATTAATGAAAAATGATTTAAGTAGTTTTAATCCAGGCTCCAAAGGTTTATTTTTTTTATCTCTTGGAGGAATAGGTGAAATTGGAGCAAACTGCTATTTATATGGTTGTGATGGCAAGTGGATTATGATTGACTTGGGCCTTGCTTTTGCAGATGAAAAATTTCCTGGAATAGAATTACTTGTTCCTAATATAGATTTCTTAGAAAATATAGGCGAAAATTTAGAAGCAATAATCATAAGTCATGGACATGAAGATCATGCTGGAGCTTTAGCATATTTTGCAAAAAAAATTAATTGCCCTGTATATGCATTTAGTTTTACAAAACTTCTTATTGAAAATAGATTAACAGAATTTGGAATTCTAGATCAGGTTAAAATTATTGAAATAAATAATAAGTCTAAATTAAAATTAAACAATTTTACAATTGAATTTATTGCAACAACCCATTCTATTCCCCAACCTTCAGCTATAACTATTTCAACCTTGTATGGCAAATTATTACATACAGCTGATTGGAAGATTGATAAGAACCCGACTTTGGGAGAAGATTTCAATAAAAAAGAATTTCAAAAATTAGGTGATCAAGGACTTTTAGCTTTAATTGGAGATTCTACTAATGCAAACATACCTGGATATTCTGGTTCTGAAAAAGAAGTCATGGAAGAATTTATTAATGTATTTTCAAGATATAACAAAAGAATAGTAGTAACCTGTTTTTCTTCAAACATTGCGAGAATGAAAAATATAATTCATGCAGCAAAGAAAAATAATAGAAAAATTGCTTTAATTGGAAGAAGCATGAAAAAAAATATCGAAGCTGCTTTTAAAAATAATTTTATTAAAGATATTGATATTTTTATTTCCGAAGAAGAAGCTTCATTGATACCAAGAGAAAATTTACTTGTTATATGTACAGGGAGTCAGGGTGAGAAAAGATCAGCATTGTACAGAATAGCTTATAATTCTCATCGTTTCATTCATCTTGAAAAAGAAGATGTAGTAATATTTAGCTCAAAGGATATTCCTGGTAATGAAAAATCAATAAATAATCTAAAAAATTTATTAATTAGACAAAATGTAGAAGTTTTAACTTCTGATGAAGAATTTGTTCATGTTTCAGGTCATGGATATGCTGAAGAAATTAAAGAGATGTATAGCTGGACAAGACCATATTTATCTATACCTGTGCATGGTGAACCTCTTCATCTTGAAGCTCATTTAAAAATTTCTCAATCATGCCAAGTACCTTTGACAAAAATTTTGGAAAATGGAAAATGCTTAAAAATTGCACCTGGCGAACCTTCAATACATGCTAAAATTTCTACAGGAAAGCTAATTGTGGAAGGAAAGAATCTATATGATTCAGAATCTGATTTTATAAAACAAAGAAGAAAATACTCATTTGAAGGTTTAGTTCTAATCTCTATTATTATAAATAATGATAATAGTGTAGACAAAAAAATTATTTTAAGCTTTAAGGGTCTGCCTAACTTTGATTCTGAAATGATATTAAGTGAATTCAAAGTTATATTTATTGAGAAATATATGCAATTTACTATTGATCAAAAAAAATCAGATTTAATCGTCTCAGATTTGATTAAAAATAATATTAGACAAGTAATAAAAAATTATTCACACAAAAAACCTGAAGTAGATGTTCATATTTTTAGGCATTAAAAGGGTTTTTTTATTTCAACTTTTTTCAAAAGACATAATTAAATCACTTTTATTATGTTTGATTATTCATATTATGATATTTAATAATTAATAAATAAAATGAAATATTCTCAATACTTTATTCCAACTCAAAAAAACTTTCCAAGTGATGCTGAGATTATTTCTCATAAGCTTATGATACGCTCAGGTATGATAAAGCAAGCAAGTTCAGGAATATATTCTTGGTTGCCATTAGGATTAAAAGTTTTAAAAAAAATTGAAAATATAGTTCGCGAAGAACAAAATAAAGCTGGTGCAATTGAATTATTAATGCCTACAATACAATCATCAGATCTATGGGTTCAATCTGGTAGATACGAAGATTATGGAAAGGAAATGCTAAGATTTAAGGATAGAAGTGAAAGAGAAATGTTATATGGTCCAACAAATGAAGAACTTATAACTAATATTTTTCAAAGCTATATTTCTTCTTATAAAGATCTTCCTAAAAATTTATATCATATACAATGGAAATTTAGAGATGAGTTAAGACCAAGGTTTGGAATAATGAGAGGAAGGGAATTTTTAATGAAGGATAACTATTCTTTTGATTTAGACGAAAGTCTAGCAAAGAAATCTTATAACAATATGTTCTCAGCTTATATTAAAACTTTTTTAAGAATGGGTTTAACACCAATTACTCTTCGTGCAGAAACAGGACCAATAGGAGGTAGTTTAAGTCATGAGTTTCAAATTTTAGCTAATACCGGTGAAAGTACTCTCTATTATGATCAAGAACTTGAAAAAATAAATCCTGAAACAATTAATCCTGAAAAATTACAAACATATTATGCTGCTGTAGATGATCAACATGATCAAAATAAATGTCCAATTCCTAAAGAAAATTTAAAAATATCAAAAGGTATTGAAGTAGGCCATATTTTTTATTTTGGAACAAAATATTCAGAAAAACTTAATGCCCTAATTCAAAATAAGGATGGAAAAAAATTTCCAGTACACATGGGTTCCTATGGTATTGGTGTCTCAAGACTTGTTGGAGCTATAATAGAAGCCTATCACGATGAAAAGGGTATTAAATGGCCATTAAGTGTAGCACCATTTACACTTAGCATAATAAATTTAATGACTGATGATAAATTGTGTTCTGAAAAGTCAGAATTTTACTATAATAAATTTATAGAAAATAATATTGATGTATTATTTGATGATAGAAATTGTAGTATTGGTAAAAAATTATCAGATAATGAATTAATAGGAATCCCTTTTCAAGTTATTATAGGTAAACGAGATTTAAATGAAGGAGTGGTGGAGATTAAAGATCGATTAAATAATTTAACAGAAAGAATCTCAGCTGATAATGTTGTAGACTATATTCTAAAAAAAATTAAGATTTAAACAATGTATTCAAAATCTGAGAGATTATTAATTACTAGATTTTTATTTTCAAAAAAAACAGACGGATACATATCTATTTTTTCTTGGTTTTCTATTATTGGCATTTCCCTGGGTGTTGCAGCAATAATAATCGTTATGTCAGTAATGAATGGTTTTAGAATAGATTTAACTAAAAGACTTCTTGGAATTAATTCTCACATAACCATTTTTTCAAATAATCAATTTATTAATTATGAAGAATCGCAAATAATAAAAAAAAATCTTAAAGATTTTAATCATATAAATATTTTAGAATCTATTGAGACTAATGGTTTGATAATTAAAAATAATGTTTCTAAAGGAGTTTTGATTAGGGGTTATAAATATACCAATAAAGAACACTATTTATTAAATTCTCTTATTGAGGGATCTGTTATTTCAGATAAAAATAGCGAAGTTATAATTGGTGATTCATTAGCATCATCACTAAACGTTGAAATTGGAGACAAAATAAAGATAGCTATACCTAAATCTGATAATACAATTTTAGGTAATATACCAAGGTTTAAGACACTAAGTATAGTAGGTATTTTTGATTTTGGTCTATATGAATATGATAACAATTTGATATTCATTCATTCTACTCTTGCTAGAAAATTAACACTTATAAATAACAATGATTATAATAAGATAGAAATTTTTAGTTCTGGAACTGGCAATATAAATAAAATAAAGAATCAAATAATCAATATTATCAATAATAATAATTTGAATTTAACCCCAATTACTTGGAAAGAAAGAAACTTATCTCTTATTAATGCCTTAAAAGTTGAAAAAAATGTAATGTTTTTAATACTTACTTTAATTATATTGATTGCGTCAATGAATATTATTTCAGGTTTAATTATATTTGTAAAAGAAAAAAATAAAGATATTGGAATTTTAAAAACATTTGGTTTAGGTGATTTTGGAATATTAAAAATTTTTTTTACTATAGGTATTTTAATCGGATTCATAGGTGCTAGTTTAGGCTTATTTATTGGAATAGTATTCACCTTAAATATTAAACATATTCAAAATTTTTTGGAAAAGATATTAGATACAAAGTTATTTGCCGAAGAAATCTATTATTTATCTTCATTACCATCAGAAATTAGCACTAAAGAGGTTTTAATAGTTTTTTTTACATCTATAGCTATCAGTATATTTTCTACAATTTTTCCTGCTATAAGGTCTGCAAAAATTGACCCAATCAAAACAATAAGAAGTGAATAATGTCTCAAATTATTAATATTTACAATTTGTCAAAATCTTTTAGTGTTAGTAATAATAATTTAGTTATATTTAAAAATCTTTCTATAACACTAGAGTTAGGCGCTATTGTTTCCATTATAGGCCCATCAGGGACTGGAAAATCAACTTTTTTAAATATTTTAGGCTTATTAGATAGAGAATATTTAGGTGAATATGAATATAAAAATAAAAATACAAAAAAACTTACTAAATCTGAACTAAATTATACTAGAGGATCGTCTATAGGTTTTGTTCATCAGTTTTTTCACTTGATACCTGAATTAAATGTAATTGAAAATGTAATGCTTCCTTATTTAATAAATACTAATAAATCAGATGGATACTTATTAGCTAAAAATTTATTAGAACTTTTTGGTTTAAAAGATAGAATCACTTTTAAACCTATTAAGTTGTCTGGAGGAGAACAGCAAAGAGTAGCAATTGCCAGATCTTTAATTAATGATCCTGATTTATTGTTAGCTGATGAAATGACAGGTAATTTAGATGAATATACAGCAAATGAAATATTTTCTTTTTTTTTAAATTATGTCAAAAAGAATAATAAAACTTTAATTTATGCAACCCATAACAACGAATACGCAAATAAGGCAGACAGTGTTTTTAAATTTTCAAATTTATCATTAAATAAAATAAAATGAAAAAAACATTTATCCATTTACGCACTTTATCCTCATATTCACTTTCAGAAAGTGCACTAAAAATAAAAGATATTGTTAGTTTAGCAAAAAAAAATAATATGCCTGCAATTGCATTAACTGATAACAATAATATGTTTGGTGCATTAGAGTTTTCTATAGAATGTGTATTAAATGGAATTCAGCCAATTATTGGCGCTTCGATAAATTTTTTAGATGTTAAATTCAAAAATAAAATTTCACAATTAACCTTTTTAGTAAAAAATGAAGAAGGGTATAAAAATCTTATACATCTTACTTCAAAAGCACATATTTCGGATAATCATATAACAGGTATTAATCTCAAAGATTTAAAGGATTATACTGAGGGACTTTATTGTTTTGTTGGAGGAGAATATAATCCATTACTACTACTTAATAACAATAACCAACAAACCTTAATAAATGAATATATTGAAAATTTGCAATTTTTATTTAATGAAAATTTTTTATTTGAACTTCAAAGAATTGATGAAAATCAATTAGATTTATTTGAAAATTATTTTATTGATTTATCAAATAAATTCAAAATACCATTAATTGCATCAAACAATATAAAATTTAAATCAAAAGATGATTATAGTGCACATGATGCATTATTATGCATATCTCAAAAAACTACTGTAAATAATTTAGAAAGAGTTAGTTCAAATCCAAATATTTATTTTAAAAATGAATCTGAAATGAATAATTTATATAAAGATTTGCCAGATATTTTTCAAAATAATTTTAATGTTGCTATTAATTGTAATTATTTTCCAAAAGAAATTGAACCAAAACTTCCAAAATTTAAAAATGAAAAAAATCTTTCTGAAAATGATCTTTTAACTCAAATGGCAAAACAGGGTTTGGAAAAGAGATTACTTATTAAAGAAAATATTAATAAAAAAGATTATAACAATAGATTGGAATATGAGCTTCAAGTAATTACTAAAATGGGTTATGGTGGATATTTCTTGATAGTTGCTGATTTTGTTAATTGGGCTAAAACAAATCAAATTCCAGTTGGCCCAGGAAGAGGTTCGGGAGCTGGCAGTTTGGTTGCTTGGTCTTTAGGTATAACAAATTTAAATCCTTTAGATTATGGTTTACTTTTTGAACGGTTTTTAAATCCTGAAAGGATTTCAATGCCTGACTTTGACATTGATTTTTGTCAAAATCGAAGAGATGAAGTAATTGATTATGTAAATAATAAATATGGAAAAGAAAGTGTAGCACATATTATTACATTTGGAACATTAGCATCTAGAGCTGCAATAAGAGACATAGGAAGGGTTTTAGAAGTTCCATATAGTGAGGTTGATAAATTCGCAAAATTAATACCTTACAATCCAGCTAACCCAATTAGTTTAAAAGAAGCTGTTGAAAATGAAACAAATTTAAAAGAACAAATAAAACAAGATGAACGATTATCAGATGTTGTTAATATTAGTCTAAAATTAGAGGGATTACATAGACATGCTTCTACTCATGCAGCAGGTATAGTTATTGGAGATGATAAAATTTCTAATTTAGTTCCTTTATATAAAGATCCAAATACTAATGTTAATGCTACTCAATTTTCAATGAAGTTTGTAGAAAAAGCTGGTTTAATTAAATTTGATTTTTTAGGATTGACCACACTATCAATTATTAATGATTGTATAAATATTATTAAAAAAGAAAATGTAGATTTTGATATTGAACAAATACCTTTAAATGATCAAAAAACATTCTCAAATTTAAGTAAAGGAGAAGCTACAGGCATTTTTCAATTAGAAAGTAATGGAATGGGAAGTGTGTTGAGGCAATTGCAACCTGATAAATTTGAAGAAATTATTGCTGTAGTTGCTTTATTTAGGCCTGGCCCAATGGACAATATTCCATCATATTGTAATAGAAAACATGGAAGAGAAAAGATTGAGTATTTACACCCGTTATTAAAAGAAGTTCTCAAAGAAACTTACGGGATAATTGTTTATCAAGAACAAGTGATGCAGATTGCTCAAGTGCTGTCAAATTATTCTCTTGGTGAGGCAGATTTATTAAGAAGAGCCATGGGGAAAAAAATAAAAAAAGAAATGGATGATCAAAAAAGTAGATTTATTGAAGGTGCTTTAAGAAATAATATTAGCGAAATAGAGTCTTCTAAAATATTTGATTTAGTTAATAAATTTGCAGGCTATGGGTTTAACAAAAGCCACGCAGCTGCTTATGCACTAATAGCTTATCAAACAGCTTATTTAAAATCTAATTATCCCCATGAATTTATGACTGCTACTTTAAATTACTCAATAGACAGGACAGATAGACTAATTTTGTTAAAAAGTGAACTTGAAAGATTAAATATAAATTTTCTGAAACCAGATATAAATTATTCTAAAGAATACTTTAGCATTGAAAATAAAAATATTAATGAAAAGTCAATAAGATTTGCATTAGGTGCAATTAAAGGTGTTGGTGTAAATTCTATGAAAAATCTTGTTAAAGAAAGAGAAGCAAAAGGCTCCTTCAAAGACATTATATCTTTTATGCAAAGACTAAATTCTGAAGTTATAAATAAGAGACAATTAGAAAAAATTATACAATCAGGTGCTTTTGATTCTATTGAACAAAATAGATCTAAATTATTTTCAAATGTAGTAAAATTTGTTGATCTTTTTTCTAATAACAAAAATGAAACAAACCAATCTCTTTTATTTGCTGATGAGAAAATTCAATTTACTGATAAAAATTTATTTAATCAAAATGTAGAAAATTGGAAAGTTGTTGATTTATTAAAAAATGAGCTAGAAGTTATAGGTTTTTATTTTTCATCTCACCCATTATCTTTATATCCGTCAAATTTTTTTAAAAAAAAGAATATCTTAGATTTTAATGAAATTGAAAATCAAAATGAATCTTCTGTAAAAGTAGCTGGCTCTATTTTAGATATAAAAGAAAGATCAAATAAAGATGGAAAAAAATATGCATTTATAATTGTTTCTTCTATAAATACTCAATTCGAACTAACAATATTTAGTGAAAATTTGTATAAATATAGAAACTTATTGAATGAAGGAAATGTGATTTTATTTGAAATAGATATAATCAAGAATATCCAAGATAATAGATATATAATTAAGCGAATGACAGATTTTGATAGTTATTATAATAAATTTACTAAAAAAATAAATATTTATACTTCTTTAAAAGTTTTCAATGAAAAAAAAGAAGATTTATTAAACTCAGAAATTAATCCCAATGAAAATATATTTTTATATACAAATGTAGACAACAAATTAGTTAGTTTAAATTTTAATAATAAATATAGTTTAAAATCTTATATTTTATTAGATAGTCTCAAAAAATCAAAAAAGTTAGATTATTCAATAGAATTATCTTGATTATTCTTATTTTTTATTTAATCCAATCGCATATTAAAACTAGCACACAGAAAAAACCGGTGTTTTTGTTTCTGTGGAGGTTTAACCGGAGAATACTATGAATTTACCAGAAGTTAAAATTGAAGATTTGTTAGAATCTGGTGTTCATTTTGGACATAATGTAAAAAGATGGAATCCAAAAATGAACGAATATATATACGGAGTAAGAAACAATATACATATCTTTGATTTAAGAATTACACTTGAGGCATTAAATGCAGCATTAGTGAAACTATATGAAACTGTTAATAAATCAGGCAAAGTTTTGTTTGTAGGAACTAAAAAACAATGTTCTGAAATAGTTAAAGATATTGCTACTGAATACAATCAATTTTATATAAATAAAAGATGGTTAGGTGGAACGCTTACAAATTGGAAAACAATTTCAAACTCAATAAAAAGACTTGATGATTTACAAAATCTTTTAAATGACAATGAATCTATTAATAATCTATCAAAAAAAGAACTTTTAGAATTATCTAGAGAGCGAGATAAGTTGTTGTTAAATCTAGGAGGTATAAAAGATTTAGGAGGTAAACCAGATTTAATTGTTATATTTGATATCGTTAAAGACAAAATAGCTGTTCTAGAAGCTAAAAAACTAAATATACCAATTGTTGCAATAGTTGACTCAAATGCAGATCCAGATCCTATTAATTATTTAATACCTGGTAATGATGATGCCATAAGATCTATTAACTTATACGCAGATTATTTTAAACAAACAATGAAAGAAGCTTCAGAGAATGCTGATACTAAAGAATCAAAGGATGAAGAAAAAAAATAATTTATAATGGAGTAAATATATGACAGATTTATTAGATGCTGTTAAAAATCTTAGAGAAATAACAGGAGCAGGATTTTTAGATTGCAAAAAAGCTCTTTCTGAAAATAATAATGATTTAGAGGCTTCAATAGATTTCTTGAGAAAAAAAGGATTATCAAAAGCTTCTAAAAAATCTTCTAGAGAAGCTAAAGAGGGAGTTGTTGCTATATATTCCAATTCTAGCCAAACAATTATTTTAAAAGTAAATTCTGAAACGGACTTTGCAGCTAAAAGTGAAACTTTTTTAAATTTTGTAGATAAAATTGGTAACTTTGCACTTTCATTAGATAAAAAAGAAGGTTTAAATGATTTTTTAGATAAAGAATATGAAGGAAAAAAAATTACTGATCATTTCAAAGAAATTATATCAGTTATTGGTGAAAATATCCTTTTAAAAGAAATTAAATTAGCAGAACATAACGGCTTGCATAATAATTATTATGTTCACAATTCTTACAAATCTAATATTGGCAAGATAATATCTTTTGTCTCTTATGAGACCTCAAATTTAGATGAGAGCGTTAAACAATTTACAAAAAATATTTGTATGCATATAGCAGCATCTAAACCTGAGGCATTAGATGTTGAATTTTTAGATGATGAATATATTGAAAAAGAAAAAAATTTTCAGATGGAAAATATTAAAAGTTCAGGAAAGCCTGAAAATATTATTGAAAAAATACTAGAAGGCAAAATGAAAAAATTTTATGCAGAATCAACACTTTTAAATCAGATGTTTATATTAGATACAGACAAAACTGTTAAAAATGTTATTGATGAACTGCCTAAATCTTATGAGTTTAAATTAATTGATTATAAGTTACTTGCATTAACCTGATGTATAAAAAAAGAATTTTAATAAAACTTTCTGGTGAAGCACTTTTAGGCAAATCAAAATTTGGAATAGATGTCTCAGTGTTAAATTTTATTTCATCAGAGATAAAAAAAATTTTTAAAAAAAATTATCAAATTTGTATTATAGTAGGTGGTGGTAACATTTTTAGAGGTATAAAAGGAGCTTCTCAAGGAATAGATAGATCCACATCTGACTATATGGGTATGCTGGCAACAATAATGAATGCTTTATCTCTACAAAGTTCTTTGGAAACATTATCAGTGCCTACAAGAGTGCAAACAGCTATAACTATGTCTCAAATAGCTGAGCCTTATATTAAAAGAAAAGCTGTTCGTCATTTAGAAAAAAAAAGAGTAGTTATTTTTGCTGGTGGTACTGGAAATCCTTTTTTTTCTACAGATACAGCAGCTTCTTTAAGAGCTTCAGAATTGAATTGCTCAGTTATAATTAAAGCAACAAAGGTAGATGGTATATTTGATAAAGATCCAATAAATAATAAAAATGCAAGAATTTATAAAAAAATATCATATTCTGAGGTTATTAATAAAAACCTTAAAGTTATGGATACAACTTCAATTAGTCTAGCTAAAGAGTCAAATATTCCAATTCTTATTACTAATATTTTTAAAAAAAATTCTATAATCAATGCTTTGAATGGAAAGGGACTTTATAGTATTATAAACTAATATGAATATAGAAAATTTAAATACAATGATGGAAAATTCAATTTCACATTTCGAAAAGGAATTATCTACTTTAAGAACTTCACGAGCTAATCCTTCAATTTTAGATAACTTATTAGTTGATGCTTATGGCTCTAAAACACCAATAAATCAATTAGGCAATATTAGCACACCAGATTCAAGTACTATTTCAATACAGGTTTGGGATAGTAGTTTAATTAAAAATGTAGAAAATGCAATTATTGAATCAAGCTTAGGTTTAAATCCACAATCTGATGGAGCATTAATAAGATTACCTATTCCAAAACTCAGTGAAGAAAGAAGACAAGAATTATCTAAAATCGCATCTCAATTTTCAGAGAATGCAAAGATTTCAATAAGAAATTTAAGAAGAGAAGCATTAGATAGTCAAAAAAATGATAAAAAAGTAAATAACTTATCCGAGGATGAATTAAAAAAAAATTCAATTAAGATACAGGAAATTACTGATGATTTTATTAAAAAAATTGATCAAATTTTTGAAAATAAAAAAGCAGATATTTTAAAAGTATAATTTGAAAAAAAATAAATTAAAACATATTTGCTTTATCTTAGACGGTAATAAAAGGTGGGCAAAAAAAAATAATCTAAATCAGTTAGATGGCTATAAAAAAGGTATTGAAAAAATTTATGAAATAATAAAATATTGTTATGAACATAATATTGAATATGTAACTCTATACTTATTATCTACAGAAAATGTAAATAGAAAAAATAATAATTCTTTTTTTAAACTAGCAAATAAATCTTTCGAAGGTTTTGTTAAAAAAATTAACAAAATTGGTAAAATTAAAATGAATATAATTGGTGAGAATCAAAATTTACCAAAAAATATATTGAATTTAATTGAAAAATTTCCATTCAATCAAAAAAATGATTTTAATCAAACAATTAACTTAGCTTTTAATTATGGATTTATTGATGAGCTTAAATCTGTAATAAAAAAAACAAATGAATTTGCCTTAGAAAATAAAATGAATGTGGATGAAGTTAATATTGAAAATTTTTTTTATTTAAAAAATCAACCTGATCCAGATATACTAATAAGAACTGGGGGTTATAATCGTATAAGTAATTTTATTTTAAAAAATTTAATTTATACTGAATTGTACTTTCTTGAAACTTTATGGCCTGATTTAAAATTAAGTCAAATACAAAATATAATTTTGAAATATAATAAAATTAATAGAAAATATGGATTATAAAAATTTTATTATTAGAAGCATAACTAGTTTTGTATTATTTTTTTTATATGCATTTTTTTTATACACTAATCATAATTTGATACTATTTTTAATTGTTATATTTTATATTTTTGTTTTATTTGAAATAGCAATTAATTTTACAAAAATTTTTATTCCATTTGTTTATGTGACTTTATCACTCATTGCTTTCATAATGTATTTTGCACTATACTTTGATATTTTATTCTTTAACTTTTTACTACTTATAATTATTTCTTTTGATGTTTTTTCTTATTTTTGTGGCTCAATTTTTGGTAAGAATAAAATTTTTGAAAAAATTAGCCCTAATAAAACATATGAAGGATTGATTTTGGGTTTTATTTTATCCAACATTTGTTCTTTAATTTATATTTTATATTTTTTAGAAATTTCAATTTTAAATATATTATTTATTAATTTAATTATATGTTTTTCATTTTTTGGTGATTTAATTGAATCATATTTCAAAAGATTGTCTAATGTTAAAAATTCCAGTTCTATTATTCCTGGTCACGGAGGTTTTTTTGATAGGATTGACTCTTTTATATTTAGTATTTATATTTTGTTATTATTTAGTATATTTCAATGAAAATAAATATTTATGGTTCGACTGGTGTAATAGGCCAAAAGTCATTAAAACTAATTAATAATTATTCAAATATTAAAATAAATTTATTGCTAGCAAATAATAATTATAAAAAACTTATATCGCAATCAATTCAATATAAACCCAAATATATTTGTATTAAAAATTCTAAATATTATGAGTTTGTTAAATCAAAAATCCCTAAAAATGTTAACATAATAAAACATAGTGATTTAAATTTATTTTTAGAAAAAAATTTTGTTGAAATTTCTATACTTGCTGTTTCAGGTTATAATGCGCTATTATATTTTGATTCAATTATAAATAATACAAAATTTTTAGGTTTAGTTAATAAGGAAGTTATTGTTTCGGCTGGTCATTTATTTAAGAAAAAAAATTATATTAAAAGTGCAAAAATTTTCCCTATTGATTCTGAACATTTTTCTTTATTTAATTTTTTCAATAATCACAATTATAGATTAATTGATATTAAGAACGTATATCTTACAGCTTCTGGTGGACCTTTTTTAAATTATAATTCAAATAAATTAGCTAATGTTTCTGTTAAAGAAGCAACTAATCATCCTAAATGGAAAATGGGAAAAAAAAATAGTATTGATTCAGCTACATTAGCAAACAAATGTTTAGAGCTAATTGAGGCTCATTACCTTTTTGATATACCTTACGATAAATTAAAAATTCTAATACATCCTGAATCACTTGTTCATTCTATAGTTGAATTTTACAATGGAATATCAATTTTTAATTATTTCTATAATGATATGGATATTCCTTTAATTAATTTTTTTGACTATGTTATGAATAAAAAAAGTATTAATTTAAAATCTCAATATTTTATAAACAAAAATTTTAATTTAAATTTCATTAAACCAGATGAAAAAAAGTTTCCAATTTATAAAATCTTTAATAAAGTTAAAAATAAGGAAATTGAAAAAAAGATTATGTTCAATGTAATCAATGAAAATGCTGTTGAATTATTTACTAAAAACAAGATTAAATTTAATGATATAAGCAAATATGTTAATAAATATTTATCTTTGGATTTAAAAATGCCAATTAATAATGTAAATAATATTTTCAAATTTCAATTATATATTAAAAATAAATTAGATATTAAATAATGAGAATTTTAAGATTAAATTTTATAATAATTTTAATAATTTCATTTTCATTATCTACATATGCTAGAAATTACAAAGTTAATATCATCGGAAATAAATATATAGATCAAGAAATCGTTTTATCATTAATAAATAATCTTTCAGATACAATTGAAAATATAGATAAATCAAAAATTATTGAAGATTTAAATGATACAGGATATTTTGAAAATATAGAAGTATTTTTAGAAGAAGGTAGTTTAAATATAAAATTAAATGAATACCCTATTTTTAAAGAAATTCATTTTTCTAAAAATAAAAGATTTAAAGAAGAAGATCTTTTAAAAATTTTCCAAAAAAATAATCAATACAATATATTTAATGAATATAATATTAGTAAAACAATTGATGAATACAATAATCTTTATAAATCATTTGGTTATAACTCCATTAATATTGATTATGAAATCACAAAAAATGAATCTGAAGAAGTTGAAATATTCTTTAATTTTAATGAAGGAAAAATATCTAAAATTAGAAACATTACCTTTAATGGAAATAGTTCATTTTCAAAAGGTCAATTGCTTAATCAAATTAA
>CACPNW010000012.1 GCA_902635455.1 uncultured Alphaproteobacteria bacterium | reverse complement strand
TTTAGACTCACAAATTGATGAGATAAAAAATAAAATTGATGAAGCTGAAAATTTAAAAAATGAGGCTCAATTAACATTAGGTGAAATTAAGAAAAGACAAAGTGAAGTTCAAAAAGAAATTGATCTAATTCAAAATGAAGCAAAAAGTAAGATAGCTCAAATTGAAAATGAAGCACATAAAAAACTTAATGACCAAATAGAAAAACGTAAAATTGTTTCAAAATCCAAAATTGATCAACTAGTTAGAGATACAAATACTGAAATTCAGGAATATATTTCTTCGACAGCTATTAAAGCAACTATTGTTTTACTAGAACAAAAACTAAGTGATGATCAAAAAGAGAATTTAATAAACGCCTCAATTAATGAGATGTCATCTGTTATAAAGAATTAATTTAATAATTCTTCAGTTTTAGTATCCATCATAAATCCAATAATTATTTTTTTTGCAGCTTTATTGGCAGAAGATAAAACCATAATTTTACTAAAAATTTCAGTTTCTATGTAGGTTTTTGAATCTTCATCATAATCTAGATTAGCCTCAATAGAGTAATATTGCATATCAATTACGTTGTTGTTTTCATCTACTGATGCTGCATATATTGGCAAGTTAACAAAAGAATTATTCATATCCAATGGCGAAATAATAATTAAAATATCGATTGAGTACTTTGTATAGTCATCATATTTTAAACAAGAGTCGTTTATTGAAAAATTGTTTAAATTTGCCTTAAAAGACAAATTATCGATATTGATCGGATTTTTTTCACTAAAAACATAATTTTTATGCTCAGCAGCAAAATATGTAATTGGACAATCTACGGTTTTCAATGGTTTTTTTTCAGATTTATTTGAACTACATGATAAAATGGAAAAAAATAATAAAAATAATAAGAAATTTTTCACGAAAATAATTAATTAATATAAATAAGCCCTTTATATCACATGTTAGAAAAAATTATATATGAATAAAAAAATAGATATATATCTTGCGGGACCTAGAGGTTTTTGTGCTGGGGTTGAAAGAGCTATATTAATGGTTAAAGAAGCAATAAAAAAATATGGGAAGCCTGTCTACGTTCGGCATGAAATTGTTCATAATAAATATGTAGTTAATAGCTTAACAAAAGAAGGGGCTATTTTTATTGAAGAATTGGATGAGATTAAAAATAAAAACAGGCCAGTAATTTTTTCTGCTCATGGAGTTCCTAAGTCTGTACCCAGAGAAGCAAAAAGTTTAAATTTACTTTATTTTGATGCAACTTGTCCATTAGTCAGTAAAATACATAGGGAAGTAGAAATTTTTGAAAAAGAAGATCTTCCTATTATTTTAATTGGTCATCGAAATCATCCTGAAGTAATTGGAACAATGGGGCAAATTAAATCTAAAATTTATCTAGTAGAAAAGGCTGAAGATGTTTCAAAGCTCCCTTTTAAAAATAATCAAAAAATTGCTTATGTAACACAAACAACACTCTCAATTGATGATACTAAAGATATTATTGCTAAAATTAAAAAAAATTTTACAAATGTTAAAGAGCCAAAAAAAAACGATATTTGTTATGCAACAACAAATAGACAAGAGGCTGTGAAAGCAATAGCTGGAAAATGTGATTATTTTTTTGTAATTGGATCCAATAACTCTTCAAATTCTTTACGCTTAGTCGAAGTAGCAAAAAACTATGGAGCTAAAAATTGCAAATTAATTGAAAATGTAAATGATTTAGATAATGGAATTTTAAAAAATATTAAAACCATAGGAATAACTGCAAGCGCTTCTGCTCCAGAAATATTAATTAAAAATTTATTAAGAAGAATTTCTAAAATTTATCAAATAAATATAATTGAATCAGATTTTGAAAAAGAAAATATTCATTTTAAAATCCCCTCTATTTTAAAAGAGGCAAGTTAAAGTGGCGGTATACACTTCAGTAAAAGAAAGTGAGATCAAGCTTTTTTTAAAACAATATAATTTAGGCTCACTTGTTTCATATGAAGGTATATTAGAGGGGATAGAAAACACTAATTATAAAATAAATACAAACGAAGGTAGTTTTATACTAACATTATTTGAAAAAAGAGTTGATCCCAAAGACTTGCCTTTTTTTATGAGTTTGCAAAAACATTTATCTGATAACAAATTCATTTGTCCTATTCCAATCCAAAATAAAGATAACAATATTGTAAACACATTGTGCAATAAAAAAGCAATTATTATATCTTTTCTTGAAGGTAAAAAAGTTGAAGAAATAAAGGCAGCACATTGCTTAGAAGTAGGAGAAATGATATCTAACTTTCAAAATTTAACCAAAAATTTTATACTTAAAAGAAAAAATAACCTTCTTGTTAATGATTGGAAAAATATATTCGTAAAATGCTTAAAAATTAAAGATCATAAATTTTTAAATTTAATTGAAGTTATTAAAAGTGAGTTAATATTTCTAGAAAATAACTGGCCAAAAAACCTACCTAATGGCATAATACATGCTGACATATTCCAAGATAATGTTTTTTTTAAAAATGATACTTTTTCAGGCCTTATAGACTTTTATTTTTCTTGTAATGATTTTTATGCATATGAATTAGCTTTAACAACTAATGCTTGGTGTTTTAGTAAGCAAAATTTATTTTTAAATGAAAATTTTGATTCCTTGATAAAGGGCTATACTAAGCTTTCAAAAATCACTAATGAAGAAATTAAAAATTTTAATATCTTACTAAGAGGTGCTGCTATTAGAATATTAGTTACAAGGCTTCATGATCAATTATTCCATCCAGCTGGTGCAATTGTAAAGCCAAAAGACCCTCTTGAATATTTTAATATTTTAAAATGGCACCAAGAAAATAAAATTTTATAAAATGATAGAAATATATACAGATGGAGCTTGTTCAGGTAATCCTGGTATTGGTGGGTGGGGCGCAGTTATCTTAGAAACAGACAAAGAACCATATTTTTTAAATGGAGGCGATAAAGATACAACTAATAATAGAATGGAATTAACTGCTGCTATTAAAGCGCTGTCTTTTTTTAAAGAATCCAAAACAATTACTTTAGTCACAGATAGTAAATATGTAAAGGATGGTATTGAAAAATGGATATATAACTGGAAAAAAAATGGATGGAAAACTGCTTCAAAAAAACCCGTCAAAAACAAAGAATTATGGATTGAGCTTGATAAACAAATTTTTAAACACAAAATAACTTGGAAATGGGTCAAAGGTCATGCTGGTGAAATTTATAATGAAAAAGCTGATTATTTAGCAAGAAGATTTGTAGAAGAAAATTAATTAAAATGATTAAGGATTAAGCAAAACTTTCATTGATTTATCGCTCATAGCTACCTGCATAGCTTTATGCACATTTTCTATTTGAAAATTATGAGAAATTATTTTTTTCCATGGAAGTTTATTTATGGTTCTTTCAAGCAGTTTTATACTTGGATAATACTGTGATATATCATCACCTCCAACTCCAATAACTCTCGCACTTTTTTCTAATATCTGAGAATGAGGGTTTATAGGTATATCATGAGAGTTTGAAAATATGCCCACTTCTAAGACCATTCCACCTTCTCTAATTAAGTCTAGTGCTATACCAAAACCTTCAGCTACACCACTGCAATCAACTACTAGATCTGCACCTAAATTATTTGTAATTTTATTTAAGTTATCTTTTATTTCATCTCTTTGACTACTCACTATAATATCAGTTGCTCCAAATTCTTCTGCAATTGAAGTCCTATATTCACTTGGATCAATCGAAATAATTCTACCAGCGCCCATTAGATTTGACTTAATTAAGTGAAACAAACCTATCGGACCAGTACCTAAAATAACTACTGTGTCTCCACTTCTAAAAGGCTCCCATTCTGAAGACCATTGTCTAGCCTTGTCTAAACAACCTGTGACTGACAAAGGTTCAATGAATGTGCCTAATTGAGGATCTAAATGTTCTGGAAATTTAAATAAATGACTTCCTGGAATTATATATAAATATTCACTCCATCCACCAAAAATGTGTGGTTCTTTGGCAGCTCCAATATTGTTTCCGTAATCAAGTTTGCAGTCACAATAATAATAAGGTCTACTATTTCTGCAAGCAAAGCATTTACCACATGAAATATTTGGAGCAGGAACTATTCTATCTCCAACAAACAACTCATTTCCATCGTGATCTAAAAGCGTGCCATTTATTTCTTCAATAATTCCAACATTTTCATGTCCTTGAATTACTGGTAATGGAATTGGCCTACCTCCTTTTTGTTCAAAAAAACCTTCAAATGAATGTTTATCAGTTCCACATATTCCTGAGTACTCCATTTTTATAATGGCACAATTTTTATTCAATTCAGGATAAGGGTAATCTTTTACTTTTAGCGTTCCTTTTCCTTCTAGTGTAACTGCTCTAACTTTTCTATTTTTACCGCGCATAGCTTAAAGTATCTTAGTTAAAATACAATTTTTTACAATAAATTTATAAATCAAAAGTTAGTTTAATAATTACAGTATATAAATTTGTAAAAATCTTTTTTTAATGAAACATCACCATTTAAAACTTGAGTCATTAGAACTGCTGAAATTTCTTTTTTTACATCAACTAGAAAGTAAGTAGAAGCTGCGCCTGACCATCCAAATTCACCTTTGTTTCCAATATAGTTATTTTTTTCTGGGCTCATAAGTGTTCTAAAGCCAAATCCCCACCCATATCCATCTAAGTCATTAGTATAGTTTTCGTCTTTCTTAGTTGAAATATTCAATATCTCAATTGGAAACAATTTACTTTCTAAATGGTTTTTTGACATTAAATCAATTAATTTTTTGCTAATAATATATTTTCCATGCTTATTTTTACCTGTATGCAACATTTGAACAAAATTCATAAAATCTTCAACAGTGGAATATAGGCCATGACCTCCTCTTGCATAATTTTTATTATTTATTGGATGACCAAACTTTCCAATTCTTTGGGGTTCTAAAATATGATTAGTTAATTTATTTTTTAATGGATCAAATTCATATGAATTCATCAATAAACGAGTGTTTGCATCTGATACACTAAAGCCAGTTTTGTTCATTTCAAGAGGAATAAATATTTGTTCATTTAAAATTTGCTGAAGAGGTGTTCCTGTAATTACTTCCAAAATTCTTCCTAAAACATCTGTTGATACGGAATAACACCATCTTGTTGAAGGTTGAAATAATAAAGGTAAGTCTGATAATAGTTTAATTTCTTCTTCTAAAGTAGATGAAAAAGAACCAAAAAGATTAATTCTATCATATTCAAAACCTACAGGATCAGGCAAAAAGTTATAAGAAAAACCAGCCGTATGAAGAAGAAGGTTTTTAATAGTTGGTTGCTCTTTAAGATCAACCACATCTTCTATTTTAGAATTTAAATTTTTTAATACCTTAAGATTAGAAAATTCTGGAAGATAATAAGTAATTGGATCATTTAAATTTAGTTTTTTATTTTCAACAAATTGCATAGCAGCCAATGAAACAATTGGTTTTGTCATTGACCAAATACGATATAATGTATCTGATTCTATAAATTCCCTCTTCTCTAAATTTTTATATCCTAGCAACCCTTGATTAACTGAATTTTTTTGTATTATTTTCCATTGAATACCTGGGTATTTTCCTTCTTCAATATATTTGTTTAAAATATTTTCTAAATTTTCCATGAAAAATTATTTTATTCTATAAGTTTTTAATTTTTTCAATCAATTCAGAATTAATCTTTCTTGGACCTTCATCATTTCTGTTATTATGTCGACGCTGACCAGGAAGTCTAACACCATCCATTGAACTCAATTCTTTAAAAAATTTTTCTGCATGCTCATTCCAATTTTCTCCTGCAATTAACTCCGGTGAAAACGACATAATAAATTCACCACCTCTTGCTGGCCCTCCGTCATTATTATCAACTTTCTGAGCCTCAAAACTAAATAGATCTCCAACTAAACCCGCCGCTAGTAGTTCTATCATCATAGCTATTGCTGAGCCCTTATAATCTCCAAAAGTTAGCAGAACTCCTCCATTAGCTATAGCTTGTGGATCGTCAGTTTTATTTCCATCTTTGTCTAGACCTGTACCAAATGGAACTTTATGACCATCTCTTGCTGCTACTTGAACCTCTCCCATAGCCATTGTTGAAGTTGCCATATCATAGACTACTGGAGTTTTATTTTTTCTTGGCCAAGCAAATGAAATAGGATTTGTTCCAAATAGAGGTTTTTTTGCTCCAGCTGGAGCAACACTTGGTTTGTAAGCCGTACATGCAATTCCAATTAAATTTTCTTCTGCCAAAGCTTCGGTTTCATGCCACAATGCAGCAAAATGGTGAGTATTTGTTATGGTTAAAACCCCTACACCATGTTTTTTTGTAATTTTAACTAAGTCAGGGATACCAACTTTAATAGCAGTAGGTGCGAATCCATAATCACCATCTACGCGTATTGCGTTTTGGGATAGAAATGTATTTTTAGGTCTAGCATCACCTTTTACTTTTTTACTTTTTAAAGCAGCTACATATCCAGGAATTCTAAATAAACCATGTGAAACACTTCCATCTCTTTCAGCATAAGTTACAGTTGTTGCAACAGCTTCAGCGTTATATTCATCACAGCCGTTAATTTTAAGAGCATTTAAAGCTAATTTATATATTTCTTCAAGAGTTAATGAAGTTTCTGACATCTGTTTTCCTTCTTGTTTTTATTTGATATATGTTAATTTATATTACTATTATTTTATATAAGCAAATTCATAAATGAAAAATCATATATTACAAACTCAACTAATAAATCTTCTAGGTGAAAGATGTTCATTTTCTGAAACAGTCAGATCAAATTATGCAAGAGGTGAGGATGTTTTTGAACCAGTACTTTCACAAGCAGTAGTCTTTCCAGAAACAAATGAAGAAATTTCTTCAATTGTTAAAATTTGCAATAAGGAAAATACACCGATTGTTTGTTTTGGATCTGGGACTTCTCTTGAAGGAAATGCTTTAGGAAATAAAGATGGAATTACGTTATCTTTAGAAAAAATGAATAAGGTGCTTAGTGTTAATGCCGAAGATTTTGATTGCAGAGTTCAGGCATGCGTTACACGTAAACAGCTTAATGAAGAATTAAGGGATAAAGGTGTTTTTTTTCCAATAGATCCTGGCGCAGATGCTTCTTTAGGTGGCATGACTGCAACTTCAGCTTCAGGAACAATGGCTGTAAAATATGGCACAATGAAAACAGTTGTTACTGGACTAACTGTTATTTTGGCATCTGGTGAAATTATTAAAACTGGTACAAGAACAAAAAAAACAGCTGCTGGTTATAACCTAACTAATTTATTTGTTGGGTCAGAAGGAACCTTAGGAATAATTTCTGAAATCCATCTTAGACTATCTCCTATTCCAGAAAGTATTATGAGTGCTGTGTGTCAATTTTCAGATTTAGAATCAGCAGTTTTAACTGCAAAGGAAATAATACAATATGGTACACAAATAGCTAGAATAGAAATGTTAAATAAAGATCAAATGGATATTTCTATCAAATATTCTAATCTAAAGAACTTTGACTCAAAGCCTACTTTGTTTTTTGAGTTTCATGGAAGCGAAACAATAAATAGAGAATCAATTGAAGTAGTTGAAAGCTTATCTAAAAACAATAATGGAAGTGAATTTAAATGGGCTGATACTACAGAAGAACGTAATAAATTATGGAAAGCAAGACATGATGCTTACTATGCTGTTAAGGCACAAAAAAATAATATAAAAGTATATGTAACAGATATATGTGTACCTATATCAAATTTAGTTGAATCAATAAAGTTTGCAGAAAAAGAAATTAACAATTTTGGATTACTTGCTCCTATGGTTGGTCATGTAGGAGACGGAAATTTTCATGTAGCTATAATTTATGATCCTGAAAAAAAAGAAAGTTATCAAGTTATAAGAGAGTTTAGTGACAAATTAATTACTAAAGCTCTAAGTTTAGAAGGAACAATTACTGGCGAGCATGGAATTGGTATTCAAAAAAAAGAATATCTTATGAAACAACATTTAGATAATATTCCTTTGATGCAAGGGATAAAAAAAATGCTTGATCCAAAAAATATTATGAATCCTGGAAAAATTTTTGATGTATGAATGGTATATAACTATTTTTTAACTTTAGTTATTGTATTTAATATTTCTTTTTCACTAAGTAATTCAGAAAGAATTAATCCATCAGGATATTTTTTTGAAAAAAATGCATTAAATGGAATTCCAAATCTATTATAATTGTTTAAAAAATTATTTATTTTTTTATTAGGTTTAGTCCAATCACCGCGAACTAAAATAATCTTATTACTAATTAGCGCTTCCTTTATATTATTTTTATTGAGCACGTTTAATTTATTATATTGACATGTAGCACACCAATCTGCTGTTATATCTACAAATACTAAATTATTATCATTTATAAGTTCATTAATATCAGTGGAAATAAAATCTTGCCAGTTTTCATCAATTTTATTTTTCTTATCTTGCTGAAAAAGATTAAATAAAGGTAATATAAATAAAATTATTAAAAGAATTAAGCTTAAAGTATTTTTATAATAGATTATTTTTCTAAGATAAATTAATAATATTAAGATCATGCTAAAAGAAGCTAAAAAATAATAATTAAAAAAGTTAAGCAAAATAGCTGATAACCACAAAACTGTTAAAAATAGTAAAAAACCTAAGAAATATTTAATATACTGCATCCAAACTCCTGGTTTTGGTAAGTAAGATACAAGTTTTGGAAAAAAAGAAATTAGTAAATATGGAGTACTCATACCAATACCCATAAATAAGAAGATACATATTGAAATAAGTGGTTTTTGAGTAAAAGCAGCAGTAATAGCTGAGCCTACAAAAGGTGCCGAACAGGGAGTTGCCATTAAAGTAGCGAAAAAACCATTAAAAAAATCCCCTAAATAAGTATTGGTATTATAATTAAGAAATTTATTTTGATTCAAATTTGCTGGTAATCTAAATTGAAATTGATCAAACATATTCATCATAAACAAAAAAATAACGGCAGTGATTACTATTATAAAATAAGGTTGTTGAAATTGCATACCCCATGAAACAGAAATATTTAATTTTTGAAGTAGTGAAAAAAATATTCCTAGCAAAACAAATGAAAAAATTATGCCAGATGCAGTATTTAAAAAACTATTACGAGTTTTTTTAACATCATTATTTAAAACTGACATTAATTTAATAGATAAAACAGGTAATACACATGGCATCACATTTAAAATTAAGCCACCTAAAAATGATATAACTAAATATAAAATAATAGTATTTTTAAAAAAGTTTTTTTTAGGCAATTCTTCCAATGCGACTTTATCAATATAAGAAAAATTATGATTATAATCACTTAATAAAACTTTAATTTCAAAATTTTCTTTAGAAAAGAATTTTTTATCAAAATTAAAAGATGAAATTAGTGTTTTGTAATCTGCTGAATACTGAAATGAGTTATTTACAACTGGTAAGCCAAAAGGAGTATGTAAAAAAATTTTTGTATTATTGAATTTTTGAAAAGTTTTCGCTTTAATTTCAATTAAAACATCTTTTTCATTTTTAAAGGCTTTTACTTCTACATTACTTATGGATGATAGCTCAAGATTTGTTTGAGGTAAGTTTGAAGTCGTTTTTTCTAAAATATGATGATATTTAGTTGTTTTAGCTAAACCAGCTGGAATAGGTAAAAAAATCCTAGCATTGCCTGGGATACATATATCTTTACAAGTTAAATAATTAATTGATAAGTCCAAATTTGTAAGTTCTTTTTTATCTTTAAATTTTAATAGAAGTGGGAATATAACTTCATTTTCATATCCTAGAGATTGAAGTCCTAATATCTCAAACTCTAATGGCATTGGCCATTTTATTTCAACCTTCTGAATATTTGTTGAATTTTCCCATGAAATATTTTGGGCAAAGCCTCCATCACCAGGAGACTGCCAATAAGTCTTCCATCCTGGTTTCATTTTATATTGAAGACCTAAAATTAATTCTTTTTGATCATTATTGTGAGTAAAAGGAGATATAAGCCTAACTTGAGAAACCTCATTATCTATCCATTCGCTAGATAAAGAAAATGCCGATGAACTAAATGATCCTAAAAGCCCTATTACTATTAATAAAGTTATTGTTTTTCTTAGATTCTTCATTCTTTTTATCAAATTGTTATGGTACATATATCAAAATGACTATTGAAATAACATAAATAATAAGAATATAGATATAGTATGAATTTAACAGGCCAACTTTTAATTTCCATGCCTTCACTAGAAGATGAGAGATTTTTTAAAACAGTTATATATATGTGTGCTCATTCTAAGGATGGTGCAATGGGTATTATAATTAATAAAAAAATTGACTACGATCTTTACCCCGATCTTCTTGAACAACTAGGAATAGATAAGCCATTAGGTAATAAAAAACTATTTATAAGATATGGCGGTCCAATGGAAAGTGGCAGAGGTTTTGTTCTTCATTCCGATGAAATAATTAGACAAGAAACACTTACAATTAATAAGGGTATTGCTTTAACAAGTACATCAGATTTTTTTGAAGATCTTTCTAAGGGTAATGGACCTAAATATAGCATTCTTGCGCTTGGCTATGCTGGGTGGGCACCAGGCCAATTAGAAACTGAAATTTTATCAAATAGCTGGATGACTCTATCTGCAGACTCCGATTTCTTATTTGATGAAGAAGTTAATAATAAATGGTCTAAAGCATACAATTTACTTGGTATTGATCCAAGCAAATTATCAAATCATTCAGGTACAGCTTAGTTAAAGTATAATATTATAAGTTCTTTCTTGATTACTCTCTGACATTTTTTTAATTTTAAATTTATTTGTTTTAATTAGTTTTTCACCTTTAATTGTCACGAAAGATTTCATTTTTAAAACTTCTTTTTCTGGCATCTTTCTCTCATATTTTAAATTATACTTCTTCTTATTAATTACAAATATTGTTTTCATTTTTACCTCATTTTAAATGAAAGAGGCTTAATAAGCCTCTTTCATTAAGAATTGTTTGCTTAATCTCTAATAGAATAAGCCATAACACCAACTTCTGCTTTATCAGTTCCAAGCTTTTCAGCCTCCTCACTAATTCTAATTCCAATACTTATTTTCATTAAATACCAAATAATAAAGGCTATAATGAATACAAAAATATTGATCCATAAGATTCCATAAAGCTGAGAACCAAAATTAGTACCAGAATTAGTAAGTGGCACTGCCAACGTACCCCAAATACCAGCAAAGCCGTGAACTGGAATAGCTCCAACCACATCATCTATTTTGAGTTTGATAAGTAATAATGTGCCATAGTAAACAACTAACCCTCCAATACCGCCAATTATAATTGCCATAATAGGTGAAGGTGTAAGTGGCTCTGCAGTAATAGCTACAAGCCCTCCTAATGCTCCGTTTAGCATCATTATTACATCAGTTTTACCACCAACTAATCTTGAAACAGCTGCACAAACCATAACACCGGCACAAGCAGCTAGATTAGTATTAATAAAAATAGTAGCAACAGAAGTTGAGTCTTCAAAAGAACCTAAAGCTAATTGTGATCCTCCATTAAAACCAAACCATCCTAACCATAAAATAAATACACCTAAAGTTGCAAGAGGTATTGATGAACTAGCAAATGGTGCCATAGGCTTAGCTCCATTAGTATCATTAAATCGACCAAGTCTTGGACCAAGTAAAATAGCTCCTGCAAGTGCAGCTGCACCACCAGCGCTATGTACAAGTGTTGATCCAGCAAAGTCTGAAAAACCAGCAGCTGCAAGATGTCCTCCACCCCACTGCCATCCCATTTCGATTGGATAAATTATTCCTGCTAGTACTGCACAAAATAAAAAGAATGGCCAAATTTTAATTCTTTCTGCCATCGTACCAGATACTATTGAGCATGTTGTTGCACAAAATACCATTTGAAAAAACCAATCAGATCCATCAGAATATCCAGTTTCAATTGAACTCGCATCACTCCAAGGAAGAAATGTTCCTATGAATCCTCCTTCTGGAATACCATATGCTAAGTTATATCCAACAAACCAAAACATTAAACCAGCTATAGAATATAATCCAATATTTTTTGCCGCTATTGTCGCGACACTTTTAGATGTAACTAGTCCAGACTCTAACATAGCAAAACCAGCTGCCATCCACATGACTAAAAAGCCACCTATTAAAAATAAAAGTGTGTTTAAGATATAGGATACTTCAGGATCAACAGCTGCAAATGCACTTGAAGATACAAAAGTAAATCCTAAAATTAAACCTAAATAAGAAAATTTATTCATATAATTCTCCATAATAAGTTTAAAACAAGACTCACCTGAGACTTGTTTAAATCATGCTTAGCTATGGAAATTAACAATAATATCCGCGTTCCTTCAGTTTTACCTTACTTCCGATCTGTTTTAACAGATTGAACGATTTTATAACTTTGCATGCGTTCCTTCGACTTTCGTCTACTTCCGTTTTAGTATTGCTACTAAAATGAACGTCATTTTAATTTATACTATACATTTGAAATTTATAATAGAATTCACTCAAATTAAATATGCATAATTTGCATAGTTAATAGTTTTTAATATGCTTAAAATACAGTTACTTAATTTTAAAATTTTCCATTTTTTGTATTGTATCTTCATAACTTATTATGCCCGCATCAGAACCAAGTCCCGTTGCAACTAATCCTGAAGTTGCTGTTGCAAATTTCAAGGAAGCCTCCAAATCAATATCTTTTGCTAATGCAGTAATCATACCAGCATCAAAAGCATCTCCACAACCAGTAGTATCAACTACTTTTATATCATAGGCTGGTGTTATAATTTTATTATCTTTATTCATATATAAAGATCCTTTTTCACCCATTGTTAAAACACAATTTTTTACACCCTTATCTATATAAAATTTAGCAGCTTCCTCCGGATCTTTTTTACCTGACATTACACTTGCCTCCTCAATGCTCGGCATAAAATAATCAATGTAAGGAAGAAGAGGCTCTACAATAGTTAATGTATCTTCAGTTGCTGCGATAAGATCCCAAGTAGTAATACACCCTCTTTCTTTTGCTTCTTTTAAAAGATCAATTGAAGCTTGGCCATCCAACTTCTTTAAAAGACCAGTTCCTCCAAGATGAAAAACCTTACAATCAAAAATATCAATTTTTTCTTTTGAAGGAGGTAAAAAGTGATCACTTGCTCCTCTTAAATGTAAAGCTGGGCGATCTCCATTTGGTCTAACATTAAGAATTGTTGCTGATGTTGGAACATTGTTAATTCTTTCAAACCCTGAGGTATCGACACCAAATTTATCTAAAGTTGCAATAACGAAGTCAGCTTTTTCATCATCTCCTACAGCCCCAACTGCTAAAGTTTTAAGTCCTAATTTTGCACAATCTACAACAGTTCCTCCTGCTGTACCTGCTACAGTTAATCTTAATTCTTCAATAAATTCAACATTACCGCCGTCAGGAATTTTTGAAACTGGTCTTCCCAAAACATCAAGAATATATAATCCTACTATTGTAGCATCGTATTTTTTTTGCATTAATTTAAATTTTCTTCAATTTTTTTTAAATGTTTTATTGATAGCTCTGTATACTTATCTTTGAATTCCTCTGCTCTACCACCTCTAACACAAGCAAAAGGATCTGAAACAGGTGGAATTAATTCCATTGTTATATAACCTTTAAAGTTAATATCTTTTAATGCCTGTAAAATTGGTTTAAAATCTGTATGTCCAGTTCCTGGCGCAGCTCTGTTTGAATCAGCCATATGGCAATGATTAAGCTTAGAACCCATTGCACGATAAGCATCTGCTATATTTACTTCTTCTATTGACATATGAAAGGTATCTCCATGAATTCCTGCATTACTGAGAGATAAATTATCTAATATTTCTTCGGCCTGCTCAAGACGGTTTATGAAATATGTTTCATATCTATTCCATGGCTCAATAGAAATATTTACATTAACCGAATGTGCGTTTTCACCAACTTTTTGAACAGAATCAATAGCCCAATTCATTTCATCCTCTTTTGAGCCCAAGGCTTCTACTTTACCAACAGGAGATGGGGCCACTATCATTGTATCAGAATTGATTTCTGCAGCCATATCTGAAATACTTTTACAATAATCAATGGCCTTTTGTCTCATTGATTGATCAGGATGAATAAGGTCTCTCTCTTGAGTAAATATTGAACAAATTGAATTTACCTTGATACCATAATCATTATTTATTTTATTAACTTCGTTAAAATTATACCAATCAGGCTCTCCCACAAGTTCAATCCCTTCATAGCCAAATTTAGAAAGTCTTTTTATTTGTTGAAGATATTCTTCTCCTGAATAAACAATAGTATTATATGAGTATTTAAATTTCATTTTATTAATAACCTACAATTCTACGTTAGTTTTTACCCATTGGCGAGACTTACCTGAATTAATAACAGCTTCACAAACTTTTTGAGTTTGTAGTGCGTTTCTAAAATCAGGCTGAGCTTTCTTATCAGAATCTACTGAGGCTAAAAAATCAGCAACACCATGAGTAAAAGAATGCTCAAAACCAATGTTAAGGCCTGGCACCCACCATTTATCCATATATGGCTGATCTCCATCAGTCACATGAATATCTCTCCATCCTCTAACAATAGACTCATCGCCATGATCAAAATATTTTAAACGATGTAAATCATGCAAATCCCATGATATTGAAGATTTTTCTCCATTAATTTCAAATGTATAGAGAGCTTTATGGCCTCTTGCATAACGAGTAGATTCAAAAATTGCTAAAGATCCATTTTCAAATTTTGCCAAAAAAGCACATGCGTCATCAATACCAACTTTTTGAACTTTACCTGTTAAACTATGTTCTCTTTCTTTAATAAATGTTTCGGTCATAGCGCTTACTTCAATAATTGATCCATTGAGCCACATTGCTGTATCTATACAATGTGCCAACAAATCTCCTGTAACTCCACTTCCAGCAACATCTAGATCTAACCTCCACAAACCTTCTCCACCTTGAGGAAGATCTGCTGAGATTGTCCAGTCTTGGAGAAAATTTGCTCTATAATGAAATATTTTTCCCAAAGAACCTCTATCAACTATATTTTTTGCTAAAGTTACAGAAGGTATTCTTCGATAATTATACCAAACCATGTTTGGTACTCCTGCTTTCTCAACAGCCGCAACCATTTGTTCGCCTTGTTCGACATTTAAGGACAAAGGCTTTTCTGTTAAAACCCACTTTCCCGCCTCTGCTGCTGCAACAGCAATATCTCTGTGCATATTATTGGGAGCACAAATATCTATAAGGTCTACTTCATCACTTTCAACAACTTCACGCCAGTCAGTAACTACTTTTTCATAGCCCCAATTTTCAGCAAATTCTTTTGCTCTTTGCTCGTTTCTTGCACAAAACATTTTTAATTCAGGTTCGTATGGAAGGTCAGGAAAAAATTTTGCAGCTTGTCGAAAGGCATTTGTATGCGCTTTACCCATAAATCCATACCCAATCATTCCAACTCTAATCTTCTTTTTCATTGAACCTCCTATACATTTTAAAATTTAATCCACTTTCCACCATTACTACCAGACTCAACTACTGAAGTAATAAATTTTACCCCTTTTAATCCATCATCAATAGTGGGAACTAAAAGCAATTCTTCATCTGGCTTTTGACTATTTTGAAAAGCTCTTATTTGCTTGGCAAAGTCTGCATAAATATTTGCAAAACCTTCAAGATAACCTTCAGGATGACCTGGTGGTATTCTAGTCACTCTATTGCCTATATCACTTGATTCATTGCCAGCTCTACGAATAATTTTTTTCGCCTTCCCAAAAATATCTACAGTTAAATAATTTGGATTTTCTTGTTCCCAACTAAGACCTCCTTTTTCACCATAAACCCTGATGCGTAAAGCATTCTCATTACCTGGAGCTACTTGAGAAGACCATAACATTCCTTTTGCATTATTAGCGTATCTGAGCAAAACGTGAGCATTATCATCATTTTTTCTTCCAGGAACAAAACTACTTATATCAGCACACAGTTCTTCAAGTTTTGCACCTGTAATAAAGTCAGCTAAGTTGTAAGCATGACTTCCAATATCTCCTATTGATCCTCCCATTCCAGCTTTTGAAGGGTCTGTTCTCCACGAAGCTTGTTTTTGTCCATCTTTTTCAATTGGAAGAGTTAACCAATCTTGAGCATATTCAACCTGTATAATTCTCAGCTCACCTATCTCTCCATTCCTAAACATTTCTCGTGCTTGTCGAACCATAGGATAGCCAGTATAGTTATGTGTTAGCGCAAACAATGCATTTGAACTACTTACAACTTTATGAAAATTTTCTGCATCCTCTAAATTATGAGTTAGAGGTTTATCACAAATTACATGAATACCTTTGGAAAGGAAAGACTCTGCAATTGGATAATGTAAGTGATTAGGGGTAACTATAGCAACAACATCAATACCATCATCTCTTGATGATTCTTTTTCTGCCATACTTAAAAAATCATCATAAGATCTTTCAGCATCTATACCAAGTTCCTTAGCAGAAGCATGAGCAGTTTCAGGATTACTTGCTAAACATCCAGCAACAAGTTCATAATGATCATCCATTCTAGAGGCTATTCTATGTACCCCACCTATAAATGCTCCTTGTCCTCCTCCTACCATGCCTAATTTTAGTCTTGCCATTATTTTCCTCCTAATAAATAACAAATATATTAAAGTTATTCCTTTCAAATAAAAAACCAATAAAGATATTTTATGTATTTTTTTTTGGATAAAAAACCTCTAACTTTATTAATTTTATTGATATTTTGAAAAAAACAATGTTAAGTTTTGCTTAATATGGCTTTTAAAAAAATAATTAACGATCCTTATAAAGTTGTCGATGAAATGGTAGAAGGCATAGTTCTTGCTCATCATGATATTTTAAAATTTGCAAATAATAATAAAAGAGCAGTAGTTCGTAAAGACGCTCCAATTAAAGATAAAGTAGGTATATTAATCGGCGGAGGTTCTGGACATGAACCAGCTTTTCTTGGTTATGTTGGAAAAGGATTAGCTGATGGCGCAGCTATTGGTAACGTCTTTGCATCACCTTCTCCTGACCCAGTTGTAGAAGCTACTAAAGCTATAAATGGTGGCAAGGGAGTTGTTTATATGTATGGAAATTATGCTGGGGATATTATGAATTTTGATATGGCTGCTGAAATGTGTTCTGCAGAAGATATTCTTGTAAAAACTATTTTAGTAACAGATGATATTGCTTCAGCTAAAATAGAAAACAAAAAAGATAGAAGAGGTGTAGCTGGAGACTTTTATGTATTTAAAATTGCAGGTGCAGCCGCTGATAAAGGCATGGAAATTGATGAAGTTTGTAGATTAGCCGAAAAAGCAAATGAGAATACTTTATCAATGGGCGTGGCTTTAGCACCATGTTCGCTTCCTCATACATTAGAGCCGAGTTTTGTTCTTGAAGATAATGAAATGGAAATAGGTTTAGGCATCCATGGAGAAGCAGGTGTTAGAAAAGGAGATATAAAAACAGCAGATGAAATCACAACTGAACTGATGGACATTATACTAAAAGAACTTGGCAGTGCATCTAAAGTATCTGTTCTTGTAAATGGTTTAGGCTCAACTCCTCTAATGGAATTGTATATAATGTATAAAAAAGTAAATGAAATTTTAAAAACAAACAAAATTGAAATACATAGTTCTTTTGTTGGCGAATATGTTACTTCTCTAGAAATGAATGGAGCATCAATAACGCTTTTAAAACTTGATGAAGAACTGCAGCCTTTATTAGAAAATCCAGCACATTGTTCTATGTTTAGCGTTTAAATTACTCATGCTCTGGGTAGGTACAAGCTGGAAAATGAACCATAATTTACCAGAGACTAAAAAATACTTAAATATTCTAATCAAAAATTCTAAATATCTATCAAATCCTAAAATTAAATTTTTTATTATTCCTCCTTTTACGTCGTTAGCTTTGTTTAATAAATATAAAAAAAAATTACCTTTTATTTATGGTGCACAAAACATGCATTGGGAAGAAAAAGGTGCTTTTACAGGAGAGGTGTCAGCATCGATGTTAAAATCTTGCGGATGTCAAATTGTTGAAATTGGTCATGCAGAAAGAATAAAATATTTTAACGAAAATTTGATACATATGAATAAAAAAATTAATTTAGCATTAAAATATAATTTGATTCCTTTAGTTTGTATTGGAGAGGCTAAATATGAAAAAAATATTTTAAAAAGAAAAAAATTTTTAAATAAACAAATAGAAATTTTATTAAAAAAAATTAGAAATAGAAAAAAGCAAATTATTTTAGCATACGAACCCATATGGGCTATAGGGGGAGGAAATAAAGCTGCAAATATTGATTATTGTAATGAATCAATACACTATATTAGAGAAAGTGCTTTAAAAAGATTAAATAAGGTTAGCGTTCTTTATGGCGGAAGTGTAAATGAAAAAAATTATACAAAATTTATAGAAAGCAAATTTATTGATGGAATATTTATTGGTCGGGCAGCTTTGGATGCCAAAAACTTTATAAAAATATGCAAAGGAATAAATAAACAATGAAAGAAAGTATTGATACAAAAAATTTTATTACAATTCTGAATAATATTTGTGAAACAATAGAAAAAGAAAAAGATTATTTATCTGAATTAGATAGAGCAATTGGAGATGGTGATCATGGTGTGACTATGAGCATAGGCTGGACAGCGGTTAAAGAAAAATTAAATGATATAAATCCAGAAGATGGTTTTCAAAAAATTTGTACACAAATAGCTAGTAGTTTCTTAAGTGCTGTAGGTGCTTCAGCAGGCCCCTTATATGCTACAGCTTTAATGCGAGGCGGTATGGCTGTAAAAGACTTGGATATACTTGATGCTGAAGGATTTGCAAAATTCCTAGATGCTGCTGCTAAAGGCATTAAAGAAAGAGGAAAAGCTGAAATTGGAGATAAAACAATGTTAGATGTTTGGATACCAGCATCTGAAGAAATGAATCAAAAAGCAAATGAAGGTAAAAATTTAATTAGCTCTCTTCAAAGCACAGCAGAAAAAGCTGAAAATGCAATGAATGAAACAAAAAATCTTTTATCTAAAAAAGGAAGGTCAAGTAAATTAGGTGAGAGAAGTATAGGTCATATTGATCCTGGTGCCGCTTCATCTTTTATAATCATTAAATCAATTTATGAATCTATCAAAAACATGAATTAATAATGTTATCTTCTAAAGAAAATATAGGTATATTTTTTGGAATTATAGCTTTCTTTCTTTTTGCCACTACAGATGTTGCTCAAAAATATGCAACTATCTATCATTCCATATTTCAAATAATGCTTTTTCGATATTTGTTTTTATTTATTATTGCAATAATTGAGGCGAAAAGAAAAAAAAAATGTACGTGTATGGAAAACAAATAATTTAAAACTACAACTAATTCGTTCTCTATGCTCAATTTTAGAAACAGCATTTTTTGTTACTTCATTTAGATACTTGTCTTTAGGAGATGTACATAGTGTTGCAGCTCTATCTCCTATTATTGTTGTAGCTTTATCAATTATTTTTTTAAAGGAATTTGTAGATAAAAAAATTTGGTTTGCAATTTTCTTTGGATTCATCGGTGTTTTAATTATTTTAAGACCTGGATTTGATGTTTTTAATTTTAAATCTTTAATTCCCCTAGGTGCTGCTTTTACTTTTGCAATTTACCAAATATTAACAAAAAAAGTATCTGAAGTAGATAAAGATGAAACGTCTTTATTTTTTACTTCTTTATTTGGGGTAATTACTATGGTGATTTTAGCATCAATATATTGGGTAGATTTTATTTTTATATCTTATTTTTTACTACCTTTAATAGGAATTATGATGTCATTAGCACACTATAGCTTGATAATAGCCTTAGCAAGAGCGCCTGCAAACAAAATTCAACCTTTTCACTTCTCTCTTATTTTTTGGGCTATAATTTATGGATTTGTTTTCTATAATGACGTCCCAGATGTTCCTACAGTTTTTGGAGCTCTAATTATAGCACTTTCAGGTATTTATATCATCCATCAACAAAGGAAAAATCAGTAAACTTAAAAATTTATAAGTTTTGTTTTATAAATTTATAGCCTTCTTCATACACTTCTTCTTTAGATGGGAAAAAATCTCTCCAAACTCTTGTAGCAGCAGCTAAGTCTGGAAGCGCTCTGCCAAATGCTTCGATAGTAAGCCAACCATCGTAATTTGTATTTTTTATAGCTTCAAAAGTATCTTTCCAAGGAACATTTCCCTTACCAGGAGTGCCTCTATCATTTTCAGAAATATGAATATGATTAATGTTCTTTGCTGTTTTTCCAATAACTCCAACAGGATCTTTTTCTTCAATATTTGCATGAAATGTATCATACAAAAATCCAAAATTATCTTTACCTACCATATCAACATAATCTGATGCATCTTCAGCTATATTTAAAAAATAACATTCAAATCGATTTAAAGGTTCAATTGATAGTTTTAGGTTTAAATTTTTAGCATAATCTGCTGCTTGTTGATGAACTTTTGCAGCATTTTCCTTTTCTTTTTGTGTTGGTGGCTCTCCAGAAAACACACCAAGTGGCTGATGATATGGGCCAGCTAAAATTTCACTCCCTAAAGCATGGCTACAATCCATTGCCCATTTTAAATATTCAAGTGAATTTGATCTTACTCCTTCGTCATCACTAATAGGACTCCTAGATTCATCAGGTATTACTGTTACGCTTGTACAATCAAGGTCGTTATCTTTTAGAACTTTAGAGATATTTTGGTAATGATCTACCTTTTCCTCACCGCCAAATATTGGTATTTCAACTCCATCATAGCCAACTTGTTTAATTTTTTCTAATAAATGAAATTCTTCTTCTACTAGATTAGTAGTCCACAAAAGCATATTAAATCCAATTTTCATATCTCTCCCTAATTAAGGATAATAAAATATTAAATTAAAATTAAATCTATAAACTTTATTTATATAATTGCTTTCTTTATCAAATAGTAGCAGTATGTTTTTATATTTTTAATTAGGAGGGATTTATGACCATTAAAGGTCCTGCAATTTTTTTAGCTCAGTTTGCTGGAGATAAAGCTCCTTTTGATAACTTAGATAATATATCAAAGTGGGCAGCTGACTTAGGTTACAAAGGTGTACAAATACCAACTTGGGATGCTCGGATGATTGATTTAAAAAAAGCATCTGAAAGTAAAGATTATTGTGACGAACTTAAAGGGATATGTAAAAATAATAATGTAGAAATAAGTGAGTTATCTACACATCTTCAAGGGCAACTTGTAGCAGTTCACCCAGCTTATGACATTGGTTTTGATCAATTTGCTCCACCCGAAGTTCATAGCAATCCTTCAAAGAGACAAGCTTGGGCAGTAGATCAAGTTAAAATGGCGGCTAAAGCTTCCAAAAATCTTGGTATAAATGTTTCAGTTTCTTTTCCAGGGGCATTATTATGGCCATACATATATAGTTGGCCTCCTCGCCTACCAGGTCTTGTTGAAGATGGTTTTAAAGAATTGTCAAAAAGATGGACACCTATCTTAGATGTATACGAAGAGAATGGAGTTGATCTTTGTTATGAAGCTCATGCAAGTGAAGATATACATGATGGAGCTTCATGGGAAATGTTTTTAGACGCAGTGAAAGAACATCCAAGATGTAATCTTTTATATGATCCAAGTCACTTTGTTTTACAACAACTTGACTACTTACACTTTATTGACTTGTATCATGATCGTATAAAAATGTTTCATGTAAAAGATGCAGAATTTAATTCAACTGGTAAAAATGGTGTTTATGGAGGTTATGCTGATTGGAGAGATAGAGCAGGACGATTCAGGTCTCTTGGTGATGGACAAGTTGACTTTTCTTCAATCTTTACCAAATTAACCTATCATGGTTTTTCTGGTTGGGCTGTTTTAGAATGGGAATGTGCAATTAAAGACTCTGTTCAGGGAGCCAAAGAAGGTGCTCCTTTCATTCAAAAACATATTATTACTGTTTCACAAGGTGCATTTGATGACTTCATTGATAAAAGCGGTGATAACAAAGAGGCAAACAAGAAAATTTTAGGAATTAATTAGGAGGATTTATGAAAAGAACATCTATAGGAACTTGGGCTTACAATGTTGGGCCATATGGTGAAAACCCTATCCCTTTTGAAACAGTTGGCAAAACTCTAGCAGATTTGAAATTTGATGGATTAGAATTAGGTGGCTTTAATGGATACCCTAATCCGCACAATCATCCAGAAAAAGAACAGAGGGATGCTCTTAAGGAAAAAATGAGTAATTGGGGTTTGTCTTTTTCTGGTTTTGCTCAAGATTTGTGGAGTGAACAACTTTTAAATACAGATGATCAATCAAAATATATTTCTGAATTTAGAGCTAACGTTGATTTTGCTGTAGATTTGGGAATTAAGGGAGTTAGAGTTGATTGCGTTCAACCTCCAACAATACATGGAGAAGTAGATTTTGATACATTGTTTAATAGACTAACAAAAACTTGGGATACATGTATAAATTATGCTGCAGACAAAGGTGTATATGTAACATGGGAATTTGAACCAGGTTTTGCTTTTAATAAACCTTCCTATATTTTAAAAGTTTTGGACAAACTGCAACATACAAATTTTGGACTTATGTATGATACTTGCCATGGACAAATGATGGGGGTTAATGGAATAAGGCAAGAAGGAGAAAAAGAAGTTGTCAGTGATCAAGTAGAACTAATAAGTAAGTTCAGTGGTAGAATTAATCATATTCATTTAATAGATTCTGATAATACTTGTCATAAAGATGCTGATGGTAATGATGAAACTAGTGCACATCCGCCATTTGGCGAAGGTATATTAGATTTTGATACTATTGTCCCTATTCTTGCTAAAGAAAATGTTGGTCATGATTGGTGGACAGTTGATTTGTGTTTTTGGCCCGAAGCTTGGGCTGCTACAGAAAAATGTAAAGGAGCATTAGATCAATTGGTGTCCAAATATGGTTAATTATTTAAATGAATAATTTTGATCTTAAAGATAAAATAGCTGTTGTAACTGGCGGTGCCCAAGGTTTTGGATATGCTATAGCAAAAAGATTTGCTTCTTCATCAGCAAAAGTAATTATTTTAGATAATGACCCCGAGGCAATATCAACAGCTATAAATAAAAATGAGATTAAATTTAATGATACATATGAACTAGATATTACAAACTTTAAAAAAGTTGAAAGCACAATAAGAGAAATAATTGATAAATATAATGGTATAGATATTTTTGTTAACAATGCAGGAATTGCTGGTCCTTCTCACAAAACATGGGACTATCCTATTGATAGTTGGAAATCAGTTGTGGACATTGATTTAAATGGCACTTTTAATTGCTGTAAAGCTGTAGTTCCTTTTATGATTAAGAAAAATTACGGCCGAATTGTTAATGTTGCTAGTATTGCTGGTAAAGAAGGTAATCCTAATGCTTCAGCTTATAGTGCTGCAAAAGCTGGTGTTATAGCTCTAACTAAGTCACTCGGAAAAGAACTTGCTGAGTACAATATTGCTGTAAACTGTGTTACGCCTGCTGCAGCAAAAACAAAAATCTTTGACCAAATTAGTCAAGAACACATTAATTATATGCTATCTAAAATACCAAGAAAAAGATTTGTTTTAGTTGATGAGCTTGCTTCAATGGTTTCTTGGATGGTTTCTGAAGAGAATTCTTTTACAACAGGGGCAGTGTTTGATATAAGTGGTGGGAGAGCAACTTACTAATTTAATATGGCATATTTGGAATTAAATAATATTACAAAAAAATATGAAGAGCTAGTTGCTTTAGATAATTTTAATTTTTCTGTTGAAAAAAATGAATTTGCTGTTTTATTTGGATCAAGTGCCGCAGGTAAAACAACAACTCTTCGCTGTATTGCTGGGTTAGAACAAATTGAAAGTGGAGAAGTTTTTTTTAATGAAAACAATTACACAAATGCTCCAATTCAGGGTCGAGGAATGGCAATGGTATTTCAAACTTTTGCACTATATCCTCACTTAACTACTGAACAAAATTTAGCTTATCCTTTAATTAAAAATAAAATACCAAAAGATGAGATTACTAAAAGAGTTGCAGAGACTGCGGAAATGTTAAGAATTACTCATGCCTTAAAAAGAAAACCTAATACCCTTTCTGGAGGTGAGCAACAAAGACTTGCTATCGGAAGAGCTTTAATTCGACAACCAATTTTATTGTTATTAGACGAACCTCTTGCAAATTTAGATGCTAAATTAAGGCATGACACGAGGGCTGAATTAAAAAGATTGCAGAGAGATCTTAATATGACGATGGTATATGCAACACCTGATCAATTGGAAGCACTAACAATGGGAGATAACATAACTATTATAAAAGAGGGTAAGTTTATCCAAAAAGGTACACCAGATGAGCTCTATGACAATCCAGACAATATTTATGTTGGCAAAATGATCGGTTCTCCTGAAATGAATATACTAAAAGCAAAAATTGATAGTGGAAATAATTCAACAATTGAACTACCATTTGGCTCTGTTAGAGTTAGTGAGAAAAATATTAATAAAGAATTTATTTCATCAGACTTGTCATTTGGTATTCGCCCTAATGATATTAATATTACTAACGAAGGTGAAACCTTTGATGCTAAAATTTTCTTAAAAGAACCACTAGGAGATATTACTATATTAGATTTAAATGTTAATGAAACAAAGTTAAAAATGATACTACCCGAAGAGGATGCAATTAATTACAATACAGGCCAAAATATAAAAATTAGTTTTAATTTAAACAACTCTTATTTATTTACGACTGACACAGGTGTTAATATTTTTTCTTAATTAGTCCTGTTGTCTTTCATCAAATAAATTTTTTAGCACTCTTGTTTCTTCGTAAAAAAATTCTTCAAATGATTTTAATAATTCTTGTGATGGTTTAAGAATAACCTTTCGTCTATCAGTTTTTGACCTTTCTTCTGTGATAATACCAAGATCGATTGTTTCTTGAATATATTTTAGAATAGTAATGTGAGATACTTGTATTTTGTGTATTAAATCACTTTTTGTAATAACTTCATTTGTATAATGAGCATTTAATAGATTTAACAAATACAACCAATGTATTCTTGATCTTCTAAAATAATTCAAAGCGTTATTTGTTTCATCTTGAGATTCATCAAATTGTTTAATTTCTCGTTTTAGAAATTTTTTTATTGTAGTTTCAAACATAAAATACTTAGCGGATTACCTAATAAGAACATATATAACCAAAAAAACATCTTTTTTCATAATATATATAAAGAATCTTTATATTTTTAGTAGAAATATATGATTTACTGTGTTTAAATAAATTTATTTTATAGGAGGTAAAATGTTAAATTTAACGAAAAAATTGCTTCTTGTATTTTTGGCTTCTATTGTTTTTTCAATTGGAGTTTCAAAAGCTGTTCAGTCTAAAACAGTTGAAATTATAATGGCAGCGCCTGATTGGCCTCCAACACGTTTCATGCAAGAGTACTTTAATTCTAACTACCCTCAGTCAGATGACATGGAGGTTAAGTTAACTCTGGACTTTATTCCTTGGGATACTTTTTACACTAACGTAGCTGCATCTCTAACTTCTGGAGAAGAAAAGTATAATATGATTGTTTCTGATAGCCAATGGCTAGGTGCATTCATTGAAGGTGGATATTTCCAAAAGTTAAACAAATATATTGATGCTGATCCTGAACTTCAGGCAATATTTGATGATATGCATCAAGGATATAAAGAAGGTTACACAACTTATCCTTATAAGAGTGAGAACTATTATGGTTTTCCACAATTTCCGGATAACTATGTAAATTTCTATAGAACAGATATTTTCTGTAATCCTGATGAGAATGCAGCATTTAGAGCAAAATATGGAAAAAAACTTCCTTGTACTTATGCGGATTGGGAAATTGTTGTTTGGGATGATATCTTCGAAATCAACGAATTCTTAACTCGTAAAAAAGGTGAGATGATGGCTGGAAAACCGCTTGAAGATGATATGTATGGCGTAACATATCAAGCAGGTAAAGCTTATGACTTTTCTTCAATGCAAATTAATGGTTTCTTCTGGCAATATGGAGGAGACATTTGGAGAGAAGATCAACAACCTGATGCTCAAGCTGTTGGTGTTGTAAATTCTGATATCAACGTTCAAGCATTAACTAAATATCTTGACCTTCTTGGAACAATGCACCCTTCTCACAAAACAGGTGGTATGGGTATCTTTGAAATGCAAGCGCTTTATTTAGAAGGTAAAATTGCATCAATGATTAACTGGGTTGGTTTAGGAGCTCCAGTTGTAGATCCTAAATTATCAAAAGTTAATGATATTACAGGATATGCTCGTCAGCCAGGAACTATGCAAGCTGATGGTACAATTTCTCGTTGGGCAAATCTTGGTGGTCAGCCATTTGTTATGACTACTTGGATGACAGATGATGAAATTGAAGCGTCATTTAGAGTTATTAAATGGTGGTTATCTTATGATGTGCAAATTGCAGCTGTTAAGGCTGGTGGTCAAAGCTGTATGAAGAGTATTATCTACTCAGATGGCTATAACGCACTAGCTCCATGGAATGCTGCATATGTAGCAAGTATGGACTGGCAGAAAGATGTATGGCACATTCCAGAATTCTTTGAATTATTAACTCAACAACAAGAAGAGTTTGACAAAGCAATTACTGGTCAACAAGATGCTAAAACAACCTTGGATAATATTGCTGAATTCCAACAAGAGCTGTTGGAAGAAGTTGATAGAATCCAATAAATTTTATTTTAAAAAGCCCAATAAACTTATTGGGCTTTTTGCTTAAATTACCCTATAAAGATTAAACATTATGAATAGAAGTAGCGGATTTCTTGCCTGGTTTATGGATCCTAAAAGAAGAGGTCCCATGCTCATAGCACCAGCTATCACTGTATTATTACTTGTAAACATTATTCCATTAATGTGGTCTTTTGGTCTAAGTTTTTTCAAATACAGGGCAAATACTTTAAAGCTTCCAAAGTTTAGTTGGTTTTATAGTTACGAAAAAGTTTTAACCAAAGACAATATTTGGGAATCACTTCAAACTACAGCAATCATAGTAGCAGGTAGTGTAGGAGTACAAATGGTTTTAGGATTTCTATTAGCTCTTTTATTCGCTTCACAATTTCCACTAAGAAAAATTCTTCTTATGTTTGTGTTAGCCCCTATGATGTTAAGCAATGTTGCTGTAGCAATTTATTTCAAATTATTTTATGAGCCTGAATTTGGTCTACTAAGTCAATTTGTACAATCATTTATTACGGGCGAGATGTACGTTTTATTAGCAACACCTGCTGGAGCACTTATAGGTGTTATTTTTGCAGATGCTTGGCAATGGACTCCTTTTGTTATGTTACTTGTTTTAGCCGGCCTGGTAAGCGTACCTAAACATTTATATGAAGCTGCTGAAATAGATAGGATGAGTTGGTGGAGAAAATTTACTACTATTACTTTTCCATATGTTAGAAGCCTATTGTTACTTGCAGTCTTATTTAGAACAATTGAAACAGTTAAGATTTTTGATTTAGTATTTATTTTAACAAATGGTGGTCCTGGAACAGCAACTGAAACAATTGGTGTTTTAGTTTATCGAACTGCTTTCCAATTCTTCAGAACAAGTAATTCAGCTGCAATGGGTTATATTTTATTGTTTGCAGTCATTGTATTAACAAGCTTATATTTATATGTAATCAAGCAAAGAGAAAGTGAAGAAATATGAAAAAAAGAGCAATAGGTCATGCTGGCTGGCTTTGGACATCATTAGCTAGTGTTGTAGCTTTCATATATTTTTTTCCTGTTCTTTTTATAATTTTAACAGCATTTAGATCAAGAAGCGATACTCTTGCAACACCACCGAAGTGGTTTTTTACACCAACTTTTGAAAATTTTTATCACATATTTTTTAGAAGTATGTCCAATAGCACAGAATATGTTGCTACTGGTTTCCATGTATATTTCTTTAATAGTATTTATATTTCTGGAATGAGTGTTTTACTTGCATTAATAATTGGAACTATAGCAGCTTACGGATTTTCAAGACATCCTCTTAGAGGTAATGATACCTATTTGTTTATTATTTTGACTACAAGAATGCTACCGCCAATAATAGTTATAGTGCCAATTTTTTTAATATTTAGAATTACAGGCCTAGCTGGTACCTATACAGGTATTATACTTATGTATACAGCCTTTAATCTGCCTTTTTCAATTTGGATGATGAAAAGCTTCTTTGATGAATTAAATACTGAGATTGAAGATGCATCAAGAATGGATGGCGCTTCTGAAAGATCTGTTTTCTTTGGCGTCTGTATTCCTCAAGTATATGCCGGATTAGCAGCCACATCTGTTTTTGCTTTGATATTAACTTGGAATGAATTTTTATTTTCATTATTGCTAACAAATAAATTAACAAGAACAATGCCGCCAGCAATGGCAAGGACAATTGGAGGGGAAATTAATGTAGATTATGGACTGCTTGCAGCTATGATATGCTTATTTATAATTCCAATTTTCCTAATTACGTATCTTCTTCAAAACCAACTTCTAAGAGGTGTAACCTTTGGAACAATTAAAAAATAATGGCTACTATTGAATTACAAAATCTAACTAAATCATTTGGAGATCTAGTTGCAGTAGACAATGTCTCGCTTAAAGTTGAGGAAAACGAAGTTCTTTGCTTATTAGGACCTTCTGGATGTGGCAAAACAACAACTCTAAGAATGGTTGCTGGTCTTGAAGTAGCAACATCTGGAGATATATTTATTGGCGATAAAAATGTTAATAATCTTGAAACTCGCGATAGAAATTTAGCAATGGCATTTCAGTTTTATGCACTTTACCCAAGTTTAACAGTAGCTGAAAATTTAGCTAACCCTCTTCATGCAGAAAATTTATCAGATGAAGAAGTTAAGAAAAAAATTTTAGAAGTTGCAGATATCCTTCAATTAAAAGATATAGTTAACAGAAAGCCTCATCAACTAGCAGAAGGAGAAAAACAAAGAGTAGCTGTCGGACGTGCTATTATAAGGGACCCAGAGTGTTTTTTATTTGATGAACCATTAAGTAGACTTGATGTACAATTAAGAGAGCAAATGAGAGGTCAGATAAAAGAAGTTTTATCTGATTTAAAAAAAGCTACAGTTATTGTAACACACGATCAATTAGAAGCACTTACAATGGCAACCAAAATCGCCGTTATGAGAGATGGTTTAATTGAGCAAGTCTCATCACCGCATGATATTTTTGCTAAACCAAATAATACTTTTGTAGCTGGATTTATAGGAACTCCGCAGATGAATATATTAGACTGTAATATTAGTGAAATTAATTCATCAATAATTAAAATAAAAGTTTTAGAACAAGAAGTAGAAATTGATTTTAAAACTCCTTTGAGCGTAGATAAAAACGATAATTATTTTATTGGTATTAGACCAAGAAGCTTCGAACTTGTTGACAATAATGCCCCAGATAATTTTTCTGGTAAAATAGAGCTAATTGAAAATATGGGTTCTGAAATTTTAGTTCATGTAAAAATTAATGAATTTACTTTCAGATCTGTTCAAAGTAGGTCAAGCAAGTTAAGTATTGGAGATAATATTAATCTAAAACCAAAAAAAGGTCAGGTGCACCTATTTAATAAAGACGGAGAGGTAATTAGAAATGAGTAAACAAAGCGAAGGTCTTTCAAAAAAACAAGCCAAAGTAGTTGAAAGAGCTATAGTTGGTTTTAGTATTCTTTCATTAGTTTTTTTGTTTCAGCCATTTTCAATGAGCTTATATAGCATAGGTTGTATAGCAGTAGTAGTTGGAGGACTCTCTTTTAATTTAGTTCCACTATGCGTTGAAGGTGTAAAACCTTCCCAACTAATTAAAATTGCAATTATTATTTTCATAATTTTAATAATTGTAGCAATACTAGCTGTAGGTTCTGCTGAACTATACTCTTGGTATCTTGCAAGCTCAAGATAGTTATTGTGATATAAGTGGAATTAAAATCATAATTTATAATTGTTTTAATTATGCAATTTAGCTTAAAAAATAAATTTATAGCAATCACTGGCTGTGGGAATGGAATTGGTAGAGCTGCATCTATAATGCTTGCTAAGCAAGGCGCAACAGTAATTGGTATTGATAAAGATAAAAAATCAATAAATAAATTAAAACTTAAATTGAAAAAAAATTTAATAGTTAAACACATTGATTGTACTAACTATGAAGAAGTTAGCTCAAAACTTTCAAATGTTTTAAAAATAGATGGACTTGTTAATTGTGCAGGAATAGTCCCACAAGGAAATATAATAGATTGTGATTATGAGGAATGGGAACATTCAATAAATACTAATTTAAGTTCAGTTTTTATAATGACAAAATATTTTATACCCACATTTCTTAAACAAAAAAAGGGTTCAATTGTTAATATTTCTTCTGTTGCTTCCTCGATAAAAGGTGTTCCTAGAAGGTTTGCTTATTCTGTTACAAAAGCTGGTATTATAGGATTGACTAAATCTATTGCAGTTGATTTCGCAAAAAAAGGAATTAGATGTAATGCTATTTGTCCAGGTACAGTTGATACACCAACTTGGAGAAAAAGAGTTTTGAATTCTAAAAATCCAAAACAAAGCAGAAAGGATTTTAATTCTCGTCAAATTATTGGCAGGGTAGGCAAACCAGAAGAAATTTCTGATTTAGTTGCTTTTTTATTAAGCGACAGATCTTCATTCGTAACTGGTTCTATCTACAATATTGACGGAGGAATGAGTTTATGATGAAAGGAAAAAATATATTTGATTCAATAGAAAAAATTCAAAATAATATTATTGATAATAAAGAAGAAATTGAAAGACTAGACCAACAAATTGGAGACGGAGATCATATATTTAATATTTTAAGAGGTTTAGAAGAAATTAGCAAACTTAGAGAATCATTAATTGGTGAGCCTATCGATAAAGTATTTAAGCAACTTGGTATGAAAATTATGACAACTGTTGGAGGTTCCTCAGGAGCTTTGTTTGCAACGTTGCTAATTGGAATGGCTAAAAATTATAATTCCCAATCAACTGACCAGGAAAATATCGCAAAAATGTTTTATGAAGGTGTCGAAGCAATGAAAAAGAGAGGGAAGTCTGGCTCTGGAGAAAAAACCATGTTAGACGTTTTAATCCCAGTATCAGAAATACTTTGTGAGTGTAAAAATGAAAAGAACAGCAAAATAGTAGCGGATAAAGTTAAAAAAGTTGCTGAAAAATCAATGTTATCGACAAAAGATATGCTGGCAACAAAGGGAAGGGCGTCATTTTTAGGTGAAAGATCTAAAGGTCATATTGATCCCGGAGCTCGTTCATCTCAACTAGCTATTGATGCTGTTTGTAATCAGTTTATAAATTAAGACACATTATGAAAAAATTCGTTAACAATATTGATAATATTTTGACAGAAAGTCTTTCTGGATTTGGTAAAGCGCACACAGATATAATCAAAATTAATCATGCCCCTGATTTTATTGCTCGAGCTAATAAATCGAGCAAACCAAAAGTGTCATTAATTTCTGGAGGAGGATCAGGACATGAACCTTTACATGGAGGATTTGTTGGGTATGGAATGCTTGATGCTGCATGCCCTGGACAAGTTTTTAGTGCTCCAACACCTGATCAGATGGAAGCTGCAGCAAATGAGGTTCATAATGAAAAAGGAATATTATTTATAGTTAAAAATTACTCTGGCGATATTATGAATTTTGAAATGGGTGCAGATATGATTGAGCATGATCATGCTACAATTATTGTTAACGATGATGTTGCTGTAGAAGATTCTACTTTTACCACAGGAAGAAGAGGTGTAGCTGGAACAATGATTGTTGAAAAAACAGTTGGTAGTCTTGCTGAAACCGGTGCTAATTTAGAGGAATGTAAAAATTTTGGTGATCATGTGAACAAAATGACAGGATCGATGGGTGTTGCATTTACCAGTTGTACAGTCCCTGCTGCAGGAAAACCAACATTTGATATTGCTCCCAATGAAATGGAATTCGGAGTTGGTATACATGGTGAACCAGGAAGAAGAAGAGAGAAAATTAAAAGTGCAAATGAATTAAGTAAAGAAATAATTGAAACAATACTTGATGACATTAAACCAAATAAAGGAGAAAAAGTTTTAATGCACGTTAATGGATTTGGTGGAACTCCTTTAATGGAATTATATTTACTATTCGAATGTGGCCAAAAATTATTAAATGAAAAAAATATTAATGTTTCCAGATCTATTGTAGGTAATTACACAACTTCCCTTGATATGGCTGGAGGTTCTTTTACTATTACTAAATTAGATGAAAATATAGTTGAGCACTGGGATTCAGCTGTTTATACGGCTGCTCTTAGATGGAAAATGTAATTATAAAATTTTTTTAAAATTTTTATACAATATTTCTGCGTTTAAATTCATATCAGCCATACAACTTTTAGCTTCCGCATCAAATTTATTTAAAGCACCATCACCTAAAGAATCATTAAGTGCTTTTTCATATTCTGGAACACAACCCCATTGAGAAACAGTATCATTTTTAATTTCTATATGAAATTGTATTCCGTAAGCATTATTTTTATACTTAAATATTTGATACTTTGTTGTATTTGATGAAGCTATTAATGTAACATCTTTGTTATTCTCTAAATTAGTTACCTCATAACTATGCCACTGTAATGCTTTTATATTTGATTTATAATCACAAAATAACATATCACTTTGATGACTTTTATGCATCTGAACATCAAGGATTCCAATTTCTGGAGGATTTGATTTTTTAACTTCTCCTCCTACAACTTCGCCTAATAATTGACATCCCAAACAAAAGCCAAGATAAGGTTTTTGTAAATCAACAACAAAATATTTGATTTTTTCTTTTTCTTCTTTTAACCATGGGTAGCTTTCTTCCATCCACGTATCCATTGGTCCACCCATACAAAACATAGCATCAAAATCACTTAAATTTGTAGGTATTTTTTCACCCTCATCTAA
>CACPNW010000011.1 GCA_902635455.1 uncultured Alphaproteobacteria bacterium | reverse complement strand
ATAGAATTTTCCAAAAAAATATAAAAAGCTATGTATACAAAAAAGAGCCCACGGGTTACGTTTAAGTCAAATAGAAGATCTAATTTTAGACGAAATAATAATTATTCTAACGGAAAAATTAGAAACAAAGGAAATGTTTCCCAACAGTATAATAAATATTTAAAATTAGCTAAAGAAGCCTCTTCATCTGGTGACAGAATACAATCTGAATATTATTACCAATTTACTGATCATTATTATAGATTGATGGTTGAAATGGGGATCAACATTGAAGATAGTGATTTAAATCTTGAAAGTAAAAGTCAAGGTATTAATTTAGAAAGTAAGAAAGAAGAATTAGACAAAAATGAAACTATAAAGAATGATCCAGACTCTGATTTGAATGAAGAAAATGAGAGTATAGAATCGATTGAATCAATTCCTTTTATTGCTGAACCTGCTAAAAAAAAGAGAGCAAGGACTACTAAATAAGTTATTCAAAAAGCAAATTTAAATGATTTGCATAAATAGTTTTCATCTCGGATACAAATCTTTCTAATTCCTGACCTTTCAATATTTTACCTGATGGTAGCTTTAATTTTAATGGATTAATTTGTTTATTTTGAAATATAATTTCATAATGCAGATGAGGTCCTGTTGAAATGCCTGTGCTACCTACGTATCCAATTACGTCACCTTGATTAACTCTAGAACCAACACCTAATCCTTTTTTATATCCTGATAAATGAGCATATGCTGTTTTATATTCATTATTATGTCTAATTCTAATATACTTACCATATCCACCATTGTTACCAGCAAATTCAATTACACCATTACCACCCGCATAAATAGGAGTACCAGAAGGAGCAGCAAAATCTACACCTCTATGCATTTTATTGTAACCTGAAATTGGATGTTTTCTCATTCCAAAACCTGATGATAATTTAGCACCATCTAGAGGAGTTTTAAGAATTGATTTTTTTACATTTTCACCCTTTCTATTAAAATAATCTGTATATCCGTCATTTGTTATAAATTTAAAATATTCAAGTTTATTCCCCTCAATTTCTATCAAAGCATAATTAATATCACCAAAAAATATTTCATCCCTATTATCAATTATTATTGAGTCATAAGAAATAGATATTTTAGTTTCCTTTCTGATATCTCTCTGAAAGTCTAAATCAAAGCTGTAAAGTTTAATTAATTTAATTAAAATATTAACTGGTATATTATTTTTAATTCCATCATTATAAATTGAATCATTAATTGTATATTCTTGAGATTTTTTTTCTATGGTTCTATTAAGTATATTTTTTTCAACATCTACAATTTCTCCTAATTTAATAATTAAATTAATATCAGAATCTATTGGAATTATTATTTTTTCTAATTTATTGTCCTTTTTATTTTGATAAAAATAAATTAGCTGGTTAGCTCTTAATTTCTTTAAATTAAATTTTTTATTTATCTCGTTAATAATTTTAAAAGAATAATCACTCGATTGAATATATTTTTTTAAAATATTTGAAAAAGTTTGATTTTGTTTTACTTTTACAACTGTTGTAAGTAAGTTCTCGTTCTCGTTCTCGTTCTCGTTCTCGTTCTCGTTCTCGTTCTCGTTCTCATCCTTAACTATAATGTTATTTTGAGTGTTTGTTTCTAGTAAAGTATTGGTTTGTTCTTTATTTAATATTAGTTTTTTTACTAACTTCTTCATCAATAAATACAGGATTTTCTATTTGAAGATTAATATTTTGGTAGCCTGTAAAAAAAAAATAATAACCTAGAAGAAATAAAGTGAAATAAAAAAAATATTTAAATCTAACTATCACCTATTTAATATAATTTGAGTTAAAATATAAAAGTGGCTTTAATTTATCATTTAAATAAAGATTAACAACTTTACATATTACAATTATATGGTCACCTTCTTTTAAAGATTTGACTATTTGACATTCTAAATTTGCAAGGCTCTTATCAATTATGGGGCTGTTTAGTTTACTTAATTTAAATGGTATATTTTTCCATTTTGAATCTTTTTTTGCAAAATTTTTTGAAATCTCACTTTGTTTGTTGCTTAGTATATTAATACTTAAATAGTTATTTTTTATAAATTCTTTTAAATCAGATGTTTTTTTATCCAAACAGAATAAAACTAATGGAGGTTTTAAAGATAGCGCAGAAAATGAATTTACAGTTTTGCCAATAATTTTTTCATTACTATTTATAGCAACTACGGTAACCCCAGTAGCAAACTTACTCAAAGTTTGCCTAAAAAGCTTATTATTAAATTTTTTCATAGTTTTTTTTGCATATAAACTGAGTCAATCCATTTATTTTTTTTAAAACCTACTTTTTTTAATATACCAATTTTTACAAACCCATTGTTTTTATGAATTTTTATAGAGTTATAATTTTTAGAATCACCAATTACGGCAATTATATTTTTTATTGTTTTATTTTTTTTGCAATTTTTTATTAACTCTTTTAGAAGTTGATTACCTATGCCTTTGTTTACAAACTCAGGGTGAATATAAATTGAATTTTCAAAAGTAAATCTGTAGCCACTTTTATTTCTATATTGGCTCAAAAAAGCAAAACCAGATATTATATTGTTTGTTTTACTAACAATAAATGGAAGTTTTTTTTTATTAATTGAATTAATAAACTTACTAAATGAAACAAAAGACATTTTTTTTTCTTCAAAATTACCTATTGAGTGTTCAATATGATAATTATATATATATAAAACATCTTTAATATCTTTTTCTTTTAATTGGTGAAAAATATTTTTTTTCATTTATCTATTTTTTTTATAGATTTTATATTAATTTAAAATAAAAAATATTAATTTTTTTGGGTGCGTAGCTCAGTGGTAGAGCGCTGCCTCGACACGGCAGAGGTCACAGGTTCAAGTCCTGTTGCACCCACCATAATACTCTCTGCCTTCAAATGTGTGTAGCGAAAAATCAATTAGAGATTACAAACCTCCATGAGATATTATAAATTCAGAAATTTTATCGATACCATTGTTTTTTTTCATTTCACCAAAAATATACGGCAAACCATTTCTGGCTTTTTCAACATCTGCCTTCATTTCATTTAAATTGACTTCAACATATGGTGCCAGGTCTATTTTATTAATTATCAACAAATCTGATTTTTTAATCGCTGGAGCTTTTTTTCTTGGAATATCAGCTCCCATTGCAACATCAATCATGTAAATTGTTAAGTCAACCAACTCAGGACTAAATGTTGCTGCGAGATTATCTCCCCCAGACTCAATTAAAATTAATTCCAGATCAGGAAATTTTTTTATCATTTCATCTACAGCTAATAAATTAATCGAACAATCTTCTCTAATAGCAGTATGAGGGCATCCACCAGTTTCTACTCCTTTAATCCTTTCTATGGGGAGTACTTGAGCCTTCATTAAATACTCAGCGTCTTCAATTGTATAAATATCATTAGAAATAACAGCCATAGAAATTTTTTTAGATAAGTGACGGCAAAGTGCCTCTGTTAAACTAGTTTTACCCGTTCCTATTCCCCCACCTATACCAACTTTCAGAGGTCCGTTAATATTATTCATGTTAAATAAATCCTTGTTTCTAAATTTTCATGTTTAATACTAAAGATATCTCCAATAAAAAAGGCTGATCCTATATCATCAAGATTCAATTTATCTGATTTTTGTAAAAAATCTTGTATTTTATTTATAAAAATAACATTTAATTTTTGCCCATCTTTTTGAGAAATGGGAATGTGCTTTACACAAACATTTATTAAATTAGAAATAAACGACTGAAGGTAAAATTTTATTAAATACTCAAACTTTATATTAAAATGAATAGCAGCTTTAGTTAAACAATAAGTAAAAGCAGTATTTTCAGGCAATTTAAGGTCCCAGCTTTGCTTCATAATTTTTCTAAATGAATTACCCATATCAATCATTTCTATTTGTCTTTCTTTTGAAGAAGCACTTGATAAGATAAGATCATTAATTTTTTTCCCTTCATAAATAGATTTAATAAAAATATATTCATTTCTTAGAGTTCCGTTAAAGAGAAGTGCGCATAAAAATTCCTCAACATCATTTTTGTTATTAATCAGTTTATTATCAATTATAGCTTCCAAGCCATGAGAATATGCATAAGACCCAACAGGAAATGATGAAGAAAACCAAATTTGCAATATTTGTAAAGGATCTTTAATATTATTATGCATATTAATGTTTATGACTATGGGTCCGACCCAAACCATAAGCCCCACCTTCTGGGTTAAATTTTTCAAACACTTTATTGACATTACCATCAAGCTTTAAAATCATATCCAAAATTACAGGATCCTCTTGAATTAGTATTCTTGTTTCTTCAATTTGACACGGTAAATGCCTATTACCTATGTGCCAAATGATTTGCTTGAGATTTTTACCCTTAATTTCAATCAAATTTTCTTCTTTAGAAATAATTTTTATTACTTTTCCATTTTCAAGTTCAAAAAAATGATTTTCATCAACGCTTATGGTCTCTTTTAAATTAACTAAAAATTCAGTTCCATTATCAGCTATTAATTTTTTTCTCCGAATAAACCTTTCCTCATACGATAAAGAAATATTATCAATTAATTTTTTATTTTTTTCATTATAACTAATGACTTTAAAAGATGTTTGCATTTTAATACATAAAGTATCGTTGTGCTAAAGGTAAAATTTTAGCAGGCTCGCATGTAATAAGCTCTCCATCAGCAAATACTTCATATGTTTCAGGATTAACCTCTATTTTTGGACAACAATTATTTAATATCATATCATTTTTTGAAATATTTCTAATATTCTTTACTGGCAATAATGATTTATTAATCCCTGAATTTTTGTGCATGTCTTTATCAAGAGATATTTGGCTTACAAATGTAACAGAAGACTTTTCAAGAGATTTTCCAAATGAAGCAAACATGGGCCTCGAATAGACTGGCTGAGGTGTTGGTATTGACGCATTAGGATCGCCCATTTGAGCGCAAGCAATACTTCCTCCCATTAAAATAATCTCTGGTTTGACACCAAAAAATGCTGGATCCCAAATTACAATATCAGCACGCTTATTTTTTTCTATTGTTCCAATATTTTCCGATATCCCATGGGCTATAGCAGGATTAATAGTATATTTAGCTATATATCTTTTTACTCGCAAATTATCGTTATTCCCTTTTTCTTCTTTTAGCTGTCCTCTTTGCACTTTCATTTTATGAGCTGTCTGCCATGTTCTAATTATAACTTCTCCAACGCGACCCATAGCTTGACTATCTGAAGCAATAATTGAAAACGCACCAATGTCATGAAGAATATCTTCTGCAGCAATAGTTTCTTTTCTAATACGGCTTTCAGCAAAAGCAACATCTTCAGGTATAGATTTATCAAGGTGATGGCACACCATAAGCATGTCTAAATGTTCTTCAACAGTGTTAATTGTATAAGGTCTAGTTGGATTAGTTGATGAAGGAATGACATATTTTTCACCGCAAACTTTTATAATATCTGGTGCATGACCTCCACCAGCTCCTTCAGTATGAAATGCATGAATAGTTCTTCCATTAATTGCTTTAATAGTACTCTCAACAAAGCCACTTTCGTTTAATGTATCAGTATGTATCATCACTTGAATGTCATATTTGTCTGCAACATTTAAACAATTATCTATTGCAGCAGGAGTAGTGCCCCAATCTTCATGTAATTTAAGTGAGCTCGCCCCAGCAATTACCTGTTCTTCAAGTGCTAATGGGAGAGAACTATTACCTTTGCCAGCAAAAGCTAAATTCATTGAAAAGGCATCTGCTGATTGAATCATTTTTTCTATATGCCATGGACCAGGAGTGACAGTTGTTGCTAGAGTTCCATGAGCAGGGCCTGTTCCACCTCCTAGCATAGTTGTGATACCAGAATGTAAAGAATCATCAATTTGCTGAGGACAAATGAAATGTATATGACTGTCAAAACCACCAGCTGTAATTATTTTTCCTTCTCCGGCAATTATTTCAGTACCAGGGCCAATTATAATATTTACATTTGGTTGTGTATCAGGATTACCCGCTTTTCCTATCTCATTTATTAAACCATCTTTTAGGCCAATATCTGCTTTATAAATTCCGTTTACATCAACTACTAGAGCATTTGTTATAACTGTATCAACTGCTCCATCTTTTCGTGAAACTTGAGACTGACCCATCCCGTCTCTTATGACCTTACCTCCTCCAAATTTAACTTCTTCACCGTAAGTTGTAAGATCTTTTTCAACTTCTATAAAAAGTTCTGTGTCTGCTAATCTAATTTTATCACCAGTTGTCGGACCATACATATCAGCATAAGCATTTCTATTTATTTTTTTCATTATAAATTGCCCATTATTTTTTTATTAAAACCAAAAATTTTTCTTTCACCACCAATTTCAATTAGCTCAACATCTTTTGTTTGACCTGGTTCAAAGCGAACAGCAGTACCAGATGGTATATTTAACCGCATTCCTCTTGATGTATTTCTATCAAATTCTAAAAATTCATTTGCTTCTGCAAAATGATAATGACTACCAATCTGTATAGGGCGATCACCTGTATTGGATACTTGTATTAGTATAGATGTTCGATTTTCATTAAGTTTTAACTCACTATTTTCTTTAGTAATAATTTCTCCTGGTTTCATTATCTTATCGGTTTATGTACAGTTACTAGTTTTGTTCCATCAGGAAATGTTGCTTCAACTTGTACTTCAGAAATCATATCAGCAACACCATCCATACAATTTTCTTTTTTAACAACTTTTGCTCCAGACTCCATTAATTCAGATACCTTTTTTCCATCTCTAGCACCTTCAATTACAAAATCAGTTATTAAAGCTATAGCCTCAGGATAATTTAGTTTTATTCCACGATCTAGTCTTTTTCTAGCAACAATTGCTGCAATAGAAAGCATTAATTTATCTTTTTCTCTTGGAGTCAATTTCATTTATAAATTCCAATTTTTGGGAAGTTTATCATTTATAATATTTTTTAAAATATAATTTAATGTTTTTTTTAAATCATAATTATCATTAGCTATACTTCTAATAACAATTTTTTCATTCCAAATAGATAGTTCACAAAATATATCTTTGATATTTTCTATGGTTTTTCTAATGTCATTTTGTATGTTTTCGACAATTTTACCAAATATCAATATTGTAGAAAAAGATGAATGATTATTAAGTGTAAATCTATTATTTAAAACTTCATTAGTTTTTCCATTAATATTTATAGCTTCAATATGTTTAAGATTTGAATTTTTTGTTACTTTCCAAATATCAGAAAAAAACATATTTTGTATTTTTTCTGACATTGCTTTTCTTCCTAAAATTGATGTTTCACAAAAAATTAAATTAGAATTACCTTCAATATTAATATTTATTCTTCTTTTTAGTTTGGAATTATTAAAAAGTATTAATTCTTTAGGAAGCCAATTTAAATTTGTGTTTTTTAAAATAATATCAATATCTACTTGGGCTGGCTCTCCTATGCCAGCATAAATTTTTTCAGCTGCTTGGGTTGAAATAGAGGCATTAGAATTTTCTAAATTAATTTTAATCTTTAGTGAGTCATTACAAGTAACTCCACCTGTAGTATTTATTAAAACTAATTCTTTATTTGCATTATAACTATTTGGTAATAAAACCTTAGATGACCCACTTTGAAATAATGTTTTGATCTCATTATTATTTAGTTCTATATTTAGATTGCCATCAGATCTTTGTAAATTTGTTTGCATGAAATTTCTATAGTATAAGGTTATATTATAAAGGGTGTATATGAAAGATATTTTAGTAAAAAATAACATTTTCTAATTTATAAAACTTTATTCTTGTAATAAGTTAAAGACTACAAGTTAATTTAAAAATTTGATTAAAGATATTGAATATTTAAATTACTTTATTCTTGATAAATTGAAAAATAGCAAATCTTTTAAAATTGAATGTTTTTTAAAGTGATAAGGATTTTTTTTAATAAACTTATTTACTTCGTTTTCACAAAATAAAGAAACTTTTTCAATTCCTAACAAGTCTAACAAAGTGCTTTTACCTTGTTTTCTATCTTTACCTGGAGTTTTACCAATTAATTTAAAAGATTTGTTTTCATCAATTAAATCATCAACAATCTGAAATAACATACCAAATAATAATCCATATTTTTTATAAAAATCTATAATTTCTTTTTTTTGATTATTTAAAATAAAAGGGGAACTAAAACAAAATTCAAAAAGCAAACCAGTTTTAAGTCTATACATATTAATTATATTTTCAAAATTATTTTTTTTATTTTCATATAATAAATCAAGTGACTGCCCAGCTGCTAAGCCTTGATGACCTAATGATCTAGATAAATAGTTAACAAGTTTAATTCTTATATTTGGATCTTTATTAGTTTTTTCATTTGATAATATTTCAAAAGCAAAGTCATGTAACGCATCTCCAGCCAAAATCGCTGTCGCTTCATCAAATTTTTTATGTGTACTTAATTTTCCTCTTCTAAAGTCATCATTGTCCATACTGGGTAAATCATCATGTATTAATGAATAGGAATGAATACTTTCTATTGAAGCTGCTAATCTAAGATATTGACTTCTTTTTGTTTTGGCTATCTTTGCTGCTTGGTAGATTAAGAATGGTCTAATTCTTTTACCACCACTTAATGAGGCATAAATCATAGCTTTCGACAGAATCGAGGTGCTAAGATTAGCTTTAAGTAAACCAAAATAATACTTATCAAATTTAGTTTTATAATCATTTATTAAGGTTTTTATCAACATTTTTAGTTTTTATTATTTGTTTTAAAATTTTAATTATTTATTAAAATAACTCGATTATTATATTTATAACTTTTCTATGAGAATTGAAGAAGAAATAAAACTAGATTATTCAGATGTGCTTTTTAGGCCAAAAAGGAGCACTTTAAAAAGTAGAAAAGAAGTTGATTTAAGCAGAAAATATACTTTTAAATACTCAAAATATAGCTGGCAAGGAATACCAATAATTGCATCAAATATGGATGGAGTTGGTGAAATTGAAATTGCAAAAAAATTAACATTTCATAAATTATTAACAGCGCTAACAAAACAACACGAAATATCTCATATAAAGTCTATTTATAAAAAAAAAGGTATTGAGAAATTTATTTCTTTAAGCTGTGGTACAAGCCAAGAAAGTTATAAGCGTTTAAACAAAATTTTATCAAAATTTCCAAATTTTCAGTTTATTTGTATTGATGTTGCAAATGGTTATTCAGAGAATTTTAGTAAGTTTGTATCTCAAGTCAGATCAAAGCATCCAAAAAAAACTATAGTAGCAGGGAATGTGGTTACTGCAGATATGACTCAAGAACTGATTCTAAGTGGAGCAGATATTGTAAAGGTTGGTATAGGTCCAGGAAGTGTATGTACTACTAGAATCCAAACCGGAGTTGGTTACCCACAACTAAGTGCTGTAATGGAATGTGCAGACGCTGCTCATGGTTTAGGTGCTCACATCATTGCTGATGGAGGGTGCACTTGTCCTGGAGATGTTGCTAAAGCTTTTGGAGGAGGCGCTGATTTTGTTATGTTAGGAGGAATGTTAGCAGGTCACAAAGAGGGTGGCGGAAAGATAATTGAGTCTCAAAATAAAAAGTTTATTGAATTCTATGGTTCAAGCTCAGAAGAAGCTAATCACAAACATTATGGTGGTTTAGCTGATTACAGATCTTCTGAAGGTAAAAAAGTTCGAATACCATTTAGAAATAGTTTAGATGAAACTATAAGAGATATACTCGGAGGCATTAGAAGTAGTTGTACATATGTTGGAGCGCCAACTTTAAAACAACTAAGTAAATGTACTACTTTTATAAGGGTCAACAACCAATATAATGATACTTTTGGCAAAATATAATTAGTAGCCTAAAGCAAAGCCATCTTTGCGAGGATCTGAACCACCTATCATTATTCCTCTTTTCCTATCTACTATGATACCTTGGCCGCCACCTATAGAATTATTATCATAACTAACATTATGGCCTAATTTTTTAAGTTTATTATATGTTTTTAAAGGTATGCCTTTTTCTAATTTTAAATTACCATTTATCATAAATGCACGTGGAAAATCGATTGCTTCTTGAACACTCATATTAAAATCGTATATGTTTTGCAAAACATGCGTTTGGCCGACTGGCTGGTATTGCCCACCCATAACACCAAAAGAAAATACCACATCATTTTTTTTATCAGTTAAAAGAGCGGGAATTATTGTATGTAGAGGTCTTTTATGGCCATCAATTGAGTTTGGATGACCTTTTTGTAATCTAAAATTAACTCCTCTGTTATGAAATAATACCCCAGTTTTTCTTGAAGAAATACCACTCCCAAAAGCATAGCAAAGTGAGTTTATAAAAGATACAGCATTTAAATCCTTATCTACAACAGTTAAATAAATAGTCTCGGGATGAGCTGTTACAAATGCTTTTTTTGGATCATAAATTTTATTCATTTTTATTTTTTTATATAATAAATCAATAAAATCTTTTTTTAAAAATTTTTTTAAATCCACTTTTGAAAAATTTGGATCACCCAATTCTGCTTCTTTAATTTCAAATGCAACTTTAGTAATTTCTGTTTGTAAATGAAATCTTTCAAAACTATTAGGTAACAAGTTATTGAAATTAAATCTTTCAAAAAGTTCCATCATTATTAAAACAATTATTCCTGGTCCATTTATTGGACACTGATGAAGATTAAAATTTTTATATTTATTACTAATAGTATCAGAAAATATTGTTTTTTGGGCTTCAAAATCTGTTAAAGTATGTAAACCACCTAAGGAATTAAGTGTTCGAACCATGTCTTTTGTAATGTTACTTTGGTAAAATCCTCTAGCCCCCTTCTTTCCAATTGTATTTAGAGTATTTGCTAGAGGTATGTTTTTAAAAATTTCTCCAAATTTATAAGAATCGTTTTTTTTTAAAAATAATTTTGAAGTAGTTTTAAATTTTGATAATTTATTTATATTTTTCTTCCAAGATATTGATTCAACTTCATGAACAGGGAATCCATTTCTTGCATAATTTTCAGCATTAATGAATAATTCAGCAAATTTTAGCTTTCCAAATTTTTGATGCATTGAGTACCAAGCTTCTACAGCACCTGGTATTGTTACAGAATGAACGCTAGTATTTTCAATTTTATTTATTTTGTTTTTATTTAAATAATCAGTGTTCAATTTTAGTGGAGATATACCAGATCCATTCACAGATATTGGTTTTTTTCCATTCATAGCAACAATAGCAAAACAATCTCCTCCAATACCTGTTGAGCTTGGCTCAACCACTGCTTGGACGGCTGAAGCAGCAATAGCCGCATCCACAGCATTCCCTCCTTTTTTTAATATAGAAATAGCCTCTAAAGTACTTAATGGTTGTGAGGTAGCAGCCATACCATTTTGGGCAATAATATTTGATCTTCCAGGTTTAAAAATTTTGCGCATTTGTTATGGTCTTTAATATATGTTTGACAAAATATACCATAGAATTTAATAGCTCTGCTCAGTTATGAAAGTTAGATGTTCACTTAAATCGGCTAAATCTAGGGATAAAGATTGCAAATTAGTTAGAAGAAAGGGGCGCATTTATATTATAAATAAAAAAAATCCCCGAATGAAAGCAAGACAAGGCTAATTATCTAACTCTGCAATATATTTTTCTGCTTCCAAAGCTGCCATACAACCCATTCCAGCTGCTGTGACTGCTTGTCTAAATATCTTATCTTTTACATCTCCAGCAGCAAAAACACCTTTTATACTAGTTTCCGTGCTATCAGGTTTTGTTATAATGTAATTATCTTTATCCATTTTTATTTTATTTTTAAATAGTGACGTTGCTGGATCATGGCCTATGGCTATAAAAGCTCCTGATATCTTGAGCTCAGTATGAGATTTATTTATAGTATCTTCAAGTTTGATTTTGTTTAAAGCAAGAGGATTCTCATTCCCTTCAAAACTTAAAACTTTTTTATTCCATAATACTTGAATCTTTGGATTATTAAACAATCGCTCTTGTAGAATTTTTTCAGCACGTAATTGATCCCTTCTATGTATTAAAGTAACTTTAGATGCAAATTTAGTAAGAAATAAAGCTTCTTCGACAGCAGAGTTTCCTCCACCAATCACTGCTATTTCTTGATCTTTAAAAAAAAAACCGTCACATGTGGCGCAGGCTGAAATACCAAAACCTTTATATTTATTTTCACTTTCAATATTTAACCATCTTGCTTGTGCACCAGTTGTAATGATTATTGTTTTAGCTTGAAAAATTAATCCCCCATCAGTAGAAGCAAAAAATGGTTTTTTATCAAAATTTACATCAGCAACTATATCATTGTGAAATTCTGTACCAACTTTTATGGCTTGTTCTTTCATTTGTTGCATTAGCCAAGGTCCTTGTATTACATTTTCATATCCAGGGTAATTTTCAACATCAGTAGTTATAGTAAGTTGACCCCCAGGTTCTAAACCAGAGACTATATGAGGTTTTAAATTAGCCCTAGCAGCGTAAATTGCAGCTGTATAACCAGCGGGACCAGAGCCTATAATTAGAACATCTGTTTTAATATCTTTTGTCATTATTTTAAAATATTATATTATTATACAACTTCTATTGGCCAATCTGTTTTAAAAGTCACATAATTAATTTGAATACAACGTCTTTCTTTCTTAATTTCTTTTAATTCTAATCCATGCCAGGTATCCTCACCTGATGAGAAAAAATATCCTGAATTATGAATATATTTTACTGTTTTTACAATTTTAAATTCATTATCATATAAATCTGTACCAAGTTGTTCTGATTCATTATAGGGGTTTGCCCATACCATCATTGTCATTAGTTTTTCTTTAATATCCTTATGTGGCTTTAACCAAAAGCCTTTTTTATCTCCAATGACCTCTAATCTAACAAAAGAATTTGAGAGATTCTTTTTCATTAGTGAGGAAATTTTATTTACAAATTCATTACTTTGAAATTTATTAATTAACTTAGTTAGATTTGGATAATCAAGTGAGTTTTCTTTTGTTATAAATAACCTTAATTTGCCATCTTTTCCTTTACCACTATAATCTGCAGCTCTAGTTCCATCATAAGACCTTTCACCGTCAGGAACTGATGAAAAAGAAATTTCATTTAATGTTTCTTTGTCAAGAAAATTACTCATCTCCCAATGATAAAATGGAAAATCACAAAAACTTACATTATTTAAATTCATTTACTATCTTCTATAATTCTTTCTTTTATTATTCCAGAAATTCTTTTGGATTCATTTAAAGGGTTATAAGTCCAATTTGAAAGACTTTTTGTAAATACAAAATCTCTTGTTATATTTAGCATTCTGAACTCATTGTGAAAGCTTTCTAGTCTTTTACTTATTCTCTTATAAGGCAAATGATGTATGTAAATAGGTTTTCCTGTTATTGCTGATTCGGAAATCATAGAGGTTGAGTCAGAAGTTAGTATAAAGTGGCTAGAATACTTTAGCGAAAAAACATATGGGTTGTAGCCCTCACCAAGCCATAAATTTGAGATTTCTCCTAATTTATTTTTTATAATTATTTTAATAGAACTTTCTGTTCTTCTAGAAGATATAATTAGCAAATTAATTTCTGGATTATGTTTTTTTAAATCTAACAATTTCTTACATAAGCTTTCAGCTTCTTTTGGTCCAAAATTATAATGATTATTTTGCCCACCAATTATACACGATATTAAGTTTTTAGATGGCAAATTTTTAATATCTTTTGTATTTGTAATTATTGTAGGTGAAAATTTGTGCAAAGCTCCAATAGAATTAATTACATTTTTACCTGAAATCATATCATGATTAGGGGCAACTATATAATTGAAATTATCAAATGAAATTTTAGGATTTTGAATATGTATATTAATAATATCATTATATTTTTTTTTTAAAAATATTGAGAGATAAACACTCTTCCTTCCACAACTGATTACTAAATTTGGTTTATCTTCAATAGGTAAATTATTTTTAAACGTCCATTTGTTTATAGGTAAAATTCCAGGTTGCAAAAAAGACCATGGGAAATATAGATTTGTTTTTATCTCTAATATTTCATCACTAAATTCTTTGGCAAGTCCTAAAACTTGACTAACCATTCCTTCAGAACCATCTGTTAAAGTCCAAATTTTATAATTAGTAATGTTCAAATGAATTTAACAAGTAGAATAGTGTATGTTTTTGTTCCTTTTGGACTATTTATTTCAACAACATCTCCTTTAATTTTACCAATTAAACCTCTTGCCAAAGGACTATTAACTGAAAGTTTTTTATTTTCTATATCAGATTCATACTCGCCCACAATTTGGTACGTTGATTTTTTACCTTTTTCCTCATCTTGAATTTCTACTGTTGCTCCAAATTTTATTTCTTTACCTGAAATCGACTTAACATCAATTATCTCTGCATGACTCATCATGCTTTCAAGATCAGCTATTTTACCTTCTATTAAACTTTGTTGTTCTTTTGCATATTGATATTCAGCATTTTCTGAAAGATCACCATGACTTCTGGCTTCTGCTATAGCACTAATTATATTGGGCCTATCCTCATTAATAAGCTTTTTTAGCTCTACTTGCAAACTGTCATATCCTTGTGAAGTCATTGGTATTTTATTCATATAAAGTATGATGATTTATTTAATTTTAAAGTCAATAAAATTAATGAATTGATTGTAAATTATTAACTTTAAGCTGATTATTTTTCAACACTCTTATAGCATCAACTGCAACCCTAGCACCTGCTATGGTAGTATAATATGGAATATTATACATTAAAGAAGTCCTTCTAATACTATAGCTATCTCTAATTGAGCCTTGAGTTTTGGTAGTATTAATAACTAATTGTATTTTGTTTGAAATTAAGGAATCAACAACATGAGGACTTCCTTCTTTAACCTTATTTATTTCATTTACTTTAATTTTATGATCTTTTAGAAAATTCGCTGTCCCTCTTGTTGCAATTATATTAAATTTTAAAGTAGAAAGTTTTTTTGCCATTTCAACTATATTTTTTTTATTATCATCATCAATAGAAAGAAAAACACTCCCTTTGCTTGGTAATATAACACCGCTTGCTAATTGACTTTTTATAAAAGCTGATAAAAAAGAATTATCAATTCCCATCACTTCTCCTGTAGACTTCATCTCAGGACCTAAAACCAAATCAACACCATCAAATTTATTAAAAGGGAAAACTGATTCTTTTACATTAAACGTATTCATTTTTTTTTCAAAATCTAAATTTATTAGATCTTTTAGTTTATCACCTATCATAATTTTAGAAGCTATCTTTGCTATAGGTACGCCAGTTGCTTTTGCAACGAACGGCACTGTCCTACTTGCTCTTGGATTAACCTCAAGAACATATAATTTATTATCTTTAAGAGCTAGTTGAGTATTCATTAATCCTACAACTTTTATTTTATTTGCTATTTTTGACACCCATTCCTTAATTAAACTTTGTATTGACTGGCTAACTGAAAAGGGTGGTAAAGAACAAGCACTATCTCCTGAATGAATGCCTGCTTCTTCTATATGTTCCATAATTCCTGCAATGAAAATATCACCTTCAGAGTCTCTTATTAAATCTACATCAATTTCAATAGCATTTTCAAGATACTGATCTACTAAAATAGTATTATTTGAGGATACTTCCATGGCATTTTTTGCAAAACTTTTAAGATGATTTTCATTGTAGGCGATTTCCATGGCTCTTCCCCCTAAGACATAAGAGGGTCTAACTAAAACAGGAAAGTTAATTTTTTTTGCAATAGTTAAAGTTTCTTCAACATTATTTGCAAACCCATTTAAAGGTTGTGAAATATTAAGAGAATTTAAAATTTTGCTAAATCTATCTCTATCTTCTGCTAAATCTATAGATTCTGTTGAAGTTCCAAGTATTTTTATTCCTTCTTTTTCTAATTCATTTGCAATTTTGAGAGGAGTTTGTCCGCCAAACTGAACATAAACTCCTAGAACCTCACCTTTACTTGATTCTTTATTATATATTTCAATAACGCTTTCAGCAGTTAACGGTTCAAAATACAGCCTATCAGCTGTATCATAGTCTGTTGAAACAGTTTCAGGATTACAATTAATCATTATTGTTTCAATACCTTTTTCTTTCAAAGCATATACGGCGTGAACACAACAATAATCAAATTCAATGCCCTGGCCAATCCTATTTGGGCCGCCTCCTAATATAATAACTTTTTTATTATTAGTTGGATATGATTCACAAAATTTTGAATTACTTTCGTTCCAATCATATGTTGAATATAAATATGGCGTCTTAGATTCAAATTCACCTGCACATGTATCTACCAAACGATAAACAGGATCTATTTTAAGTTTTTTTCTTAAATTACGAACTTCAATCTCACTAATTTTTTTTAGCTTAGCAATTTTTTTATCAGAAAAACCATTAGATTTTGCAAGTAAAAGAATATCAAAGCTCAAATCATTTTTAATTATTATTGACTCTATATTAATTAGAGATTTGATTTGTTTAATAAACCATAAGTCATAACTAGTAATTTTTTGAATTTCTTCTATTTCCTTTCCAAGGCGAATTGCTTCACCTATCATTAAAAGTCTTTGAGAAGACTGTACCTTTAATTCGCTTAATATGTTTTTTTCATTTAAAACAATATTTTTAGGTGAATCAAATCCATCAAGATCATATTCTAAAGAAGCAAATCCTTTTTGCAGAGATTCTAAAAAAGACCTACCAATACTCATTGATTCACCAACAGATTTCATTGAGGTGGTCAAACTAGAGTCAGTTCCAGTAAATTTTTCAAAGGTAAATCGAGGGATTTTAGTTACTACATAATCAATAGTTGGTTCAAAACTTGCAGGCGTTGTTGTGGTAATATCATTTTTCAATTCGTCTAACGTATATCCTATAGCTAATTTAGCTGCTATTTTTGCAATTGGAAAACCTGTAGCTTTGGAAGCTAAAGCAGATGAGCGGCTCACACGAGGATTCATTTCTATTACATTTACTTCTCCATTATTTGGATTTATTGCAAATTGAACATTTGATCCTCCAGTATCAACCCCTATTTTTCTTAGAACTTTGATACTGGCATCTCTAAGATATTGATATTCTTTATCTGTAAGTGTTAAAGAGGGAGCAATAGTAATGCTGTCCCCTGTATGCACACCCATAGGATCAACATTTTCAATTGAACATATTATTATACAATTATCTTTTGAGTCTCTAACTACTTCCATTTCAAATTCTTTCCATCCTGCAACTGATTTTTCTATCAAAATTTGATTTGTTGGACTTGCTTTTAATCCCCTAACAGCCATTTGATTAAACTCATCTTTAGAATAAGCAACGCCTCCACCAGTTCCTCCTAAAGTAAAACTTGGTCTTATAACAAGTGGAAGTTTTAGTTCATTTTTTACTTTTTCAGCTTCATCAATATTATCTACAATAATGCTTTTAGGGCATTTTAGACCTATTTCTTTCATTGCATCTTTAAATTTTTGCCTATCTTCAGCAAGTTCAATTGCTTGAGGATTTGCACCTATCATTGTGACATTATACTTACTTAATATACCTTCTTTAAAAAGCTCCATAGAAACGTTAAGAGCCGTTTGACCCCCCATGGTTGGCAACAATGCATCAGGATTTTCTTTTTTTATTATTTCTTCAACAAATTTCGTTGTTATTGGCTCAATATATGTTTTGTGAGCTAATTCTGGATCTGTCATAATTGTTGCTGGATTAGAATTTATCAAGACAATTTCATAACCTTCTTCTTTAAGAGATTTACAAGCTTGAGCACCTGAATAGTCAAACTCACAAGCTTGACCAATAACAATAGGGCCAGCACCTATAATTAATATTTTTTTAATATCAGTTCTTTTTGGCATTTGTTGATATTATTTTATAAAATTTTTTAAAAAGATAATGACTGTCATGTGGACCAGGACTTGCTTCAGGGTGATATTGGACACTAAAAACTGGTAATTCCTTATGCTCAATACCTTCATTAGAACCATCAAATAAAGAAATATGGGTTTCAGTTATTTGATTTGTAAAACTATTTCTATCAACTTCAAAGCCATGGTTTTGAGAAGTAATTTCGACTTCAGAAGTTAATAAATTTTTTACAGGATGATTGCAGCCCCTATGGCCTTGGAACATTTTTTTAGTTTTAGCACCTAAGGCTAGGCTTAATATTTGATGCCCCAGACATATACCAAATATTGGGATCTTATGTTTTATTAATTTTTTTATTACAGGTATAGCATATTCACCAGTTGCAAAAGGATCACCTGGACCGTTAGATAGAAATATACCATCAGGTTTTAAAGATAAAATATCTTCAAAAGAACTTTTAGCATTCACAACTGTAGGCTTAAGATTTAAATTAACTAAATTTCTTAATATATTTTGTTTTATACCAAAATCAAAACAAGCAATTGAATATTTATTTAATTTTTGTTTTTTAGAATTTTTTAGATTTGCACTCCATATTGTTTTATTCCATAAATAATTTTTTTTGGTAGAAACTATTGAAGCAACATCTAGATTTTGTAAACCTGACCAGCTATTTAATTTATTTTTTAACAATTTAAGTTTTTCTATATTATTTCCAAAGTGAACGATTGCAGCTTTTAAAGCACCTTTTTTAGTTAGTTTTTTGGTTATTTGGCGAGTATCAATGTTATAAATACAGGGTACATTATTTTTTTTAAAAAAAAAATCTAAATCATTTTCTGCTCTCCAATTCGAGTAAGAAGAAGGAGGTTGGTTAATGACGCAACCTGATGCATAAATACCTTTTGATTCCAAATCATCATCATTAGTACCTACAATGCCAATATGGGGGAAAGTAAATGTAATTATCTGTTTAGCATAGGAAGGATCAGTAAGAGCCTCCTGATACCCAGTTTGTGATGTATTAAAGCATAGTTCTCCAATACTACCTTTCAAAGGCCCTAATCCATGACCCCAAAAGGTTTCACCATTTTCTAAAATGAGAGCAGCTGTAGGAGATTTTAGTTGTGGATAGCTCTCTTTTTCTTTTAGCATTTTATGTGAAGCAAACTGCAGGTTTACTAGATTTTTTGAAAACCTTAGTCAAGGATTAGTTGAAATTATTAATAACCATTATATTAGTTATTTTGATATTAATATATCGATTCTGTGGAAATAAATAATGAGCATACGTGAAAAAATAGAAAAAGAATATAAGAAATCAATATTGGAAAAAAAACCCAATATAACAAATACTTTAAGATTAGTTAAAAGTTCTATCAAAGATAAAGATATTGAGGCTCGAACTTCTGGTATAGATGATGGAATAAAGGAAGCTCAAATTATGACTTTGCTTCAAAGCTTAATAAAACAAAGAAATGACTCTATAGATTCTTTTAAAAAAGCGAATCGGAATGACTTAATTGAAAAAGAAAAGGAAGAAATAGAAATAATAAAAGGTTTTTTACCCCTACAAAAAAATGAGAAAGAAACTGAGGAAATAATAGATACTATAATTAAAACAAATAATATTAATTCTTTAAAAGATATGGGAAAATTAATGGGTTTTTTAAAATCTGATTATTCTGGTCAAATTGATATGGGTTTAGCAGGTAAAATCGCTAAATCAAAGCTTTCTAGTTAATGGCATTTTCTAAACACGATCTTGATACAATAAAATCAAAAATACCGCTTTCTACTGAAATAGAAAAAAAAACAAAAATAGTTAAAAAGGGAAAAGACTCTTGGTGCTGTTGCTTGTTTCATGATGAAAAAACACCATCATGTAAGATTAATGATGACCTAGGTTCTTACTATTGTTTTGGTTGTGGCGCTAAAGGTGATATTTTTTCTCTATATACTGATTTGTATAATTACTCATTTTTAGATGCTGTAAAAGAGCTAAGCAAAAGGGCTGGTGTAAATATAGACTTTAAAGAGTTTAAAACTTCATCAAAAGATGAAAATGTTTATAAAATTTTAGAACTCTCAACTAAATGGTTTGAGAGAAATTTGCATGATGAAAAAAATTTATGCACTGAATATCTAGAATCAAGAAACATTAATATAGAAACAATTAAAAATTTTAGATTGGGCTATTCATTCAACAAAAACAACAATCTTTATAAATATTTAAAAGATCATTCATTTGCAGATGATGACTTATTAAAAAGTAATGTTGTGAAATATGATAAAAATAAAAAAATCAAAGATTTTTTTTATAAACGTTTAATTTTCCCAATTTCCAATCTACAAGGAAAAATTGTCGGTTTTGGTGGTCGTGTCTTGGATGAATCAAATCCCAAATATATAAATTCTCCAGAAAGCCGATTTTTTCAAAAAAGATATCTACTTTATAATTTAGAAAAAGCAAAAAATCACGCAAGGAAAAAAAATAGTATTTTAATTTGTGAAGGATATATGGATGTAATAACTTTACATCAAAATGGAGTTAATAGTATTGTAGCTCCATTAGGCACTGCTCTAACAGAAGATCAATTATTTCAAGCTTGGAGATATGCAGACAAACCTACTATAATGTTTGATGGAGATGGTGCAGGATTAAGAGCTTCATATAAAACAGCCATAATGTCATTGCCATTACTACAACCTAATAAATTTCTTCAGTTTATTAGATTGCCAAATGGTTTAGATCCAGATAGTTTTTTAGAAAAATTTAATTTTAAAGAACTTCTTAAGATTCTTAAAAAACCAATTCAATTAGTTAATTTTGTATTTGAGCAATCTAGCCAAACATTAAAATTACAAGAAGCAGATGAAAAAATTGTTTTTGATAAATACCTCGATGATATAGTATCAACAATTAAAGATAAAAAAATCCAATATTTTTATAGAAATGAATTTAAAAGTTTATTTTTTCAAAAAATAAAAAATAGAAAAAATGAAAATAAAAATAATTTAACACCACCCAAAGCATCTCCTCTGATAGAAAAACAAGTTAATTCATTTTTTGCAACAATTTTAAATCATGATAAGCTTAGGTCTGATATTATTAAAATACTTAAAGAAGCAAATTTTTTAGATATTACTCATATTGATCTTTTGGATTATCTTTCAGAAATGGAAGTTCTTGTTCAAAACAAGGATCAAATTTTGCAAAATTGTAAAAATAAAGATTTCCTAATTATATTAAAGAAGAGCCTTGATAATGAAATAACTCAACTTTTTCCTTATTCTGACAGTAACTATGGATCTGAAAAAGTGTTATTAGAAGTACAAGATTCTGTAAAAAATTTAAATACAAGGCTTTTAAAATTGAAAAAAATAAATAAAAGCCTAGATACGTTTGTATCTGAAGCAAATTCCTTAAATTGGGAAGAACTTCAAAGAATTAATACTGAGATTTTAAAAGAAGAGTACAATGCCTAAAAAAAAGAAAAATCAAAAGAAAAAAATTCTCAAAAAGAAAAGTATTAAAAGTAAATCAAAAATTAAAAAAAAAATAATTAAGAAAAAAACCCCAAAAAAGAAAAAAAATTTAACTAATATCAAGAAAAAAAAATCTTTATCAAAAAAAATATATCTAAAAAAAAGGTTGCTAAAAAATCATCAACAGAACTAAATAAATTAAAAAAACAAAAAATTAAACCTACTAAAGTTGTAAAAAAGAAATTAAAAAAAGAAATTAATTTTGATGATCATATTCAAGAAATTATATCTAAGTTAATTACAAAATATAAAGTAGATGGTATTTATACCTTTAAAATTATTGAAAAAGGTATACCTAAAAAATTAAGAAATGAAGAAAACGTTAATAAAGTAGTTGAAAAACTTAAATTAAATAAAATTACAATTCTTAAAGAAGAAGAGGCGGCAGAATTAATAAAAGCTGCAAAAGAAGAGCAAAAAAAATCTGAAGAAGATGGTGAAGATGAAGAAAAAAAACAGGCAGGCAAGACCGATGATCCAGTAAGACTTTACCTCAGAGATATGGGTGCTGTTGAATTATTAAGTAGAGAAGGAGAAATTGCAATAGCTAAACGAATAGAAGCAGGAAGAGAAAAAATGATAGGCGCTATTTGTGAAAGCCCAATGACAATACATTCTATTATTAATTGGAAAGACTCTATTAAAGATGGAACAATGCTCCTTAGAGATATTGTGGATCTTGAAGCAACTTATGACATGTCTGATATTTCTGATAATAAATTAGATGATACTTTGAAGTTAATTGAAGGAGCTAAAGAAGAAAAAAAAGAAGAAAAAAAACCAAAAAAAGAATCTAAAAATGAATCTAATGAAGAAAGTCAAGAGCAAAAAAATTCTGAAGAAGAAGATGAAGAAGAGGGTTTAAATGTTTCTCTTGCTGCAATGGAGGAAAAACTAAAACCAAGAGTTTTAAATGATTTTGATGAAATAACTAAATTATTTAAAAAACTCCAAAAAAACAGTCAAGAACTTATTAATGCTAATAAAAAAGATGAAAAAAAATATTTAGCAATAGAGAAAAAATACAAAAAAATTCAAAAAGAAATGGTAGTTGCAATGAAAGAGGTTCACTTTAATTCAACTACTATTGAAGCATTGATGGAGTCCCTATATGAGTTAAATAAAAAATTATTAGTTCGTGAAGGAAGAATGTTGCGTTTAGCAATGAATTCAGGAGTTCCTAGAGAAAATTTTATAGAACAATACATTAATTTTAATTTTGAAAAAAACTGGATACAATCTTTACTGTCTTTAAAAGACAAAAACTGGGAAAAATTTATTAATAAAAACCACATTGAGATTAATAAATTAATTGATGAAATAAAAGAAATTCAACTTGCTTGTGAATTGCCTCTTTCTGAATTTAGACGCATAGTTGGTACAGTACAACAAGGTGAAAGATCAGCAAATAGAGCAAAAAAGGAAATGATTGAATCAAATCTAAGACTAGTGATTTCAATAGCAAAGAAATATACAAATAGAGGTCTGCAATTTTTAGATTTAATCCAAGAAGGAAACATAGGCTTAATGAAGGCTGTTGATAAATTTGAATATAGAAGAGGTTATAAATTTTCCACTTATGCTACCTGGTGGATAAGGCAAGCAATTACTAGATCAATAGCTGATCAAGCGCGAACTATTCGTATACCTGTACACATGATTGAAACAATAAATAAAATTGTAAGAACTACAAGACAAATTATGACTGAAATTGGCAGAGAGCCAACTCCAAATGAATTAGCGGATAGGTTGCGAATGCCTTTGGATAAGGTTAAAAAAGTTTTAAAGATTGCTAAAGAGCCTATAAGTTTAGAAACTCCTGTAGGGGATGAAGATGATAGCTCACTTGGAGATTTTATTGAAGATAAGAATGCGCTTATACCAATAGAAGCAGCTGTTAAAAGTTCTTTAAGAGATACAACCACACGAATACTTTCCTCATTAACTCCTAGAGAAGAAAGAGTTTTACGTATGCGTTTTGGTATTGGTATGAATAGTGACCATACATTAGAAGAAGTAGGGCAACAATTTAGTGTAACGCGTGAACGAATTAGGCAAATTGAGGCTAAAGCATTAAGAAAATTAAAACACCCTACAAGAGCAAGGAAACTTAAAACTTTTCTTGATGAATAATGGAGTTGACACTTCTAGGAACAGGTTGTCCAAAAGTAGATTATAAAAGATTTGGTCCTGCAAATTTAATTAGCACAAAGAAAACAAAAATTCTTGTAGATTGTGGTTCAGGTATAACGCAAAGATTAGATCAATTAAAACTATCTTCATCAAAGATTGATGCTTTATTCTTAACCCATCTTCATTCAGATCATATTATAGACTTTTATCAATTGATAATTTCATCTTGGCATTCTTATAGAACTAAACCTTGGAAAATATATGGACCAAAAGGAACAAAAAATTTTATTAAAAAAATTATGAATTCCTGGAAACAAGAAAGATCACAACGTATAAAATATGAATCAAGGTCTTCAACTGCAGCTTTTAAAATTATTGTTAAAGAGTTTAAAAATACTGGAAAAATAAATATTAAAGATATAGTTATAACATATTTTGAAGTGGATCATAAGCCAGTTAAATATGCATATGGATTTAATTTCATTCATAAAAATAAAAAATTGACTATTAGTGGAGATACAAGACCATGCGAAAATGTGATGAAATTTGGTCAATTAGCAGACGTTCTGTTACATGAAGTTTTTATAGATGGGGAAATTATGAAAACTAATAAAATGCGAACTGCTAAAACTTTACACAATGTTAAGGCTTATCACACGCCTTCTTCATTGGTTGGTAAGATAGCAAAAATTACAAGATGTAAAAAACTTGTATTAACTCATTTGGTTCCAACTCAATTTGACGAAAAAAAGTTAATTAAAACAGTTAAGGCAGATTTTGGAAAAAATCCAATTATAGGCAGGGATTTATTAAGAATAAAGATTTAAACATAATTAGGTAGAAAATGACCATGCGCTTCAATCATTTCATCAGTCATTTGATATATTTCGTCAATCGATAAATTTGCAGCTGTTAATGGATCAAGCATTGCAGCATGATATATATGCTCCCTCTTTTTTGTTATAGCAGCTTCAGCAGTTAATAGCTGAACATTTATGTTAGTCCTCATTAAACCAGCTAAATGTTCAGGTAAAAAACCAATTTTTTGAGGATGACATCCTTTAGTGTCAATAAAACAAGGTACTTCTACACAGCAATTAGTCGGTAAATTATTAATTATTTTTTTGTTCATTATATTTCCATATATAGTTGTCTGATTGTTATTGGTCACAGCATCAATAATATATGAAGCATATTCATTACTTCTTTTAATTGGTTGATCTATTATTGGACCTATATCTTTATCCAGTTCTTTCCAAATATTTTCATTAAGCTCACATCTATCAATATATTCTTCAATAGGTATTTTGTACTTGTCAATTAAGTCTTCTCTATTTTTTTTTATAAACCAAGGAACATATTCTGCAAAATGCTCACTCGATTCAGTAACAAAATAACCAAAACACCTTAAAATTTCATAGCGGACTTTCTCATGTAGGTTTTTGTTAGTGTAAAATTCTTTTTGTTTTGTTCTAGATGAAATGACCTCATCATTTATTATTTTGTTTGCTAAAGATTTTAGTTTTGGATAAAGATCTTCACCTGTGTTTTTTTTCTGAAATTTTTGATAAAAAGCCATGTGATTAATACCAGCACATAAATAATCAATATCTTTAATATTTTCATTTAGATCTTTAGCTAGCATTTCAGCTGTACCTTGAACAGAATGGCATAATCCTATACAATTAATTTCAGGATAAACTTTGTTAATTGCTATCATATTAGTACACATAGGGTTTACATATTGCAGCCATAGAGCCTTTGGACAAATTTCAATTATGTCTTTTGCTATATCTAAAAGTACTGGTATGCTTCTTAGTCCTCTCATGATACCGCCTATACCTAAAGTGTCTGCTATAGTCTGCTTAAGGCCAAATTTTTTTGGAATTTCAAAATCAATTATGGTTGAGGGCTTATATCCTCCTACCTGAATAGTTGTTTGGACAAAGTCTGCATTTAATAAAGCCTCTTTTCTATTTGTATGTTTTGTTAATTTAGGTTTAGCATTAATCTTTTTAGAAATAACTTTTAATAATTTGTAAGTTTTATCTAATCTATTTTCATCAATGTCCATAAGAGCTATTTCAATAGTTTTTAATTTCTCAATACTTAGCAAATCAACAACAATATTTTTTGTAAAAACTGTACTTCCAGCACCTATAATTGTAAGTTTCGTCATATACCCTATGAATAAAAATAAATTGAATAGAAAGAGATAATATATATTTAGAAATATACAATGTATTACGTTTTAGATAATGAGGGCAAAAAATATCAAATAAAAGATATTAATAACTTTTTTCAACATTTAATAGATTTTCATACAAACCAAGATCAAGAAGCTGATAACTCACTTCATGAAGAGAACGGTCATTATTTTACTGTTACTGAGGTTTTTTTTGAAAAAATTAAAGAATTTTATAATTCTAAAAATAATAATTCTTAATATTTTTAATATAATCTGTATATGATGATCTCAAGTTTGGGCCCTTAGCTCAGTTGGTTAGAGCGCTCCGCTCATAACGGAGTGGTCCGAGGTTCAAGTCCTCGAGGGCCCACCATATCTAATCTTATCCCTATAATACTTAAAATAGGTGTTTTTTTTTAAACTTAATAGTTGTAAAAATTTAATATTATTACTCGGAGGAAAAATGAAAAAATTATTAACTTTAATAGTAATTTTTACTTCTACTTTTGCTTCAGCAGGCACACTTGTAATCAATTCAAATCAATCAGGTGAGTCTTCAAAAGCAGCTTTTGATGCATATGTTGATGCATTCAAAGCAGCTCATCCAGAAGTAACAGTAGTTGTAAACGAATATGAGCACGAGGCTTATAAAACAGCTATAAGAAATTTTCTAACTGCTGAGGCACCTGATGTTGCGATTTGGTTTGCAGGTAACAGAATGAAATTTTTTGTTGATCAAGGTTTGTTTGCTGACGTAAGTGATGTTTGGGCAGATGCAGGTCTTAATGACTCAATGGCATCAACAAAAGGCTCTTTAACAGTTGATGGCAAGCAATATGGAGTTCCTTGGGGCTACTACCAGTGGGGAGTATATTATCGTAAAGATCTTTTTGATAATTTAGGCTTAAATGTTCCAAAAAATTGGGAAGAATTTAAGTGGGTCTGTGCAATGCTTAAAAAGAATGGCATTACTCCAATAACTATTGGAACTAAATATCTTTGGACAGCAGGAGGATGGTTTGATTATCTAAATTTAAGAATTAATGGTTACGATCATCATATGAAACTTACAGCTGGAAAAATGAGCTATGAAGACCCATCTTTAGATGCAGTTTTTGATGCTTGGAGAGAGCTAATTGATCCTGGTTACTTCCTTGAAGATCATGCATCATTCTCTTGGCAGGATGCACAAGCTCCACAAATTAATGGTGAAGCAGCTATGTATCTAATAGGTAACTTTTATGTACCAACTTTAGAAAGTGCTGGTGTTGTAGATAAAATGGATTTCTTTCAATTTCCTACAATAGTTGAAGGTATAGGTGTTGCTGAAGATGCACCAACTGACACAATGCACATTCCAAGTGGAGCAAAAAATGTTAAGGATGCAAAAAAATTCTTAGCTTTTATGTCTAATGCTGAAGCAGCTACTAATTGGGCAAAAATGGCAGGAATGTTGAGTCCAAATAAAAATGCCGATAAGCCAGAAAATAGATTCTCAGTTATGGGAGCAAAAATGCTTGCAGCTGCAGATGACATTGCACAATTCTGGGATCGTGATGCTAATCCTGATATGGCAGGTGCTGCAATGGAAGGTTTCCAAGAATTTATGGTTAAACCTGATCGTGAAGACAAAATTCGAGCTCGATTAGAAAAAGAAAGAGCTAGAATTCACGGAGCACTATAAAATTTTAATTTTTGAGGCGGAAATTTTCCGCCTCAAGTTTAATATAAATCGCAATCATAAATAATGACTTTTTGGGAACGTAACCAATTAAAAATAGCACCATTCTTTTTTTTAGCGCCTGCAATTTTAATTTTTTTAATTTACGTTATTTATCCAATAGTTGATTCAATTTGGGTAAGTTTTCATGAATGGAATGGTATGGATAAAAAAGGTCTTAGGGGAAATGGAGAACCCAACTGGAAGTGGGTTGGCTTAGATCATTATATAACTCTTTTTACAGATGATGAAGAATTTTATGTTTCATTATTTAATAATATTAGATGGTTGGTATTTAGTCTTATAGCTATTCCTATTGGTTTAATGTTGGCTTTATTCGTAAACCAAAAAATTGTTGGAATGAGATATATCAAGTCTCTATTTTATTTTCCTTTTGTTATTAATGCAGTTGTAATAGGTGTAATTTTTACGTGGTTTTATAACCCTAAGTATGGAGCACTAACTTTTGTATTAGGTTTCTTCGGATTGGATCCAATCCCTTTTTTGGCTGAGGAGAACTTAGCTACGTATGGCATAATTATTGCATCTTTTTTTCCAGGAATTGCCTATACGATGATTTTATACATTACAGGATTGACAGGAGTAAATAGAGAAATGATTGAGGCTGGTAGAATCGATGGAGCTGCTGGCTTTACAATGTTGTGGCATGTTGTATTGCCACAACTAAAACCAGCAACATTAATCGCAATTGTTGTAACAATCGTAGGCTCACTTAGAAGTTTTGATTTGATTGCAGTAATGACAGCAGGTGGCCCTTGGGGTAGCTCAGAAGTTTTAGCTTATAAAATGTATCAAGAATCTCTTTTCAACTACAGGATGGGATATGGTGCAGCTATTGCAACTATATTATTTTTAATTATGGACATCTATATAGCTTGGTTTTTGTATAGGCTGTTTAAAAGTGAAAAAACAGAAAAATAATGTTTCCAACTCCAATTCAAAATTATTCTTTAAAAGTTAATATTGGTTATAGAGTATTACTTGTTTTAACTCTTCTGGTTTGGCTTCTTCCATTAATAGCTGTTATGCTAACTTCCATTAGAACTTTTGAAGATGTACTTGCTGGTAATTATTGGACTTTTCCTGAAGAAACAGCTTTGATTTCTAACTACTCTAGAGTTTTTGAAGGTGGAAAAATGGGAAGATTTTTTTTGAATAGTTTAATTATTACCTTACCAACAGTTATTGGAACTTTGTTTCTTAGCTCTCTAGCAGGCTATTCTTTAGCAATGCACCGTTTTAAATTAAATTTACTAGTTTTTGCAATGTTTATAGCTGGAAATTTTGTTCCATTTCAAATCTTGATGATACCTGTAAGGAATATATCTATTGAAATGGGAATGTATAATACTCATTTTGGTTTAATAATTTTTCATATTGCCTTTCAGACTGGTTTTTGCACATTCTTTTTAAGGAATTTTATTAAAGAACTTCCATTTGAATTAATTGAAGCTGCGAGAGCTGATGGTGCAACTGAGTGGACTATTTATAGAAAAATAATTATACCATGTATAATACCTGCTTTAGCTGCACTAGGTGTTTTAGAATTTACATTTATTTGGAATGATTATTTTTGGGCTCTTGTCTTAACCCAAGGAGATAGTGTAAAACCAATAACTGTGGGTCTTGACGTTTTAAGAGGTCAGTGGACAACCTCGTGGAACTTAGTTTCGGCTGGCTCGGTAGTGGCAGCCCTACCTCCAGTAATCATGTTTTTTATACTTCAAAGGCAATTTATTCACGGACTTACATTTGGTGCTGTAAAAGGTTAGAATCTTGAATAAATTATAGTATTCTTTAAATATAATTAAATGGCTATTATATCACTCAGACAACTTCTAGATCACGCAGCAGATAACAATTACGGTGTTCCTGCATTTAACGTCAATAATTTAGAGCAAATAAGAGCAATAATGGAAGGAGCTAGTGAAGTTAATAGTCCTGTAATAGTTCAAGCGTCTGCAGGTGCAAGAAAATATGCAGGTTCAAAATTTATAAAAAGTATGATGGAAGCCGCTGTTGATGAGTTTCCTAAAATTCCAATTGTTATGCACCAAGATCATGGAGGATCACCCGCAGATTGTAAGGTATGTATAGATCTTGGTTTTAGCTCTGTAATGATGGATGGCTCATTACTTGAAGATCAAAAAACTCCTTCTGATTTTGCTTATAATGTTAAAGTTACTAAAGAAACTGTTGATATGGCTCATAATTTAGGTGTGTCTGTAGAAGGAGAATTAGGATGTCTAGGGTCGCTTGAGACAGGTATGGGAGAAAAAGAAGATGGAGTAGGTGCAGAGGGTGTTTTATCTCTTGATCAATTACTAACAGACCCTGAAGAGGCTGCTGATTTTGTTAAATCTACTAATGTGGATGCTCTAGCAATTGCTATTGGAACAAGTCATGGAGCTTATAAATTTTCAAGACCACCGTCTGGAGATATTTTAGCAATAGAAAGAATTAAAGAAATCAATAATAAATTACCTAATACTCATTTAGTAATGCACGGATCTTCTTCAGTACCACAAGATCTAATAAAAATTATTAATGAAAATGGTGGAAAGATTAAAGAAACTTATGGGGTGCCCATTTTTGAAATACAAGAAGGTATTAAACATGGTGTTAGAAAAATAAATATTGATACAGATTTAAGACTTGCATCAACCGCGGCAATAAGAAAACATTTTGCTAATGATCCTTCACAATTTGATCCAAGAAAATATTTGATTGACTCAAAAGAATGGATGAAAAAAATTGTAATATCTCGTTTAACAGAGTTTGGTTGTGCTGGAAATGCAGGCAAAATAAAACCAATTCCTCTTTCCACTATTGCTTCCCAATATCATTCAGGTGAACTTTCACCATCAATTAATTAAATGGATAAAATTCGTTGGGGTATAATTGGCCCAGGAAGCATAGCTCATAACTTTGCTGATGCATTAAAGCAACTTTATTCAGGAGAGTTAATAGCTATTGCAAGCAGAACATCTAATAAGCTTGAAGAATTTGGAAATAAATATCAGATTAAAAAAGAGTTTAGATTCAATAATTATGATGCTTTATTAGAAAATGAAAATATTGATGCTGTTTATATTGCAACTCCGCATGTTTTCCATGCTGATTTAAGTATTAAGGCGGCAGGTAAGGGTAAGCATATTTTATGTGAAAAACCAGGAGCTGTAAATTTTGCTCAAGCTTATAAAGTTATAGAAAAAATAAAGGAAGCAGGAGTATTTTACAAAGAAGGTTTTATGTATCGTTGTCACCCACAAATACCTGCTTTAATAAAAATTATTAAAAAAAACACTATTGGGAATATTAAGAAGATTACTTCTTCATTTGGTTTTGATATGGAGAATGTTATTTCTGATCATAGATTATTTGATAAAAAGCTTGCTGGGGGTTCTATATTAGATGTTGGTTTATATCCTGTTTCACTATCGAGAATGGTTGCTGGAGCTGCTATAGGAAAAAAATTTATTAATCCTATTTCAATTTCTGCAAAAGCTAAAATTGGTGAGACAGGTGTGGATGAAATAGCTTCAGCGACACTTACATTTGAGAATAATATAGTTGCTGAAGTATCTGCAGCTATAATGCAAAATATGGATAATAATGCCATTATTGAAGGAGAACACGGAAAAATCATAATAGATGATCCGTGGATGCCAGGAAAGGATGGGGGTCCGTATAATACTAAAATTAGAATTATAAAAAATAACAAAGAAGAGACTGAAGAATTTAAAGGACCTGAACACCTTTTTTTCTTTGAAGCTGAGCTAGCTTCACAAACAATTTCTAAACAACGTAATGAAGTTCCATATCCAGGTATGACTTGGGACGATACTCTTGGTAATATTAAAGTTTTAGATTTATGGAGAAAAGAAATTGGCTATAATTTAGTAGAGGATGAATAATATGCAGTATGATTCAATAGATGGATTAGATAAAAAAATATCAAAACTAATAATGGGAAATGATAATCAAACTTACTCTGATGAGGCAGAAAAGTTATGGGACCATTGGATCGAAGTAGGAGGGAATGCTTTTGATAATGCTTATGTATATGGAAATGGCTCTATGGAAAAACTTTTAGGTGATTGGCATAGAAAAAGAAATAATTTAAAAGAACTCATTATTATCGCTAAAGGAGCTCATACGCCTTTATGTGATCCAAAAAACTTATCTGATCAATTAACAGAATCTTTAGATCGTTTGCAAACAGATACTGCTGATATTTATATTATGCATCGTGATAACCTCACGATCCCAGTTAGTGAATTTGTTGATGTATTAAATGAAGAAAAAAATAAAGGTAGAATAAAAATTTTTGGTGGATCTAATTGGACATTAAATAGATTCAAAGAAGCAAATCTATGGGCTGAAGAAAATAATAAAACCAAACTAAATATACTCAATAATAATTTAGCTTTATGTAAAATGATTAACCCATTATGGGAAGGGTGTATTTCTTCTAATGATGATAAAGTTTTGGAGTATTTGGAAAAAAATAAAACTGCTCATTTATCTTGGTCAAGTCAGGGAAGGGGTTATTTTCTTCCAGATGATATTACCCAAAAAATTGAAGATAAGATTACTTTAGATGAGTCCTCATGGAGAAAGCCAGGCTCTCATTCAAGCGGTCCATTAAGTTGTTTTGATGACAATGATAACAGAGAGAGAAAAAAAAGGGTTTTTGAGTTGGCTTCAAAAAAGAATGTTGAGAGCCAAAATATAGCGGGTGCATGGCCTATCCATATGAAATTTCCTTCTTTTGCTCTTATAGGTCCAAGAGTAATTGAAGAGTTGGATTCTAGTTTAAAAAATTTAGAAGTTGAGTTAACTGAAGAAGAAGTTCATTGGTTAAATTTAAAAAAATAGGAGTAGTCATGAATAAAAATCAAATATCGTTGCAAGTGTACACTGCTAGAAAATTTAAACCATACGAATATATATTTAAATTTTTATCTGAATCTGATTTGGAAAACGTTGAGTTATTTGAAGTTGAGGCATTTGACGAAACTAAGGAGTTATTAAAAAAATATAACTTAACTGCTAGATCTTCTCATATTGGATTTGATACACTTAAGAATATTAAGGAGATAATTTCAAGTTTAAAAAAATTAAATGTTAAGCATGCTATTGTTCCATGCCCAAGTGGTAAGCCAGGAGGTAAATTTGAAGCTATTTTTGATAAAAATGAAGATGAGTGGAATGAATTTGGGAAAGAATTATCTTCTTATGTTAATATATTTCAAGATAATGGAATGACTTTAGGCTATCACAATCATGCTTTTGAATTTAATCAACTTCCAAGTGGTAAAATGCCTATTGAATGCATTTTAGATCATAATGAAAATTTAAAATATGAAATAGATATCGGTTGGGTTGTTGCTGGTAAAGCAGATCCAATTTATTGGACTAAAAAATATGCTTCAAGAATTGTTGCATGTCATTTAAAAGATTTTACTTCCGCTAATTTAAATTTAATTAGCCATGACTCGCAATGCGCCGTTGGAGACGGATTTATCGATTGGATTTCAATACTAAATGAAGTAAAAAAAACTAGTTGTGAAATTTTTGCTTTAGAACATGATGATCCAAAAGACTATAAAGAATATACTCTTAAATCAATTGAAAATTTGAAAGATATATAAAATGCATGTTGGTATTATAGGATGTGGAAACATTTCAGAAACGTATTTTAATTGCCAAAATATTTATAATAATTTTACTGTAATTTCCTGTGCTGATTTAGATATTGATATTGCAAAAAAGAGTGCTGAAAAATTTAATGTAAAGGCCCAAAGTGTTGAAGATTTGCTATCTAATTCAGATATTGATTTAATTATTAATCTTACTGTTCCCTCTGCTCACAAGGAAGTTATTATAAATTCTTTAAAGGCTGGAAAACATTGTTTTAGTGAAAAACCTCTTGCTATGAATTTTGATGAGGGAAAAGAAATATATGAATTATCAAAACAAAAAAATCTTTATATTGGCTGTGCACCTGATACTTTTCTTGGTGCGGCTGGACAGAAGGCAAGACAGTTATTGGAAAATGATGAAATTGGAGAAGTTGTTTTAGGAACATTTAATATTATGTCACATGGTATGGAGGATTGGCATCCTAATCCTGATTTTTTTTTTAAACCAGGAGCAGGACCAGTATTTGATTTAGGAGTTTATTATCTTACGCAATTAATAAATCTAATTGGTCCTATAAAATCTATTAGTTCAATTAGTGGTACTGCAACCCCTGAGAGAATAATTACAAGCCAGCCTAGAAGTGGAGAAAAAATTAAAGTTGAAACTCCAACAACATTAATGGGAACTTTAGAGTTTTATAATAATGCAAAAATACAGTTTTTTTGCTCGTGGGATGTGTGGAAACATAAGCATTCAGAGATTGAATTGTACGGCTTAGGAGGATCTATGATAATTCCTGATCCAAATTTCTTTAGTGGAAATATTTTAGTATCAAAAAAAGAAAAAGATTGGCAAGTAGTAAATAACGATAAAATGTTATTAGGCAATCCAAACACTCTTGATAATAACAATACTGAAGTAGCTAATTATAGAGGAATTGGGTTATCAGATATGATTGATAGCATTCAAAATAGTAGGACTCCTAGATGTAATATAGATCTATCACTACATGTTTTAGAAGTTATGGAAGGGATTTTAATAGGTGCTGAAAATAAAAAAATTTATAACCTTAAGTCAACTTGTAATCAGCCTAAAATATTATTGGAAGAGGATATTAAAAAAATTTTATTTATTTAATAATTTTTTCATAGCTTTTTTCATTTTGAGATTTTAATTTTTCATTAAAATTAGATAAGTTATAATCAACAGTTTTCAGCATTGAATTAAACTCAGATCTTTTAGTAACTACTAATGATATATCAGCAACTAATAAATCAATTACAAAAAACCTATTTTTAGATTCTTTTAATCTCCAAGTTACAACGATTGAACTTGCTTCAGAATAAATTTCCATATCGATCATAGTTACTTTACTTTTTTCATCAAATCTAGAATTTATTAGTGAATATTTTTGATGTGAATAACCTTGCATCATTGAAGCAATATTTAATGCTAGATGTCTTTTAAAATGCTTAATGTAATCCTTCTTTGTTTCTTTATTTGCACTATTCCAGGCTTTGCCAACAACAAATTTGGCAATACCAGCTCCAGCGAAATTGTTGTTAATAGTCTGCTCTACCATTAAAAATCTATTTTCATTAGGTAGATTTTCATTTTGATAAGCATTTAATATAATATCAATTTCTTTTTCTAGCCAAATTTCAGCTTCATTAGCTAAAAGTAAAGCAGGTTTTGTAACAAAATACAAAATAAGTAAAAACAAAAATGAATTTTTCATTTTTATTCAAATTCTATACTTATTAATGGTAACGGCGTTAAAATATTATCATCAGTATTGTCAATAGCTGCTTTGCGGTTTTGATAATAAGAACTTCTTACAGCAGCATAATAATCAACAGAATTATTACGTAAGGCATTTACTTCATCAATAATTCTTGATCTTTGATCAACAGCGTTTGTAGCTGTTCTTAAAGGAAGTAACCATTCTTCACCCTCTCTAATTGCATAAGCATTAATTGGGTCAGAAACATAAGTTAATACCATCCCTGTCGTATCTCTTAAATTTGAAGGTCCAAAAAGAGGAAGAACAATATAAAAGCCATCACCTAAACCCCAAGTAGCTAAAGTTTGACCAAAATCCTCTTCTTTTTCTTCAAGACCCATTTTATCAGCAACATCAACTAATCCCAATAAGCCAACTGTAGAATTAACTATAAAACGACCACTAGACTCAACAGCATTTTTACCTTGTCCTTGTAATAATTGATTAACAATAACTAAAGGCATTTTTAAGTTTCCTATAAAGTTACTTATTCCAGATTGAATCGGTGTAGGTATATTTTTATAACCTTTTGCTACAGGTTCTAAAACTATTTTGTCAGCAAAATTGTTAAATCCAAATATTGCTCGATTAATTGGCTCTAATGGATCGTATATTTCGTCATCTGTACCACTTGTTTGATAGTCTTGAGATTCTGTTTTTACTTCGTCAGATGCAGCTGCGTAGATATTTGTGCTTAATACAACAAATAAGAAAATAAAAATTTTTTTTTTAATAATTTTCATAGACTTCAATCTTTGCTGAATGTTTATATTAATATATAGTCTAATCAAAGCAAAAAAATGGCAAATAAATCCAATAATTATCTAGATTTATTAAACTTTCAACAGAGACAAGCAGTTGAAAATGTAAATGGATCAAGTTTAATATTAGCAGGGGCAGGTAGTGGAAAGACTAGAGTTTTAACATTTAGATTATTACATATTTTAATTGAAAAACTAGCTACTCCTGGTCAAATTTTAGCTGTTACATTTACCAATAAAGCAGCAAATGAAATGAAAAATAGAGTTTCAGAAATGCTCAACTTTCCTATTGAAAAAATGTGGTTAGGAACATTCCATTCCTTGTCTCTAAAAATTTTGAGATCAAATTATAAAAATGTAGGCTTAAAATCAAATTTTTTAATTATCGATTCTGATGATCAAAATAAATTAATTAAAAAAATTTGTGAAAGAGAAAATATAGATACAAAAGAATTTACTCCTAAATATTATTCTTCAATTATAGATTCTTTTAAAAACAAAGGAATTTTTTATGATCAATTATCTCTAAAACAAACAAAAAATAATAAAAAAGAAATTGCTAATATTTATAAAATTTATCAAGAAGAGCTAATGCGTTTAAATTGTGTAGATTTTGGTGACTTGCTACTTTATTGTATAAAATTGTTTAAAGAAAACAAATCTATTTTATCAAAATATCAAAAACTTTTTAAGTTTATTTTAGTGGACGAGTATCAAGACATAAATTCTGTTCAACAAAAATGGCTTGAACAATTATACTTGGGCAATAAAAATATTTGTTGTGTAGGAGATGATGATCAGTCAATATATTCTTGGAGAGGTGCAGAGATATCTACTCTATTAAATTTTGAAAAAAATTTTTCTAATACTAAAATTATACGTTTAGAGCAAAATTATCGATCTACTAAAAATATACTTGAGTGTGCTTCAGCTTTAATAGGAAATAATAAAGGAAGATTTGGTAAAAAACTTTGGAGTGAAAATGAAAAAGGTGAAAAAATTTTGATTAAAGGATTTTGGGAAACTAAGGAGGAAGCAAAATATGTGACAGACAAAATTGAAAAACTTATTTTAAACAGAATTTCATTAAGTGAAATAGCAATATTATTTCGAGTTTCTGCTCATACAAGATCTTTTGAAGACAGATTGATAAGTATTGGTTTGCCTTATAAGATAATTGGAGGATTGAGATTCTATGAAAGAAAAGAAATAAAAGATATTATTGCTTACTTAAGATTAGTAAACAATTTGTCTGATAATCTTGCTTTTGAGAGAATAATAAATGTACCGAAAAGAGGAATTGGAAAAACAACAATAAATAAAATTTCTTCTATTTCGAGAACAAAAAACATATCAATGTTTGAAGCAGCGCAGGTATATATCCAATCAAGCGAATCAAAAATAAATAGCCAAATTTTTGAATTTATACAAAATATATTTAATTGGAGAAAAATAAAAATAGACTATGATCATATTGATCTTGCGAAAGTAGTGATTGAGGATTCAAAATATATTGATTTTTTAAAGAAAGAGGAAAAAAGTTCTAAAAATCCAGAGAGCTTAAATAGAATAGATAATATTAATGAATTTATTGAGAGTTTAAAAGATTTTGAAAATTTAGAGGGTTTTTTAGATCATGTTGGGTTGGTAATGGAAAATATGGCAAACACATCAGAAAATACAATTAGCCTCATGACAATGCATGCGTCTAAAGGATTAGAATTTGATTATACTTTTTTAGCAGGTTGGGAAGAGGGAGTTTTTCCTAGTCAAAGATCACTTGAAGAGCTTGGAAATAAAGGCTTAGAAGAAGAAAGAAGGTTAGCTTACGTTGCCTTAACGAGGGCGCGAAAAGAAGTAAATATAACTTTTGTAAATCAAAACAGATATTCTTACGCTTCTCACGATTATAACAAGCCTTCTAGGTTTATTAATGAATTTCCTAAAAATATAATAGATTTTATAGATTCCACTCATATTGAAGAAAGTAGTTTTTTAGATGATTTCATTCAGATAGGAGATGTAAAAGATAATTATTTGTCACCTGGAAAAAAAAGATTAATTGAAAATAATGTTAAAGAAACAATAGATTGGGATTTTAATCAAGATTTAGAAAATAATTTAGAAAATTTATTAAATAAAGGACAAAGAGTTTTTCATCAGAAATTTGGGTATGGAAAGGTGATCTATATAGAAGGTGATAAAGCAAAAATTAACTTTGAAAAATCAGATATTAAAACTGTATTTTTAAAATATTTGCAAGCTACTCATTAATTTTGATCAAAAATTCTTTTTCATTTAAAATATTCAATCTTAATTTTTTTGCAGCAGAAGCTTTTGATCCTGCATTTTCACCAATAACAACATAATCAGTATTTTTAGATATATTACTTAAAATTTTAGCACCTTTGATTTTTGCCTTGTGTTTAGCTTCATCTCTTGAAAGACTTACCAAAGTTCCAGTAAAAACTATTTTTTTATTTGAAAAAAAACCTTTTGTCGAAGAAGATTTTACTTTTTCTATTTTAACTATTGCTGATAATTTTGAAACTAAATCCAAGTTTTGCTTTGAAGAAAAATAACTTTTAATAGAATTCACAGCTTTTGGCCCAAGGCCATCAACATTTGAAAGTAAGTCAGCTTTATTTATTGAACTGATAAAATTTTTTATTGAAATAAATTCATTTGCAAGAATGCTTGAAATTGTCTCACCTACATATCGAATTCCTAGTGAAAAAATGAATTTTTCTAGAGTGACATCTTTTGATTTTTCAATAGAATTAATCAAATTATTATAAGACAAATCTCCCCATCCTTCTAATTTAATTATTTCTTTTCTAAATTGATTAATCTGAAAGATATCAACTACATTATCTATGAATTTTAAATCCATAAATTGTTTTGCTTGTTTTTCACCAAAACCATCAATATTAAAACTTTTTTTACTTATAAAGTGTATAATTTGGCCTAATTTTTGTGCGTAACAATTAGTATTATTAGTGCACCTTAGAACGGCCTCATCCTTTTCCTTAATTGCAGGGCTATTACATACTGGGCAATTTTTAGGAGGTTGTATTTGATTTATTGATTTTTTTGATTTTTCTATCAGCTTAGTTACCTGAGGTATCACATCGCCTGCTCTTTGGATCTGAACAAGATCTCCAACACCTATATTTTTTTTATTTATTTCATCAAAATTATGTAACGTTGCATTATTTATTAAAACTCCTCCAAGATTGACCTCTTCTAATCGCGCAACTGGAGTTATTGCACCGGTTCTACCAACTTGAAAATCCACAGATTTTATTAAAGTTTGAGTTTTTTCAGCAGAAAACTTTAGAGCAATTGCCCATCTGGGATTTTTACCTACAGTACCGAGTCTATTCTGTATTTCAAAATTATTTATTTTTATTACTAATCCATCCATATCATATTCAATAGAGCTTCTTTTTCTCTCTAAAATTTCATGATATTTTATTATTTCATCGAGGGTGCTAAATTTTTTTGTTAAATTGTTTGGTAGTAAATTCCATAACTTCAAATCATTATAAAATTCAGAAATAGTTAAATATTTTTTTGATGAATAACCAATTCCGTGAGCAATAAATTTTAATGGTCTTCTTTTAGTTATTTCTGCATTAAGTTGTCTTAAGCTACCAGCAGCAGCGTTTCTTGGATTAGAGAATTTTTCTTTTGTTGAAAGTTTGTTATTCAAATTAAGAAAATCTTTTTTTGATAGGTAAACCTCGCCCCTTATTTCAATATATTTTGGAAAATGAGATATTAAAATTTTTGGAATATTCTCAATATGAAGAATATTTTGAGTTACATCTTCTCCAATTTTTCCATCACCACGAGTGCAGGCATATTTTAGTTTTCCATCTATGTAAGTTAAGTTAAGAGATAGTCCATCAATTTTAGGCTCACAAATAAATTCTTTGTCATATTTGAAATTATTTAAATATTTGTTAATTCTACTTATAAAATCTTTTATATCTTCTTGGTTAAATGCGTTGGCAAGCGATAGCATAGGCTCTTTATGGGAAATTTTACTAAATTTATTTAAAGGTTGGCTTCCAACAAATGAATTGGGGCTTTCTTTTAGAATAAGATGAGGATAATCATTCTCTAATTTGTTATTTTTCCTAACCAAATCATCATAATCTTTGTCGCTAATTATGGGTTTGTCATTCTGGTGATAATGAATATTATGTTTTTTAATTAGTTTTGCTAATATTTTTAGTTCAGAAATAACTTTTTTTTCATTAAGGTTTTTTACCATCTTTTTTATTTATAATTTTTTTGATCTTTCCAATAAAGCTTTTATTATTTTTTTCTTCAGTAATTAAGTTATAGCTAAGATTATACCATTTTGAATCTGGATAATTATAAGCAATTACTGAAGCAGTTTTTTTAGAATCCTCAATCATTCCTAATTTGTAATAAATTTCAACAAGTCTATAGAGGGCCTCAGGTGTAAATTTAGAAGTAGAATATTCATCAATAACTTTTTTAAATCGATTCATAGCTGCTATAAATTTATTATTTTCCATATAAAATCTTCCAACATCCATATGTTTTGCTGCCATATTTTCTTTTACTAGAACAATTTTCATTTTAGAATCTTTAGCATATTCAGAATTTGGAAATCTTGTTAATATTTGGTTAAAACTTTTGAGGGATTGTATATTGCTGTTGTTATCTAATTCTTCATGATTAATTTGTTCAAAGTAACAAATTGCTTTAATGTAATATACATAGTCAATATTTTTGTGAGAAGGATACTTTTGAATAATTCTATTAAATTTGAAAATAGCGCTCTCATACTCCATAGTTAAATAGTCTATAAATCCAGACATTATTTGAGCTTGAACAGCCTCATTTGATAAAGGATATTTTTTTTCGATTGATTCAAATATTACAATTGCTTCAGTGTATTTGTTATTTTTAACATTATCCATGGCTTGGATATAAAGAACTTCAGGAGGCAAACTTTCAACTTTTTCTGTATTCTTAATTTTTTTTGAATTACAGCTTATAATTATAAGTGATAAAGATATAATTAAAAATATTTTTTTAGTCATATAACATTTATATATTGAATAAGGTCAAATTTGAATGAAATTAATTAATAAGTTTAAATCAAATAATTTTGATACAAGAAAATCAAATAAAATATCGCATATAATTGTGCACTACACAGCTTTGGATGGAAGTAAAGAAGCGATAGAGTATTTGTGTGATCCAAAAAATAAGGTTAGTTCACATTATTTTATATCAAAACAAGGTTTTATTTATAATTTAGTTGATGAAAAAAAAAGGGCTTGGCATGCTGGTGAGTCTTATTGGGATGGCATAAAAGATCTTAATTCCTGCTCTATTGGTGTGGAATTAGATTATAATCCTAAAAAAAACAAATATTATAAAAAAAAATTAGTTATATCACTTATGAATTTAATCTTAAAATTAAAAAAAAAATATAAAATCCATAATAAAAATATATTAGGACATTCTGATGTAGCGCCTTATAGAAAAATTGATCCAGGTAAATATTTTCCATGGAATAAAATAAATGTATTAAATAGTTTTAAAGAAACAAAAGTTTTAAAAAACATTGATAATAATTTAGAAATGTGGTTCAAAAAAAATAATTTGATTTATCAAAAGAGGAAAATTCTTTTTATGCTTGCTTTTATAGGTTATGAAGTTGAGCCTTCAATTAATGATATTAATAAATATAATACTTTATTAAAGTCCTATTCATATAGATTTATAAATTTTAATAAGTTAAAACTAATTAGAAAAAAGAGATATTCTCTAATTAAAACACATTTTATAAAAGAAGTCTTGACGTATAAAGTTTCTTTTTATAGCTAGAGTAATTAGATGGTGCGATGATCGCTTGAGAAATCAAGAGGAAAGTCCGGGCTCCACTGGAAAATAAAACCAGGTAACACCTGGCAAGCGCAAGCTTAGGGAAAGTGCAGCAGAAAATATACCGCCTATTATTAATAGGTAAGGTTGAAATGGCGAGGTAAGAGCTCACCGCATTTATGGTAACATAAGTGGCATTGCAAACCCTTTTAGGAGCAAGGTCAAATAGGAGTAACTATCAGTATTCCAGCTGAGTTATTCGGGTAGACTGCTTGAAACAAATGGCGACATTTGTTCTAGATTGATGATCATCAAATTTTATAAATTTACAGAACCCGGCTTATGCACCATCTTTTATTAATAAGTAAGAACATTTAGAGAACATGTTTAATATGAATAATAATTCCCATTGACGCCCATATTATCCCATGATAACCCATAAAATACCATGGATTTGTTTGTTTCATTGTTTGTTAACAAAATTGATAAAAAGGGAAGGATCTCTTTACCTTCATTGTTTAGAAGTGTTTTATCAAAAGGCAGTAAGAATGAAATTATTTTATATAAATCATTAAAAAGCCAATCAATTGAAGGTTGTGATTCTAAACGGATAAACGAAATTGCTAAACGAGTTAATAGTTTAGATTTCTTTTCAGAAGATCAGGATGATTTTGCTACATCAATATTCTCAGAAATTATACCTACAAATTTAGATAAAGAAGGACGGTTCTTAATTCCAGAAAGTTTAAAAACTTATGCTGGTATAGCTTCAGAAGCAACTTTCATTGGCCAAGGTCATTACTTTCAAATTTGGCACCCTAAGGCTGCTATAGAAAAGCAAACTCGATCAAGAAACAGGTTAGTTAAAGAAAATAAATCACTAAGTAATATTATATTAGAAAAAAAACAAAATGATAAATAAACATATTCCAGTAATGCTTGATCAGGTAAAATCTTTTATTCCTAAAGATAAAAAAATAAGTGTAATAGATGCAACATTCGGAGGAGGTGGGTATTCTAGTTCAATTTTAGAAGAGTTTAATGTAAGTGAACTTTTAGCAATTGATAGAGATCCAATTTCACAAATATTTGCAAAAAAAATTAAGAAAAAATTCCTTAATTTTAAATTAATAAATGATAAATTTAGTAATATTGATAAAATTATCAAGAAATCAAAAAAATATGACTTAATTATTTTTGATTTAGGTATTAGTTCTAATCAAATTGATATTGCAGAAAGAGGTTTTTCTTTTCAAAACAAAGGCCCTTTAGATATGAATATGGGACTTTCAAATATTAAAGCTTATGATATAATAAATTTATATGATGAAAAAAAGATAGCAAACATAATTTATGAATTAGGAAATGAAAAGTTTTCAAGAAGAATAGCTAAAAATATTGTTTTAAATAGAAAAATTAAATTTATAAATAATACAATTGAGCTTGCTGAAATAATACAAAAAAGTATTCCAAAATTTAAAAAAACAAAAATTCACCCTGCAACAAAAACTTTCCAAGCTTTAAGAATTTATATTAATGATGAAATAAATGAATTAAAATTTTCTTTAAATAAAACTTTAAAAATATTAAAAAAGAATGGCTTATTAATTATAGTTTCTTTCCAAAGTCTAGAAGATAGAATTGTGAAAGATTTCTTCAACCACAATAGTGGTAAAAGATGGCGTTCCTCCCGCCACTACCCGGAGTTAGTTGATTTAGGTCCAATCACCTTGAAAATAATTACCAAAAAACCAATTAGACCTTCTGACAATGAGATTATTCTTAATCCCAGGTCAAGATCAGCTAAACTTCGGGTAGCGAAAAAAATACAATAATGAAATATACAAAATCAATTGTTGTAATAGTTTTTATAAATATATTAATCGCATTTGTTTTGATTTTTGTAGGTCATAAAACAAGAAATTTGGAAATAGCAAATTCTAATTTAAATGAAAAAATTAAAATAATTAATGAAGAAATTA
>CACPNW010000010.1 GCA_902635455.1 uncultured Alphaproteobacteria bacterium | reverse complement strand
GCAGTTGGCAGAAAAAGATTTATTATACTCATTAGAATTAAAATATGATTCACCTAATGTTTTGAATTATTTAGCTTATGGGTGGATAGAGAGAGATATTTATATTGATAGGGCCCTTTTGATGTTGGAGAAGGCTTATAAAGCAAATCCTGATAGTTATTATATATTAGATAGTTTAGCGTGGGCGCATTATAAAAAAAATAATTTACAACTAGCAGCGAATTTGATGGAAAAAGTTATAGTCATGGCCCCAGGTGAAGCTATATCTCTAGATCATTTAGGGGATATATATTTTTCCCTAAATAGAAAAAGAGAAGCAGTTTTTTTATGGAAACAAGCAAAAGATTTAGCAAAGCCTGAAGATGAAATAAAAGAAAACCTAGAAAAAAAATTAGATTCTTATTATGAAAGATAGTTTTACAGAATTAGCACCAGCAAAGATAAATTTGTTTTTGAAAATATTAAATAAAAGAAATGATAGTTATCATAATATAAGAAGTGGGATAACTTTAATTAATTTAGTGGATGAAATTTTTATAGAAAAAAGCTCTTTTTTTAATATTAATTACATAGGAAAATTTGCTCCAAAAAATAATAAATATACTGATTGTATTATAAACAAATTATTTAATACATTTAAGATTTCAAAACCAAAATACAATTTTACTATCAAAAAAAATATACCAACAGGTTCTGGATTAGGATCTGCATCAACAAATGCTGCAGCTGTATTTAGAATTTTAAATAAAATTAATTTGTATAAATTAAATAAATTTGAAGATGCAAAAATTCTTGGTTCTGATATCCCATTATTTTTGAATGATAATGATTGTTTAATTAGAGGTGTTGGGGAAAAAATTACTAATAAAACTTTCCCTAAATATTACTTTCTCTTAGTTAAGCCTAAATTAAAACTTCAAACAAAAAAAATGTATAGTTTAATCAATATAAATAAATTAAATTACAAAATTGAACTTGATAACGAAGAAATAAATGAATTTGATAAAGGTAATGATTTTGAAGAAATTGCAAAAACCCAAAACAAAGATATTGTTTCTATTTTTAAATTTTTAAAAAATTTGAATAATTTAGTTTTTTATAGCTTAACCGGGAGTGGTTCTTGTTGTTATGCTGCTTTCAAAAAAAAACAACACGCAATAGATGCTCAAATAAAATTTAAAACAAAATTTCCCTATTTGTGGTCATTTATGGCTGAAAATAATATAAATAAATTAGTTTAATTGATTCTAATTTTTTTGATCTTTAACCGAGTCTTGAAGTGAAGGAGATGAAGCTTTCGGTGAATCAGAAATTTTTTTAATTTTTTCTGACACTTTTAGTTCACCAGTAATTTTTCCACCAAGTTTTATGTGTAAACTTTGATATTCGATTGACCCTGATACAACACCTTGTTCTTGTATTGTTAGTGTTCCAGAGATTTTCATATCTCCATCAACATTGCCCCATATATCAGCGTTACAAGATTCAATATTTCCTCTAAGCTCACCCTGACTGCCAACTACTAAATTATCAGTATTTAAAGTTACTTCAGCTTTTCCTTCTACTTGTACTTCATCAGCATTAGTAATTTCCCCTTTAAAATTAACACCATTACCAATTAAAACTTTAGCCGATCCTTTTGCAGGTCTGAAAACACCTAAATCATCAAGATTTTCAGGAGCTGAATCTTTCTTTTTATCAAACATAATATTCACATAACATATTATATTAATTAATGGTATTTTTTATTTTTCTAAATAATGCAAAATTTAAGGATTTATAAAGATTAGTATTGAATAAAATGATCTTCAAGATTATACGATTCTAACCTTGGGGCGTCGCCAAGCGGTAAGGCACCGGTTTTTGGAGTCGGCATTCGCAGGTTCGAATCCTGCCGCCCCAGCCATTTTTAAGATTTATTTGTATTTAATAATTAAATTTTAATCTTAATTTCCAATAAAAATTTAATAGTGGTTGATAAAATCTAACTTTGTAAATCTCAAGCATGTAAACCCCCCATAAGTTATTTTTATTTATCCAGCCCTTTTTATCATCTAAATTAATAAAGCACCATTTTTCAATACAAGTTTTAATTTTAACGATATTTCTATTTCCAATATATCCAATGTATTCTCCTTTAGGAAAATTATATATTGGGGCTTTATTTTCATTAGAATTAACTATTCCATATCTATCACCTTTTAATAAGCTTTTATGAATCCATCCTATATTATTTTGAATATCCCTAACTTGTCTCCAAGATTCATGTTCATCAATAATTTCAATTGGTAAATTTTTAATCACATATTTAACTAAAATTGGATAATTAATACTAGGACCAACTCTTAAATTTACATCATCAGATTTTAAAACTACAAATCTAGGAATTTTGAAGCCAGTAACTGTGCCAACATCATTTGAATGAACTTTACTTATGTAAAAAATAATCAAAATAAAAATGATAAAACGCATCACTATAATAATATCATTAAAGAAATATTATTAAACGTTTTATTGTTTGGATTTAAACCATATGTTAATATCAGATATGCTGTTTAAGAAGGTGTACAACTTTAAATTACTCTTAATAGTTATTTTTTTATTATCATCAAAATCATCTCTTGCTGATAATAAACTTCTGATGATAACTGCTGATTATTGTGTTTACTGTCAAATTTGGGAAAAAGAAATTGGTGAAATTTACCCTAAGACTGATATTGCCAAAAGTTTCCCTTTGGAAAGAATTGAGCTTGATGAGCACTTAATAAGTGATGACTCAGACAATTATGAAACAAAAATTACACCAACATTTGTTTTTTTTAAGGAAAAAGAAGAAATTGGACGAATTATAGGATACTCAGATGCAGAGATGTTTTGGTGGCAAGTAGATGAAATACTTGATCGTAATTAAGTATTTGATTGATTTCAATAAATTTAATATTAAATAATATATTAAATATTTACTTTCTTTATAATCAACGAGGATATCAATGAAGTTAAAAAAGTTAAGAAGAATTTCAAGAAGAAATGCATTGCAACTTATTGCTGGTTTTACAGGGACAGCAATTCTTCCTTCAATATCATTTGCTCAATCTAACCAAGCTTTAAACAGAATAAATGAAATTACAGAGGGAATTGGGGCAATTGAAAGTGATATTTATTTAGACTTACCAGAAATTGCCGAAAATGGTAATCAGGTAAAAGTTAGTTTTGAAATGGACAGCCCTATGACTGAGTCAGATCATATTAAAACTGTTTATATTTTAGCAGACGGAAACCCTTCACCAAATGTTGCAAAATTCTCTTTCACACCAGTCATGGGATCATGTTCTGCAACAACTAAAATGCGATTATCAAAAACACAGAATGTTTATTTATTGGCTGAAAATAATAATGGTCAATTTCTCATGACCAATGCAAAAGTAAAAGTCACAATTGGCGGATGTGGTGGATAATATAAGGAGTAATTATGTCTTCAATTAAACCAAGAGTAAAAGTACCTAAGGAAGCATCTATTGATGAGATTGTTGAAATTAAAACATTAATAAGACACCCTATGCATAGCGGTAGAATGAAAGATGCTGATGGTCAAACAATACCAAGACACATAATTAATTCTTTTAGTGCAAAATTTAATGGAAAAGAGATTTTTCAGATGAATCTTGAGCCGTCTATATCAACAAACCCGTATATTAGTTTTCAATATAAAGCCAAAGAAAGTGGTACATTTGATTTAGAATGGATAGACGATAATGGGGAAATATATTCAATCTCAAAAAATATGGTTGTTTCTTAATAGTGAAAAAAAATAAAAAAAATGAAGTATCCAACCTTAAACTTAATCGAAGAAAGTTAATAATTGGCGCCTCAAGTATTGGAGCTATTTCATTGGCTCCAAAAAACCTTTTATCACAAGAAGCAAATTCTGAAAACTTACCACCAAACCTACCGGAGTGGACACAATACCTTGGTGACGGAGTTGATGTAAATCCTTACGGTATGCCTTCGGAATTTGAAGGACATGTCATTAGAAGAAATGTTGAGTGGCTTACAGCAAGTGCTGAATCTTCAGTCAATTTTACCCCATTACAAGATCTTGAAGGATTTGTAACACCTAATGGTCTATGCTTTGAAAGACATCATGGAGGTGTTGCAGTTATTAATCCACAAGACTTTAGATTGATGATCAATGGTTTGGTAGATCGAGAAATGATATTTACTCTTGATGACTTAAAACGCTTTCCTCAAACAAATAAATTTTACTTTCTTGAGTGTGCTGCAAATGGTGGGATGGAATGGAAAGGATCTCAATTAAATGGCTGCCAATACACATTTGGAATGGTTCATAACGTTCAATACACAGGTGTTAAATTATCAGATCTTCTTTTAGAGACAGGGTTAAAAGATAAAGCCAAGTGGGTTTTAGCTGAAGGAAGTGATTCATCAGGAATGACACGCTCTATTCCCATAGAAAAAATTTTAGATGATTGTATCATTGCATGGGCAATGAATGGAGAAGCATTAAGACCTGAACAAGGTTATCCAGCGCGCCTCGTAGTTCCTGGTTGGGAAGGTAATATGTGGGTCAAATGGATTAGAAGACTAGAGTTTGGTGACAAACCTTACTTGACTAGAGAAGAAACCTCTAAATATACAGATTTGTTAACAAGTGGAAAAGCTAGAATGTTTACCTGGGTTATGGATGCTAAATCAGTCATAACTTCTCCAAGTCCTGAAAAACCAATACTTTCAAAAGGAGTGCATCAATTAAGAGGTCTTGCTTGGTCAGGTAGAGGTAAAATTAAACGTGTAGATGTTTCTATTGATGGTGGCAAGAATTGGAAAACTGCCCAACTTCATTCACCCGTTTTAAGTAAATCATTAACTAGATTTACTTTACCATTTGAATGGAACGGTGAGGAATTATTGTTACAATCAAGAGCAATTGATGAGACAAATTATGTCCAACCAACTATTGGTGAACTTCAAAAAATCAGAGGTGTGAATTCAATTTATCATAATAATTCAATAGCAACTTGGCTAGTTTCTAAAAACGGAAAGGTTGATAATGTCAGGCTTGGGTAGATGTATACTAAGCTTTTCATTAATAATCTTTTTAGCGAGTACAACTATTGCTAGTGATAGAAAATTCAATTTAGGTCAGATTGCTTCAAAAGAAGAAGTTGCAGGATGGGATATTGATGTAAGACCTGATGGATTGGATACACCAATTGGAAGTGGGACTGCTTTATTTGGAGAAGAAATATACGCTGAACAATGCGCAGCATGCCATGGTGATTTTGGTGAAGGGGCAGATAGGTGGCCTCCACTTGTTGGAGGTGAAGGCAGTTTAGCTTCACATGATCCAGAGAAAACTACTACAAGTTACTGGCCCTATGCATCTACAATGTATGATTATATTTACAGAGCAATGCCATATGGTGCTGCGCAATCCCTATCCTATGATGAAACTTATGGAATTGTAGCCTATCTCTTATATATGGGTGACATAATCGCAGAAGATTTTGTTTTATCAGATAAAAATATTGGTGACATAGAGATGCCAAATAGAGATGGTTTTTTACTGCCTGATCCAAGACCAGATATCATTAATACACAAGGAAACCCTTGCATGAGTGATTGTCAAGTATCTACAAAAATTATTGGAAAAGCTAGAGATATTGATGTAACTCCAGAAGACGAATAGTAATTAAAGGCAATTATTTAGGTAACATAATGCAATCGAGGCGAGAATTTCTTCAATTAGCTACAATTACAGCAATGTTGATTGGTGGAAAAAGTTGGAGTGCCGTTGCTGCTAAACAAGAAATTTCTGAAAATGATCTTTTAAAATTTGACTCAAAAGGTCAAATTACTTTATTGCATATAACTGATATACATGGTCAACTTAAACCTGTTTTTTTTAGACCGCCATCAGAAAATTTTGGAATTGGAAAATACGAGGGTATTCCCCCTCATCTTGTTGGAAAAGTTTTTTTAGATTATTTTGGCATTGAACCCAACACGCCACTTGCTTACGCACATACTATGCTGGATTACGTTCCATTAGCTAGAGAGTACGGCAAGCTTGGAGGATTAGATAGAACAGCCAGCTTGATTAAAAAAATCAGGGCAGAAAGAGGAGAGGACAAAGTACTTTTATTAGATGGTGGCGACACATGGCAAGGTTCATTCACTTCTCTCAAAACTCAAGGGGAGGATATGTTAGAAGCAATGAACCTCTTAAAACCAGATGCTATGGTAGGGCATTGGGAGTTTACGCTTGGCCAAGAACGACTTAGTGAACTAATCGATAAAATTAATTTTCCATTTCTGGGGGGAAATGTTTTTGATACAGAATGGGATGAACCTGTCTTTGAAAGCACTTCATATTTTGAAAAAGGGGGTGTTAATGTTGCAGTTATTGGGCAACACTTCCCATATACTCCTATTGCTAATCCAAGTTACTTGGTTGATGGTTGGTCTTTTGGAATTAGACCTGAAATCATTCAAAAAAATATAAATAAAGCAAAGAAGAATGGCGCTGAAGTAGTGGTTTTATTATCTCATAATGGTTTCGATGTAGATCAGAAATTAGCTTCTATTCTAGATAATGTTGATGTTATATTAACTGGACATACTCATGATGCAATTCCAAGAGCAATAAAGATTAAAAATACTTTGCTTCTTTCATCTGGATCTCATGGCAAATATTTAGGCAGAATTGACCTAAAAATTGACAATGGCAAAGTTGTTGATTTCTCATCAAATTTAATACCTATTTTTTCAGATATAATTCAACCTGATCCAGAAATGACTAGATTGATTGATAAAATTAGAGAACCATATGAGGAAGAATGTAATCGTGTAGTTGGTCAAGCTGAAACTTTACTTTACAGAAGAGGTAATTTTGGTGGACCTTGGGATAGTGTTATTTGTGATGCAATTATTCAGGAAAGGGATACAGAAATTTCATTAAGCCCTGGTTTTAGATGGGGAACAACTTTATTGCCAGGGCAAAAAATAACTATTGATGATATTTATTCGCAAACTTCAATGAATTATCCAGAAGTATACAGAACTGAAATGAATGGTGAGACTATAAAAAATCTTTTAGAAGACGTATGTGATAATATTTTTAATCCTGACCCTTTTTTCCAGCAAGGTGGTGATATGGTTAGAGTTGGAGGAATGACATATACTTGCCAGCCTAAAAACACAATGGGAAATAGGATAAGTGATTTAAAACTATCTACTGGTGAAAAAATTGAATCACAAAAAAAATATACTATAGGAGGTTGGGGATCAATAAATCCTGAAGTGGAAGGACCTCCTATTTATAAACTATTAGAAGATTATGTTTCAGGTGAAAAAATTATCAAACCAAAACATAACAATCCAGTAGAAATTAAGGGAATTTAAAAAAGGCGGCTATTAGCCGCCTTTATCTATTTCTATTAATTAAAAATTTTTATGAAAACATATCAGCAGTTATACCATTATACCAATCTATAGATTCTTGATAGTTAGCTGCTCTTGTTTCACTACTGTCATCAGCTTGTGAAATAAATTTACTTTCAACATCAATAGCTTCTGCACCAGCAACATAACTCGCACCAACTTTAACATCATCATCAGGTGCAATCAGTGACCAGCAAGTATTTGAATAACGAGCATCAAATACTTTACTTCCTGTCAAAGCACCTCTGATATGATTAGCTGCTACTTTAGCTTGGCTGTTGGCTGAAAAACCAGACTTAGGCATTGATTTGGCAACAGATGCATCACCTAAAACATAAATATTTTCATCTGCTTTAGACTGCATTGATGCAGGAACAATAGGACACCAGTCACCATCGTTAACACCCGCCGCCATTGCAATAGCTCCAGCTTTTTGAGCTGGGACAACACAAGCAGCGTCAGCTTTAAATGTATCTAAATCTGTTTCAAACTCCATCGTAGAAGCATTTATATTTTTAAGCCCACCATGAGTATCTGAACTAATCCACTCTATCATTCCTGGATAGTGTTTTTGCCATCCCGCCTCAAACAAACCTTGTTTCGAAAATTTAGGTTTAGGATCTAAAATAACAATTTTTCCTGTAGGATTAGATTGTTTAAATTGATGAGCGATCATAGACACTCTTTCATATGGTCCAGGAGGACATCTATATGGATTAGGGGGAGGAACCATTACAAAAGTTCCACCTTGTTTCATATTCATAACCTGATTTCTCAATAACTGTACCTGCGTACCAGACTTCCATGCGTGAGGCATTTTATCTTGGACTCCAGCAGAGTATCCATTGATAGAATCATATTTAAGATCAATTCCAGGTGAAACAACAAGTTTATCATATGGAATTGTATTTCCAGAACCTAACTTCACCATTCTAGCAGCTGGATCAACTGAAACAGCCCACTCATGAACAACATTAACACCTTGGTTTACAGCTAGACCGTAGTAATTATGCCCTATCGAACCATAATTTCGAAATCCACCTAAATAAATATTAGAAAAAAAGCATGTGTAATATCGTTTTGATGCCTCAACTAGTGTAACATGAACTCCACCATTAGAGTCTTTAGCGATGTACCTTGCTGCGGTTGCACCACCTGCTCCTCCTCCAATAACTACAACTCTTGGTAATGCACCAAGTGAAATAGATGGAAATGCAAGTGTTCCAACTGAGGCAGCAGCAAGACCTGTATTAAAAAGACGTCTTGAAATTTTTGACATTTTGTTCTCCCCAATAAATTAACTGCAGAGATGTTATCAGCTTTTAACCTTAAGTAAATGGAAATATGATCATTTTGGTGGTTCTAATTTACTAAAATAAAGGGCTAATGAGCCAATTTGTTCATTATTAAGTCTCCCAGCGATCATTTGCATAACAGGATTTTCCATTAATTTTGATCTGTACGCAAGCATTAAAGTAACGAAAACTTCTGCATCCATACCGTGAATTGAAGGAATACCTTCACTTGCTCCTGACTGATGATGACATGCCGCACATTCAGAACCTAAATATTCTCCATATTCTATATCACCCATTGCAATAATTTCTTGCTCATCTGAAATTTGTTGTTCCTCTGAAAATGCAAATTTGCAAACAGATATTAGCAAAAAGATTACAAATAATAATATTTTCATATTTACGATTTAAAACAATTAAGATTTAATTTGTCAATGAGTTAAATTTACTTATTAACAATAGAATATAATTTTTTAATAAAAATTAAGAAGCGCCCGTAGCTCAATTGGATAGAGCGCCAGACTACGGATCTGGAGGTTAGGAGTTCGACTCTTCTCGGGCGCGCCAAGTAAAGTAGTAAAAAACGCAAGAGTGTTTTTTTCTAATGATTCAGACTGGTAGTTAATTTTTTTATATTTTAAAAAGGAGAAAAATGAAAATACTTAAGGAATTAGAAGAAATAAAACTTGTTATAGTAGAAATGGAAGTAAATTTAGGAAAAGATAAAAGAAAAGGTCTAACACTATGCGCAAAAGATGAAAATGGTTACTACCCTTTGAATACCGCTCATGATGGGAGGCCTATTTTAATGAATAAAGAAAACTTAATAAAATTGGGTTAATAATTTTTTTTACGGGCGTGCCAAAGATTATATACTTCTTGCTAATTTTTTAACTTTTTTCATATGATGTTCAAACTCTTTTTTTTGCATTGTAGGTAAAACAGAATAGAACCTTATGTATTTAGTTTTTAATCCACCTAATTGAAAAACTGATTTCTTAATTCTTCTGTAAGGAATATTATCAAAAAGTGAAAAATTAAAATAAGTGATCATAGGACCGCCATAAGTAATGGATACTATTCCAAGTTTACCTTTCATTGCTCCAGGCACAGGAAATCCATAATTTTTAAAAAACTTACTTTCAGGGATTATTGATCTATAAGTAAAGAACCATTTAGGATGTAGAACCCAATCAACCCAATTTTCTAAAATGGAATTAAGTCTTAAATTGTGGCATGCACCTATTAAAAACATAATATCAGAATTTTCTAACCGTTTTCTATAATCCAAAACTATTTTAGGAGGTGGATTAAAGTCAGAATTATAAAAAGGTAGCTGTTCTTTTTCTTCAAATAAATTTATTAAATCTATTTGATGACCATGCTTTTTAGCCTCATCTATAAATGTATCTCTAATAGCAGCATTAAAAGAACTTTTTGAATTGTGATGTCCGAAAATAATACAAATTTTCTTCATTTAATATTTTTAAGATTTAATTTAACATATAAAATATGATGTGTTAAGTTAAATTGATTTGCATCGATATTTTATTATCCCGGTTTTAATTTTTTTTATAACAATAAGCTTATTGGTATTATATCTTCAATTTTTTTATTTAGATTGGAAATGGGATGTTCTTCCTGATAATTTTGATGTTAAAACCGAAACATATCAAGAAAAGGTTTTGGATGAAAGTTGTGATGATGATGGAGAAGTTAAAATAATTAAATTAAAAAAAGATATTATAGAGAATAGACTTTTTGCTGATAGTGATGATATTACAAATAAATCTTCTATTCATTCCGTATATCTTCTCCCATGTAATGTAAAAGATAGAAAATTTGATATTAATAACGATATTCATTTCTCTATTAAATCTATTAATCATTGGTTTTTGGACAAAACAAATAACCAAATTATAAATTTTGATAAAAAAGATAATAATTTACTTGATACTACTTTTATGCGTGTAAATAAAAGTATTGAATGGTTTACAAAGTTTAATACCAAAGAAAATAACAAGAAAGATGCAAGTTCAAAGATTGAAAAAATAATTTTATCTAATCAAAACCTTTTTATAAATTTTGAAAATAAAAAATTTATAATTTTCTTTGAAGGATGGGAAAAAAGAAGATCAATTACTAATAAAAGTTGTGGAAGATCTAGATATAATGGGAAAGTTGCTATTTTCTATACTAGTGAAAAAGATAAAAAGATAAAAAGTTGCACTAAAGATAATATCAATAAATCAAATAAAAAATTATTTGGTGAAAGTGAACAAACAATACTCCATGAAATAATGCATACACTTAAAGTTCCTCCAAAATGTGGAACAAATATAGATCCCAAAGATCCATTTCATGTAAATGACAATAAAGATGATATTATGAATAAAGTTTCAGGTTCATTATATCTAGATTTCAACAATGACGATTATTTTAGGCATAATATTAAAAATTGCTCAGATTTGTCAAAAAGTGATTATTTAATCAATATATTCTAAAAAAGATATTAGATTTACTTTTGTTAATTTTACAAATGATTTTTTTCATTTTTCAATATAAGTACTTTATTAAAAATATACATGAGCATAGTAGATAGAAAAAAAAATGATATTTTAAAAGAAGAAAGTCTCAACAAATCTTTTTTATCTGCAAAGCTAAATGAATTAAATATAGAATGTAAAATCTTTAAAGATGATTTTTACTGCGATTCATTTAACTATTTTCCAATTTCCAAAAAACTAGAAACTTTTAAAGAATTATTTAGTTGGCAAACTGATAATCCAATTGAACATTTCTACAGTGAACAATTTTTTGAATATTTAAAAAAAAATATTGAAAAATTTAAAATTATTAAAAATAGTTTCATATTAGGTTCAAGTCCAGGTGATAATTATTTCACTAATTTAATTTATTTTTTACCTAGAATTTTTTTTAACAATCAAGATGAGATTAGGTTATGTATTCATAGGAATTTATCAAATAAATTTAGAAAATTTATTTTAGAAATATGCAATAATTTAAATAAAAAATTAAGTTTTGTATACTTAGACGATGATTTTTATTTTTTTAAAGACTGCCTAATACCCCAATTTATAAGCCTAGAAAATTCTAATAAAATTTTAAATCATTTTGTTAATACTAGCGAAAAAAATCAAAAAAAATTAAAAATTTATATTTCAAGACAAAATACAGATTATAGAAATGTAGTTAATGAAGATGATTTAATTAAACTTCTTAAATCCAAGGGCTATAGAATTATTGACCCTAATGCATTTAATATAATTGAGCAGATAAGCTTTTTTTCTAATGCAGAAGTAGTAATTTCTCCAACTGGTTCAAATTTGGCAAATATTATTTTTTGTAAACCAGGAACAAAAATAGTCGAAATAGCCCCAGCATTTAAAGAAAAATATGAATTTAATCTTAGTAAAAGGTATCAAATATTATCAAAAATTAATGGTTTGGAACATTCAATTATTAATGCAGATACAGTTAAGACAAAGAAACATTCAGTTTTAGCAAAAAAATACATAAATAAAAAAGTTTTAGAAGAAAGCTCTTATTATTCTGATCTTATAGTTAGAATTAACAATTTTAATAATTTTTAACTAGCAACTAAATAAAAAATTTGGGCTTATTGAAACAATATTATTCTTGAAATTATTACAAATTTTATTCTTGTGAAGAACATTTTGATTTAAATTTGAATTATTGAATAAACTTAATAGATATCTATTAAAGAAAGAGGATCTATCTTTTGAGTTTTTATATATTTTATAATTATCAAACTTATTTTCTTTTGCTATTTTAGAAACAGTATCTTCTAAATTGTTAATTCCATCTATTAGATAGTTTTCTTTTGCTTCATTCGCGTTGTAGATAAATGCACCAATATCATTTTTTATTTTATTTATTTCTATTTTTCTTTGTTTAGATACACTAACAACAAAATCTTCATAGATTTGATCAATTGTTAATTTAAGCTGATTTTTTTCATCATTTGTAGGTTTTCTAAAAGGATTAAGAATATCTTTTGATTTTCCTGCAGTATTAGAAAAAATTTGAATACCGTTTTTTGTTTCTATGCTACTACCAAGTATTCCTGTAGACATAGAAACTGGATTATCAAAATAAATCCAATCGGGCCCCTTGACACCTATACTACCTATCAATGCTCCATAATTAGCAAATATTTTGTCTGCTGCTAAAGAAAACCAATATGCACCTGAAGCTAAAGTCTCAGTTGTGTGAAAATAAATTTTTAATTTTCTTTCACTTTTTAATTTTTTTATTAATTGATAAATTTCATGAGAAGCAGAAACAGTACCACCTGGTGAGTTTATTGATACTATTAAAACATTAGTTTCTAATTCATTAATTTGTTTGATATAATCTTTTATTTTATCAGGCGAAATTATTTCAAAGTTAAACAGACTGGAAGGCAATATTGAGTCATTAACTATTGGGCCATTAACTTCTAGAATTGTAATTATGTTATTTGACTCTTTGTTACCTTCAATAAATTTAAAATCATTAAAATTATCATTATTTTGTAAAAAATTGATAAAAAGGGCTATAATTATTAAAAAAGCTCCTAAAGCTAGCAAATTTCCGAATGTTTTTAAGAAAGTGTTAACAAAAATGCCCATTTTTTATCCTTTAAAAAGTTGTTAATTATAAAATATTAAATAAAAATCAATATAACACTTGAAAGAGTAATTTTAATGATTAAATGACTAGCACTCTATAAGAGGGAGTGCTAATAAAATAGTATTAGTTTTCAATAACTTAATTTTGAGGAACATATGAACTTTAAACCATTACATGACAGAGTACTCGTAAGAAGAGTTGGATCTGATCAAAAAACTGCGGGAGGAATAATTATTCCTGATACTGCACAGGAAAAACCTATGGAAGGTGAAGTATTAGAAGTGGGTTCTGGAGCTAGAGATGAAACAGGTAAATTAGTACCTTTGGACGTAAAAAAGGGAGATAAAATTCTTTTTGGTAAATGGTCTGGGACTGAAGTTAAAATGAATAGTGAAGAATACCTAATAATGAAAGAGTCAGATATTATGGGAATTCTCACTGCTGGGAAAAAGAAAAAATAACATAATATTTAGAAGGGAATAAAATAAAATGTCAGCAAAAAATATATTTTTCGGTTCAGATGCTAGAGCAAAAATGCTTACTGGAGTAAACAAATTAGCAGATGCCGTAAAAGTTACTCTAGGGCCAAAAGGACGTAACGTTGTTATGGATAAATCTTTTGGAGCACCAAGAATTACAAAAGATGGAGTTAGTGTTGCAAAAGAAATTGAGCTCAAAGATAAATTTGAAAATATGGGAGCTCAAATGGTTAGAGATGTTGCAAACAAAACTAATGATACAGCTGGTGATGGTACTACAACAGCAACTGTATTAACACAAGCTATAGCTACTGAAGGCATGAAGGCTGTTGCAGCAGGAATGAATCCGATGGATCTTAAAAGAGGAGTTGATTTAGCTGTTGATGCAATAGTTGATGAGCTTCAAAAAAAATCAAAACCTATTAAAACAGATAAAGAAGTAGCTCAAGTCGGAACAATTGCTTCTAATGGTGACAAAGAGGTTGGAAGAATGATCTCTGACGCAATGCAAAAAGTTGGTAAAGAAGGAGTTATTACTGTTGAAGAAGCTAAAAGTTTAGAAACTGAACTTGACGTAGTTGAGGGTATGATGTTTGACAGAGGATATCTATCTCCTTACTTTGTTACTAATGCAGAAAAAATGATTACTGAATTAGGTGATTGTTTGGTTTTATTACATGAAAAGAAACTTTCAAGTTTACAACCAATGCTTCCACTTCTTGAATCTATAGTTCAATCTACAAAACCTCTATTAATTATAGCTGAGGATATTGAAGGAGAAGCCCTAGCAACTTTAGTTGTTAATAAACTAAGGGGTGGTCTAAAAATTGCTGCAGTTAAAGCGCCTGGTTTTGGTGATAGAAGAAAGGCTATGCTTGAAGATATAGCTATATTAACTGGAGGACAGGTTATCAGTGAGGATTTAGGCATAAAACTTGAAAATGTTACTCTTGATATGCTTGGAACAGCTAAGCGTGTTGTAGTTGATAAAGAAAATACGACTATAGTGCAAGGTGCTGGAAAAAAGAAAGATATTGAGGGACGTTGTAATCAGATTAGAGCTCAAATTGAAGAAACCTCTTCCGATTATGATAGAGAAAAACTTCAAGAAAGACTTGCAAAACTTGCTGGTGGAGTAGCTGTTATCAGAGTTGGTGGTGCTACAGAGGTTGAGGTCAAAGAAAAAAAAGATAGAGTAGAAGATGCTATGCATGCTACGCGAGCAGCTGTTGAAGAAGGAATAGTTGCTGGTGGAGGTTCAGCATTAGCTTATGCAACTAAATCTTTAAATTCAATTAAAGGTTCAAATGATGATCAAAAAATTGGAGTTGATATCGTAAGAAGAGCCCTTTTCCATCCTTTAAGACAAATTGCAGAAAATGCAGGTGTTGATGGAGCTGTTGTTGCTGGAAAAATCCGTGAGAGTAAAGATAGTAATGTAGGATATGATGCTCAAGCAGATAAATATACTAATATGGTTTCTGCTGGAATTATTGATCCAACTAAAGTAGTCAGAGCAGCATTACAAGATGCTGCATCTGTAGCTGGATTGTTAATTACAACTGAAGCAATGGTAGCTGATGCACCTGAGGACAAGCCTGCTGCTCCAATGCCTGATATGGGCGGCGGCATGGGCGGCATGGGCGGCATGGGCGGCATGGGCGGCATGATGTAAATATAATTTATTATTTTATAAAAAAGCTGCTTTTATAAGCAGCTTTTTTTATTTCTAGATAATTGAGTCAATTTTTTCTTGTATTTTAACACTATCTGGTTTTGTTATTGAAGACCAACTTTTTAAAAGTTTACCATTTCTGTCAAATAAATATTTATAAAAATTCCATTTTGGACTTTGATTATATTCTTCCTTGATCCAATGAAAAATTGAGTGAATATTTTCACCTTTAACGTCTATTGGGGCTGAAGTAATAAACCCAATATCATAATTAACTAAACATATTTTTTTGATTTCTTCTGATGAGCTATACTCTTGATTAAAAGAATTACTTGTAATTGCAATTATCGTAAGATCAGTTTCTTTATATTTAATAAACAAGTTTTGTAGGTTTTTATATTGCGGTGTAAAACCACACCTTGAGGCTGTGTTTACTATTAAAAGCGGTTTTCCTTTGAAATTTTCAAGTTTTACTAGTTTGCCATCTATATCAAAAAAGGAAAAATCAAAAATTGATGCATTCATATTTGCGCTAGATCCCATATTTACCCAAAAAAAAGTTAAAAATAAAAAAAATTTTAGTAATTTCATGATAATATATTTACTAATTTAATATTTATATTCAAAATGCAAGCTATTGACAGTTTTATTTTACTTTTTTCTGATGTTTGGAAGCAGGGTATATTTGGTATTAATGCATCTGAAATAATTATTGGATTATTAATTTTTTTAGTATTTTATGTTCTAAGAAGGCTTTTTGCTCGTTTTTTGATTGCAAGATTAAGTAAAATAGTTTTGAAAACTTCAAGTACTTTAGATGATACAGTTATAGAGGTTATAGAAGGGCCATTAAAATTCTTACCAGTTGTTTTAGGTTTTTTTATAGCTTCATCCTATATAAATTTTTCCTCAGATATTCAGTCCTTAATTGATCTTATTAACAGAACTCTTGTAACTATTTTTGTTTTTTGGCTTTTACACCAGCTTGTTATACCTTTTTCTTTTATTATAAAAAAATTTGAAAACAAAATATCAAAGCCTCTTGTAGATTGGACTTTAAGAGGATTAAAAATAATAATTTTTATTCTAGGTGTAGTTGCTATTTTAGAACTATGGGGTATTAAAGTAGGCCCAGTGATTGCAGGTTTAGGCTTGTTTGGTGTAGCAGTTGCCTTAGGGGCACAAGATTTATTTAAAAATTTAATAAGTGGAATAATGATTTTAATGGAGGGCAGATTTACAGTTGGAGATGTAATATTAGTATCTGGTGAGGTAGAGGGTGTAGTTGAACAAATAGGCTTTCGGTCGACTTTAGTTAGACGTTTTGATTCAACACCAGTTATGGTACCAAATTATAAATTTGCTGAACAATCTGTGACGAATTATACTAGAAGACACCATAGAAGAATTAGATGGTTAATAGGTTTAGAGTACAGAACAAGTGTTGATCAATTAAAAAACATACGAGATGATATCACAAATATTATAGAAAATGATAATAATTTTGCAAAAAATGAAAATACTAGTTTTTTTGTAAGGGTTGATAGTTTTTCCGACAGTTCCATTGATATATTGGTTCAAGCTTTTACAGTTACAAATGATTGGGGTGAGTATTTAAAAATAAAAGAAGACTTAGCTGTTAAAATTATCAAAATTGTTGAAAAAAATTCATCAGGTTTTGCGTTCCCTAGTCAATCGCTTTATGTGGAATCACTTCCTTTTGAAAAACCAGAAATCTTTAACCCAAAGAAAGTATAAATGAACCAATCACTTGAAAGTAATAGAATCATTACGGGATCGTTATTTATATTAGCTGTTATAGCAGTTGCATTCATATTAAATTTTACACAACCTATTATGGTTCCATTTGTTTTAGCTCTTTTAATTAGAATACTAATTGATCCAATTATAGACTTTCAAACTCAGTATTTAAATGTTCATAGAATAGTAGCTGTATTTGTTAGCTTATGTTTGATTGTTTTTTTATTTATTATAATTGTGCCGTTTATATTTTCTTCAGTAGTAACTTTTCTTGAATCAGCTGATGATTATAACGCAAAAGTATTAATTCTTTTGGATATAATAATAAGTAAACTGCAAAATTTTGATCTAAATGTAGATAGAGACACAATTAGAAATTCATTAATAAATTTACCATTACTCGATTGGGCATCAACAATTTTAAGTAATAGCGCCAATTTTATTTCAAAATTTTTTTTAGTAGTAATTATGACTTTATTCCTTCTTTTAGGAAAAAAATCCAAAGAAACTTCTTCCCAATGGAATGATATTATTGGCCATGTAAAAAAATATATTTTTACAAAATTTTTAACTTCAACAGCTACTGGTATTTTAGCAGGGCTAATTTATTGGTTTTTAGGTATGGAGCTTGCTTTTATTTTTGGAACTTTGACATTTATTTTAAATTTTATTCCCGTTATTGGCTCAGTTATAGCTGTATTACTTCCAATTCCAATAGCAGTTCTTCAGTTTCCTGAATTGTCTCAAGTTATGTTAATTATTTTACTCCCCACTGTTGTTCATACTTTAATAGGAAATATTTTGGAGCCGAAAATATTTGGTGAAGCTTTTGGGTTGCACCCTATTACTATTATTTTGTCTTTAATTTTTTGGGGAATGATTTGGGGAATTATTGGTGTGTTATTAGCAGCTCCCATAACAGCAATTATTAAAATCTCATTTGAGCGTTTTGAAAGTACTAAACAAATAGCTAGGTTGTTAGAAGGAAAAATTCACTTAAAACAAAGTTAGCTTATTTTTAATATTTCTTTACATATTTCATATGAAAAACCTGCTCTAGCCATTTTCCCTAATTTTTTTTCTATATTCTCATTATCTTTTAGCAAATTTTTCTTTATTGCATAGTTTAATGCAGATTCTTTTTCCCAATTAGAATTTTGATCATCAAATAATTTTAATTCTTCCTCTACAATATTTTTTTCAATTCCCTTCTTACATAGATAATCTTTTATATAAATTTTAGACTTACCTTGTTTAGAAAACATATTAATTTTACTTTGGGTGAATTTTTGATCATCAATTAACTTATTTTTTTCTAGTTTATGTATTACATTGTCTATCTCATTATAAAGCTCATATCTCTCTTTTTTAATTGTTGTAGATTTTTGTATTTTAGATTTTAGAATTCTATTAAGATTTCTTTTACTTGAATTATATTTGCTCAAATATTTAACAGCGTATTGCAATAAATTAATGTTTTTCATTATTTCTATATCTTTCTAAAATCATTAAAATATATTAAAAGGATAACTGATAATATGGTCTATTATAATTTCCTTTCCTTTCTAACACTTTTACAAAAAGAAGTTCACAGATTTATAAAGGTTGGAATTCAGACAGTTATTGGCCCAGCAATAAGCTCATTATTGTTTTTAGCGGTATTTACATTGGCTCTGGGTAAGTCAGTTACATCCATTCATGGTGTTACATTAGCTGAATTCATAGCTCCTGGACTAATTATGATGACAATGTTACAAAATTCATTTGCAAATTCAGCTTCAAGTATAGGTCAGGCTAAATTTCAAGGTAATATTATTGACGTTTTAATGGCCCCTCTCGGAAATCTTGAGTTAACTTTTGGATACATAGGAGGCTCAATAGCAAGAGGTTTCATATGTGGTATTGTTACTACTATTGGCGTTATGTTTTTTGTAAAATTAGAGGTTTACTCTTATATAACTTTAATATTTTATTCTACAATGGGCTGTTTGATGATGGGATGTCTTGGAACTATGGTTGGTATTTGGGCTGATAAATGGGATCAGCAACAAGGCATAACAAATTTTATCGTTTTGCCTTTAACGTTTCTTTCTGGTACTTTTTATTCTATTAATCGTTTACCTGAATTTTGGCAAACAATTGCAAAATTTAATCCTTTTTTTTATAACATAGATGGATTTCGATATTCTTTTATAGGTCAGTCAGATAGTTCTTTAATTATTGGAGCTATTTCATTGATGCTATTAAATTTTTTGTTGATTTCGCTATGTTATTTAATGTTTAAAACCGGATACAAATTAAAGTCTTAATTTATGAGCAAAAATAAAAAAAGTTATTTAATGCCAACATATGGCAAAAGAAACTTAGAGTTTGTAAGAGGACAGGGGTGTTATTTGTATACTTCTAAAAATTCGAAGTATTTAGATTTTGGAGCTGGTATTGCAGTGAATTCGTTTGGACATTGTCATCCCACATTAGTTAAAACTCTTCAGACGCAAGCAAAAAGACTTTGGCATACTTCAAACTTATATTTAAATCCAGTACAAGAAATGTATGCTAAGTTAATTTGTAAAAATAGCTTTGCGGAAAAAATATTTTTTACAAATTCTGGAGCTGAATCAATAGAATGTGGAATCAAGGTAATAAGGAGCTATCATTTCTACCATAAAAATTATTCTAAAAAAAATATTCTAACCTTTGAAGGCGCTTTCCATGGCAGGACTTTCGCAGCTCTTTCTGCGCAAAAAAATAAAAAATACTCTGAAGGTTTTGGTCCTTTGATTCCAGGTTTTGTAAAAGTTCCTTTTAATGATTTTAAAGCATTAAAAAAAGCAATAAACAAAAATACAGCGGCGGTTTTAATTGAGCCCATTCAAGGTGAAGGAGGAATAAGACCGGCTGAGTTAAAATTTTTACAACAATTGAGCTTAATTTGTAAAAAAAATGATGCCCTACTTTTCTTAGATGAAATTCAATGCGGCTTTGGCCGTTCTGGAAAATTATTTTCTCATGAGTGGGCAAATATTAAGCCTGATTTAGTAGCTACTGCAAAAGGTATTGGTTCTGGATTTCCAATGGGGGCTTGTTTAGCAACAAAAAAGGCTTCCATAGGAATGATAAAGGGCACTCATGGTTCTACATATGGAGGGAATCCATTAGCAATATGCATAGGAAAGAAAGTATTAGAATTAATTTTAAAAAAAGATTTTTTAAAAAAAGTAGATAGTAATGCAAGATATTTATGGAAAAAGTTAAAAATCTTAGAAAAAAAATATGATGAAATTTTAGAGATTAGAGGAGCAGGATTTCTACTTGGAATTAAAACTAAAAGAAAAAACACTGAAGTAATCCAAGCGATTTCTAAAAATAAATTGTTATTAATTGCGGCATCTGAAAATATTATTAGATTAGCTCCACCTCTAATTGTAACAAAAATAGAAATAGATAATGCTATATTTATAATTGAAAAAACTTTAAATGAATTAAATGATTAAACATTTTGTAGATATCAAGGATTTTAAAAAAAATGAATTAAATTCAATAATTTTAAAAGCCAAAAGTTTTAAAAAAAATATTAGCAAAAATTTAAAATTATTTCAAAATAAATCTATTGGCCTTTTGTTTGAAAAACAATCCACTAGAACTAGGGTTAGTTTTAACATAGGTGTGCAAAAATTTGGTGGCAATGTAATAGAACTTTACCCTGAATCGATAGGTTTTGGGAAGAGAGAAAGTGATAAAGACATTTTAATGACTTTGTCTCAGTATATTGATTGTCTTGTTATACGAAATGACAACCATAAAAAAATTAAATACTTATCTGATTTAAATATAATTCCAATTGTTAATGCTTTATCTAATCAAAGTCATCCTTGTCAAATTATTTCAGATTTATTTACAATTAAAGAAAGACTCGGTAGTTTAATAAATAAAAAAATTTGTTGGATTGGAGATTATAATAATGTTTTGAGATCTTTGATTGAGGCTCAACAAATATTTTGTTTTAAATTGACAGCCATTATTCCAAAAAAAATTTTACAATATAACAATTCAGAAATTCGCATTTTTAAAAATAAAAATCTAAAATTTACCAATGATTTAAAGGAGGGAGTATCTGGAAGTGATTGTGTTATGACCGATGTTTGGCTATCTATGGGTGAAAAAAATGCTAAAAAGAAGTCTAATTTTAAGAATTATACAATTGATAACTCTCTTATGAGTTTTGCAAAGAAAGGCGCTATATTTATGCATTGTCTTCCTGCTCATCGAGGTGAAGAAGTTTCAGATGAAGTTATTGATGGTTCAAAATCAGTAGTTTGGGAACAAGCACAGAATAGAATGTATGTTCAACAAGCTATTCTAAATTTTATATTTTATAATAAGAAATGAAAAAATTAAGTATTGTTATAATTTTGCTTATATTTTCATGTAAACCAGTAGAGGTAATTCAACCTGTAGTTTTTGATAATTCTCAATTGCCCCAAATTTCAATTGTTGCAGAAAATTTGGAAATAAATCAAATTTATGAGTCCATATTTTCAGATCCTTATATTGGTCACTCTCTTAAATTTCCTCCTTTAGCAAGGTTAAATAATTGGATTAATTCAAATATTAAAATTATTGGTTCAGAAAATAGTTTGAAGATTAACATAATTGATGCTTCAATAAAAAGATTTGAAGCTCAAGATAAAGAAGCCAAAAAATATGAGGAAAAAGATATTTATCAATATGAAATTTATTATTTGATTGAATACAATCTTTATGATGACACTGATTATTTAATTGCTAATACTTCAGTTGAAAGTTTTAGATCTACAACTTCTGGAAGGTATATTTCAATAGCAGAAAAAGAAAGAATCATTGATGATTTAGTTTTAGAATCTCTGAGAGATATAACAAAAGAAAGTGAAAAATTAATTACAGAGTATATGAAAGATTATGTAATGTAGTTATTTTCTCCAAAAGGTATAAGATATTATTACAAGAACTGTAAAAATTTCTAATCTCCCAATTAGCATTGTTATAGATAATATCCATTTTGCAATATAATTTAAATTTGAATAATTACCTTCAGGACCAATTATAGGACCTATTCCAGGACCTACATTTGAAATGGCTGATGCTGCAGCTGAAAATGCAGTTATAAAGTCTATATTTAAAAAACTGAGGGAAACTGCTGAAATTAAGAATATAAAAATATACATGTAAAAAAAACCCATAATAGAATTGTAAGTATTTTCAGTAACTGTTTTGTCATTAAATCTCATTAACAATACTGCATGTGGATGAGTAAATTTTTTAATTTGAGCTTTTGCACCCCTAAATAATAATTGTAAGCGGAAAATTTTTATACCACCAGTAGTTGATCCAGCACAACCACCTATAAACATAATTATAATCATAATTACCGATCCAAAACTTCCCCAATTTGAGAAATTATTATTACTATATCCTGTTCCAGTTAGAATAGAAGTCACATTAAATATTGCTAGTCTTATGGATTCATAAGCAGATAATGATTTAAAATTAGATAACCAAATTGCAGTAAAAATAATAACAAGTATTAGTATTATTAAAAATAATTTGATTTGATCATCTTTAAATAAAGACGATCTTTGGCCATGAAGAAACTGTAAATATAAAACAAAAGGCAAACTTCCAATTATCATAAACGCTACGCTTATCATTTCAATTTTTTGAGAATTAAAATATGCAAATGATAAGTTATGACTTGAAAAACCACCTGTTGAAATAGTAGTCATTGCATGCACAATTGAGTCAAAGCTAGACATGCCTGCAAAATAGTAAAGCATTGCACAAATTATTGACAATAAAATATAAATTAAAAAAATTTCTAGAATAAATTGGTTTAACTTAGGTAAAGTTTTTTCATAAGGATCATCGTGTTCCATATGCAATAATTGCATTCCGCCTATTTGTAATGTTGGTAAGATAGCTAAAGCAAGAAGAATTATTCCTATACCACCAAACCATTGTAATAGAGACCTCCAAATAATTATTCCCTCAGGAAGAGAATCTAAATCTTCAATAACTGTTGCCCCAGTAGTTGTTATGCCACTAACAGATTCGAAAAATGAATCAGTGAAACCTAAAGAAGTATCAGTATATATAAAAGGTATTGAGCCAAATATTGCTATCAAAAACCATGATAGAATTGTTAAAACAAATGCCTGTCTTACATCAATTTTTACTTCTTCAGTTTTAAAAGAAAAAAACAAAACTAACCCTATAAAAAAGGTTATTATGCTAGAGTAAAAAAACTGCTTCCAGTCATCATTAAAATATACTAAATCTACAAAAAGTGGAATTAACATTGCTATAGCCTCAATACAAAGTAGTATTCCAATTATATTGAATATTGAGCGATAATCTCTCATTATTAAAATTTTTAGTTTAGCTTTTTAGATGTAAAGGGGCTATCAAGAGAAAACTGAGGAATATATACTTCAAATTTCAATCCGTCTTTGTTTTCCATTTCATAATGACCTTCCATAAATCCAGAAGGAGTTGATAGCGGGGTACCGCTTGTGTATTCAAATTTTTCACCAGGATTAAGAACAGGTTGTTCACCCACAACTCCCTCACCTCTAACTTCTTGTTGAGTCCCATTTGAGTCAATTATTTTCCAATATCTATTTGTTAATTTAACCCTGTCGTTGCTTTGATTATCAATTGTAACCTGGTATGCCCAAACATAATGTTGATCTTCTGGTTCAGACTGATCTTCCAAATAATATGGATTTACTGTTATATTTATTCTTTTTGTAGTTTTTTTATACATTAATATAAATTTGGTATTATACTAAAAAAAAACAAACTAAAGTTAATTTAATGCAGTAATCTCTGCTCTTCTATTTGCGGGATGTTTGACCTCATCTTTTGTTGGAACAGCAAGCATTTCCTCACCTTTTCCTAAAACTCTTAAGTTTTCTTTTTTAATACCCATCTCAATTAAAATATCTTTGATAGCTAGAGCTCTTTTTTGTGATAAATTTAAATTATATTCCTTAGTACCTTTTGTGTCTGTATGCCCTACAATTATATAATTTTTAATTTTATCTCTAACTTTATCTAAAAATATTTGTATTTTGTTTTTACTTATTTCACTCAAATTTGATTTATCAAAATCAAAATAAATAATATGCATAATTTTTTCATTTTCATTTTTTGTAACTACACTAACACTTCCATTTTCAGAATTAATATTATTTTGGCTTTGTGATTTTTTATTTTCATTTTTATTAGAATCAGTTATTTTTTTATATATTAAATGCATTGAGTTTAAAAAATCATCACGACATTTATTGATATCCCAAATTTGCCAATCCTCTTCTTGTTGTTCAGCCCAACAATCTAAAGAGCTAATTGCCTTCGCTAGATTATATGGATCAATTATTTTTGCTTCATTATATATTTCCATTAAATTGTTATAACTTTTTTGTATTTGTGAAACGTTTTTTTTAGGTATATTCCAATAACCAATTTCTTGGGGTTTAATTTCCTCTCCTTCAATAGCTTTTAAAGCTTTTTCAGAATATAACTTAGCAGAGTTCCAATCATGCATTTCTTTTGCTTCAAATATAGCCTTTTCTTTATAAAATTTTACTAGATTTTTTGAGAAATTATTTGAAGTTTTAAAGTCTAAAGTTTCCAACTTTTCATAACTAGATGAACAAGCAGTTACAATAAAAATGCTAATTAATAATAAAAATCTTCTTATCATGGGACTTTGATAAATATTTATGTTGGCAAAACTAAGGCCTAAATTAGGTTTTTTTAGGAACAAGCTCCCCAGAATTTTATTGTTTTTTGAATTTTATTATTGCGTTAAAAAAGAAGTTTAGATACCGCAGGCAGATATATATTTTTTTAAGGAGCAAAACATGATCAAACATGTAACATCTGTTGACCAGTCTGATAGAAAGGTTCCATACAACCTAAGACAGAGTGGTCCTACTCCAGTTCAAATGTTAATTTCAACTAGAGTAAGAAAATCTCCATATTGGCATTTGTCAATGAAAGCAGGTTGTTGGAGAGCAACTGTTTACAATCGAGTATACCATCCAAGAGGCTATGTTAAGCCTGAAGATGGTGGTGCAATGGTGGAATACGAAGCAATAAAAAATCACGTTACGATGTGGAATGTTGCTGTTGAAAGACAAATTCAAGTCAAAGGTCCTGATGCAGAAGCATTCACTGACTATGTAATAACGCGTGATGCAACAAGGATACCATCTATGAAAGCAGATGGATCTGTTAGAGCAGCAAGATACGTTATTTTATGTAATAGTATGGGTGGAGTATTAAATGATCCAATTCTTTTAAGAGTTGCAGAGGATGAATTTTGGTTTTCTCTTTCAGATTCAGATATAGGTTTATACCTTCAAGGTGTAAATCATGACAAAAGATTTAATGTTGAAATTGATGAAATTGATGTTTGTCCAGTACAAATACAAGGACCAAAAGCTCATGCATTAATGAAAGATCTGGTAGGAGATCAAGTTGATGTTGATAAAATGCCTTTTTATGGTCTTGCAGAAGTAAAAGTTGGAGGTCACAAATGTGTAATATCTCAAACTGGTTTCTCTGGAGCAGCTGGTTTTGAAATCTATTTGTACGATGCAACACTTCATGCTGATGATATGTGGAATGCAGTTTTAGATGCAGGCAAAAAACATAATTTAATGGTTATCGCGCCTGCTCATCATAGACGTATTCAAGCTGGTATTTTGTCATGGGGTCAAGATATGGATAATCAACATAATCCTTTCCAATGTAATCTTGGATATCAGGTATCTTTATCTGGAGTAGGGGAATGGAATAAGAAAACTGATTATGTTGGTAAAGAAGCTTTGGAAAAAATGAAAAGTGAAATATCCGCAGGACAAAAACCATATAAGCTTCAGTTAGTTGGCTTAACTTTAGGTGGAAAACCTATTGAGGAATATGCCCCTGATTTTTGGTTGATTTCGCCAGCTGAAGGTGGAGATCCTTGTGGTTATGTTACATCACCTTGGTATCATCCTGAGCAACAACGTAATATTGCTATGGGATATGTTCCTTTCGATGGAACTTTAAGCAAGAATGGCTTTCCTATTGGAAATGTAGGCCAAAAATTTAAAGTTCATCTTCCTGATGAATACTCAGATAGTCCTGGCGTGCCTGTAGATGCAGAAGTGGTAGAAATTCCATTTACTGAATCTTATAATCCAAATACTAGAGAAGCTTCAAAAGCTTAGATTTTTTTAATTAATGCCCCTTTGTAGGGGCATTTTTATTTTAATAAACTTTTCATTTGTTCAAGTGAGATGTAGCCCCCAAAAAATTCTTCATTTACAAATATTGTCGGAGTACCTCTGGCTCCAGCACCATTAGCTAAAAAAGTAGACAACAAAACTATATTTTTTACATCACCATTCTCTATATCTAAAGACATTTGATTTTCATCGATTTGAACTTTCTTCATTGCATTTACAAGCTTATCTCTATTTATTGTCCCTTCAATTGAAAATAATTCATTGTGAAATTCAATCCCTTTATTCTGTAAATTGGCTGCAATAACCATTTGGGCAATAATATTTGAACTCTCACTTAATATAGGATGTTGAATAAATATAACCCTAGTATCATTTCTTGTTTCAGCTAACTCTAATAACTCTGGGTGTATTTTTTTGCAATATCCGCAAAAATAATCCATAAATTCGATAATTGTGTTTTCAGCATTATCAGGACCTATTTGAAGTTTGCCTTTTTCAGGAATTGCTTCTAGCAATTTCAAATGAAAAGGCTTTGAGTTATCAAAAAATAAATCATTTAAAGTCATATCTGCAAAAACATTAAAATTAATAAAAGTTGCAAAAATAAACACAGAAAAATTAATAATAGAATAGCGCATGATTGACCCAATCTATTTAATATGATTAGAGATGTACAGCATTTTATCAAAATATTATGAAAAGTAAAACTAAGGTAGTTGTAATAGGTGGCGGGGCCGTTGGCGTAAGCACTTTATATCATTTAGCTAAAAAGGGTTGGGATGATGTAGTATTAGTTGAAAGAAAAGAGTTAACCTCAGGATCAACTTGGCATGCAGCAGGTTTATTGCCTTTGTTTAATATGAGTTATTCTGTTGGTCAACTTCATAAATATGCGGTTAATCTTTATAAAACTCTAGAAGAAGAGACAGGACAAAATGTAGGTTTTAGTGTTGTATCGAATATAAGATTAGCAACCACTAAAGAAAGAATGGATGAATATTATCAATATGCAGGAGTTGCCAAAACAATAGGAGTAAAAGTTAATTTTTTAAAACCTGATGAAGTAAAAGAAATTTGGCCTCTTTGCAATACCGAAGGTTTAATTGGAGCTATTCAACATCCAGAAGATGGATACATTCAACCAGCTGATTTAACGCAAGCACTTGCTATAGGCGCAAGAAATAATGGAGCAGAAATATACAGAAACACAACAGTTGTTGGAATTAAAGAGAAAACAACTAGCTGGATTGTAGAAACAGATAAAGGAAATATTGAGTGCGAACATGTTGTTAGTTGTTCTGGGAATTTTGCAAGACAAACAGGAAAAATGGCAGGACTCGATATTCCTGTAATACCAGTAGAACATCAATACATTGTAACTGAACCACACCCAGAAATTGTGAAAAGAAAAAAAGATGGATTGCCAGAAATGGGTGTTCTAAGAGATAGTGATACTCAATGGTATATGAGGGAAGAAGCTGGTGGTTTAATCTTAGGCCCTTATGAAAAAGGTGCCCCGTGTTGTTATGTTGATGGCCCATCAGAAAATTCTGAATACGAACTATTTCAAGAAGATCTAGACAGACTAACACCGCATATTGAAGGAGCTATTCATCGAGTTCCAGCTTTTGGAGAAGTAGGGGTAAAAAAAGTTTACAATGGAGCAATTTGTTATACGCCAGATGGAAATCCAATTGTTGGTCCAGCATGGGGTAAAAAAAATTTTTGGATTAATGAAGGACATAGTTTTGGAATAACTGCTGCAGGAGGTGCTGGTTGGCAATTAGCAGAATGGATAATTGATGGGGAGCCAACTATTGATATGCTTGGAGTTGAACCAAGAAGATATGGGGAGTATTGCTCAAAATCCTATCTTATAGAAAAAAATGAGGAAGCTTATAGGAATGTTTTTACTATACATTTTCCAGATGAAGAAAGGGAGGCAGCAAGACCTTTAAGAACAGCACCTTGCTATGATAGAATGAAAAATTTAGGAGCCGTATTTGGTCAAAAATTTGGATGGGAAAGACCAAATTTTTTTGCAACAGATGGTATGGAGCAAAAAGATGATTGGTCTTTTAGAAGATCAAAATGGTTTAAAGCCATAGAAAAGGAATGTAAAAACGTTAAAGAGAATGTTGGACTCCTTGACATGACAGCCTTTGCAAAATGCAGAATTAAAGGTCCAAAAGCAGAAAGTTTTTTAGATAATTTAGTTGCTAATAAATTACCAAAATCAATAGGAAGAATTAATTTATGTCATGCACTTAATAAAAATGGTGGTGTGCATTCAGAGTTTACAATTATGCGAGAGACAGAAGAAAGTTTTTATTTGGTTTCAGCAGGTGCTTTTCAAAGATTAGACCACGACTGGATTCATAAATGGATGCCTACAGATGGATCTGTTCAGTATGAAAACTTAACCAATAGTATTGGTGTACTTGTCGTTTCAGGACCTAAAGCAAGGGACTTAATGAGTAAAGTTTCTAAAGATGATTTTACGAATGAAAATTTCAAATGGTTGAGTTCAAAAAAAGTCGATATAGGATACGCCTCTGTTGATGCTTTAAGAGTAAATTTTGTTGGTGAATTGGGTTGGGAGCTTCATCATCCGATAGAATGCCAAAACCATATTTTTGATACATTAATGGAAGCAGGTGTAGATTTGGGCTTAAAGCCATATGGCATAAGAGCAATGAACAGTCTAAGGGTTGAAAAATCATATAAATTAATTGGAACTGAGCTTTCTATTGAATATTCACCTTATGAAAGTGGTTTAGACAGATTTATTCATCCAAATAAAGGAAAATTTATTGGACTAGATGCTTTAAATAGATGGAGGGAGAAAGGTTTTTCAAATAAATTAGTTACATTAGAAGTACATGATGTCACAGATGCTGATGTTTTAGGAAATAATCCAATCTATGAAAATGATAAAGTAGTTGGTAGAGCTACTGGTGGAGATTATGGATTCAGAATAGGTAAATCACTTGCTCTTGCAATGGTTAAGCCAGAGTTAGCAAATGTTGGACAAAAATTAAAAATTGATATACTGGGCAAGTTGCATGATGCAACAATAATAGAAGAAAGTCCATACGATCCAGAAAATAAATTATTAAGAGCTTAATGAAAATAATAGTAGCAGTTAAAAGAGTCATTGATTACAATGTTCAAGTAAGGGTTAAAGCTGACGGCACAGGTGTTGAAAAAGAAAACGTCAAAATGTCAATGAATCCTCCTGATGAAAATGCTGTAGAGGAAGCTCTTCGCATAAAAGAAGCGGGAAATGCAAATGAAGTTATAATAATTTCAATTGGAGATGAAAAATCTCAAGAAACAATCAGAACAGCCCTTGCTATGGGAGCAGATAAAGGAATATTAGTTAAAACTGATAAGGAAGTCGAGCCTTTAGCTGTTTCAAAAATTATTTCTAAAGTTGCTGAAAAAGAAAAACCTGAAATTATACTACTTGGCAAACAAGCAATTGATGACGACTCTAATCAAACTGCACAAATGGTATCAGCAATTTTAAACTGGCCTCAAGCTACCTTTGCTTCTAAAATTGAATTAAAAGACAATGAAGCAATAGTTACAAGAGAGATAGATGAAGGCTTAGAAACAATTAAACTTAGCAAACCTTTTGTTGCTTCATGTGATTTAAGATTAAATGAACCAAGGTATGCCTCATTGCCAAATATTATGAAAGCTAAAAAAAAACCAATTGAAATTATAGAAGTAGGAGATTTAAACATTGATATTGAACCACGTATTGAACAAATTAAAGTTGAGGAGCCACCTGTTAGGCAAAAAGGTGTTATGGTTTCAGATGTAGCTGAATTAGTTAATAAGTTGAAAAATGAGGCAAAGGTAATATGAGTATTTTAGTTTTAGCTGAGCATAACAATAAAGAAATTAAATCTTCAACATTAAATTCTATATCTGCAGCTACTCAGATTGATTCAAACATTGATGTTTTGGTAATTGGTTCTAATTGTGATGATTTGGCTAATAAAATTTCAAATATTGATAAAGTTAATAAGGCTCTTCTTCTAGATATGCCCGAATATGAAAATCCAATTGCTGAACTTTATGAACCAGTAATAACATCGCTTTCCCAAAATTATTCACATATTTTAGGACCTGCATCGACCTTTGGTAAAAATATTTTTCCTAGAGTCGCTGTTAAATTAGATGTTTCGCAAGTTAGTGATGTTATAAAAATTATAGATAAAGAAACTTTTGTTAGACCTATTTATGCAGGTAATGCAATTGCAACAGTCAAATCACGAGATAAAATAAAAATAATTACAATTAGACCAACATCATTTGATCCTGCAGCAAAAGATGGTGGTTCAGGAAATGTAGAAAAAATAACAGCTGAAAAAATTAATACAGCTCCAGAATTTATAGGTCGAGAAGAATCTAGTTCAGATAGGCCTGAATTAGGTACTGCTAGAGTAGTTATATCTGGAGGTAGAGGTTTGCAAAGTGCTGATAATTTTAAATTGCTAAATGAAATTGCTGATAAATTAAACGCAGCCGTAGGAGCATCAAGAGCAGCTGTTGATGCAGGATATGTTAGTAATGATTATCAAGTAGGTCAAACAGGAAAAGTGGTTGTTCCTGATTTATATATAGCTGTAGGTATTTCAGGAGCTATTCAGCATTTAGCTGGTATGAAAGAAAGCAAAATAATAGTGGCAATTAACAAAGATGATGAGGCACCTATATTTAATGTGGCTGATTATGGTTTAAAAGCTGATTTATTTGAAGCTTTACCAGAATTTTCTAAAGAACTTGATAAATTAAATACTATTCAAAAATAATATAATTAATTAATATACTATTATGTCAAATGAAGTGCATCGTGAGGAAATGGAATATGATGTAGTTATTGTTGGAGCTGGCCCTGCAGGATTATCAGCGGCGATAAAAATTAAACAACTTGATTCAAATATAAACGTATGTGTTTTAGAAAAAGGATCTGAAGTAGGATCTCATATATTAAGTGGTAATGTTTTTGAAACAAGAGCTTTAAATGAACTAATTCCTGATTGGAAAGATAAAAATGCGCCAGTAAAAACAAAAGTAGAGAAAGAGAAGTTTTTATTTTTATCTAAAAACAATTCTTTTAGTTGGCCTACTTGGCTACTTCCTGCTGTACAGCAAAATCATAATAATTATATTATTAGCTTGGGAAATCTTTGTAAATGGCTTGCTGAACAAGCCGAAGCTCTAGGTGTTGAGATTTTTCCAGGATTTCCTGCTTCAAAAATATTATTTTCTAAAGATGATAAAGTAATAGGTGTCCAAACTGGTGATATGGGTATTAATAAAGAAGGGAACAAAAAAGAAAGTTTTGAGCCAGGAATTAACATTCTAGGTAAGGTTACTGTGTTTGCTGAAGGTTGTAGAGGTCATTTAGGAAAAGAAATAATTAAAAAATATTCTTTAAATAAAGATAAATCACCACAACAATATGGAATTGGTTTTAAAGAAGTTTGGGAGGTTGAAGATTCACAACATGATAAAGGTCTGGTATTGCACACAACCGGATGGCCTTTAGATAATAGTACATATGGTGGAAGTTTTTGTTATCATGCTGAAAATAATAAAATTTATATTGGTTATGTAGTTGGCTTAGATTATAAAAATCCTTATCTATCACCTTACGATGAATTTCAGCGATTTAAAACTCATCCAAGTATTATTAAATATATTAAAAATGGAAAGAGAATTTCTTATGGTGCGAGAGCTCTTATAGAAGGAGGTTTGCAAAGTTTACCAACTATGCACATGCCAGGAGCTTTAATAATAGGTTGTGATGCAGGTACATTAAATATGCCAAAAATAAAAGGAAGTCACACAGCTATGAAAAGTGGTATTATTGCAGCTGAAACAATTTGTGAGTATATTCAAAGTAATAAGCCACTATCTAATTTTGAAATTAAATTTAAAAATTCTTGGCTTTATAAAGAACTTTATCAAGCTAGGAATGTAAAACCTAGTTTTAATTGGGGTTTAATAGCCGCCATATTATTTACAGGTATTGATCAGATTATTTTTAGAGGCAATATGCCATTTACCTTAAAACATAAGCATGCAGATCATGAAACTTTACTGCCTATTAGTAAAGTGAAAAAAATAGATTATCCGAAGTATGATAGTAAAATAACATTTGATAAAACCAGCTCAGTCTATTTAACAGGAACAAACCACGAGGATGATCAGCCTGTTCATTTACAATTAAAAGATAAGAATTTACCAATAAATTACACACTTAGCAAATTTGATGAACCCGCTCAAAGATATTGTCCTGCTGGAGTCTATGAAATTGATAGATCAGATTCTTTGAATCCAAAATTTGTAATCAATGCTCAAAATTGCATACATTGCAAGACATGTGATATTAAAGAACCCTCACAAAATATTAATTGGGTAGTCCCTGAAGGTAGCGGTGGACCTAATTATTCAGGTATGTAAATAATGAAAAAAAATAATATTGCTTTTACATTTGCAACTTCTGAAGTAAATAAATTTGGTCAAAATTTTATCAAGATTGCTGAATTGTGCACAGGAAAGTTGAAATTAAAAAAATTATATGATCAATATTTGAGTGAGAATAATCCTCCAGAAAATTTTTGGCATGATGCAGTAAACAAATTACAACTAAAGGTTAATACAATTCATCATTCTAAAAATCTTATACCATACAAAGGGCGTTTAATTGTTGTTGCTAATCATGCTTTTGGTGTAGCCGATGGAGTGACTATGTGTTCTTTGGTTTCTAATGTTAGGCAAGATTATAAAATTATAACTCATAAAGTTTTAAGACAAGCAGAAGCTGTTAAAGAAAAAATTATTCCTATTGATTTTACACAAAACAAAGAAGCTGTTTTGTCTAATATAAAAGCTAGAAAGGATGCTGAAGAACTTCTTAAAAATGATGGTGTAATCGTTATTTTCCCCTCTGGACAAATTGCTACAAAAGAAAATTTAAAAAATTCTAAGGCTGATGATGGTGAGTGGAAGCAATTTGTATCTAGGTTGGTTAAAAAAACTGAAAGTCCTGTTCTTCCAATGTATTTCGAAGGCCAAAACAGCCAACTTTATCATATAGCTAATAAAATTGGTCAGACTTTTAGATATTCATTAATGATGTATGAATTAAAAAGAAAAATTGGAGACACAATTAATATCCACATAGGAGAAATAATTCCATTTTCAAAACTTGCTGAAATAGGAGATTTAATTGAAATTACTAAGTTTTTGAGAGAAAAAACTTATTCTATGGATCCTAATTATTTAAATTAATTAAAATATATATTATTTTTTATAGAATAATGTTTAATAGTATTTAATGGTAGGGTTTGTTGGATCAAGAGCGAGGAAAAGAAAAAGAAATTTTATTACTATTTTTTTATTTTTAGTAATAATATTTTTTATTTTTTATATTATTCCAGATTTTGAATTAAGTGATAATGTAAAGCCAGAGGACAGTGTTTTACCTGATCCCAATGAAAAAATTTCTAGTTTGTCATCACAAGTTGATGATCTTAATTTGGAGGTTTTCCAAAAAAATCAAAAAATTAAATTTAGAGATGATCAGCTAAATGTTCAAAAAAATGAAATTATTGAAATAAAAAATAATTATATAGAGCTGAAAAATGAACACTCTAAACTTAAAGAAGAATATAAAAAAACTATTGATATTCAAAATTCTTTAAAAAACAATTCAGCAGAAGGAGACTTAAATGAAGAAATTAAAAATTTATCAAAAAAAAATAAAGAACAAAAAATTTTATTAGGAAAGTTAAGTAAAAATATAGATGAATTAAAAAATAAAAATGAGGTTAGTTTTAGTTCTAATAAAGATTTAAACGATAAATATGAAAAATTATTAAAAGATAATAAAAATCTCAAAAAAGATATAGATAAGTTAGAATCAATAATTGAAATTCAAAAAATAGAAATTAAAAATTTAAAAGACGTATCACACCATAATCAATAATTATTTGTTGTTTTTTCTATAAATGTAAGGTTCTATGAACTCACCTTGCCATATACCATTCTTATTATCCTTTGCTATTTTTTCATCCTTTATATAATCTTTTGAATAATATTTGTAAGCTATCGCCCATCCAGATTTTACTAATTCTTGATTGATATTAATATCTTCTAAATAACATACAGCAATATATCTTTTGTATTTATCTTTACCCTTAGTTTTACAATTTAAAATATTTTTATATATTAAGTTTTTTAAAAAATATTTAGAATCCTGACCACAGCTCCATTGTTTTTTTTCATAAAGACATTTCTGGTCAAGTTCGGGTGCATCTATTCCGTGTAAACGAATTTTACTATTATTAATGCTTATAGTATCTCCATCAATTACTTTAGCCTTGCCTGATATTATTTCACCATAAGCTGAATATGTAAATATAAAAAAGAATATAAAAAAATAAAAATTTTTAAAAATCAAGATTTTTTGAGCCATCTTTTAGCAAATTATAAATAAAATTAGCATGAGATCTATTAGCAAATATGTCAATTTCTGGAGTTTGATTATTACTAATCTTTAATAAAAGTACTGGAACTTTTACAAACAAAGTTTGAGCGCTAGATGATTGATCTTTTAGACTTTTTTCTAAATCTAAAACTAAAAATTTTGATAACAATTTAAATATTTTTTTTCCTGAAATGCGGATAACTGTTCTATTTTCAGTTACATCTGTAACACTTGCATCATTGTCACCAATTTTATTTTGCAATTTATTAAACAAATCATCATTACCATTTATTACTAGCCACTCATTTGGTGACAACCACACAATCTTTACGCTATGATTTTCTACATATGTATTTGGTATAAGGGGTAATATTGTATCAAGAATTTTGCCACAAATTGACATTTGATTTTTGTCTTCAGGGTCAATTCTAATATTAATTTTATTAACAAAAGGAAATTCTTGAAATTTAATTCCATTTCTTTCTTCAATTCTATTATTTTTTAGAGAATCTATTGTATTTTCACGATTTAAAATCATCCTTCAACCCTTTCATTTTCAGGATCAATGAATACTGGATTGCTGATTTTAACCTCAATAGTTTTGTCAGGCATAGGCGCATAAACTGTTTGATCTTTTTTCTTTAAGCCTTCTTTGACTAAAGCCAAAGCTATTGATCTGCCTAAATTAGGAGAATAATAACTTGAGGTTACATGTCCAATCATTTCCATTGGAAGTTTAGAAATTTTATTTACTAGTTGAGCACCTTCTTCTAATACATAATTTGGGTCTTTAGTTAAAATCCCAACAAGTTGTTTACGATCATTTCTTGCAGTATCCTTTCTAGAAAGAGCTCGTTTACCTACAAAATCATACTTTTTTTTGCTTACAATCCAACTCATATCTAAATCTATAGGTGTTACAGAACCATCAGTTTCTTGACCAACTATTATGAAACCTTTTTCAGCACGTAACACATGCATAGCTTCAGTGCCATATGGTGTGATATTATACTCATTTCCAAGCTCAATACATTTTTCCCACAAAGATTTGGCATAACTTGAAGGTACATTAATTTCATAACACATCTCACCAGTAAAACTAATACGCATTACTCTACATTTAACATTATCTATATCAGCGTTTTTAAAACTCATATGAGAAAAATTTTCGTTTGAAAAATCAACATTTGGAAAGAGTTTTATCATAAGATTTTTTGCAAATGGTCCATTGATACTTATTGTGCCAAACTGTTCAGTAACTGAAGTTAAATAAACCTTTAATTCTGGCCATTCTGTTTGAAGCCAATCTTCTAATTTACTCATCACACTTGCTGCATTACCAGTAGTAGTAGTCATTATATAATGATTTTCTGCAAGTCTACTTGTTACACCATCATCAATTACCATACCATCATCCCCAAGCATAATTCCATAACGACATTTACCAATCTTAAGTTTTGACCATGAGTTTGTATAAACTCTATTCAGAAATTCATTAGCATCCTGGCCTTTAATATCAATTTTGCCTAAAGTTGAAGCATCCAATATTCCAATGCCATCTCTAGTTGCTTTAACTTCTCTGTTAACAGCTTCAAACATATTTTCACCATTTTGAGGATAGTACCAAGCTCTTTTCCATTGACCAACATCTTCGAATTTAGCACCATTATCCAAATGCCAATTATGCATTGGCGTTGTTCTTTCGACATCAAAAAATTCTTTGACGTGCCTACCTGCTAAAGCACCAAATGAAACAGGAGTATAAGGTAATCTGAATGTAGTAGTGCCCAAATCATGAATTGGGATTTTTGATAATTCAGAAATTATACCAAGAGCATTAATATTACTAGTTTTTCCCTGATCTGTAGCCATACCAGTAGTGGTATAACGCTTTACATGTTCTATCGATTTATATCCCTCTTTGAGTGCTAATTTTATATCTTTTGCAGTGACATCATTCTGATAGTCTACAAACATTTTAGTTTTATTAAAATTAATATTTGAGGGTATTATCCAAAGATGTTTCATTTTATCATAAAAAGTTTTTTCAATTTTATTATAATCTGATTTTTGAATCTTTTTATTAAAGCTAGATAATAATTTGCTCATCTTTAAGTATGTTTCTTCTAAGATTTTATCTAATTCAAACGTACCATTACAAGCTCCGATGCTAATCTCATTTTGAAATGATTTATGAGGTATAAAAGTTGCATCAGACTCTCTATAAATTAATTTACCTCTTGATTGTGTGAACAAGTGAACAGTGGGTGACCAGCCTCCAGATACACATAAGAGATCACAACTAACCTTTCCATATCTATCTATAATACTATTTGTATTCTCATTAATTTTGTGAATAGAAACTGAATTAATTTTTTTTCTTCCTGAGGTGTTGCTAATAACATGATTAAACAAAATATTAATTCCAAGACCTCTTGCTTGTTCTACAAGGTCTCCTTTTGAACTATTTCGAATATCAACAACTAGTACTTTAGTGGCAGTATTTAAAAGTTTAAAATCAATAGCTGCTTGATAAGCATAGTCATTATTTGTAAAAACAATTATATTTTTTCCTAAATTCAAATTACGATTTGCATATTTTCTAGCACTATTTGCTAGCATAATTCCGGGTCTATCATTGTTATGAAAAATTAAAGGTCTTTCTATTGAACCTGTCGCGAGAACTACTTTTTGTGCTCTGATTTTCCAAATTATTTGTCTAATATCTTTGCTATTAATTTTTTGACATGCAAGCAAATAATTATTATGCATATAAGCAAAAACACTTGTATGCTTAATGATTTTAACATTTTCAAACTTTTCTAACTTTAAATTAATTTCATTAAATAGTTTGGTTTCATAATTTTCTTTTTTGCCCGATTTGTTGTTTTGAAGGTTTTGGGAAGCATAGCTATTAATTTCACCACCAAGAGAGTTATATTGTTCTACAAGTAAAACCTTCAAATTTGCTTTTGCTGCTAATTCTGCTGCATATAAACCGCTTATGCCGCTTCCAATAACTAATACGTCACAATGATAGTGAAAATGTTCATACTTATCTGGATCATCTTCATTAGGAGATTTTCCTAATCCTGCAGCTCTTCTAATAAAATATTCGTATTTTTCCCAAAATTTAGGAGGCCACATAAAAGTTTTATAATAAAAACCAGCAGGAAAAAAAGGTGAAAGCAAATCATTTATTGAGCCAAGGTCAAAGTTTACACTAGGCCAATTATTCTGTGATCTTGCGCTTAAGCCCTCATAAAGAAAAACTTCAGTAGCCCTCACATTTGGTTCTGTAACATTTCCTGATTCTAATTGGACAATTGCATTGGGCTCTTCGCTACCGGCACTTATTATGCCTCTTGGTCGATGATATTTAAAACTTCTACCTATTAAAAATACACCATTATCTATTAAAGCTTCTGCAAGAGTATTATTTTCATTACCGAAATATTTTTTTCCATCAAAAGTAAATGAAATTTTTTTTGTCATGATTATTTTTTTTCAAAAGTAGTTGAAATATTTCCTGATCCAATTATTGGTTCCCCTGAAGGTGTGGAAGGATTATTTCCATTAATATTTGGTGGAGATTCTCCTATATTATAAACTTTTATAATTTCATCAGTTGATGTGTTTCTGACAACATTAAACCATCTACGACATCCATTCGAATGATTCCATCTTTCAAACTGAATTCCTTTTATATTTTTACGCATAAAAAGATAATCTGCCCATTGGTCATCAGTAAGTTCAGGTGGATTTTTTGGACGTGTTATATGAGCTTCTCCTCCACAACTAAATTCCGCTTGGTCTCTTTCTCCACAGTAAGGGCAATTAATTAAAAACATAATATTTAGTGAGCAACTGCAGCGGCACCATGTTCATCAACTAACTCTCCACTTGAAAATCGATTAATTGTAAAAGGTGCATTAATAATATGAGGCTCATCATTAGCAATTGTATGTGCAAAAACCCAACCTGAGCCTGGTGTTGCCTTAAAGCCACCAGTGCCCCAACCACAATTAAAATATAATCCATTTATATGAGTTTTACTTACTATTGGGCTTGCATCAGGGCAAATGTCAACAATACCTCCCCAGTGTCTAAGCATTTTCATTCTTGAAAAAAGTGGAAATAATTCAACAACTGCAGCTATTGTATCTTCTACTATATTGAAACCACCTCTTTGTGTATACGATGTATATCCATCTGTACCTGCACCGATAACTAATTCACCTTTATCAGATTGAGATACATAAGCGTGTATTGTATTTGACATAACAACAGTGTCAATTATTGGTTTAACTGGTTCTGAAACTAGTGCTTGTAAAGGCCTGCTTTCTAAGGGCAATCTCATCCCTGCCATTTTTGCCATAACGCTTGAATGACCTGCAGTTACAATACCTAATTTTTTTGTATTTATAGAACCCTTTGTTGTTTCAATGCCAGTAACATTACCATTAGATATTTTTATATCTGTTACTTCACAATTTTGAATAATATCAACCCCCATGGCATCTGCTCCTCTAGCATAGCCCCATGCAACAGCATCATGTCTAGCTGTTCCCGCTCTTCTTTGAAGAGTTGCACCTAAAACTGGATATCTTATATTTGGAGAAGTGTTAATGATTGGACAAAATTTTTTGACTTGATGAGTATTAAGCCATTCACAATCAATGTTGTTTAAGCGATTAGCATGCCATCTACGCTTTAATTCTCTTACATCATGAAGAGTGTGAGCAACATTCATTACACCTCTTTGAGAAAACATCACGTTATAATTTAACTCTTGAGACATCCCTTCCCAAAGTTTTAAAGCATGGTCATATAATGCTGCACTTTGATCCCATAGATAATTAGACCTAATTATAGTAGTATTTCTTCCAGTATTTCCTCCACCAATCCATCCTTTTTCAATAATAGCTATATTTGTGATTCCATGATTTTTAGCTAAATAATATGCTGTTGTTAAACCATGTCCTCCTCCACCAACTATAATAGCATCATACTCTTTTTTAGGTTCAGGCGATCTCCATGCTGGTTGCCAATTTTCATGGTATGTTAAAGAATTTTTTATTAGTGAAAAAACTGAATATTTTTTTGGTTTTTTATGCATTATTTATTGCTTTAAATAACTATATAGCAGTTTTAGAAAAGACCTTCAATTTGTCCATCATCATTTAAGTGAATGGAATTTGCCGCAGGTACACTTGGCAGTCCTGGCATGGTCATTATTTCTCCACAAATTACAACAATAAATTCAGCACCACTAGAAAGCCTCACTTCTCTTATTGGAATACTATGTCCACTAGGAGCAGCTTTTAAAGATGGATCTGTAGAAAAACTATATTGTGTTTTTGCAATACATATTGGAAAGTTTCCATAACCACTTTCTTCAAATTGTTTTAATTGATCTCTGATTTTTTTATCAGCCAACACATCATCAGCTGAATAGATTTCTTTAGCAATAATCTTGATTTTTTCTAATAAGGATATTTTTTCTTCATATAAAAAATTAAAAGTATTTTCTTCATTTACTAAATCTACTACTTTTTGAGCTAGTTCAACAGTACCATCACTTCCTTTAGACCAATGCTTGCAAGAAACAGCATCTACACTTATTTTTTTGCACTCTTCATCAAGTGCTTTAATCTCATTATCAGTATCGGCATCAAAATGATTAATCGCAACAATAACCGGTAATCCAAATTTTTTTATATTTTTTACATGACGTGCTAGATTTGGAAAACCTTTTCTTACAGCACCTACATTCTCAGATCCTAAATTATTTTTTTCTACACCCCCATGCATTTTAAGAGCTCTTATTGTTGCAACAAGAACAACTCCATCTGGTTTTAAATTTGATTTGCGACATTTTATATTAAAAAATTTTTCGGCCCCAAGATCAGCACCAAAACCTGCTTCAGTGACAACATAATCAGCAATTTTCAAACTTGTTTTAGTTGCTACTACACTATTACAACCATGGGCAATATTTGCAAACGGTCCACCATGAATAATTGCTGGATTATTTTCAAGTGTTTGAACTAAATTTGGCAAAAAAGCTTGTTTTAACAAAACAGTCATTGGTCCTTCTGCTTTTAAATCTTTAGCAAGAATTGGTTTTTTGTCTCTAGTATAAGCAATTGTTATATTTCCAAGTCGTCTTTCTAAATCTTTAAGATCAGTAGCAAGGCAAAAAATTGCCATTACTTCAGAGGCTACTGTAATATTGAAACCATCTGTTCTTGCATATCCATTTGAGACTCCTCCTAAGTTAGCAGTTATTTCTCTTAATGCTCTATCATTAAGGTCTAAGCATCTTTTCCAAACAACTCTTCTTGAGTCAATTCCTAACTTATTGCCCCAATAAATATGATTATCAATTAATGATGCAAGGAGATTATTTGCAGATGTTATTGCATGAAAATCACCTGTAAAATGCAAATTTATATGTTCCATAGGTACTACTTGAGCATAGCCACCTCCAGCAGCTCCACCTTTCATACCAAAGCTCGGACCCAGGCTTGGTTCTCTTAGACATACAATGCTTTTTTTCCCAATTTTACAAAGTCCATCATGAAGACCAACTGAAGTTGTAGTTTTGCCCTCACCAGCAGGAGTAGGGCTTATAGCTGTAACTAAAATAAGTTTCGATTGTTTTTCAGGAAGTTTATTTATGGTGCTCATATCAATTTTTGCAATATGATGACCATAAGGTCGTAAATCATTTTCTTTTAAATCTAATTTAGCTGCAATATCAATTATATTTTTCTTTTGAGCTTTTCGTGCTATTTCAATGTCTGACATTATCTATCTCAAATTAATTTCTTTTCATATTAGAAGTCCTGAGTTTTATAAATTGTTATTTCAATATTAGAAATAAAAAAAATTAAAAATTGCTTATTATTCATCTAGTATCTCAAATTCATTGTTTAAATTATAGAGAAAATTGGATTTTTTTAATTTATTAAGCCAATCAGTAGTTTTTTTAATTCCTCCAAATGGATAAAAATGTAACTTTTTTAAATTAGTTTCATTATTATTAATTTTGTATTCAGCTAAATCATAAATTAATTTATCAGGCGTTTTTGGAGAGGCAAGTTTAGTAATATTAAAAGCTTGTTTAGATAAAAATCTTATAGAATTTCCTATCCCGCAAGATTTTGCGTAAGATATTAAAGTTTTAAGAGAGGCTGGGCCAGGTATCCCAGCATGTATATCTAGTTTATTACCAATATTTTTCAAATTGATTTCCCATTCAATTAAAGAAGTTGCCTCAAAGAAAAATTGAGTAGCTAAATACATCTTATAATCAACTTTAAGAGCAATTTTATTTTTTTCTATAATTGCTTTTTCAATTTCTTCATCATTTATGTCAGGACTACCTTCTGGATGACCAGCTACACCAACTTCTATAAAGTTGTATTTTGATAATAAATCTGTTTTTAAAACATCAATACTGCTAGAAATATCACCTTTTTGATTTCCTCCACCACCAATTATCAATATTTTATTGCAACCACTTACTTCTGATAAGTTTGCTATATATTTTTCTAATTCAGAATTATTTTTAATTGTTCTGGCTGGCAAATGCGGAACTACTTCATAGCCCTCTAGTTTTAATTTCTTAGCAACGGTTATTATATTTTGACTATTTTCATCAGGCAAATAAGTTATGTAAACTAAATGACTTTTATCAAGTAAATCCGAAAATCCATTATATTTATTGTAAACATTAGGAGTAGTCTCAATACTAAAATTATTTAAATAATTTCTAATTAAATTTATATTTTTTTCACTCATTATAGATAATTTTATTTAGTTATTATATAGAATGCCAATAAATGAATAATTCAGATTTTACTATTATTACTTTTTATCAATTTAAACAAATTGATTATCAAGAAGATCTCAAAAAAAGATTAAAGGAATTCTGTTTATTTAATAAAATAAGAGGCACCACTATTATTGCTAAAGAGGGAATAAATGGAACACTTGCGGGTCTTGAAGATTCTATTAAAAAACTAATTTGTTTAATGGTTTCTGAGGGATTTAATAATTTAGAATTAAAATTTTCTATTTATAAGTATATGCCTTTTAATCGTATTAAGATAAAATTGAAAAAAGAAATCGTTACATTTCGTTCCAAAAGTGTAGATCCTGAAAACATAACAGCAAAACATGTAAATGAAAAAGAATGGAACATGCTGATAGATGACAATAAAACTATTGTTGTAGATGTAAGAAATGATTTTGAATATTCTATGGGCTCTTTTGAAAAAGCAATAAATCCAAAAACAAAAAATTTTACTGAATTTAAAAAATATATTGATACTAATCTTAAAATTTATAAAGAAAAAAAAATAGCTATTTTCTGTACTGGTGGCATACGTTGTGAAAAAGCATCTTCATATATGATTAAAAAAGGTTTCAAAGATGTGAATCAGTTACAAGGTGGTATTTTAAAATATTTAGAAAAAATTCCTAAAAAAATTTCAAAATGGAAAGGGGAATGTTTTGTTTTTGATAATAGAGTTTCTCTTAAAAATGGATTAGAAAAAGGCACTTATGAATTATGTCATGCTTGTAGGCAACCAATTAATTTCGAGCAAAGGAAATCTGAAAAATTTGTAAAAGGAATATCATGCCCACAATGTTTTGGTAAAATTTCTTTACACAAGAAGAAAAGTTTAATTGAAAGAAATAAACAAATAAATCTTTCAAAAAGAAAAGGAATCTATAATCCATACATTAAAATCTCTTCAAATGATTTGTATTAAAAAGTCTTTATTAATATAGATTTTCATATATAGACGCCAAATGGCAAAAAAAACATCATATGCACTTAAGCAATTAATACCTGAAGAAAATCCAAAAACAGGAACTAAATACATTGTAAGAAAACCTACAAAGGGACTAAAGGTTGCTGAAAAATTACGTTTGAAAAAGTATGATCCAGTTTTAAAAAAACATGTATGGTTTGTTGAAAAAAAAATGCCACCACATAGTAAGTAAAACTTATTTATAAAGCTTCTATATTTTTTTTAGCTTCTTTTTCTTCTCTGTCTCTTTTATTTTTTGCTCTATTCAAACTTTTTTCTAAATCTTTATAAGAGCATAATCCAATATCCATAGGACTTTTAGATTCCAATACAGCTTCTCTATAAGTGCCATTACGAATTGCCTCGACAGTATTTTTTGTTGATCCTGTTAGCTTCGCTATTTGAGAGCCACTTAATTCTGTAGGATATCTTTTTAATAGCCATAAAATTGCATAAGGTTTTTCTTGTCTCAAAGATAGCGGTGTATATTTTGTATCTTTTTTTCTTGGGGGCAAGGAATCAATAATTTTTGATTTGATTAATTCCAATTTTGCTGATGAATCATTTTCACATCTAATTATCTCTTCTTTAGTTAGTTGCCTATTATCAATTGGATCATAACCTTGCATTCCCGCAGCAACATCACCATCGGCTATACCTTGAACTTCTAATTCGTGCAGGCCACAGAATTCTGCTATTTGTGTAAATGATAAAGAAGTATTTTCAACTAACCAAACAGCTGTGCCTTTTGGCATTAATGGTAATTTCATTTTATTCCCTTTTTATTGTTATATTAAAAAAAAATACTTATAAATATATTAATATAAATTTATATAAAAATATTGTTTATGAACGATTTTTTAGAAATTGATGAAAAAAGTAAAACTGTCAAATCTCTTAATTTAGATGATTTTAGCATAGAAGATCTGGATAAATACATTATTGAATTGGATAACGAAATGGTAAAAGTCAGGAAAGAAATTGTCAAAAAAAATAAACTAAAAGATGATGCTTTGAAATTTTTTAAATAGTTATTTTCCTATTTTTATTCCTTTAAATCTTTTTTCAAATCTTGCAACTTGACCTTCTGAGTCATTGATATTTGCCTTACCACCAGTCCAAGCTGGATGGGATTTAGGGTCTATTTCAAGCTTTAATTTATCTGACTCTTTTCCCCAGGTAGATCTAGTTTTGAAAGATGATCCATCAGTCATTACAACTTCTATTTCATGGTAATCAGGATGAAGATTTTTTTTCATGTTTGTGGCTTATAAGCGTTAATATTCTAAAGTAAAGTAAGTTTTTCTTCCAAGATTGGGTGAATAAGAGCATTAGATGCTAGTATATCTTTTGAATTAATACTCCATTTTTGTCCACTAGGTTCTGTGACTTTGCCCCCAGCCTCGTTGACTAGGAGTGCCCCTACACCAATATCCCATATTTCCATATCTTTTTCCCAAAAGCCATCAAATTTTCCTGAAGCTACATATGCTAAGTCTATTGCAGCGGAACCCATTCTTCTTATGCCAGCCGATGCTTTTGATATAGATTTTATTTCTTTAAGAGAATTTTCATTAATACTATTTCCAAATGGGATACCAGTACCAATAACAGAACTCGATAATTCCTCTCTTTTTGACACACGTAATCTTTTGTTATTACACCAAGCACCACTTCCTTTAGAGGCCCAATAGAAATCATTTAAAATTGGATTATAAATAATTCCGTCAGTTATTTGTTTTTCTGATATTTTTCCAATTACAATTGCAACATGAGGTATGCCATGAATAAAGTTGGTAGTTCCATCAATAGGATCAATTACTATAGTTTCTTCATTGCCTTCAATTTTTCCACTTTCTTCAGTTATAAAACTAGAAGATGGGTAGTAGTATTTAAGTGTGTCAATTAGTATTTCCTCAACTTTTAAATCAGCATTAGTTACAAAGTCCCCAAGACTTTTTGAATGTATTTGTAAATTTTCAATTTCACCAAAATCTCTTATAAGAACCTTACCTGCTTTTCTTGCCGCTTTTTCAAAAATATTTATTACCGAAAAAGCTAAGAAAAATGGTATTTAGTGCATTAATGGAGACCAAGCTGGGTCGGAGCCACCCAATGGGGTAATAATTTTTCTTTCATTATAGCCAGTAAGGTCTATGGAAAATAAACTTGATTCACCCCCACTTCCGTCTTCAGTGGTTCTTTCTTCTTTAAAATACATTAAATATCTTCCATTTGGAGACCAAGTAGGCCCCTCAACATGAAAAGATTTTGCTATCATTCTTTCATTTGAGCCATCTTTTTCCATAACGCCGATATAAAACTGGCCACCTTCCTGCTTTGTAAATGCAATCATATCACCCCGAGGAGACCAAACAGGAGTATAATAACTACCTGATTCTCTGCTTATACGTTTGATTTTTTTACCTTCAGTATCAGTGACGTATAAATGCCTTCTTCCACTTCTATCAGAATTAAATACAATCATTTTTCCATCTGGGGAAAAACTAGCTGAAACATCTATAGCTGAGTTGTTCGTAATTCTTTTTGATATTCTAGTTTCTAAATCTAAAATATAAATTTCTGAATTTCCAACATTTGGATCTGAAAAAGACATTACTATTTGTTTACCATTAGGTGAGAACCGAGGGGCAAAAGTCATGCCA
>CACPNW010000009.1 GCA_902635455.1 uncultured Alphaproteobacteria bacterium | reverse complement strand
TCAAAGATTATTTCAGATGAAAGAATTGATCACGTACTTTTTACAGGATCAGTAAGTGGCGGAAAACAAGTGAAAAAAGCAATTGGTGAAAGATTTATAAATGCAGGTCTAGAACTTGGTGGTAAAGATCCTGCTTATGTAAGAAAAGATTGCAATCTTCAGCATGCTATAGAAAATTTAGCTGATGGTTCATTTTACAATTCGGGACAATCATGCTGTGGAATTGAAAGGATTTATGTTGATGGTGAGATATATGATGATTTTATTGGTGGTATAAAAAATTTCACAGAAAAATATATTTTAGATGATCCATTAAAATCTCAAACAAACCTAGGTCCAGTTGTAAAACTTTCTGCAGCTCAATCTATACGATTACAGGTGAAAGAAGCTATTTCAAATGGAGCTAAAGATATAGTTGGAAAAGAAAATTTTAAAATTTCAGATGAATCAAATTGTTATGTGAGTCCTTCAGTTTTAATTAATGTTGATCACACAATGAGTTTTATGATGGAAGAAACATTCGGCCCTACTGTTGGAATAATGAAAGTAAAAAATGAAGATCAAGCTGCAGATTTAATGAATGATAGTCCTTACGGTTTAACTGCATGTATATGGACTTCTGATAAAGAATTTGCAGAAAAATTTGGACCTAGAATAAATACAGGTACTTTTTTTATGAATAGGTGCGATTACTTGGATCCTGGCTTAGCATGGACGGGCGTTAAAAATACTGGAATAGGTGTAACTTTATCAGTCTTGGGATTTGATCATGTGACTCGAGCAAAGAGTTATCACTATAGAACACTATAAAGAGGTATTTATGGATAATATGAACTGGAACTATCCAACTCCAATATGGTTTGGATTGAATAGGGTTAATGAAATTCAAAAAGCTTGTGAAAATTTAAATATAAATAATCCTTTAATTGTAACAGATCCTGGTATTTTAAAAACTAATATTATTTCAAAGGTTAACAATTCAATTGCTAAAGAAGCTTCTATTTACAGTGATGTTCAAGGAAATCCAACTGGATCAAATGTTATGCATGGGGTCGAAGTATTTAATAATGGAAAACATGATGGAGTTATTGCTGTTGGAGGAGGTTCTGGTATGGATGTTGGCAAGGGGATTGCTTTTATGGCTGGTCAAACTAGATCAATATGGGACTTTGAAGATATTGGCGATTATTGGATGAGAGCTAATTCTGATAAAATTTATCCAGTTATTGCTATTCCTACCACTGCGGGAACAGGATCAGAGACAGGTAGAGCAGGTGTTTTCACAAAAGAAGATACTCATGAAAAAAAAATAATTTTTCATCCAAAAATGTTACCTGCAATAGTAATTCTAGACCCAGATTTAACAATAGATTTGCCTCCTTCATTAACTGCTTTCACAGGGATGGATGTGTTAGCACATTGTCTGGAGGCATATTCTTCTCCTTTTTTTCATCCTTTATCACAAGGTATTGCCCTTGAGGGCATAGCAATTGTTAAAAAATATTTAGTTCGTGCTTATAAAGATGGAAATGATATTGAAGCTCGTGGCAACATGCTTGTAGGATCTTCAATGGGCTCTACAGCTTTTCAAAAAGGATTAGGAGCAATACATTCATTAAGTCATCCTGTTGGGGCAATTTACAATTCACATCATGGTCTTACTAATGCAGTTTTTATGCCCTATGTTTTAAAAAAAAATAGAGAAGTTATAGAAGATAAAATTATTGGTGTTGCAAAATATTTGGATTTAGAGTTTGCTACATTTGATGGTTTTGTGAATTGGATTTTAAATCTAAGAAAGGAGCTTAACATTCCCCATACTTTAAAAGAGCTTATTAATGATAAATCAAAACTAGTAAAAATGAGTAAAATGGCTTTGCAAGATCCATCTACTGGAGGAAATCCTGTAAAGTTAGATGAATCAGATTTTTTAGCTCTTTATCAAGATAGTTATGAAGGCAATCTCTGAAAAATATTTATATATATGAAAATTAAAAATAGAAAAATTGGTAATACTGATTTGGAAATTTCAGAACTGGGAATAGGCACAGCTCCTATTGGTGGTTGGCCAATTGAAGTCACAGAAGATCAAGCTCTCAATACATTAGGTAGGGCATGGGATAGGGGTATTAGATATTTTGATACTGCGCCACTTTATGGATCTGGAATGGCTGAACAACGATTAGGTATTTTTTTAAAAGATAAATCAAGAAATGATTTTGCTATAGCAACAAAAGTAGGTAGAGTAATAGTAAACACACATTCATCAAAAGCTGCTGAAAAGTTCATAGGCTCACCTGAAGATAAAGACTCCCAATTTGATTTTAGTTATGACGGTGTAATGAGATCTTTTGAAGACAGTTTGAATCGATTAAATATGGACTATGTCGATGTTTTGCATTTGCATGATCCAGATAATCATCCTGATCATTTTAATCAAGCTAGAAAAGGTGCAATTAAAGCAATGATAAAATTAAAAGAAGGTAAATCAGTAGGGGTTTTAGGATGTGGGATGAATCAAAATGAAATGTTAGTGGAATTTGCAAAAGAGGGCTGTTTCGATTGTTTTTTATTGGCTGGTAGATATAGTCTGATTGACCAAACTAGTTTAGATATATTAATCCCAACTTGTGAAAAAAACAATATTTCGCTAATTTTAGGAGGTGTTTTTAATAGTGGAATTTTGATTGATCCAAGTCCAAAATCATATTTTGATTATATAAGATTAGATGAAAATTGGACTAAAAATTTAAAAGAAAGTCTTGTAAGAAACCCGAAAGAATATGAGTCATCTAAGTACTGGTTAGACAAAGCTTATGCTCTAAAAAAAGCAAGTGAAAAATTTAATACCTCATTAAAAAAGGCTGCAATACAATTTCCATATGGAAATTCTATAATAACTTCTTGTGTTTTAGGAATGTCATCACCATCACAAGTTGATGAGAATGTAGATGATTTTGAAAATAAATTACCCTCAAGTTTTTGGACGTATTTAAAAGATAATGATTTAATTGATCAACGCTCACCCATGATTGAATTTTAAAATATGAAAACAAAGAATCTTAGAAGTCAAAAATGGTTTAATAATCCTGATAACCCAAGCATGACTGCTCTTTATTTAGAAAGATATTTAAATTTTGGGTTAACAAGAAACGAGTTACAATCTGGGAAGCCTATAATTGGAATAGCTCAAAGTGGAAGTGATTTGTCTCCATGTAATAGACATTTTTTGGATTTATCAAATAGAATAAAAGCAGGTATTAGAGATGCTGGAGGCATTCCCTTTGAGTTTCCTACTCATCCTATACAAGAAACTGGAAAGAGGCCCACTGCAGCATTAGATAGAAATCTTGCTTATTTATCATTAGTAGAGGTTCTATTTGGATACCCACTTGATGGAGTAGTATTGACGACAGGCTGTGATAAAACAACTCCAGCGAGTTTAATGGCTGCTGCAACTGTTAATTTGCCTTCAATTGTTTTATCAGGTGGACCTATGTTAGATGGGAATTACAATGGAAAAAAAGTAGGTTCAGGAACAATTGTTTGGGAAGCAAGAAGAATGCATGCACGAGGTGAAATTAATTATGAAGAATTTATGGATTTAGTATCAGCTTCTGCGCCCAGCATTGGACATTGTAATACTATGGGTACAGCTTCATCAATGAACTCTCTTGCAGAAGCTCTTGGCATGTCCTTACCTGGTTGTGCTGCTATACCAGCTCCTTATAGAGAGAGATCGCAAATGGCTTATGATACAGGATATAGAAGTGTTGGACTGGTTTTAGAAGATATTAAACCTTCAGATATTATGACGATAAAAGCTTTTAAAAATGCTATAGTTACTGCTTCTGCAATAGGTGCCTCATCGAATGCTCCCCCCCCATATTATTGCAATTGCCAAACAATTAAATTTAGATCTTAAGTTGCAACATTGGGAAAATTGGGGTGAAAGTATTCCTTTATTGGTAAATTTACAACCAGCAGGAGAATACTTAGGAGAGGGTTACTTTAAAGCAGGAGGTGTGCCTGCTGTAATGAAAGAATTATTAGATAACGATAAGTTAAATAGTGATTGTCTAACAGTGAGTGGAAAAAATGTTGGAGAAAATTTAGAAAAAATAGTTTGTAGCGATAGAAAAGTAATTTACTCTTTTAATAAACCAATGAAAGAAAAAGCTGGATTTTTAATTTTGCGAAGTAATTTTTTTGATACAGCTATTATGAAAATGTCAGTAGTTAGTAATGAGTTTAAAGAAAGATATTTATCAGATAAAAAACATCCAATGGAATTTACATTAAAAGCCATTGTTTTTGATGGTCCTGAGCATTATCATGAAGAAATTAATAATCCCAAATTAAAAATTGATGAAAATTGCATGTTAATAATTAGAGGTTGTGGACCAATAGGTTATCCAGGTGCGGCAGAAGTAGTAAATATGCAGCCTCCTGATCATTTATTAAAAAAAGGAGTTACATCTTTACCTTGCCTTGGTGATGGGAGACAAAGTGGTACTTCAGAAAGCCCTTCAATTTTAAATGTTTCACCAGAAGCCGCTGTTGGTGGAGGTTTATCAATTATTAAAAACTATGATTTAGTAAAAGTTAATTTAAATAAAAAAAGAGTAGATTTATTAATAGATGATAAAGAAATTAAAAAACGATTCAAAGAAATAAAATTTAATTATCCAGAAAATCAAACTCCTTGGCAGGAAATTTCAAGAAAATATACAGGTCAACTCGAAGACGGAGCTTGTTTGGATTTAAAAGAAGGATACTTCAGTGTTGCTCAAAGCAAGGGCATACCCAGAGACAATCATTAATTACATTGTAGCGCCAATTACCCAGGGATTAAACTCGTCATCACCGTAGCCATTTATTTCACTTTTGGGTTTGTTGCCAGATGCGACAGAAATTATTTTTTCAAAAATTTCATTACCAACTTTTTCTATATTAGATTCTCCATCCATGATTGAGCCAGCATTTATATCCATATCCTCTATTAGTTTGTTATACATGTTAGTATTAGTTGCAATTTTAATACTTGGAGATGGCTTAAAACCAAAACATGATCCTCTCCCAGTTGTGAAACATATTATATTTGCACCAGAAGCAACTTGTCCAGTCACTGAAACTGGATCATAACCAGGAGAATTCATGAAATTAAAACCCTTCAATGAGATAGGCTCACTATAATCAAGAACATTAATCATATCTGATGAGCCACTTTTAGCAACTGCACCAAGAGATTTCTCTAAAATTGTTGTTAATCCACCCTTTTTATTTCCTGGTGATGGATTGTTATCCAAACTTCCTCCATTTATAGAAGTGTAATCTTTCCACCACTTAATCTGATTATTTATTTTTTTAATTAAATCACTATTTTGGGCCCTTGCTATAAGCAAGTGCTCAGCCCCATAAATTTCTGGGGTTTCGGATAAAATTGTACTACCACCATGGGTTACAATTAAATCTGAAGCAAAACCTAAAGCTGGATTAGCAGTAATACCTGAATATGAGTCAGATCCACCACACTGTAGGGCTACTGTTAATTCTGAAATAGGAATATTAGTTCTCTCAATTGAATTAATTTCATCTAAATTATCAATTATATTTTCAGTTACTTTTTTTATTATTTCTTTTGTTCCACCTTCGTCTTGGATATTCATATATTCAATTTTATTTTCCTCATTATTATCTTCATAAAGAGAAATTTGAGCACACTCACAACCTAAACCTATTACAAAAACTTTACCAAAATTTACATGATTTTTAAAACCCTCTATAGTTCTGTTAAAAATTTCCATACCATAACCTGAGGTGTTCATTCCACATCCAGAAGAGTGTTTAAGACAAACTGCACCATCAATATTTTGAAAATTATTTTTAGATAAATGATTGTTAATATTCTCTGCAATTCTTTTAACAACAGTAGCTGAACAATTTACAGTGCTAATAAGACCAATATAGTTCCTCGTACCCCCCTTACCATTTTTTCTTTTGTATCCTTTAAAAAACAAATCAGATTTTATTGTATTTATTTTATGTTTTGCTTTAATTTCATAATTTCTTTTAAAATCTTTGAAAACAAGATTATGGGAATGTACATGTTCTCCAATAAGTATGTTATTTGAAGCAATGCCTATAATCTGTCCATATTTATAAATATAATCCCCTTTATTTATATTTACTAAGCTTAGTTTATGACCAAAAGGTATATTATCTTTTGCTATTAGGTTTTTATTAACTTTACTCGTTTTTGGAATTGGCATCGGAGCAATTCCAACATTATCTTTTTCATTTAATTTGATTATATTAAACATTATGTTAAACAATTAATAAATAACATAAAAATAGAAATAAATAAATTTTATTAATTTATGCAAGAAATACCTAATTATCCCTCATTAAAAGAAAAGATTGTTCTAATTACAGGTGGAGCATCAGGTATTGGATCTTCAATTGTTGAAAAATTTCTTCAACAAGGTTCAAAAGTTGTTTTTCTAGACAAAGAAGTAGAATTAGGAAAAAGTTTAGTAGAAAAATTTGATGGTTTCTATCACAAATCAATTTTTAGAGAATGTGACTTATTGAATATTACAGATATGCAAAATATAATTAAAGAAATTCAAAAGGACATTGGACCTATTTCAATTTTAGTTAATAATGCAGCAAATGATGAAAGGCACAGTATTGATGATGTTACTCCTGAATTTTGGGATAATAGGATGAATACTAATTTACGACATTATTTTTTTACTGTTCAGTCAGTATATAAAGACATGAAAAATTTAGGCGAGGGTTCAATTATAAATATAGGAAGCTATTCATGGATTTTGGCTCAAGGAGGAATGCCTGGATATACTACAGCTAAATCAGCAATTATGGGTTTAACCAGAACTTTAGCAAGAGATCTTGGTATTTATAATATTAGGGTCAATTGTGTTGTGCCTGGTTGGATTATTACAGAAAGACAGAGAAAGTTATGGTTAACACCAGAAATAGAAAAGGAAACCCTGAACAGACAATGTATTAAAAAATTGCTTGAACCTGAAGATATTTCTAAGGTTGTTCTCTTTTTTGCATCAAATCAAAGCTCCGGTATAACAGCACAAAACTACATAGTTGATGGCGGAATAGCATAATAAATGTCAAAAAAAGAAAAAATCGCATTTGGAAAATTAAATTTGATGCGCAATGATTTGCTTGACGGAAAACCTAAAATTAGAATAGGTTTTGTTGGAGGAGGCCCTAATTCATTTATTGGCTATTCTCATAGACTAGCATCAAGATTTGATAATAGATTTAGTTTTGTAGCAGGAGTTTTTTCTCGTGATATTAAAAAATCTATTAAATTTGGTATATCCTTAGGCTTAGACCCTTCACGTTGTTATAATAATTACAATGTGATGGCAAAAAAAGAATTTAAGAGAAAAGATGGTATTCAGGCATTAGGCATCATGACACCTTCAGGAGATCATTATAAGATTGCCAAACCTTTTATTGAAAAAAAAATTCATATAATAAGTGATAAACCACTTACTGCTACTTTAGAAGATGCAATTAAATTAGAAAAGTTAATTAAAAAACATAAAGTTGTTTTTGCTCTTACTCATAATTATTCTGCTTATCCTATGTTACGTGAAGCTAAGAGCATTATTGAAAACGGTATGATAGGCAAGGTTATGCTTTTTAATGTAGAATATCCCCAAGGTTATACGGTTGGAATTAGTAAAAAAAATGAATCTACAATTTTAAAGTGGAGATTAGATAAAAAATTGTGCGGACCATCGATGATATTAGCTGAAATAGGAACGCATGCTTACCATCTTTTAAGATATGTCACTAACTTAGAAGTAAAAGAAATTTCTGCTGAGGTTAATTCTCTTTCACCAGAATTGTCAGTAGATGACAATGCTTTCATGGTGTTAAGAATGAAGAATAACGCAAGAGGATCAATATGGGTCTCCTCAGCAGCAACGGGTGGAGAAAATGGATTAAAAATTAGAGTTTATGGTAATAAAGGGTCGGTTGAATGGTTCCAAGATGATCCTAATAATTTAAAATTTGTTGAATTGAATAAACCGACAAAAATTATTACTAGAGCAAGTAATTTTGTTTCTGATTTATCTATGAAATCTTCACGTCTAGTGGCAGGCCACCCAGAAGGTTTTTTTGAAGCTTTTGCTAATATTTATACAGAATTTGCAAACTCAATATACGATTATAATAAAAATAAGAAATTTAAATATACTCACCCTAGTATTGAAGATGGAGTCAAAGGAATCAAATTTATTTTTGCTGCTAAGAAATCATCCAAACAAAACTCAAAGTGGATAAAAATTTAATTATTCTTTCTTGATTTTATTTTTTAATTCTGATCTAGTTAATTATGCTTAATTTTGCTTTATTAGGTGCTGGACGTATAGGAAAAATGCATGCTGAAATTATTAATAATCATTCAGAAACTGCATTAAAATATGTGTATGATATTAATAAGAACTTTGCTAATCAAGTTGCAGAAAAATTCAATGCAAAAGCTGTAAATTCACCTGAAGAAGCAATTAACTCAAATGAAATTAATGCTATATTAATCGCTTCGGCAACTCCAACTCATACAAAATTTATTACTATGGGCGTCAAAGCAGGAAAGGCTATTTTTTGTGAAAAACCAATAGATCTAAATATTGATAAAGTAAATCAATGTATGCAAGATATAGAAGGCTCGAATGTGCCTTTACAAATTGGTTTTAACAGAAGATTTGATAATAGTCATACTAAGGCGCAACAGGCAAGAGTTAAAAAAACTATTGGCGAATTAGAGATGATTATAATTACAAGTAGAGATCCAGAACCCCCAGGTTTAGATTACCTTAACGCTGCTGGTGGTTTTTTTAGAGATACTACTATTCATGACTTTGATCTTTCAAGATTCATTCTTGGAGAAGACCCTATTGTCCAAGTTTCTGCATTTGGAGAAAATCTATTTGATGAAAATGCAAAAAAGGCAAAAGATTTTGATACAGCAATGTTTGTTTTAAAATCAAAAGCTGGAGTTTTAATTCACATTAATAATTCAAGAAGAGCAGTATACGGCTACGATCAGAGAGTAGAAGTATTTGGAAGTAAGGGAATGATTATTTCAAACAACCAAACTCCTACCTCTACTGAGTTTTTTTCTGCTGAAAATACGAGTTCTAAAGATACAATTCATTATTTTTTTATTGAAAGATATTCGCAAGCTTATAAAGATCAATTTGACTCTTTTGTTAATACTGTTAAAAATAATTCAAAACCATTGGTTTCATTTGAAGATGGAAGAAATGCTCTAATTATTGCTAATGCAGCGTATGAGTCTTATGAAACTAGCAAAGTAATAAATATAAACTTTGATTAGTTGATTGTTTTTAATTAATATGATTTTATCAAAATTGTTATGAAAAACAAATATACACAAGATGAATCAAGTCAATTCAAAGATAAAATTATTATTGTTACAGGAAGCACTCAGGGAAGTGGTGCTGAAACAGCAAAATTATTGGCTAGTCGTGGTGCAAAAGGCATAACTATTTGCGGTAGGAATGAGGAAAATGGTAATAAAATTAAAAAAGAAATTGAAGAGATTGGGTCTCAATGTATCTATGTTAAGGCAAATTTAGAAAGCTTGGAAGATTGTAGAAAAATTGTATCAGAAACAGATAAAAAATTTGGAACGATAAATACCTTAATTAATTCAGCCGCTTTTACTGAAAGAGGAACAATCTTAAGCACAACTCCTGAAAATTTTGAAAAAATGTTTAATATAAACACAAGGGCTCCATTTTTTTTAATGCAAGATACAATAAAAATAATGATTAGGGACAAGGTTAAAGGAACGATAGCTCATGTTTTGTCCGTAGCCGCTTACAGTGGTATGCCATTTTTAACAGCTTATAGTTCTTCTAAAGCAGCTCTTGGTATAATGATTAAAAATGTAGCTAATTCAGTATCAGGACATCAAATCAGAGTAAATGGCCTTAATTTAGGTTGGACTGATACTCCAGCTGAGGACATGATACAAAAAAAATTTCATGATGCAGATAACAATTGGTTAAAAAAAGCAGAAGAAAAAGTTCCTTTTAAAAGATTAAATAAACCATTAGATGTAGCAAGAATACTGGCTTTTTTATGCTCAGATGAATCAGGTTTAATGACAGGTAGTTTAGTTGATTTTGATCAAACAGTTGTGGGATGGCATTCTTATTCAGCATATGAGACTAAAATTTTAGACGATAGTATTTTAGGAGAATAATTTAATTACTATTTCATTCCATATTTGATTTTCAATCTATCACTTCCAGACTTAATAATTCTATCAGCTATAATAGATATAAAAGCAACACATAAACCAGCAACTAGACCTCTGCCTATATCTGCTTTAGTTAAAGCAATATAAACTTCTTGACCTAACTCTCTAGTACCAACTAATGCTGTAATTACTAACATTGAGAGAGCCAGCATTATAGTTTGATTAATTCCTAAGAGGATTTCAGGAATAGCTAGAGGTAGCTTTATTTTTAATAATATTTGTCGTTGAGAACATCCACAAATTAATCCTGCATCTACTATCTCTTTATTTATATTTTTAATGCCATGAGCAGTATAACGAACAGCCGGTGCTAATGAATATAATATAACAGCCAGCATGGCTGTAAAATCGCCAACCCTAAAAAGCATAACTACTGGTATCAAATATACAAAGCTTGGAAGAGTTTGAAGAGTATCAATTATAACCGTCAAAACTCTATTTGCTTTAGAGCTTATTCCAGCCCAAATTCCTAATGGTATTCCAATGATGCTTGCAATAATTACGCTTGAACCACACAAATAAATTGTAACCATTGCTTTTTCCCAAAGGCCTGTGAAAACAATAAATAAAGAAAGTAAAAAACAGAGCATTGCTAGTTTTAAACGACCATAATGCCATCCAATTAAACTTATAATTAAAACAAACCACGGCCATGGCACTCCTAGTAAAAATCTTTTAATAGGAAGCATGAAATAAGTTAATAAGGTTACCTTAATTGATTCAAGAGTATCAAAGTAGTTTATGTTTATATATTTAATTAACGACTCCCAAAAAGCTGAAGTATTTATAACTAAATGTTCAGGAAAACTTTTAAGAAAAGGCAAATAAGTGCTAAGAAAATATATTATTATTATAAATAAAAATAAAAATATAATTCTTGAATATCTTTTTAAAAAAGAAATGTTAATTTTTTTTCTTTCAGTCTTAATGTTTACAAAAGCCTGACTTAATCTATCTAAAGCAATGGCTAAAACTACAATTGCTACACCAGTCTCTATTCCTGCACCAATATTTAATCTTCTTAGAGAAGCTAGAACATCATAACCTAACCCTCCAGCACCAATCATCGAAGCTATTATCACCATATTTAGAGATAACATTATGACTTGATTGACACCAATCATTAAAGTTGGTTTTGAAGTAGGGATTAAAACTCGCCACATTAATTGTCTTTTGGTACAACCAGACATCAATCCACTTTCTTTAATTTGTGGATCGATATTTTTTAAAGCTAATAAAGTTGTTCTAACCATAGGTGGCATAGCATAAATAATAGTAGCTATTAAAGCAGCAACTGGCCCAAAACCAAACATTACTAGAATAGGAACTAGATAAGCAAAAACAGGTATAGTTTGCATCAAGTCAAGAACGGGTGATATAATTTTTTCTAAAATTTCTGATTTATAAGATAATATTCCTAAAAATAATCCAATGACTACTCCAACAGGTACTGCTATAACTATTGAAGATAATGTAACCATTGAACTTTTCCATTGTCCAAATATTGCAAGATAAAGAAATGCGAAGAAAACAAGAAAAACTAATAATTTATCTTTTGTGTATAGTGCCATAAACATAATTATTGCTATGACTGACATCCAACTTAAAGGAGCGAGTATTTCTTTTGCATCTTGACCTTGTCCACTTAAAAAACCCTTTGATATTAATGCTAAGATCAAATTATAAGGAATCTCTATTATCCATGCAATGAAGCGCGTAAAATCTCTGAAAGAAAAGATTATAAAATTTGCGTCATCCATTAACCATTTTACAAATCCACTTAAATATTTAGCTAAAGGAAATACTAAATGTTTTGGATATTTTATTATCCATTTTGCATCTAAAAGGCCTGCTATATCTTTTCCATATAGAAATAAAAAAAAAGTTAAAAAAAAGAAAATAAAAAAATATATTTTATTATTTTTAATTAGATTAGTCACAACTAAAAAATTATGGGGGAATTGATCTCCCCCATAAAAAAAATTATTTTGTTCTTGGAACTTATTTTATCCAAGAGCTCCATCTATCTTCATTGTTAGTCATCCAATCAGCAACTACTGCTTCAACAGTATTGCCATCTAAGTCAACTGCTGCAACAAGGTTACCCATTTCATTGCTATCAAGAGTAAATGCTTCTACTGCATCGTATGCACCTGGCCACTTATCTTTAAGCATACTTGATGCAACTTTCCATATTGGGCCTCTTGGCTTTCCACAATCATATGCTAGATTAGGATTTACACCCCATGAAGGATCATTGTAACATTCTGCTGTGTATGGAGGAAAATCCACAAATTCCCCATCAAATTTTGATGGAGCCCAGTGCGGAGCATAAACCCATAACATTATTGGAGCTTTTCTTTGATAAGCGGATTCTAATTCTCCGAATAGAGCAGCATCTGTACCTGCATGTATTACTTCCCAGTCAAGTTCCAAAGCTTCCACTCTTTCATCATCAAAGCCACCCCAGGTAACAGGTCCTCCTAAATATCTTCCTTTTGGAGCAGTTTCTGGAATTGAAAATGCTTCTGCACAATCATTTAAAGCTTCCCAATTTGGTAAACCAGGACATTTTTCTTTCATGTAGGTTGGATACCACCATTCCTCAATAGCATCCATTCCAGTAGAGCCGACATTTACAACTCTTCCATCAGCTGTATATTCATCAATTGCATCTCTTCCTGTTGTTTCCCACATTTCCATAGCTACATGAAGATCACCAGTTTGTAGACCTGCAAATTGTGCAATGTAATCTGCTGGTACTAGCTCAATGTTATAGCCTGCTTTTTTTAAAACTTCTGCCATTATATTTGTAGTTATTAATTGCCCAGTCCAATCATGAAGAGTTAATTTTATTGGATCTTTAGATTCAACAGCTATCGAGCTTGTTGATAAACCAAAAAAAACAATACTGATTAGAAAGACAAAATATCTCCTAATAATAGTCATAAAAACCTCCTATTTTATAATAGAAATTAAACTAACTAAATTGAGCTATCTGTTCAATAGATTAATTTAGGGAAAAAGCAGTATTTATGGGTTTTTATCCCTTAGAATACCAGCCATTATCAATGTAAAAAGCATTTCCATTAACAAAACTGGATTGATCAGATGCAAGATATAAAACAGCATTTGCTACTTCAAAAGGATCGCATAATCTCCCTTGAACAGTTCTTAAATCCTCTTCATTCCAATTTTGACCAAGTTTATCCAACTGAACTATTTCACTTAATCCATGGTTTGTTTTCACAAACCCTGGGCAAATAGCATTACATCTTATTTTATCGTCTCTATATTCAATTGCTATAGATCTTGCTAATTGAAGTACTGCTCCTTTAGACATGCAATATACAGCTTCATACGCAAATCCTTTTTCCCCTCCAATAGAAGAAGTAATAATTATAGAACCTCCTCCATTTTTTTTCATATGTGGTAAAACTTTATTGCAAACTAAAAATGCAGACTTAACATTAATATCCATTAAATAGTCATAGTCTTTTTCAGTTGTTTTATGAAAAGGTTTAACAATTATGGTACCTGCGTGGTTAAATAGAATATTAATTTCTCCAAATATTTTTATTATATGATTTATTGATTTTATAACTTGATTTGATTTAGAAACATTTGTTTTTAAAAAAATACCTTTCCCACCATTTTTCTTGATTAATTTAATTGTTTTTTTTCCTTCTTTCTCATTTATATCAAGTATAGCAACTTTTGCTCCTTCTCTTGCAAATAGTTCAGCAGTTGACTTACCAATACCTGATGCACCTCCAGTTACTATTGCTATTTTATCTTTAAGTTTCATAAAGTTTTTTTCTTTAATCTAAACCCAATAATTTTTTTCTTTCATCAGCCCATGTCCTTATTAAGTTATCAACTGCCAAGCAAATAAACGATACAAATATACCTAGGGTCAAACCAATGCCAGCTCCGTTTGGTCGTGACAAACATCCCATAATGATTTGGCCTAAATCTTCAGTTCCAATAAGCGCACCTAAAATTACCATAAACAAAGCAAAGATAACTGTTTGATTTATTCCAAGCATTATATGAGGGAAGGCTAGGGGTAGCTCAATTGATATTAATCTTTGCAAATTTGAAACACCTGACATTGAAGCTGAATCATGCAAAGCTGAAGGAACGCTTCTAAGGCCTTCAACAGTGTATCTTGTTGCTGGAACTGTAGCATAGGCTATTGCAGCAATCATAACTGATGTATCAGTAATTCCGAAAAGAAGAATAACTGGAATTAAATAAATAAATGATGGAAAAGTTTGAAAGAAATCACAAACCCCAAGAATAAATTTAGTTGAAAATTCATTTCGAGCACAAATTGAACCAACAACAATTCCTAATATTGCAGATATGCCTACAGCGAAAGTAGCCATGTATGCAGTAATTAAGGCTCTGTTCCAATATTCAGATAAAGCAATGAAAAGTATTAATCCACCTACAATTAAACACGACCTTATACCTCCTATTATATAACCTGCACCCATTACCAAAACAAAAGTAGATATCACTGGCATTCCAAGGTATGCATCTCGCATTACAAATAGAACGTAAGTTATTAAAAATTTATTAAAAGTATTTAAATAGTAGAAAAACGTTTCCCAAATCCAATCTATTCCAGAATCTAGAATTGGAGCAATAGTTAATCCCTTATTGAAAGGTATTAAATATAAATAATTAAATCCTTTATCAAAATAAAATGCACTAAAGTAAGCTATAATTCCAAATAATATAGTTGAGCATAAAAAATATATTAAAGCTTTATTTCTTTCGTAAAAGTTTAAATTTGCAAAATAATCTTTTTGCTTATTAGCCCAAGCCAAGGATAACTTGTCTAATACTACTGCAATGATAACAACACAAATGCCTATTTCAGCAGCTTTACCAATTTTAAGTCCATTTAAGGCTACTTTTAAATTAAACCCTAAACCTTTGGCTCCAATAAATGCAGCTATTGTAGTCATGGCAAGGCATTGCATTATTACCTGATTGACTCCTATTAAAATATCTCTTCGTGCTGTTGGTATTAAAACTCTAAACAATAATTGTAATTTATTACATCCACTCATCAAACCTGATTCAACGACTTCTGGAGATATTTTTTTTAAACCAAGAATAGTTAAGCGAATCATCGGTGGTGTTGCAAAAATAATTGTAGCTACTGCTCCTGCATGATCTCCAATACCAAATAATACTAAAATTGGCACAAGGTAAGAGAAGTGAGGCATAGTTTGAGCAACATTTAATATAGGTTGCATTGTTGCTTCAATTTTTTTATTTAAGTAACCTAAAATTCCAAAAGATAAACCCAAAATGAAACAAATTGGTGCAGTAACAAGTACCAAGGATAATGTCTCCATAGTTGGTTCCCATTGACCAAAAATTGAAACATAAAAAAATCCTATACTTGCAATTAAAGCTAAGCCTAATCCTTTTAATTTATAGCCTAAAATAAAAAGACCAATTACAACAGCTGTCCATGGAAGAGCAGGTAAATATAACCATTTAATTGATTTTAATGAATCTCCAGTTAATGAGCCAATTGTTTGAAGGCCACCAAGAAAAATTTCTCTTATAAATATAATTAGAAATAATAAAAAGTTTGAAATTGATCTTGTTATTAGTCTAAATAATGGTTTGTCTTCATACATTTGCCAATCTGGATCCCAAATTGGAATTGTGAACCAATTAAACATAAGATTATCAAGAAAATTATTAATCATTAATGGAATGCCCTGTAAAAGAGGGGGCAATCTCCACAATAAACTGTTTTCATCCTCTGGAACAAAAAAATATAAGATTAAGAAAACAAAAAATAATAAACTAAATTGATTAGCTCTTGAATTTTTAATTCTTTCTAACATCCTTGTATATTATCATCTACCAAATATTACTTTTATTACTTTTGAAGGATCTAAAGATCCTACTTTTTTATTATTATCGTTTTTATCAATTACAGTTAAGATTTTTTTACTGTTAAGTATTGATTCAGCTAAAGTTTCAATAATAGCATCTTTAGAAACTTCATTAGAGCTAGAATTATTTGAATCATAAGGATCCATAATGGATTCAATTTTGAGCACTTTTTCTCTTGGAACATCTTCAGTGAATTTTTTTACATATTCTGTAGCTGGATTTAAAACTATATTATCAGGAGTATCAAGTTGCTCTATTATTCCATCTTTCATAATAGCAATTCGATCAGCTAAACGTAAAGCTTCATCAAAATCATGTGTAACAAACATAATTGTTTTCTTTAAAACGCCTTGTAATCTTAAGAATTCATCTTGCATTTCTTTACGTATAAGTGGATCTAAAGCAGAAAAAGGTTCGTCTAAAAACCAAATATCAGGCTCAACTGCAAGCGACCTTGCAATACCAACACGTTGTTGTTGACCACCTGATAGTTCTCTAGGGAAATAATTCTCTCTTCCTTTCAATCCAACTAACTCTACCATTTCAAGAGCTCTGGACATGCTTTCTTTAGTACTAGTTCCCTTAACTTGAAGAGGAAACGCTATATTTTCAATAACGGTTTTATGAGGCAGGAGAGCAAAACTTTGGAAAACCATTCCCATCTTATTCCTTCTTAATTCAATTAATTGTTTACTGTTCATTGCCAGCAAATCTTCTCCATCAATATAAATTTTCCCTGCTGTTGCATCAGTAAGTCTTGATATGCATCTAAGTAAAGTAGATTTACCTGAGCCAGATAAACCCATAACAACCATCATTTCACCTTTTGCTACTCCAAAACTAGCATTATTTACACCGACAATACAACCAGCTTCTTGAAATTTTTTTGCATCGACTTGGCCTTTAGAATTTTCTAAAAGATTTAAAGCGTTATTTCCAAAAATTTTATAAACAGATTCACATTTAATAACCGGTGTATTGTTTTCTTTATGAGATGATTGAGACATAGTTTTAAACAATATTATATTTTAAAGACAATTAAAATAAAAAAATCCCCCCATTTTGTGGGAGGATTTTTAAATATTTATCTTTTTTTAATTTTTCCAAAGATCAATTAGATCTCTATGTTGAGCAATAAATTCTGAAGCAGCTGCAGCATGGTCCATGCCTTGACTGTCAACTAAATCTGCCATTAAGCCAATTTGTGGAGCTGTAAATGACATTTTTGTATAAAATTTATATGCATCTGGATGAGTTATTGGAAATTTAATATGCGCAGCTTTTTTAAGCCATCCTTTTGGAGATCCACAACCTGTAGTTTCAAGAGTTCCTCCATTTTCCAATCTGCATCCTTCAAAGTATGGTGGAAAATCAATGAATGTGAATCCTGCTGCATCAGTAAAGTTAGGTGACCAGTTAAATATTACAGTACCTCTTCCTTCTGCTTTAGCAGCTTTTAATTCTGCCCATAATGCATCAGCACTACCAGCAAATTTAACAGTCCATAAGTCATCTATTCCTAAACCTTTTAGTCTGTTAGGCATAACTTCAGTATGCCATTCGTAAGGTCCTTCTAACCAACGTCCTTTACCATCTGAATCAGCTGTAGCAAAATTCGCAGCACATTCTGGTGATTTAAGGGCTTCCCAGTTAGGTAGACCTGGACATAAGCCTTCATCGATTACCCAATTCGGAACACCCATTTCCTCAAAAGTAATTAGGTTATGACTTCCTGCATCAATCAAGCCGCCTTTATCCATTGCTTCATAAAATGGAAGTGCCATTGTTGATTCCCATGTTTCATGTGCTACATGAAGATCTCCAATTCTAACTGCTTCATATCTAGAAGCTGATTCAGCAGGTACAAGTTCTACACTATGACCCATTTCTTCAAATACTTGAGCCATAACATTTGCCATAACTATTTGACTTGACCAGTTTAAAACTGGTATTCTTATTGTGTCTGCAGCTTTTGAAGTTGTGCTAAAAATAAGCACAGATAAAATAGCAGCAGCTTTTAGTAAATTTTTTAACATAAGTCCTCCCGTACGGTGTTAAAAATTAAATATATAATTAGACTAATTAATAAGAGCGATAAATCAATGCAATAATTTCAGTATTTGAAACAACTTTTAACTTTATATTTACTGTATTTTGATGATAAATAGATATTTTTGGAGAAATAAAATGACTAAAGTTGCAATTATTGGCTCAGGACCTTGCGGATTGTCTATGTTACGCGCTTTTCAGCAATTAGAAGAAAAAGGAGAAAAAATCCCAGAAATAATTTGTTTTGAAAAACAGCAAGATTGGGGAGGTTTGTGGAATTATAGTTGGAGAACGGGTTCAGATCAATATGGTGACCCAGTGCCTAATAGCATGTATCGCTATCTTTGGTCAAATGGTCCAAAAGAATGTTTAGAATTTGCAGACTATTCTTTTGATGAACATTTTAGTCAACCCATACCTTCTTTTCCACCTAGAGAAGTTTTATATGAATACATCTTAGGCAGAGCAAAAAAAGCAGATGTTAAAAAATTCATAAAGTTTAACACTCAAGTAAACAATGTTACATTTAATGAAAATCAATTTGAAATAACATATGTAAACAAAAAAGAAAATACAGTATCAAAAGATTTCTTTGATTATTTAGTAGTTGCTACAGGTCACTTTTCTGTTCCGTATATTCCTGAATATAAAGGAATGAATACCTTTCCTGGAAGAATTTTACATGGACATGATTTTAGAGATGCAGAAGAATTTAGAAACAAAAACGTGGTTGTATTAGGTAGTAGTTATTCTGCAGAAGATATTGCCCTACAATGTTATAAATATGGAGCTAATTCTGTGACAATTGGCTATCGGAATAATCCAATGGGGTTTAAATGGCCAGAAGGAATGAAAGAAGTTCATTATTTAGATAGATTAGAAGGCAGTAAAGCAATATTTAAAGATGGCCATACTCAAAATATAGATGCATTAATTTTATGTAGCGGCTATCTGCATTATTTTCCATTTTTAGAAGATAAGTTAAAGCTTAAAACTAGTAATAGATTATATCCTCCTAAACTTTATAAGGGCGTTATATGGCAGGATAATCACAAATTAACTTATCTTGGTATGCAAGACCAGTTTCATACATTCAATATGTTTGATTGCCAGGCATGGTTTGCAAGAGATGTTATTATGGGAAAAATCAAAATGCCTAGTAATTCTGAAATTGAAAATGATATCAACAAATGGGTTACACTTGAGGAAAAGTTAGAAGATCCAATTCAAATGATAGATTTTCAAACTGAATACACAAAAGATCTTTATGCAGCATCTGATTACCCAGAAATTGACTTTGAGTTAATTCGAAAGCATTTTAAGGATTGGGAGCATCATAAAGAAGAAGATATTATGACTTATAGAAATAAATCATTTTCTTCTGCTGTAACTGGGACAATTGCACCTTTACACCATACGCCTTGGAGTGACGCAATGGATGATTCTATGGAAACATTCATGAAAACTAAATAATTTTAGAATTAGGATTTAACTTTACTTTTTGTTGGATCATAAAAAGGAAAAGCAATAACTTTCGCTTTTAATCGTTTTTGATGACCATCTAATTTTCCAACTTCTACTTCAGTATCTAAATTAGAATCATTTATATCAATTCGACAAAGTGCAATATTTTTATTTAGAGTAGGCGAAATCATACCACTTGTAATTATACCTATTTGCCCTCTATCAATATGAACGCAGTCCCCATGATTAACTTTTTCATTGCCTTCTATTTCTAGACCAACTAATTTTTTTTGTGGATTAGCCTTTCTATTTATTAAGGCAGTTTTGCCTATAAAATTAGCATCTTTGGTTTTCAAAGGAACAGTAAAGCCTATACCAGCTTCAAAAGGATCAGTTTGGTCACTAAATTCGTTTCCTCCTAAAATTAAACCTGCTTCAATTCTTAACATGTCTAATGCTTCAAAACCCATTGGAACTAAATTGAATTCCCTACCTGCTTCCCAAATTGTGTCCCACAATTTAACTGCATCTTTAGGATGACAATATATTTCATAGCCAAGTTCTCCTGTATATCCTGTACGTGATAACATTACAGGCAGTCCTAAGTGATCGTGAATACGACTAATAGAAAAATGAAACCATTGTAAATTATTTACATCAGGGTGAGCAGGAGGGGTCCAAATTACTTTTGAAAGCAATTTTCTGCTATTAGGACCTTGAACAGAAATATTATGTAATTGATCTGTAGAAGTTTTAATATTAACCTTAAGATCTAGTTTATCAGCAAGATCTCTAAGCCATTCTCCAGAATAATCACTACCACATATCCATCTAAAGTTGTGCTCACCTAATCTATACAATGTACCATCATCTATCATTGTTCCATTTTGATAGCATAAGGCAGAATAGACAACTTCGCCTATAGATAATTTTTTTATGTTTCTTGTAAGAGCAGTATTCATAAGCTCTTCAGCATCAGGTCCTAAAATCTCAAACTTTCTTAATGAAGATAGATCCATAACTATTACGTTGTTTCGACAAGCCTGATATTCAGCGAGAGTGCCATAATTGTTGTATTTATTTGGAATCCAAAAGCCTGATGAGTCCATCATATCTTTTGTAAGTTCAGAAGTTCGAGGATGAAAACCTGTTTCTTTTGTTAGCATAAAATCACTATCTGCATTTTTTCTATAACCAACAGACTTAGAAAATCTGTTTTTTTCTGAATAAACCCTAACGTAAATATCAGTGGGATTCCAGTCATTTGCACTATCTATATCATCAGGACAAGATGATGAAACACATACTAAGTCTTTTTGTGCCTGGAATAGTACGTAGTCGCCTGGACGTGACCAGGGTATATCTGAAAAAATTACATTATTGGCATCAATAGATGTATTAAAAAATAAATTAATTGCTGCCCAACCTCCTCTTTTTTCTACACCAAATTTATCTAACGCATAGTTAAAGTTATCAGAGCAATTTACATGACCAAAATATCCAAGATCGTCATATAGTTTCTGTGTGCAAGCTGTACCAAAAGTATCGTGTCTTCCAATTGTATCTTGAACAACTTCTATAAGAGTGTCAAAATTTTTATCAAAATATTTAGAGTGTAACCCAGGCATTGGGTATGAGCCAGCATGAATAGCTCGACTAACAGTTGTATCTATTGAATATTCCTTACCTTTTTGAAGAGCCTTACTATCAAAGGCCATAAAATCGGAGCACTGACGACCATACAAATCTATAATTTGAATATAGTCACCTTTTTTAATTTCATAAGATATCGCTGTACTGTCTTTAATTAAATACTCTTTAGATACATCTGCTAGAGGTTCAGGCAAAAAACTTTCTTGTTTATTATTTTTTTTATTACTCCTTTCAATAAAAACTTCTAAGTCTGTTGGGGGATTATGTGAATCTACTTTCATATCTTCACCCGGAGCAGAAATTAAAATAAAAGCATCCTCTTCTACTGAGAGACTAATTTTTTCATTTGCTTTAGAATCAATATTAAAAAAAATAGATGACTTTGAATTAGAAATATTAATATTTTTTCTTTTTAAGCTATTTAATAAAGTTTTTTTATCTGAGTTTTTAGTTAAAACAAATTTAATGAAATCCGCATTCCCACTGCTTTGCAGACCAATGATAGATTGTTTATTTTTTCCTGATTTATCAAATACAACTGCCTCACAAATTTGATTGCCTTCTATATTTATAATGGTAATTTTATCTTCTTTAAAAATATCAACTCCAATTAGGCCTTGGCCTTTTACAACGTATCTTTCTACATTTTCCGGCAATCCTGGATTTCCTAAAATAATAGGCTTGGTTTTTCTTACATTAAAATTGCTTAAATCTAATTCCATATTTATTTATACCTTGTTTTTATTAGAGTGACGATTTAAATCTTAATTTCTTATGGTTAGAAATTATCTAAGTGGGTCAATAAAAAAAGGATTAGAAATTATTGAATGTATAGGAAAGTCGCCAAAACCTCTTAAAGCAAGTCAAGTATCTTCAATAACGAATTTAGATAGGGCAACTACTTTTAAAATATTAACTTATCTAACAAGTCTTGGTTATATTTTTAAAGATACAAAAAATAATTTATATTCTTTAGGTCATAAAATATTTGAATTTGGTGATAAATCAGATTTTTTACAATCATTAACTAAATTGTGTTTTGGTTATATTAAAAATCTATCTTTCGAAACTGGTCATATAACTTACTTGGCTGTGTTGGAAGGTCCCCATATAGTTTATTGTGATAAAGTAGATCCAACTGGTGAAAGTGCGCCTAGGGCATTTCGTATGAGATTGGATGCTCATAGTTGCGCTTTAGGAAAAGCAATTCTTGCTTATAAAACTAGAGATGAATTAAAAGAAATTTATAAAAGCTATTCTCTTCACAAGCATACTTCAAACACTATTACATCATTAGATAAATTATTTTTGAATTTAGATAGGGTTAAAAAAAATGGATTTAGTGTTAATGAGGCAGAAACTTTTAACTATGTTTATGGAATAGGGGCTCCTATTATGGATTCTAAAAATAGGGCAATAGCTGCAATAGCAATTTCAGGAACTAAGGGTAGCATCAATGTAAAAACTACAAATAATTTAGCAAAAAAAGTCACTAATACTGCTACTTTAATATCTTTAAAGCTTCAGAGTAATTAAGTTGTTTCAACTGTTGAAACAATTCCTTTAAGTCTATAATAGTTTAAAATAAATGTTTTTTGTTTTTATAATAAATCTAAATAAAGGGTAAACTAATGGCTTTTCCTGAAAAAGTTGACTACGTAATAATTGGAGCTGGTATTCATGGACTTAGTACTGCTTGGCACTTAGCAGAAAGATTAAAAGCTAAAGGCAAAGGTGACGGATCTAAGATAGTAGTTATTGATAAAGAAGCAATTGCTGCAGGAGCAAGTGGCATAGCATGTGGAGTTGTTAGAAATAATTATTATCAGCCAGCAATGAGAGAGCTAATGGCAATGTGTGTTGAGGTTTGGGAAAGTGATGCTAAAAAATTTCATTATCATGATGTTGGATATATGCAAATTAGTCCTGCATGCATGGAAAATGACATTGCTGAAATTTATGAACAGCAAAAAAATATTGGATATGAATCAGTTTTTATTCAGGGAAAAAAAGATTCAGAAAATTATATGAAAAAAATGTTTGGTGACTGGCAAGCAAAAGGAATTACAAGCGTTTTACATGAAAAAAGAGGAGGTTATGCAAATAATACTTCTTCAATATATGCTTTAGCCGATAAGGCTGAAGCTTTGGGTGTTAGAATTTTAACTGGCACAACTGTTACTGGTTTTGAATTTGGCTCAAATTCTAATTCTGTTACAGGTGTTGAAACGGATAAGGGTACAATTAAATGTGAACAAGTTATTGTTGGGGCTGGACCATGGGTTAAAACTTTTTGGGATATGTTAGAATTACCAAACAAAATTGCCATTAAAGGCGAAAATGGAGACATGCATAGTGATTATCCTATGTGGCACTATTGGTTTCTGACTGAAGGAGTTTTAAAAGTTGAGCCAGATTTCTTAAAGACTGAGGAAGGAAATATGCCACCAGTAGTCCATGTAGATACTGATGCTCCTTTGTATTCTGATGTAGATAATTCATTAATAACTGATAAACTTTGGGGAATTTACTATAAACCTGACTTTCATTTCAATGGCATTCAAGGCGGCTCTTCGCCTTATAAAGTTGGCGAACCCGGAGGTGAAGGAGTTTCTGTAGATCCTTATGGTCCAAAATCAAATGAATTTATAATTGATGATGAATTCGCACACATGTGGACATCAGCATTAGCTTTTTGCCATAAACGCTTTGAAGGTAAATCTGATTTATTTAAAAAAGGTGCTACTGGTGGTTTAGGCTGCTTTACTCCTGATTCTTTTCCAATTTTTGATAAATTTAATGAAAATGTTTACATTATTGCTGACTCCAATCATGGTTATAAAATGTTAGGGGTAGGAAAATTAGTTGCTGAAGAGGTTTTAGGTGATAAATCTTCTCTTTTAGAACCTTTCCGCTTTTCAAGGTATGAACAAGGAAAATTACATCCAACGTCAAATAGTCCTTTTCCATGGAGTTAATATGATGTTGAATGTTAATATAATTAAATAGGGGGATGTTATGAGTGATTTAGAAAATTTTGTAAATCAATCTGGTAGGGATAAATTAGTTAAAGATGTAAGAAAAAAAATTGAAGAATTAGGTATAACTTATATCTATTATCAATTTGTATCTGTTACAGGAAGAATTGTTGGAAAAGGCGTTCCAGCAGATCACTGGGAAACATTAGCCGAAAAAGGGTTTCAATTAGTTTATGGAGCTACTGCAAATTTGTTTGTTGATAGACATGGTGAATATATAGGATATGGACCTGAATCATCTGAGCTTGTTGGGATTCCAGAGCCAGATACTTTTGTTCAGCTGCCTTGGGATAAAAGAGTTGCACGTGTTTGGTGTACTTGTTTTAGAAACAGAGAAGAAGATGAAAATCCTGGTGGACATTTAACATCTGATTGTCGAGGTAATTTAAAAATTTTCCAAGATCAATTTCAAGAAAAATTTGGAATGAATATGCGTGCTGGTACTGAGCCAGAAATGATGTGGTTGACTAAGAAAGATAATGGAGAACCAACAGGAGATGGATTTTCAAGACCTTATTGTTATCATATTGACCAATTTGAATCCCTAAGACCTGTATATATGAAAGTAATTGAATATTGTCGTGCTATGGGACTAGATGTTATCCAAGGAGATCATGAAGATGCTCCGGGTCAACTAGAATTAAATTTTATGTATGATGATGTTTTAAGAAATGCTGATAGACTTACAACCTATCGACAAATCTGTGCACAAGTTGCAAGAGAATTTAATTTAATTGCCTGCTTTATGAGCAAACCTTTTATGGGTGTTTCAGCTAATGGATGCCATACCAATGTTTCACTTTGGAAAGGTGGAGAATTAAAATCTACACCTATAGGAAACAATCCATTACCAGGCATGGATCAAGTTTTCACTCACATATCTGGGGGAGAAAATATGTTTATGCCTGATCCAAAATTAGATCCAGTAAAACCTGGACCAGTTGGATTAAATAGTATTGCTGGTTTATTAAAACATCTACCTGCATTAACTTGCTTAGGTTCTCCAACAGTCAATTCTTATAGAAGACTTTGGGATACAGGTTTCTGGGCACCAGTATATGCGGATTGGGGATATCAAAACAGAACATGTAGTGTTCGTGTTTCTGCTCCTGGTCGTGTAGAATATAGATCAGTAGATTCTTCTCATAATCCATATCTAATGGGAGCAGGTATTTTAAAAGCTTTTGAAGATGGATTAGATAACAAAATGGATCCTGGGGAACCAGAGAAAAAAAATATTTATGATGCAATGAAAGAAGGAAAATCAGTTGATAAACTACCTTTAACTTTAGGAGAAGCTATTGATCGTTTAGATAGTGATAAAGTTGTTAAATCAGCATTACCTGAAGACATGCTTAGAGTGTTTATGCATTATAAGAAAGATGAGTGGGAAAAATTCCTTTCTGCAGTTACGCAATGGGATGTTGATACTTACTTGGACGTATTGCCATAATCTAAGAAAGGATAATTAATATGTGCGGAATCGCTGGAATAATTCACAAGGGTAAGTCTACAAATGTAGGTGGAGAAATGCAAAAAATGTTGCAATCTCTTAAACATCGAGGACCTGATTCAACTGGTTATGCTTTATATGGCGAAGGGGAATCTAATAACTATATTTTAAGATTTAAGGTTGGTGAAAATGTAAAAGAAGGTAGCTCTGCTGTGATGGAAGACGAGAGTATCTATAAAGATAGAGTGGGTCAGGTAAATGAAAAAATATCTATTTCAGGTGCTGAACTTCATAAAGAAGAGCAAATTACCCCTTATTCTTATAGATATGTTATTTCTTATGATGGAGATTTGCTTGATTTAGCAAAACAAATTGAATCTGTTGAGATGACTGAAATTTTATCTTTAGGCAAGTCACTTGAATTAATAAAAGATATAGGTGATGCTTCAGTTGTTGCTGACCAATATGAACTTGGTGATTTCGCTGGGACTCATGGTATTGGGCACACTAGAATGGCAACAGAGTCTGGTGTTGATATTCGTTCTGCCCATCCTTATTGGGCATATCCATTTAGTGATGTTTCTGTTGTGCATAATGGTCAATTAACAAATTATTGGAATAATCGTAGAGCTCTTGAAAAAAAAGGTATGCGTTTTATGTCTACATGCGATTCCGAACTAATTGCAGTTTATCTTGCTGATAAAATACGTAATGGAATAGACCTAGAAGAAGCTATGAGAGGATCTTTAGATGACTTAGATGGTGTGTTTACATATTTAGTAGCAACGAAAGATAAATTAGGCATGGCTAAAGATCATATGGCTGCTAAACCAATGGTATTGTATGAAAGTGATGATTTGGTTGCACTTGCTTCAGAGGAAGTTGCGATAAGAACAGTTCTTCCTGAAGAGATTGATACTTATGATCCTTATGAAGGAGAGGTAAAAGTATGGCAAGCATAAAAAAACATAAATCTACTGAAATGGGCTTACATGATGAGGTTTTAACAGGTCGTACGCAACAAGTTTTTTTTAATCCAGAAGAGGGTGAAAATTTCTTTTATCACGATGCTCATAAAGTTGACTTTAATAAAAGAACAGAAATTGATGCAAATAATTTAGAATGTATTGATATCAATAGAAAAATAAATGAACTAATGGCTAAAGGTTATGGAACAATTGTCATAAAAAATCCTGGTTCAAAACATAGTATAGGTGTTGGGATTTTAAACAAACTTAACTTAATTATAGAAGGTAGTCTTGGATATTTTGGAATAGGTTCAGTTGATGGGCCTGTTGTAAGAATATCTGGAAGAGTTGGTTGGTCCTGTGCTGAAAATATGATGGCTGGTAAAGTTGTTGTAGAAAAAAATGCAGGATCTTGTTTCGGAGCGGCAATTAGAGGTGGAGATTTAATTTGTAAAGGAAGTGTTGGTGCTAGATCAGGTATTGATATGAAAGGTGGTACTATTATAGTCGGTGGAGATGCTGGAGCTTTTACAGGGTTTATGATGCAACGAGGAAGAATAGTTATTTTGGGAGATGTTGGTCCTAACTTAGGCGACTCACTTTATGATGGCACTATTTTTGTTGGAGGTTCAATTAAATCATTGGGTGCTGATGCCGTTGAGGCGGAGTTAACTGATTTAGATATAGCTTGGTTAAAAAGAAAAATAAAAGTTTCCGAAATAGATAAAAAAATTGATTATAAAAAAATTACAAAAATTGTTTCAGGAAAAAAATTATGGAATTACGATAATTTAGAACCAACTGAGAGAAAAGGTGCAATTTAGAAAGGATTGAATAATGGCTAAAAAAAATAAAAAAAATACAGATAAAAGTTTATTAGGTCGTAATTCAATTTTTACTCCTGATGTTATAAACGATATTCATATTAAGTCGCAATTAGGCAGATACCGCATGCGTGGTATGGCTCTTATGAAAAAAATACCTCACTGGGATGATTTAACATTCTTACCCGGCACTCTTACTAGATTTGTAATTGAAGGATATAGAGAGAAATGTGAAACAAAGACTATAATTGGCCCAAGATGTAAGAACCCAATAGAGTTAGATATTCCAGTTTACATAACTTCAATGAGCTTCGGCGCTTTATCTTATGAAGCAAAAACTGCACTTGCAAGAGGAGCAACCATGGCTGGAAGTGCAACATGCTCAGGTGAAGGAGGCATGATTCCTGATGAAAGACGATATTCTCATAAGTGGTATTATCAATGTATTCAATCTCGATATGGTTTTAATCCACATCATGCTCAATTAGCCGATGGTATAGAAGTATTTATAGGACAAGGTCAGAAAGTTGGAATGGGCGGACACTTGATGGGACAAAAAGTTACCGACCAAGTTGCTGAAATGAGATCTTTGCCCGCAGGTATTGATCAGAGATCACCTGCCAGACATCCTGACTGGTTAGGGCCGGATGATCTAGCATTAAAAGTTCAGGAACTTAGAGAATTAACTGATAACCAAGTACCAATCCAATTAAAACTTGGTGCTGCTAAAGTTTATGATGATGTTAGAATGGCAGCTAAATGTGATCCAGATTCAATTTACTTAGATTGTATGGAGGGTTCAACTGGTGCAGGTCCTCATATTGCTGCAGCTAATACAGGTATTCCTGGTATAGCAGCAGTAAGAGAAGCAAGAAGAGCATTGGATGATGTCGGAAAATCAGGAGACGTTACTTTAATATTTGCAGGTGGCCTTAGAGATGGAGCGGATATGGCGAAAGCTTTAGCACTAGGCGCTGATTGTATTTCTGTAGGTACAGGTGCATTAGTGGCACTTAATTGTAATAAAGATATACCTGAGGCTGATTTTGAAAAAGAATTAGGTGTTGAGGCTGGTTATTGTTATCATTGTCATACAGGAAGATGCCCTGTCGGTGTTGCAACACAAGATCCTGAATTAAGAAAAAGATTAAATCCTGATGATGCAGCATTAAGAGTTTATAATTATTTACATGCTATGACTCTAGAAGCTCAACTCTTAGCTAGAGCATGTGGTAAAACAAATATACATTCATTAGAGCCAGAAGATTTGGCTGCATTGACTATGGAGGCTTCAGCACTTGCTAAAGTACCACTTGCTGGTACTGATCATACTGTAGGCGTTGATAACTTTCATTCAATTTAGGAAATAAATATGGTTAAGAAAAAAAATAAAAAAAGTATAAAAAAGAAAGCAAAATCTTCTAATAAAAAAGATCATGGTATTAAAACTGCTAGAGAAAAAATGATAGGTCAACATATTGGCTATCGCTATGATGTTAACTTATTACCTGATTATAATCGATTAACTCCTTTTTTAAAAAAATATATTGAGCACATGGGTTGGGATGATTTGAATTGGCTTGAAGACGTTCATATGGGCTATGAAAATGGTAAGCCAGCAGTATTTGATAGAAATATTAATGGATGGGTTACAACTCCACCAAAATTAAAACTACCTAAGGATCAGCAGGATCGAGATATGATAGCAAGAGAATTATTAATTAAATTTCAAATGTCCTCAAAGCATCCTCTTGTAGTATTAAAGAAAGCATATAAAAAATTTAATTAATTTTTTTGTATAATTTAATAATAAAAATTTTTAAATTTAGCTCTTGCTTTTGTAATATTATATATATTTATGTATTGAATTATTAAAATTTATAATTTTATGTGTGGAATAGTAGGTTTATATTTAAAAAAGAAAAAACTGTATAATAAACTAGGGTTTTATCTTAGCGGTATGCTTGATAATATGTCATCAAGAGGACCAGACTCTGCAGGCTTTGCAATATACAATAACAAAGAGATAAAAAAATATTACAAATATTCTCTTTGCTTAAATAAAGCATTATCAAGTGGATTTGAAAAAGATATTAAAAAAAATTTTAAAGATATTATAATAAAAAGTATTTCAGATCATGTAGTTGTTTATACTTCAGCTACACCTAAAAAATTTATTTCATATATTCAAAGAAATTTTAGCGAAATTTCATTAGTAGGTTATGGAAGGTCAATTGAGATTTTTAAACAAGTCGGAAACCCAAAAGAAATTGTAAAAAAATTTAAGTTAGAAAAATTTGCAGGCTCACATGCAATTGGTCATACTAGAATGGCAACTGAAAGCGCAATAACAGTTGATGGATCGCATCCTTATTCGACCGGAGAAGATGAATGTTTAGTTCATAATGGGTCTTTATCTAATCACAATAATCTACGAAGACAATTAATCAAACAGGGTAAAAATTTTGATTCTTTAAATGATACTGAAGTAGCAGCAGGTTATATAAGCCAAAAATTATCAGAAAATAAATCCATGAAAAAAACTTTAACAGAATGTCTTTCAGATTTAGATGGTTTTTACACTTTTATTGCAGGTACTAATAAAGGATTTGCTGTTTTAAGAGATGAGATAGCTTGCAAGCCGGCTGTTATTGCAGAAAATAATGATTATGTTGCTGTGGCTTCTGAATTTCAAGCTATGGCGCATCTTCCATATGTAAATAAATCTAATATTTACGAACCAAAACCTGGAGTTGTATACACATGGGGAAAATAGAAAATTTAGATTTTAAAAAAAACACTTTAAGAAAAATAAATAATTACCTTCAAAACATTAGTTATAAAAATAACAAAAGAGATTTGACTGTAAAAAATCCAAGTGGTCATCATGCTATATGCGCTGGATTAACTGAAAACATATCCGTAAAAATAAATGGACATGTAGGATATTATTGTGGAGGTATGAATCAAAAAGCACATATTACTGTTAACGGTAATGCTGGAACTGGTTTAGGTGAAAATATGATGTCTGGCTTAATCCATGTTAAAGGTAATGCTTCACAGTCTGCTGGCGCTACTGCACATGGGGGAACAATTATTATAGATGGTGATGCTAGCTCTCGTTGTGGTATTTCAATGAAAGGTATCGATATAATCGTTAAAGGGTCTGTAGGTCATATGTCTGGTTTCATGGCTCAATCAGGAACCATGCTTATTTGTGGTGATGCTGGAGAAGCACTTGGCGATAGCATTTATGAAACTATTATTTATCTAGCAGGTAAGCCCAAAAGTTTAGGAGTTGATTGTGTTGAAAAAAAAATGCATAAAAAAGATATAAAAAAAATTGAAGATTTATTAAAAACTGGAAAGATAAAAAATCTTAAAGTAAAACATTTTAAAAAATTTGGATCAGAGAGAAAACTATATAATTTTAATATAGATAATATTTCTGATTACTAATATGGCAAAAAAGAAAAAAAATCTATTTACAACTCCTCGTAAATCTTGGACTTTTGATGATTATACAAATTCAGAAATAAGAAGAGCAGCTGCAACTGGTATTTATGATATTCGTGGTGGTGGCTCAAAAAGAAAACTACCTCATTTTGATGATCTTCTTTTTTTAGGAGCTTCTATGTCTCGATATCCACTAGAAGGATACAGGGAAAAATGTTTAACCAATGTTGTGTTAGGAACACGTTTTGCAAAAAAACCTTTAGAACTTGATATTCCAATAACAATTGCAGGTATGAGTTTCGGAGCTTTATCTGGCTCAGCTAAAGAAGCTTTAGGTAGGGGGGCATCTATAGCTGGAACCTCAACTACAACTGGAGATGGTGGAATGACTAAAGAAGAGAGAGGTCAATCAAAAACTCTTGTGTATCAACTTCTTCCTTCTAGATATGGAATGAATCCTGATGATTTAAGAAAAGCTGATGCTATTGAAGTTGTTATTGGTCAAGGAGCAAAACCTGGTGGAGGAGGTATGTTATTAGGTCAAAAAATTAGTGATCGTGTAGCAGAAATGAGAGATCTTCCTAAAGGCATTGATCAAAGATCAGCATGTAGGCATCCTGATTGGACTGGACCTGATGATCTAGCTATAAAAATAACTGAATTAAGAGAAATAACACAATGGAAAGTTCCAATTTTTGTTAAAATTGCAGGAGCCAGACCTTACTATGACACAGCTTTGGCTATAAAAGCAGGGGCTGATGTAGTAGTACTTGATGGCATGCAGGGAGGAACAGCAGCAACACAAGAAGTTTTTATTGAAAATGTTGGACAACCGACATTAGCTTGCATACGTCCTGCAGTAGATGCTCTTCAAGATCTAAATATGCATCGCAAAGTGCAACTAATTATTTCTGGAGGTATTAGAAATGGAGCGGATGTATCAAAAGCGCTTGCTTTAGGTGCTGATGCGGTATCCATTGGTTCAGCAGCAATGATTGCAATTGGCGATAATGATCCTAAATGGGAAAAAGAATATAAAAAACTTGGAACAGTATCTGGAGCATATGATGATTGGCATGAAGGAAATGATCCAGCAGGCATATCTACTCAAGATAAAAAATTAATGAGAAGATTAGATCCTGTTAAAGCAGGTAAAAAATTGTCTAATTATTTAAAAGTGATGACTTTAGAAGCGCAAACAATAGCAAGGGCTTGCGGTAAAAATAATTTGCATAATTTAGAACCTGAGGATCTTTGTGCTTTAACTGTTGAATCTGCTGCTATGGCCAGAGTCCCTTTAGCTGGAACGAATTGGATACCTGGCTTAGATAAATAATCTTATAATTGTTTATTATTTAAGTTTATGTAATTTTTTTTATTGCAGCTTTTATTGGGCTAAAGTGAAGTATTTCAATGTTTTCATTTAAATTAGGATTAAAGAAAAAGTTATGAAAAAAGGTATATTTCCATTTTGCATCATTTCTTTTTAATTTAGTAATATTAACAGGGAAATTAAAACCAGTATCTCTTTCAAAGAATTGTGTAATTAATTTTTTTTTCTTAATTATTTTTTTATATAATTCTGAATTATTATCAAATGTAGCAGCAAAAGAACCGTCGAAGTTACTAGGAGTGTTATAATATTCTGAAGAAAGAAGTTTTACAATTTTATCAAATCTAATTTCAGGTTCATTTGTTTGTTTAATCATAAATTCAAACATTTTAGCTGTATTAATACAATTTTTTTCAAGTAGTACTGATCTTATACTGCATAACTCTTTATTTGATTTAATTTCTAATAAATTAGCTACTGTTCCTTCAGATGGTTTTCCACTAAACATTCTGAAATTACGTTGTCGAATACTGCATTGCCAAACAACAAAATTACTCCAACCAATCTTTGTCATTTTAAATTTATAAATTTAACAATCTAAAGTATTATCTCTTTCCCATTGAGTTATTATATTAGATTTATTTGATTTTGATTTTTTAAAGCCAATCTTATTATCTTTTGAAGAGTTATATTTTTTAATTTCTCTATTTTTTAAAGTTATATATGAGTTAATTACATCTTTACCAAAAGCACCTTTAAGCACCTTACTTTTATCAAGATGATTTAGAGCTTGATTAAGGTTTAATGGTAATTTTTTTGCTCCTTTTAATTTATGTGCTTCTTCATACATATTTAAATTAATTGGCTTACCTGGTTTTCTTTTCTTGTTTATACCATCAATACCTGCTGCAAGTATTCCAGCTTGTAATAAATAAGGATTGGTTGCACCATCCATTAATCTAAGTTCAAATCTTCCTGGACCTGGAACCCTAATCATATGCGTTCTATTATTTCCAGAATATGTTATCGTGTTAGGCGACCAAGTGGCACCAGAAGCTGTTACTGGAGCATTAATTCTTTTATAACTATTTATTGTTGGATTAAACCAAGCTGTTAAAGCTTCAGCTGAATTCATTATTCCACCCATGAAATTGTATGCAGTTTTGGATAAGCCTAATTTATCTTTTTTATCTAAAAATAAATTTTTGCCTTTTTTATTCCAAATTGATAGGTGAGCATGACAACCATTTCCTGTTTTATTAATAAATGGCTTGGGCATAAAAGTTGCTCTTAAGCCAGCTTTTTCAGCTAGAGTCCTTACCATGAATTTAAAAAAAACATGACGATCAGCAGTTTGCAAACAATCAGCAAAGTCCCAGTTCATTTCAAACTGACCATTTGCATCTTCATGATCATTTTGATAGGGCCCCCATCCAAGATGAATCATTGAGTCACAAATTGCACGAATTAATTCATATTGGCGCATTAAAGCTGACTGATCATAACAAGGCTTATCAGCAATATCGTTTTTGTCTGCAATTGAGTCACCAGCGGGTGTAATTAAAAAATACTCACACTCCACTCCACTTTTTAAATACATATTTTTTTTTGCAAGTTTATCAATTTCATTACGTAGCATCACTCTAGGTGAAGCAGCAACTGGCTTGCCTTCCATCCATAAATCGGCTGCTAACCAAGCAACATCCATTTGCCAAGGCAGTTGAATAAAACTATTAGGATCAGGAATGGCAGCCATATCAGGATCAGATGGAGACATATCTAAATAAGTAGAAAAGCCAGCAAATCCAGCACCTTCTTTTTGCATTTCTTTTATTGATTGAGAAGGAACTAGCTTTGATCGAAGAACACCAAAAAAATCAACATAGCTAATTAAAAAATATTTTATTTTTTTCTTTTTTGCAATCTCTGCTAAATTAATCGCCATTACATCCTCCTATTATAATAAATATAATTGTATAAGAAACCATTTAATGAACAAAATCAATTATTAAAAACATAATTTTGTTGTTTTTTTCAAAAATGATGATTAACGAACTTAATTAATTGAATGAAAGCCATTGTATTAAATTTAACTGCTTGGGCAGTACTTCCTATTATGGATGGGATGGCAAAATACTTAAGTTCTGATTTACATTTTTTACAAGTTGTATGGGGAAGGTATTTCTTTATGATTCTTATTAGCCTTCCTTTAACTTATTTTTTTTTTAAAAAATATTTGGTCAAACCTAAAAACATATCTATTCAATTTATAAGGAGTATTTTTTTATTTTTATCAACAGTTTTATTTTTTTATGCAATTTCAATAACTTCAATGGCTAAAGCTCTAGCATTAGCTTTTGTTTCTCCACTTATTGTTACTTTGTTATCTTCATTTTTACTCAAGGAAAAGGTGGGTTTCCATCGTTGGACCGCTGTTATAGTTGGTTTTATTGGAGCATTAATAATAATTCAGCCAGGATTTATAAAAATTAACTTAGCTACTTTAGCGGCTCTAGGAACAGGGATAGCTTATGCTTTTTATATTATTTCTACTAGAAAACTTTCATCAATTGATAATCCTTTGTTAACTTTGATTTTTACTGGATTGTTTGGTGCGATTATAATTTCTTTAATCGTTCCCTATTATTGGATTAATCCAAATTTTAATCAATGGCTTTTAATGATAGTGTTGGCAATGGTTGGCACATTCGGACATTTTTGTTTAATCTTATCATTGAATTATGCTGAAGCATCTAAACTTTCACCATTAGCTTATTTTGAAATAGTCAATAATATATTGATTGGCTACTATTTCTTTGGTGATTTCCCAAATAAGTGGTTATGGTTAGGTTTATTTTTTATTATTTCAAGTGGTATTTATATCTCAATTAGAGAAAATAAAATAAACTAAAATAAGGACTTATGAATTTATCGGATAAACAAAAAGGCATCACTCTATCTTTGATTGGGGTATTAGTTATCACGCCTGATTCATTATTTATACGATTAATTAATTTACAGTCGTGGGAGTTGCTTTTTTATAGAGGTTTGGTTCCATTAATTTTTTTATTTATAGCATTAATTTTTTATTATAAAAAAAATTTCTTTCAGGCTTTTTTTATTAATGGAATGGCTGGCTTGTTTTATGCAGTTTTAATTGCCTTAGGTAACACCACTTTTGTAATATCTATACAAAATACAAATGTTGCGAATACTCTAATTATGATAGCATTAACACCCTTTGCTACTGCAATTCTTAGTTCATTATTTTTAAATGAACATCCAAGTAAAAAAATGTGGGCAACAATAATAGCTTGTTTTCTTTGTGTTTTTTTTATATTTTATGATTCCTATCAAGGCAATAGAATATTTGGTGACATTTTTGGTTTGCTTACTGCCATTTTGGTTGGTGGCGGTGCCGTTGTAATACGATATGCAAAATTAGTTAATTTTCTTCCTTCACTTTTAATATCTAAACTGTTTACACTTATGATACCTTTTGCATTCATTCATTCATTTAATGATATATTAGATATTAATTCTAAAGAGCTTTATTTGATAATAGCAATGGGTGCTTGCTTATGTATAGCACTTTCTTTTATGACATTAGCTCCAAGATATATTCCCGCTTATGAAGTTGAGATTTTTTTTGTATTAGAAACAATATTAGGACCTCTGTGGGTTTGGCTTGTAATAGCAGAGTCTCCTTCTTTAAAAACAATCATTGGTGGAATATTAATTATATTAATAATTATGACATATACATTTTCTGAGTTAAGAAAAAAATCTTGAGCTTTTTTGAGCTTGATGAATCTAAAAAATACAAGAAATCTGCCAAAAAACATATCCACATCAGGATAAGATTCCAGATTTAACAGTTGAAACTAAGTAAAAAACACATCATAAGTCCTATTAAATATGATCGTTCATCTCATTTATGGGTGAGACGGAAGTAGGTTTAAATGCTGAAGGAACGCGGTTTGTCTGTTTTCCCAATAAACTCTTTCAACCTCTATGAGATGAATTATTATTATAAATTGAACTCGTAAGGAGGCAAAATGACGTTGGAAGAATTAAATGTTTTTGTCACTACGCAAGCAAATGTGGGCATGGAAGCTTACTATTGGTGGTGTACAGGACTAATGATTATTATTCACGTTGGTTTCTTAATGTATGAAGTGGGCGCTACAAGAATGAAAAACGCTGTATCTTCAGGTGTTAAAAATTTATTAGCATTTGCATTTATGATACCAACTTTCTGGTTATTTGGATGGTGGATCTATTTAGCATTTCCAGGAGGATTTGTTCCTATTGATTTAGAAGGATACGGAGCTCCATGGAATGTTTCAATGGGACCTATGTTAAGTGACCAAGCAACAGGCGTATTCTGGGCAGCATTTACATTATTTGCATGTACAACAGCATCGATTTTTTCTGGAGCAGTAATTGAAAGAATTAGAATTAGTGCTTTTGTATTTTTAGCAGTTATATTAGGTTCTGTGGTTTGGATTTTAGCAGCTTCTTGGGGATGGCATCCTGATGGATGGCTAGTAACTGGCTTTGGTTTTCATGATGTGGCAGCTGCGGGCTGTGTTCACACTGTTGCTGGACTGTTTGCATTTGGTGTGTTGTTAAATCTTGGACCAAGAGTTGGTAAATATAATGATGATGGCTCGGCAAATGATTTAGAAGGTCATAGCTTAGTATTATCTTTTGTAGGCTTATTAACTCTGATTGTAGGATTCTTTGGATTCTTAGGCGCTTGTTTAATTTGGGCAGGATCTGATTTTGGTGGTTGGGTAAACATTTATGGTGCACCAGCTACATTATCTTCTTTTGCTTTCAATACCTTAATGGGTCTTGCAGGCGGTATGATAGGAGCTTTCTGGTATAGTAAAGGAAATCCTTTTTGGATGATGTCAGGCGGTCTTGCAGGTATATTTATATGTGCAGGTGGTCTTGATATTTGGTACCCAGGATTTGCTTTTATCCTTGGAACTATTGCGGGTATTGTAATTATTCCAGCTAATAATTGGCTTCATAATACATTTAAGATTGATGACTGTGTAGGCGCAGTATCAATTCATGGTGTATGTGGTATTTTAGGTATGTTGTGTGTAGGTCTTTTTGCTTCTGGTTTTCCAGCTGCAGGAGATATTCCACCTTCAAACTTAATGGGTCAAATTGTTGGTATCATTACAATGGCATTAACTGGATTTATACCTGGCTATGTTATTTCTTTAATTATGAAAATGGCTGGCTGGTTACGAGTACCAGATCATGTTCAAAAAGCAGGTATTGATAAATCTGAGCTTGGATTACAAGCTTATAACCAGTAACAAAGAGAAAGGAACATTTTATGAATACATTTCCTGGAGAATCAGCGAGTTGGGAAGGTGTGGATGCTTATTTTACATGGGCAAACTCATCAGGTATGCTAGTTTTTCTTACTTTGGTTACAGCTGCAATTTGCCTAGCGGTAATAATTGCTGCAGCAAGACATGAGTCAGAAATTTCAGATAATACCAAATAATTAAATTTAATAATTAAAAGGGCAGTATTTATTACTGCCCTTTTTTTATTTACAATGTAAAACACTTCTTAAATATGAATTATAAAGTTGTAGAAAATATCATAGCGAATTTATATCAATTTGCATTCGATAATAAAATAATAGTTTTAATTATATGGATTGTCGTTATGTTTATTTTGTTAAGAAAATTATCTAAAAGGGATAATGAGTTTTATTTAAAAGATTTTTTTAAAAAAAAATAATAATTATTTTTTAGAAACAGTTATTATTGATATAAAGATTAAAATAATAAAATTTATCAATCCACAAAATACAGCACCAAAAAATATAAATGAAAGGGTTAAAATTAAGTTGCTACTATTTAATTTATTAAAAAAAAAAGGTGTTTGTAGAATTTGATCAATAAAACAAATAAAACAAAGAACAAACAAACCAGTTATAAAACCTCTTTTATAAAATTTAATCCATTTTTCTTGTATTAGTTTAATGTTCATTATTGTTTATATATTATATATTTCATAATAAGCATAAATAACTATTTAAGTAGATCATTAATTGCTTGATCTAAAGCAATTTCAAAATTTTTATCATTTCCAGGATTGGCTACACAATGGCCATACTCAGAGTAGTAAATTCTTAATTCACAGTTTTTTATATATTTAGCTTCATATTCATTATCCTCGGGAGGAAAATAAAGATCATTACTACAAGGCATAATGATAGTTTTTGCACTAATGCTTTCCAAGGCTTTAATAAAATTATTTTTATATTTATTACCAATAGAAATATCTCCTTTTTGCCATGTTAACAATTTTGAAAGCAGATTATTTGCATCCCAATTATTTGCATGATCATTTTCCCAATCAACTAATAATTCTTCAAGATTATTATAACCTAAATTTTTATAAGTTTTTTTTCTGAAGAATTCTTGTGAAAAGGCCCAACCAGCATAAACACGTCCAAAAGCTTTTAATCCTCTAATAGGCTGCGATACATAATTCCCACTATTCCATTCTGGATCAGCGCATAAAGCTGCCTTAACGCCTTCTAAAAATACAAAATTATGTTCAGAAGTTTTTGCAGAAGCACAGAAAGGAAGTATAGCCTGAACCATATCAGGATATTGAGCTGCCCATTGATAAGCTTGGCACCCTGCCATAGACCATCCGGCTATTAAAGCAATTTTTTTTATACCAAAGTTTTCAGTTATCAGTTTGTGCTGGCAAGCAACGTTATCAAATAAATTTATTGTTGGGAATTTAGAACCTCTTTGTTTGGTTTGAGCATTACTTGGAGATGAAGATAGTCCATTGCCAAATAAATTTATAGATATAATAAAATGTTTATCAGGATTAATGGCTCTATTTGTACCAAAAAATCCTTCATTTCTCTGATGAGTGCCAGTGTAAAAAGTTGGCAAAACTATAACATTATTCTTTTCTGAGTTTAATCTTCCATATGTTTTGTATGCAAGTTTAGCGGATAATAAAGTTTCACCTGATATAAGATTTATATCTCCAAGCTCATAAATATCGTAATCAATATTATTCATTATAATAATTTATAAACTAAAGCATATTTATTTAATATAATCTTAAGTACTCTTTAATTTCCCAATCTGTTACTGCTTGATGATATCTTTCCCATTCATCATTTTTATAATTAACATAAGAATTTAACATAACTTTGCCCATTACTTTTTCTGCAAGCTTATTATTTTTCAAAGCCTCTGTTGCTTGAAGTAAATTTCGAGGGAGCCGTCTTATGCCAAGATTTTTCATATCATCATCTTTTAAAGCATAAAGATCAAAGTCAGAAGGTTTGCCAGGATCAGTTTTGTTTTCAATCCCTTCAATTGCTGCTGATATTGTCATTCCAAGAGCAAGATAAATATTCATAGTTAGATCGGCTGCACGATTTTCAATACAAAATCTATTTTGAGGTAATCTAAATTGTGCTGAGCGATTATTATGACCATATGTAATATTTACTGGAGCCCAAGTATGCACCCCACCTTCAAAGCCTCCAACAGTTGGTACCAGTCCATTATATGAATTTACAGTTGGACAAGTAATTGCTGTAATTGCTTCTGAATTAGAGAGCAACCCGCCTACAGCATGCATTGATTCTTCAGACCATTTATCACCATCTTTGAAAATATTTGTGTTATTTTTGAGTTCATTTAAAGAAAAGTTTATATGACCACCAGATCTCCAATCACCTATAGTTGGTTTAGGCATAAAGGTGACAAACATATTATGTTTTTTTGCAATTTCTTTTAATAGTATTTTTAAAAACACTAATCTATCTGCCATTTGAAGTAAATCTGTATAGTGGAAATCTAATTCAAATTGAGAATAAGCTCCTTCAGCTACAACGTCATGAAGATCCCATCCTAACTCGCCTAATATGTCCATAAGCTCTTTTAAAAAATGCATTGAGTCTAATGAGTACTCAACATCGTAGCCAAAAGCTTGCCTTCTAGGTTTAATACTTTCTGGAGGATCATTTTCAATAGCTTTAACTGGCTGACCTTTTTCGTTGTATCTCATAACAATAAATTCAGGCTCAACACCTGCAAAACCCTGATATCCATCATTTTGTTTTTCCTGAATGATTCTTTTTAAAGCTTGTCTAGGACAAACATTATAAGGAGCTCCTTCCCAGTACAAGTCTGCAAATATTATTGCTAAAGTTTTATCCCAGGGACAAACATATACTGCATTTAAATCTGGAAGTGGAATTTGATCTGGGTCTGCAGGAGTTAATTCAGGAACAAATGAAATTGAATGAACTGCAAACTGAGGTCCTTTGCCTAGACATAATGGTTCAAAGTCACTCATTGGTACTGGCTTAGTTTTTGGAACACCATGCATGTCAATCCAACAAGATAAAACATATTTAACCCCTGCGTCTTCAAGTTTTTTCTTTGTAGAAGAAATATTAGATCTATTTCTTTCTATTGCTTCATTTAAATCTTCGTAATAAATTTTTTTCATTTGAAACCTCCTAAAATATTTTTATTCCAAACCCATGTCTTCAGGATCAATTCCTGGAACATGAGTTAATCCTGCTTTTTTCTTCCAGTCATGAGGGTAAGCTGCATAAAAAATAATACACTTCTCATCACACTCATAAGCTATGTGATTATCTCGAGGAATATATAAAACATCTCCAGGATTACAAATATAAGAATCCCCATTACAAGTAAGTCTAAAAGTTCCTTTCATGCAATATATAATTTCATCACATGTTAAATCCCAAGGTACAGAAATATTATTTAGAAAATTTAATCCCCCACACATAGTATCGCTGACCTTAGAAGTCACAAAAGGCTTTATATATGTTTGTCCTGGTTCTAAGGTATGTAATCTATGTTCAATTTCTGAAAATTTGAATAGTTGTGGTTTGTTGCCCATAAGACCTTTCCTTTCTTTAAGAAGTTTGTATTTTTTCGTTTAATTCTACTTTGTAACCATCTGGATCTTCACAAAAAGCTATTACTCTTGTTCCATGCTTCATAGGTCCTGGAGCTCTAGTAATTTTAATTCCAGCATCACTAAGATTTTCACACGCCTTATAGACATCAGGAGTTTCAATGCAAAGATGACCCCAACCATTACCTTTTTCATACGATTCTTTTTGATCCCAATTATGTGTTAGCTCTAAAGTTGGATAAGTATTTTCAGGGCCATATCCAATAAATGTATTAGTAAATCTTCCATCAGGATAATCGGTTCGACGAAGAATTTTCATACCTAATATATCACAATAAAATTTTAATGATGCTTCAAGATCCAAAACTCGAAGCATAGTATGAGCCAATCTAAATCCTTCAAATAATTCCTTTTCACTCATATTTAATTCCTATTTTTTCATAGATTTAATCATAGTTTGATGGAATGCGCGAACACTATTTTCCCAATATGGAGATAATAATCCACCATTTTGTGATACTGGAGATGATCTGCCTAACTGTAATTTTTCACAAATTTCGTGATCCTCCTTATGCACCTTGCTCCATAAATTTTTTTGATTATTAATTTCTGTTTTATTAAGATTATGCCCTTCAGTAGTATATATAATTCTTTTTTGGGATGTAATTCCAGGTTCAATCGGATTATTTAAGTAAACTCCCAGTTGACCAGGATGATAAGTGCCTATTATAAAATTAGGAAACAAAGATAAATATTTGGAACTAACTGAAAGGGAGTTGCTAGAAGAATCTTCTTCCTTTAAATCAACTCCACTACCATAACAATTTCCATCTACTATTGTGTAATGATCTTTTAAAGGTTGACTTGTAGTTTTTTTATGAACAAATTGGACGTGATAAGGCTCTATGAAATTTTCAATAAGAAATTTCCAATTAGTATTAATATGTCCAAAATCAAGCGTTGCTACAGGTTTTATATTTTTTAAGCTAGTATCTTGAAGTTGTTTGATTAGCTTAGCCGCATATCTTTCAAATGGCAAAGCATTATTATTAATGTTAATAAAAATCCAATCATGCCAAATTTTAATTCTAACTGTTCTTAATCCATTATTTTTTTTATTAAAACCATTTGGAGTATGTTTGTTAGTGCCACCAAAATGTGGAGAAGCTAGGAGATTTCCATCAAGATCATAAGACCAAGCATGATAAGGACAGCTAATTATTTTTTTAACATTTTTTGGTTTGTCTACTAATATCAAACAACGATGACTACATACGTTGTGGTATGCAACAATATCTCCCTTAGAATTTTTCACTATAAGAATTGGTTGTTCAGCAACAGTAATTGGTATTACATCCCCAATGTTTTTTAATTCATGAGCGAAACCAACAAAAACCCAATTATTTACAAATACAGATTTACATTCTTTTTCCCAATATTTTTTTTCAGTATATGCTTTTGAAGGAAGTCCATTAAAAATTTTGTTTGCCATTATATCTCTTAAAGTTATAACAATCTAATTATGTCAAATAATCAATATGATCAAGGAAGATTGAACTTACCTTTTGTCGGTATATGCACATTTGGCAAATATCCTTATGTAGAGAATTGGGATGGTATAGAAGCTGATTTAGCAGTAATGGGGGCACCATTTGATAGTGGAAGCCAATATCGTACAGGATCAAGGATGGGACCTAGAAGTATAAGGGAAGCATCAACTTTGTTTTCATTTGGTCATGCTGGAGCATACGATCATGAAGATGATATTACCTATCTTCCTTCCGAAACAACCAAAATTGTTGATATTGGTGATGCTGATATAGTTCATACTGATACATTAAAGAGTCATGAAAATATTAAGTATGGAGTAAAAAAAATATTAAACGCAAAAGCCATACCGATAGTGCTCGGTGGAGATCATTCGATTAATATACCTTGTATAGATGCATTTGAAAATGAGAAAGAATTTCATCTTATACAAATAGATGCTCATCTAGATTTTGTTGATGAGAGACATGGAGTTCGTTACGGACATGGTAATCCGATGCGAAGAGCTTCAGAGAAAAAAAATGTAAAAGGAATGACGCAAATTGGTATTAGAAATGTTTCTTCAACAGCTAAAGATGGATATGAAGATGCAAGATCCCGAGGTTCAAATATTTTTTCAGTTAGGCAATACCGTAATCTTGGTTTAAGCAAAATATTAGAAGTTATTCCTAAAAATAAAAGATATTATATAACTGTAGACATAGATGCTTTTGATCCTTCAATAGCTGCAGGTACAGGAACACCTAGTCATGGGGGATTTTATTATTATGAGGTCCTAGAATTACTTGATGCAATCATTCAAAGAGGTGATGTTATTGGTATGGATTTAGTGGAAGTAGCCCCCAGATTATGACTTATCTTTTTCCACATCTACTCTTGCAGCACAATTGTTAATGAATGCTATCGGTAGAATTTTGTATTATAAAAATTTATAATTTAAAATAAATTAAAAATGAGTTCAGTTTCTTTAGATAATAATAACTGCTTGTTAATTCAAATTGATAATGTTTCAAAGTTTTCCTTACATACTCAATGGCTTCGGGAAAGATTGTCAGAATCAGATTATATTGATTCAAATAATAAACAAAGACTCTATGAGCCATCATTATTAAATGAAAATTTAAAAATAATAAAATATTCTTTGGATGGAAATAGTTTACATATTTCTTTTTCTGATGGGGCAAATGGTACCTTATTATTACAAAATTTGTTATCTGAAATTAACAAGACTGATATTATCCCATTAAAAACACCTTGGAAAAATAACTTTACTAATTTGCCTATCTATGATCATGAAAAATTAAGTAACCAAAAAAATTTAATGCAAATGTTAGAAAATTTTCAGCAATTAGGTTTTGTTATTATATCAAATATATCAAAAGAAGAGGGCACTGTAATAAATTTTGCTGAAAGTTTGGGTCCAGTAAGAACAACCAATTTTGGTAAGCATTTTGACGTTGTTTCAAAGCCAAATCCTAATGATTTAGCATACACGAGCCTTGGTCTTACAGCCCACACTGATAACCCATATAGAAAGCCAATTCCAGGAATTCAAATTTTGCATTGTATTGCTAATGAAGCAGAAGGAGGAGACTCCTGTCTTGTTGATGGATTTGCAATAGCAGAGCATTTAAGAGAAACTGATAAAGAGGCTTTTGAAATATTAACTCAAACAGATGTTTTGTTTAAATTTACTGACAAAGATATACTTTTAGAAAATTATGGTAAATTAATTGAGTTAGATGATTTTGGAAATTATATGCAAAGTAGATTTAGTGGAAGATTAGATTTTGTAACATATTTAGAGCCAAAAAAATTAGAAAAATTTTACTCAGCAAGAAGAAAAATATTTAACTTATATGCTTCAAAAGAATTTGAAATTAATTTTAGGCTAGAGAGTGGAATGCTTATGATGTTTGACAATTTAAGAATATTGCATGGACGAACTGAGTATGACCCAAATACTGGCTTTAGGCATTTACAGGGATGTTATATTGACCACGACTCTACTGAAGGCAAGCTTAGATTATTAAAATCTATTGAAGCTAATAAGTAATCGGAAAAAATTAAATTATCTAATTATAAAAGGGTCATCAATTTCTTTTGTCGACGTATTAATCCAAGTAGTTTTTATATTAGAATAATCTTTTATTACCTCCATTCCTGATTCTCTTCCAAAACCACTATTTTTAAAACCACCAAAAGGTGCAACTGGTGAAATTAGACGATAAGTATTTACAAAAACTATTCCTGCTCGAACTGCTTTTGAAACACGCATTGCTATACCATTATTTTCAGTAAATATTCCAGCTGCTAATCCAAACTTATTGTCATTCATTAATTTAATCGCATGGTCCTCGTCAGAAAATTTCATTATAGAAAGAACAGGCCCAAATAATTCATTTTCTGCAACAGGCAGATTATGATTATTACATTCAATTATTGTAGGTTCAAAAAAATAACCTGATTTGATATGTTTTGGTTTTTTTCCTCCAACTATTAATTTACCGCCTTGTTTAATAGTTTGATTTATTTTGTTTTCAATATTTGTAAGTTGCTGCAAAGTAGCGAGAGGCCCTATTTGCGTGCTTTGTTTCATAGGATCTCCTATCGAAATTTGAAGCGCTCTATCTTTTATTTTACTTAAATATTCATCATAAATCTCTTCTTGCAAATATAATCTTGATCCAGCTATACAACTTTGACCACTTGCTCCAAAAATACTGGCTACGACTCCGTTTATAGCATTGTTTTTTCTAGCATCTTTAAAAATAACTACTGGGCTTTTACCTCCTAGCTCTAAACTTACCTGTGATAAATTTTCTGCAGAATTTTTTACAATCTGCTTAGCTGTTTGAACACCACCAGTGAAAGCAATTCTATCAACTTTTGAATGAGATGTTAGTTTTTTGCTACAATTTTCAGCAAATCCTGAAATTATATTAACAACACCTTTTGGAAGATTAACTTTGTCTATTAATTTGGCAAATTCTAGAAGTGGAGTTGGTGCAACTTCTGATGCTTTAATAATAATAGTGTTGCCCATAGCTAAAGCGGGTGCAAGTTTAACTGCTGTTAAAAACATTTGAGAATTCCAAGGAATGATAGCTGCAATTACTCCTACAGGTACACGTGTTGTAAAAACATGCATATCTTTTTTATCAATAGGCAATGTTGATCCTTCAATTTTATCTACAAGACCAGCATAGTAGTAATAATACTCTGCAATATAATTTGCTTGAAATTTTGTTTCCTTATAGAGTTTTCCAGTATCGCTTGTTTCTATTTTTCCTAGTTTTTCTGCATTTTCTAAAAGCTGATCACCTATAGCTCGTAAATATTTTGCTCTATCATTAGGTAACAAATTCGACCATTCGCCTTTAAAAGCTTTCGCAGCAGATTCAACTGCTAAATTAACCTCATATTCTTCTGCTTCAGCCACTTCAGCAAATTCGATCTCTGTAGAAGGATTTATTGTTTTAAAAGTTTTTCCAGATTTAGAATCTATAAATTTACCGTTAATATAGTTTTTATATTTTTCCATTAAACTTCTAAAATATTATTTATATCATATATATTAGACATTTGCTTTAACCATTTATCCAATTTATTTTCATCTATTAAAGATACAGTAAACCCTCCAAAACCACCACCAGTTAATCTTGATCCATAAGCTCCAGCCTTAATTGAATTTTTAACAATTAGATCTACACCTCTTGTTGAAGCTTCAAAATCATTTGAATAAGATAGATGGCTTTTAATCATTAAATTTCCAAATTCTTCAATTTTATTTTTTTTCATATATTCTATTGACTTTAACACTCTGTCATTCTCTGTAATAACATGTTTGGCCCTTTTAAGAATTATTGGATCAGAAATTTTTTCTTTATTAAAATTTTCTAATTTTATTGACCCCAAATATTCTACACTTAATGCTTTTTCAGCTTTCTTTAATTGAGAATATCTTTCATTATATGAACTATTTCTTAAATTTCTTTGTACATCTGAGTCCACTAAATAAAATTTCCAATTCTTAGGAATATCAAAAAGTTCGTATTTTAAATTAAGACAATCTAAAAAAAATGCTTTACGATGAATACCTATAGATGAAACCATTTGATCCATTATACCGCCAGATACACCAATGTAATCCCTTTCAACTTTTTGCGCTAAAATTGCAATGTGTTTATCAGAAATATGTGATTTAAAAAATTTATTGAGAGATTTGATTATTCCTACACATAATGCTGAAGATGAAGATATTCCTCTTTCCATAGGAATATTTGAAGAAATATTTATGTTTAAATATTTATTAGAGATACTTTTACTTTCATCAAAAAAAACAAATAAACAACCTTTGATATAATCAACCCAATCATTATTTTTAGATTTAATAAAATCATTGAAGATTTTTTTTTCTTTAAAATATTCTGAATATACTTGATATTTTTTTTCGTCATTTTCATTCACTTCAATTGTTGTCTTGAATTTTAATAATGTGGGCAAAACAAAACCTCCTGTATAGTCAGTGTGTTCACCAATTAAATTTACTCTAGCATTGGCACTTTGAATAATTTCAGGTTTTTGTTTAAATATTGCTTTAAAACTCATGTTAAAAAAAATATATATGTTTAAATGACTCCTGAGGTACAGCCTGTATTTACACAAAATAACCTATTAAGAATAGAAATTT
>CACPNW010000008.1 GCA_902635455.1 uncultured Alphaproteobacteria bacterium | reverse complement strand
GCATTGTTTGATGATCAATGGCGACCAACTTTTAACAATGAAGCTGGTCAAAGAGCACTTCAATGGTTTGTTGATTTATACAATGCTCAAGCAGTACCTGCTGGTGTTTTAAATTATCTTTGGGATGAAACTGGTCTTGGATTTGCTAGTGGAACAGTTGCTCTTAACCTTGATTGGGGAGGTTGGGGTGCATACTTCAATAGCGCTGACTCAAAAATCGGCGGTGATGTAGGGCTAGTTAGATTTCCAATGGGATCAGGAGGAAAAAGAGGGGGCTGGTCAGGTTCTCATACTTATTCAATTCTTAATGGTTGTCCTGATGAAAATCTAGAAGCAGCAGCTTCGTTGATTTGGATACTAACTAACCATGAAGCTCAAATGCATGAAGCTAGAGGAGGAAAACTTCCAACTATGAGTAGAGTTTGGGATGATATTGCAAGTGAAATGAATGCTGAAGGAAATGCGTTCATGAGTGATCTTTTCTCAACATTCAAAGCTTCAATGGCAGAAGACGCATTTACACCTCCACTAATTCCTGAGTGGATTCCTTTTTCAAATATTATTTTCCCTGAATTGCAAGCTGCAATAGTGGGTGATAAGACAGTTAAGGAAGCACTAGATGCTGCAGCTAAAGAAACAGACTATTTAATGCAAGACGCTGGTTATTACTAAGCCTCTTTAAATTAGCTACCCCTAGTAATGAAGGGGTAGCTAAAATTTAATCTATTTTTTTTATGAGTAACCAAGAAGAAGATATAAAAAATTTGAGTCAAACTTGGCCAATGCCAAGTAAAAAAAACCCAATTACAATTATAGGTACTGGTGGAATAGTTAAAGATGCACATCTTCCAGCATATAAAAAAGCAGGTTTTAGTGTATCTGGTTTATATGACATAGATACAGAAAAAGCTAATTCTTTGGCTAAAGAATATGAAATTAATAAAGTTTATAGTTCTCTTGAAGAGTCATTTGAAAACAAAGATTGTGTTTTCGATTTAGCGCTACCACCTGCAAATTTATTAGAAACTGTAGAAAAACTCCCTGAAAATATTTACGCAATTTTTCAAAAACCACTTGGTAGGTCTTTGGAAGAGGGAAATCAAATTAGAAAAATTTGTCATCAAAAAAACATTAAAGCAAGTATGAATTTTCAATTAAGATTTAGCCCAATTATGCTTCCTGTATATGAAGCAATTAAAAACAATCTTTTGGGAGAATTGGTAGAACTTGAAGTTCATGTAAATGTTCACACCCCTTGGGAATTGTGGCCTTTTTTAAAAACACTAGATCGCGTAGAAGTGCCATTGCACTCAATTCACTATATTGATTGGATACGATCAGTTTTAGGCAATCCTAAAAGTTTATATTGTCAATCTGTAAAACATCCTAAAGTAAATGAATTAGCAGACTGCAGAACAAGTGCTATTTTTAATTATGGAGATCAAATCAGATGTTGTATGACAATAAATCACTGTCACTCTTTTGGAAGAAAAAATCAAGATGCATATATTAGATTGGAAGGTACTAAAGGTGCTGCAAAAATGACTTTAGGTCTTTTGTTGGATTACCCGAACGGGGAACCTGAAGAATTAGAAATCATTACTGAAAATACGGATTGGGTTAAATTTGATATTAAAGGTAAATGGTTTCCTGATGCTTTTATTGGAGTAATGGCTAATATGCAAAGATTTAAAAATGGTGAAGACGATAAATTAATTACATCAATAGATGACTCTATTGATACAATGGCTATTGTTGATTCTTGTGGCATATCAAGTCAATCAGGAGGATTAAAAATAACTTACGCAGATTAAATGAATAGAAAATTTTTTAGCAGTCCTGCTTTATTATTACTACCTTCAATATTAGCAATTGGCTTTGTAATAATAATACCCCTATTATTTTCTTTTTATACTAGCTTTACTTCTTACAAATTAACACGTCCTGATAGTCTTTATAATTTTGTTGGTCTTAGAAATTATGAACGATTAATTGATAATGTAAAATTTTGGGCTGCTTTTGGAAGAACAATATTATTTTTAGCAGTCGTACTAAATCTTGAGTTATTATTTGGTCTCGGTATAGCCCTTTTAATAAATAAAATTACATGGGGCCAAAGAACTTTAAGAACTATCATGATGTTTCCAATGATGTTTTCACCGATTTTAGTTGGTTTCCAATGGAAATATATTTTTAATGATAATATTGGTTTGCTTAACAATTTTTTGTATTTATTTGGTTATGAGTCAGCAATACCATGGTTAATTGATAAATACCTTGCAATGGGGTCAATTATGATTGCAGAAATTTGGGCAAACACATCTATTTTTGCTATTTTGTTATTAGCTGGTCTTTTGGGAATTCCAAGAGATCCTATTGAAGCTGCGCGTGTGGATGGTTGCAATAGCTGGCAAGTATTTAAGAATATTACCCTTCCATTTTTAATGCCATTTATATTTATTGCTTTAACAATCAGATCACTGGATGTTGGAAGAGCTTATGATATCGTTCATATTATGACAGGTGGAGGACCGGCAATGAGAACAGAGCTACTTTGGACAATGATAGCAAGGATAGGCTATAAAGATGCAAATATGGGTTTTGCAAATGCTATGTCTTACGTTTCAATAATATTATCAATAGCCTTTACTTATTATTTCTTTACTAAACTTGTAGCAGCAAGACGAGAATTAGGACAACAATAATGAAACAAATAAAAAAAATATCTTTTTGGTTCTTAGTAATGTTTCTACTAATATTAATTTGTATGCCGGGAATTTGGATTTTTGTTAGTGCTTTTCGGCCTAATCCAGAAATATTAGCAAAGCCTGCTAATTGGATACCAGATAGATGGACAATTCATCAGTTTACACAAATGTTCAGTATTAATGGTTACGTATCGGTACCTGCATTTAAATATTTAATGAATTCAGTAATAATTTCTTCAGTAAGCACTGTTATAGCTATTACAATTGGTATGATGGGAGGATATGCTTTTGCAAGATTTAATTTTAAAGGTAAAAACAAAATTTTTCTGGGATTAATGCTTGCAAGAGCTGTACCAGGTATTTCATTAAGCTTACCCCTTTTTATTTTATTTGCCAAAATAGGAATTATAAATACATCTTTTGGCGTTATTTTAGTTTATGTTGCGATGAATGTTCCGTTTACAATATGGTTAACTGATGGATTTTTCAGACAAATTCCTAAAGAAATGTCTGAAGTAGCCAGAACTGATGGTTGCACAAGATTACAAGCTTTTTGGAATGTAGAACTACCTCTTGCAGGCCCAGGGATCGGAGCAGCAGCAATATTTGCTTTTTTACTTTCATGGAATGAATATGCTTTAGCGTCTATTATAACTAGAACTGTTCATTCTAAAACTTTGCCTATAGGAATGATGGACTATTTGGATGAATTTACAATAAATTGGGCAGGTATGTGTGCTATAGCAGTTGTAATGATAGTACCTGCAGTAATATTAACCTTTATAGTTCAAAAACATTTAGTTTCTGGACTGACATTTGGAGGTGTGAAAGGATAGTATGGCAAATGTTGAATTAAAAAATCTTACAAAAAAATATGGTGACGTAATTGCTGTACAAAATATGGATTTATTTATTCCACATAATGAATTTTTAGTTTTAGTTGGCCCATCAGGTTGTGGAAAATCAACTACTTTAAGGATGATTGCTGGTTTAGAAGAAATAACTGGAGGTGAAATATTTATTGATGATCAATTGGTAAATGAAAAAGATCCTAAAGATAGAAATGTATCAATGGTTTTTCAGAATTATGCTTTATACCCGCATATGACTGTTGAAGAAAATTTAGGCTTTAGTCTAAAAATAGCAAAAGTTGATAAAAAGGAAATTGAAGAAAGGGTTAAAGAAGCCGTTCAAATACTTGGTTTGCAAGAATTACAAAAACGTAAACCTTCTCAACTTTCAGGCGGCCAAAGACAAAGAGTAGCTATGGGCAGAGCAATAGTAAGGCGCCCAGATGCCTTTCTTTTTGATGAGCCTTTATCTAATTTAGATGCAAAGTTGAGAACACAAATGAGAACTGAAATTAAAAAACTTCATCAAAAATTACAAACAACGATAGTTTACGTAACACATGATCAAGTTGAGGCAATGACGTTAGCAGATAGAATTATTATTATGAAAGATGGCTATATTGAACAGATAGGCAGCCCAATTGATGTTTTTAATAATCCGGTTAATGTTTTTGTTGCAACTTTTATTGGAAGTCCACCTATGAATATTTTAACTGCAAATATTATCAAAAAAGATGCAAAATTATTTTTTGAACTAGATGAAAATATTTTAATGCCTTGTCCAGAATCTAAATTTGATTATTTGTCTAAGAAAGAAAATGTAATAATAGGTATTAGACCCGAAGATATTACTCCTACAATATCATCTAACTCATCTGAAAATATTTGGAATTTTGAAAAAAACATAGATCTTGTTGAGCCCTTAGGCACTGAAACCCAGATATTTATAAAATTAAATAACAAAGAAATTATTAGTAGAATGTATAATCAAAGAGAAATTAAAATTGGACAAAAAATTGAATTTTCAATTAACTTAAATAAAATTCATATATTTGATAAAGATACAGAAAAAGTTATTAAATGAATTCAGTAGAAATATCAGATCGTTTTCAGCAATGTTTTAGTAGTGTGATTCATGATGTAATGAGAGATATGGAAATAAAAGATTTTACTCTGCCATCTTCAATTAATCCAACTAAAAAAAACTATAAAATTAGCGGGCAAATATTTACAATAGAAGGAGAAATTAATACAAAACTCACTCACCATGAAAGTTTATTGGCTTGGACTGGATTTTTATCTAAAGCCCCTAGAGATAAAATAATAGTTTGCCAGCCAAATAATCAAGAGATTGCTCTAATGGGAGAGTTATCTGCTGAAACTCTTCAAAATAAAGGAGTAAGAGGCTGTATAATTGATGGTGGTTGCAGAGATTTAGAATTTATTTTAAATATTGATTTTCCTGTTTGGTGTAATTTTTATACTCCAAGAGATGTTGTATCATATTGGTCACCAACTAAATTAGAGCAAACTGTTACAATTGGAAACACAAAAATACATAATGATGATTATGTAATGGCAGATATTGATGGAGTGGTAATTATTCCTAAAGATAAAGCTGAAGAAATTCTCATTAAATCTGAAAAATTAATATCAACTGAAAGTGAAATTAGAAAAGCTATTAGGGAGGGGATGGATCCTCAAAAAGCTTATCTTAAGTATAGTGTGTTTTAAGTTTTATTTTTTTCTTTCTACTAATAAAATATGTTCTGAATAACAAACTACCTTATCTTTTTGATTAATAATTTCACAAGCCTCCACAACTTGTCCATACTGAGGTCTTTTTGGATCATCTTTTTTTTCTTTTATAGTGACTTTAGTATGAATTGTATCTCCTATAAAAACTGGATTAGGAAAACGAAGTCTTTCAAAACCATATGTAAAAGCTCTTTTATTTACTATTTCAGCAGTTAAGGCTATTCCTATAGAAAACGTACAACTAAATTGAGCAATTCTTTGACCAAAAGGGCCTTTTTTTGCAAATTCAGCATCAACATGGTGAGGATAAAAATCACCCGAATGCATTGCATGCATAACAATATCTGTTTCAGTAATGGTTCTACCTAAAGTAGTTCTTTCATCACCAATGTTATAATCTTCAAAATACAGTTCTATTTCTGCCATATTGATAAATTCTAATTTTAATTATTATAATTATCATTTAATATCATTTTATAATGAATAGCAAACATAAACCAACTGTTGGAATAGAAACCACTAACCCAAAAGACATGCCTAAAGATCATGGTGAAATACCTGTATGGAATTCAGAAAACTGGTTTTATGAAGATGTGATTATTGGACATAAAATTAGATCAATAAGAAGAACTATATCAGAAGGTGAAGCCATGCAGTTTAATTGCATGGTTTTAGATATGCATCCATATGTTGGTGATGAAATATTTGCTAAAAAAGAAGGAATGTTCAATAAAAGATTAATTGCTGGTGCTATGGTATTTTCTTATGGTTTAGGTTTAGTAGCTACTAACTGTGTGAATTCTTTTAGTTATGGATATGATAAATTAAGATTTATTAAACCAGTATTTATAGGTGATACGATTTATACAATTCGCACCAATATAGAAAAAAAACCTAAATATAAAAAAATGGGTTTAGTAAGAACTAGCTATGAAGTTTTTAAAGGAAAAGGAGAAATAGTACTTTATTGTGAACATTTACATTCGGTTCTCTATAAACAACCTGCAAAATTTAAAGATAAAATTAAAAAAAAATAAATGATCCAATTAAAAGGAATTAGCTGGGATCATCCAAGGGGTTTTGATCCGATGGTAGCTACTGCAAAGAAGTTTAATCAAAAATATCCTGAAATAAAAATTGAATGGGATAAAAGACCATTACAAGCATTTGCTGATCGACCTATAGAAAACATGGCTTTTGAATATGATTTAATGGTAATTGATCATCCGCATGTAGGTGAAGCTTCAAGAAAAAACTTGCTGTTAGAACTTGACGATTATGAAGAATATAAAAATCAATTATCTGAATTATTTAAAAATTCTGTTGGCAAGTCACATGAAAGTTATAATTTTAACAACCATCAGTATGCTCTAGCTATAGATGCTGCTGCACCTGTAGCTGCATATAATAAAAAATTTATAAATGAATTACCTCTTACTTTTGAGGAAGTTATTAAGCTTGCTGAAAAATCACTTGTGTTGTGGCCAATTAAACCAATTGATGCAATTTCAAGCTTTAATACTATAGCAGCAAATATTGGCTCTGCTATTTATAATGATAATGAAAAACTAATAGATAGATCAATAGGAATTACTATTTTAAAAATGATGAAAAGACTTGCAAATTTGGTTCCAACTAAATGTTTGGAAATGAATCCAATTAATGTTCTTGATTATTTATCAACACAAGATGATAAAATTTATTGTCCATTGCTATATGGTTATTCAAATTATTCTAGAAATAATTTTAAGAACCATTTGATACATTTCTCGAATATACCTTCTTTTGATGAAAATTTATATAATTGCAAAGGCTCTCAACTTGGAGGAACTGGTCTTGCTATTTCTAAAAATTCAAAACATATTGATTTAGCAATTGAATATACATTTTGGATAGCATCTGAGAATTGTCAAAAAAATTTATTTTATTATTCTGGAGGTCAGCCTGGAAATATTAAGGCCTGGAAAGATAAAAATTTAAATGAAGATTGTAATAATTTTTTTATAGATACACTTGAAACGCTAGAAAAATCATGGTTAAGACCAAGATTTGACGGATATATGTATTTTCAAGACATTGCTGGTACTATAATAAATGATTATTTAAAACATGACCAAGGAAGCGACATAGTAATTGATAAATTAATTAAAGAATTTGAAAAGAGTATGTATGTCAACAAATAGCAGACCATTAGATGGATTAATTGTTTTGGAGTTCAGTCAATTTTTATCAGGACCAGTAGCTGGTTTAAGGCTATCCGATCTTGGGGCAAGAGTAATAAAGATAGAAAGGCCTGAGGTGGGAGATTTATGCAGAAATTTATATATAAGTGACACAGATCTTGAAGGCGATAGCACTTTATTTCATGCAATAAATAGAAATAAAGAAAGTTTTGCAGCAAATCTTAAGAGCACCGAAGATATAAATAAAATAAAAAAACTAATTTCAAAGGCTGATGTCATTACTCAAAATTTTAGACCAGGAGTTATTGAGCGTATTGGACTTGATTACGAAACAGTTAATAAAATCAACCCAAGAATAGTTTATGGTACTATAAGTGGTTATGGTACTGAGGGACCTTGGAAAGATTTGCCTGGACAGGATTTATTAGCTCAATCAAGATCAGGACTAGTGTGGCTAAATGGCAATGGTGGTGAAGCGCCAACACCAATGGGACTTGCTGCTGCAGATATGCTTGCTGGTCACTACTTAGTCGAAGGCATTCTATCAGCATTGATAAAGTCAATAAAAACCCAAAAAGGTTCTTATGTAGAAACAAGTCTTATGGAAGCCTTGCTTGACTTTCAATTTGAAGTTCTCACAACTTATCTAAACGATGGAAATAGAAAACCTGTTAGGAGCTCATATAATAATGCCCATGCTTATTTATCAGCACCTTATGGTATTTATAAAACTGAAGATGGATATATAGCTATTGCCATGACTCCTGTTCCTAAATTAGGTGAGTTAATACAATTGGAAAGTATCAAAGGTTTTACTGATCAGAAAGAATGGTTCACAAAACGAGATGAGATTAAAAAACTTATCGGAAATTGGATAATTAAAAATAAAACTCAACACTGGCTTGACATACTACAACCTGCAGACATATGGTGTGCAGAAGTTTTAGAATGGGACAAGATGATGAAAAATGATGGATTTAAAGTTTTAGACATGATTCAAAGGATAAAAAGATTTGATGGTTTGGATATTGAAACTCTTAGATGTCCAATTAGATTTAATAATGAAATATACAAATCAGAAAGAGCAGCTCCAGTTATTGGTCAACATACTAAACAAATTTCAGAAGAGTTTTCTCTTTAAATTATTATGAAAATCACCAACATTGAAATTAGAATGTGCCGTCATGCAAATCAAGTTATGAAGGACTCAGAAATGCGTGATGGAAAAAAATCTGATTTAGAGTTTCTTGTTATAACCTTTCATACTGATGAAGGGTTAACCAGTTCAACTTTTGGATTTGCAGGAAGAGGAGCCAAAATGGCTGGAGAGATTGCCAATAGTATTTTTAAGCCATTTTTTATAGGTCGTGACCCACTATACAGAGAGAAACATTGGCATGAATATAGGATGGCAGATAGATGGTGGAATCATGCACCAATTTATAGCTATGGACCATTTGATATTAATTGTTGGCTTCTTTCATCGCTACAGGCCAACCAACCATTATATAAATATATAGGTGCTTATAGAGATAAAGTTCCAATATATGGAAGCTCTCTTGTACTAGAATCTCCAGAGGCTTATGCAAAAGAGGCATGTGAATATAAAGAAAAAGGCTTCCAAGCATATAAATTACACCCTCCTGGAAATTATGAATTTGATTTAGACGCGCATAAAAAGGTAAGAGAAGCTGTTGGCAAGGGTTTTAAATTGATGAGTGATCCAGTTGCACCATATACATTTGAAGAAGCTTTAAGGTTTGGCAGGGAGTTAGAAAAATTAAACTATTATTGGTATGAAGAGCCTTTGTTTGATGAAAACTTTCATAATCTTCGTGAATTAACTCGAATACTTGATATTCCAATTATTGGAACTGAAGTAATATCAAAACATCCATATAGTGTTGCTGAATGCATATCTTCAAGAGTTGTAGATATGGTAAGGGCTGATGTTTCTTGGAGTGGTGGTATTACAGCTACTCTTAAAACAGCCCATCTTGCTGAAAGTTTTGGAGTACATTGTGAAATACATACAGCAATTTATCATCCGCTTGAATTAGTTAATTTGCATTGTTGTGCTGCAATTAAAAATTCAGAATTTTTTGAAGTTTTGGTTCCTTATGATTATTTTAATTTTGGTTTAAAAGAATCTATTCAGGTTAAAGAAGGGTATGCTTATTTACCTAATTCACCTGGTTTGGGAATAGATCTTGATTGGGATTTTATTGATAATTGCACTTTTGAAAAAATATAATTTACAAATGTTAAAAAAAATTAATCAAAATAACGATGTATATTTAATTGAAATGACTCGACAATCTGCTAAAACTTCATATACCAAAACATGACTTCTTTAAAAAATGAGATTAAAAAATAGAAAAATTATTGTAACGGCTGCTGCTCAAGGAATCGGAAAAGCTGTAGCACTTGCTTTTGCAAGAGAAGGAGCTGAAGTGTTGGCTACTGATGTGAATTCAGAAAAAATTCAAGATTTAGATAATATTAATCAAAATTTGAGTACAAGCGTTTTAGATGCAACAAATAAGGAAAGTGTTGAAAAATTTTGCGAAACTATAAATGAAGTCGATATATTATTTCATGCAGTTGGATTTGTGCATCATGGAACAATTTTAGAATGTGATTCTGAAGAATTTTATAATTCAATTAATATTAATATTTATTCTGCATACTTAATGTCAAAGAATCTTTTACCTAAAATGCTTAAGAAAAATAAAGGTAATATTATAATTGTATCTTCAGCAGCTTCTAATGTTAAAGGAGCTCCTAATAGATTTATTTATGGTACAACTAAAGCTGCATTGAATGGTTTTGTTAAAGCTATGGCAGCTGATTATGTAAAACAAGGTATAAGATGTAACGCGATACTTCCTGGAACTGTAGAAACACCGTCATGGGAAGGTAGAGTTGCAATGGCTGATGATCCTATTCAGGCTAGGAAAGATTTTATAAATAGACAGGCTATGGGAAGGTTAGCTCAACCTGAAGAGATAGCGTCTTTAGCAGTTTATTTAGCTAGTGATGAATCAGATTTTGTCACTGGTACTTTAAACTTGATAGATGGAGGATGGACTTTATAATGAAACTTTTAAGATATAGATTAAACAATGAAGTTAAGCCTGGGATTTTGGATTTAGAAAATAAAATTCGAAACGCCTCTACTTTAGTTGATGATTGGAATAATAAAACAATTAATATTGAGAAATTAAATTCGTTGAATTCATCAGATTTAAACTCTTTACCTATTGTTGAAAAAATAGATAGTATTGCGCCATGCTTAAGTAAAGAATCTATTGGAAAATTTATATGTATTGGATTAAATTACGCTGATCACGCTGAAGAAACTGGACAGCAGGTTCCACCTGAGCCAATTATTTTTTTTAAAGCAACTAGTGCTGTAGTCGGCCCAAACGATGATATTGAAATACCAAAAAATTCTACAAAATCAGATTGGGAAGTCGAGCTAGGGGTTATTATTGGGAAGGAAACAAAATATATAAATGAAAATGAATCTCAGTCTCATATTGCAGGTTATTGTGTTGTAAATGATTTAAGTGAAAGAAAATTTCAAATTGAACATTCTGGGCAATGGGTCAAAGGCAAGTCTTGTGATACTTTTGGTCCTATTGGACCATACATTGTAACAAAAGATGAAATAGAAGATCCACAAAATTTAAAATTATGGCTAGATTTAAATGGAAAAAGAATGCAAGATGGTTCAACAAATACAATGGTATATGGAGTAAACTTTCTTGTAAGTTACCTAAGTAAGTTTATGTCACTACAACCAGGAGATATAATTTCAACCGGAACGCCGCCAGGAGTTGGAATGGGCCTAAATCCGCAAGTATGGTTAAAGCCAGGCGATGAAATGCGTCTTGGTATTGAGGGTTTAGGAGAACAAAAGCAAAAAACTGTATCCGCTTAATGTTTGGAAGCATTAAGAACTGTCATAATACAAAAGATTTTAGAAAATTAGCTAAACAAAGGCTACCAGGTCCAATATTTCATTATATTGATGGAGCTGCCGATGATGAAATTACTTATAAACGTAATACTGAAGCTTATAATACCTGTGATCTTGTTCCAAATGTATTAGCCGGAATTGATAATGTAGACATGACAACTACTGTAATGGGTCAAAAGCTAAAAATGCCTCTTTATTGTGCTCCAACAGCTTTACAAAGATTATTTCATTATGAAGGAGAAATTGCTGTTGCTAAAGCTGCTGAAAAACTAGGAACCATGTTTGGCGTTTCGTCTCTTGGCACAGCAAGTATTGAAGAAATTTCTGAACTAGTAACAACTCCAAAATTATTTCAACTATATGTGCACAAAGATAAAGGTTTAAATAAAGATTTGATAGAAAGGTGTAAAAATTCTAATTTTGAAGCTATGTGTGTAACGGTAGATACTGCAGTTGGAGGAAATAGAGAAAGAGATTTATATACAGGCTTTACAATACCTATGAAGTTAAGTTTTTCAAGTTTTATGAGTTTTGCTATTCATCCTAAATGGGTTTTTGATTATTATACAAAACCAAAATGGGAACTTAGTAATTTAAAAAATCATATTGATGCAGGTACTAGTGTTATGACAAGCATTGGAGATTATTTTACAAAAATGCTTGATAATTCATTGGACTGGAAAGGCGTTGAAGAAATAAATAAAAATTGGGGCAAACAATTTGCTATTAAAGGCATTATGTCTGTGGATGATGCAAAAAAAGCTGTTGATGTCGGTGCCACAGCAATTATGTTATCAAATCATGGTGGACGTCAACTTGATGGATCTAGATCTCCATTTGACCAATTATCTGAAATTGTTGATGCGGTAGGAGATAAAGTTGATGTTATTTGTGAAGGCGGTATCAGAAGAGGCACTCATGTACTAAAAGCACTTTCTCTTGGTGCCAAAGCATGTTCTGGAGGTAGAATGTATTTATATGCACTTGCTGCCGGTGGCCAAAAAGGGGTAGAAAAAGCAATGACTAATTTACGTGATGAAATTGAGAGAGATATGAAACTAATGGGTATTAGCAGTCTAGATCAGCTTTCTAGAAAAAATATAAGATTTAGATAATTAACAAATTTTTGAAAATAATTATTTATTATCATTGAAATTTATTCTAAAATTTTTTTATGAATGAAGAAATAGAAAATATTCACATTGGAGAAGTTGATGATATAGAAGTAGGAAGTGTTGAAAATTTTGAACATGAAGAAATAGATTATGCTATTTTTCATCTTGAAAGTGGCTTCTTTGCAACTCAGGGACATTGTTATTGCGAAGAGCAAGCTTTTTTAAGTGAGGCCAATATTGAAGGTGAAGAGCTTGAATGTGCTAGTTGTGGTAATACTTTTAGTATTGTCTCTGGAGATCCAATAAGTGATCTAGATTTACCTCCTCTAAAAATATATGATGTTACTGAAGAAGAAGATGATATTTTTTTAAACCTTTAATTATGATTTTATTAAATTACTGTTAACTATATTTTTATCATTTAATTTTCTATTTTTATTTAAAAAATATATAATATTCTCGCAAGCTTCAATTGACATTCGTGTTCTGCACTCAAGTGTAAGAGCTGCATTGTGAGGCGTTAAAAGAATATTATTTAAGGATAAAAGAGGATGGTTTTTAATTGGTGGCTCATTTTCAAAAACATCTAAACCAGCACCAAGAATACTTTTACTTTTTAAAGCTTGAAACAAAGCCTCTTCATTTATTATGCCTCCTCGAGCTGTATTAACTAAAATTAAATTATTTTTTGAAATTTTAAACTCATCATAAGAAATAAAATTTTTAGTTTTCTCATTTAAAGGCATATGAATACTTATATAGTCTGCAACTCTTATACCTTCTTCCTTACTTTCTATAGGAATACAATTATGTTGTTTAATTATTTCATTATCGATAAACGGATCAAAAACATAAACCTTTGTATCAAAACTCAAACATCTTTTTGCTAGCTCTCTTCCAATTCTTCCAAAGCCTAAAATAAGAATATTTTTATTATAAAGTTCAAAAAAAGAAGGAAGTGTATTTTTTTTAATAAAATCACCTTTTTTAACTAATGAGTCAGAAATATTAATTTTTTTTGCTAAATATAAAAACATTGTCATAACGTGTTCAGCTACACTGACTGCATTTGAAGTCCCGGTAATACCAAGAGCTATATTGTTCTTATTAAGGAATTTTATATCTACATTGTCATAACCAACTCCATGTCTTGCAATAATTTTTAAATTTTTACATTTTGATAAAACATTTTCTTTTAGTTCTGCAGTACGTAAAACAATACCATCAACTTCTTGTAATTCTTTTTTTAAAGAATTAATTTCTAAATTTACAATTTCTAAAATATCAAAATTGTTTTCTTTAAGTATATTAAGCCCAGATTGGTGAATAGAGCCAATGATTGCTATTTTCATAATATTTTGCTCATACTCTAATAAATTTCATAATTAAATGTTTAGATTTCTTAAATCTTATAATACTTTATATTAATTTTATTCTAGAAATAAGTTTATTGTTATAATAGTATTTTAAGTATTTAGGAGAATTATGAAAACACAAAAGATGTCTTGTGCCCACGCACTTTTTAAGCATTTAATTTCACAGAAAACAATAATTGATGGAAAAAAAGTACCATTATTCCCCGGCGCCTTTGGAATATATGGTCATGGAAATGTAGCTTGTTTGGGTCAAGCAATGGAAGAATTTAAATCTGATTTACCAGGATATCGAGGTCATCATGAGCAAAATATGGCTCTTACTGGAATAGGATATGCAAGAGCAATGCGAAGAAAACAAATATTTATTGCAACATCTTCAGTAGGACCAGGTTCAACAAATATGGTTACAGCCGCAGCAGTTGCATTAAGCAATCGTTTGCCACTACTTTTATTACCAGGCGATACTTTTGCAAGCAGATTTCCAGATCCAGTTCTTCAACAAGTAGAAAATTTTAATTCTCCAACTGAGACACAAAATGATTCTTTTAAATTTGTTTCTAAATATTTTGATAGAATTACTAGACCGGAACAAATTTTATCATCTTTGCCGCAAGCTATACAAATTATGTTAGATCCAGCTGAATGTGGTCCTGCAACAATTTCTATGTCACAGGATGTTCAAGGTGAAGCTTTTGATTATCCTGAGATATTTTTTGAAGAAAAAATTCATGTTATTAGGCAAATAAATCCTGACCAAAGAGAAATCACAAAAGCTGCAGAAAAAATTAAAGAATCGCAACAGCCATTAATTGTAGCTGGTGGAGGTGTATTATACTCAGAAGCAGAAAAAGAACTATCTGCTTTTGCAAAAAAACATAACATACCTGTAACTCCAACAGTAATGGGTATAGGCTGTATGCAGAAAGATGACCCATACTATATTGGGGCAATTGGTTGTTTAGGAGAAGGGTCTTCAAATAGCTTATCTAAAGATACAGATATGGCTATTGCAATAGGAACAAAACTTGGTGATTTTACAACTGGATCTTGGACAAATTTTCAAAATCCAAAATTTCAATTGGTTTCGATAAATACAGCAAGGTTTGATGTTACTAAACATCGTGCAATTCCAATAATTAGTGATGCAAAAATAGGACTTAAAGAACTGTCAGATGCTCTTGGAGATTGGAAAGCCCCTAATTCTTGGTATCAACGAGCTGTAAAAGAAAGAGAAAAATGGGATGCATACGTTGAAAAAAATTGTGGACCTACTAATCAAGAAACGCCATCCTATGCTCATGCTGTTGGAGCCATTTACAGGAATGCAGATGTATCTGATATTGTTGTTACTGCAGCTGGAGGTTTAGTTGGTGAAGTTGTTCAAATTTGGAAACCAAAACAACTTAATACTTTTGAAACAGAATGGGGTTTTAGTTGTATGGGTTATGAAATTTCTGGCGCATTAGGAATTAAAATGGCAAAACCAGAACAGGATGTTATTGTTTTTGTTGGAGATGGGTCTTACTTACTACATAACAGTGATATTTATAGTTCTATTCTTTATGACAAAAAATTGATTATAATTGTTTGTGATAATGGTGGTCATATGGTTATTAATCGTTTGCAATTAGCCAAAGGAGGAAAAGAGTACCTTTGCAACTTAAGGGCAGCAGGTGCAACAAATATGCAATTTGTTGATTTTGAGGCTCATGCTAAGAGTATGGGAGCAAATGCTGAAACTGTAAAATCTGTTTCTGACTTAGAAGCTGCTTTTAAGAGAGCTAAAAAATCCAAAAAAACCTATGTTATTTGTATTGAAACTCATGGCTATGAATGGTTAGAAGGAAGTGCATTTTGGGAAAGTCCAACACTAGAGGTTCATTCAACTAATGAGAATAAAACTGCATATGAGGACTTTGTAGATGGAAAAAAGAAACAAAGAAAAGGTGTTTGATAAACAAAAGGTGATTAGTATAAATATGTTTAAAATGAGTAAGTATGCTTAATAAATTTTTTCTAAACAATTTATTATTATTTTCACTTATAATAATACTTTTTATTTTTCTTTTATACTCATATTTCTTTGCTTCGGTTATTAGAACTGTTGAAGAAGATGAACTAATTAAAAAAGGTTTTGATCCCGTATCATATGTTGAGAATATTTGGGATTCAAAAATTCGTACCACTATTCATAATGATAGTGAAGAAATTACATTTATATTAGATGAGCTTTTCAAGAATCAAGAGTTAGCTGAAGAAAAATATGGTCATCGCTCCGGTACTGGAAGTTTTAGTTTTATGGTACATGGCAAAGCGGAAGTTGAGTCGCTTAATAAAAAATCCCGAGTAGGAACTTTAGGTATAAAATTAGAAAAAGAATATGATGCTGAAATTTATATAACTATTGGTCCAGTTATTAAAAAGGACTCTATAAGAGATGCTGTAAAATTTATTAAATTTAATGATTTTGTCAATCAATTAGATTTTGCAGATGTTTCACGAGTTATAAAAGTTAGGGTGTTAAATGAAATAATAGGTCCCTTAAATTTAAAAGAAATTACAGGAAAAAAAATAAACTTTGAAGGAGCAATAACCTTTGATAGAAATGATAAAATTTACATCACTCCTACGAACATTGATTTTTTAAATTAACATCATGGAAAAAATACTTGAAGCAAAAAACATTAATAAAGTTTACCCAGGAGTAGTTGCATTAGATAGTGTTAATTTTAACGTATATAAAGCAAAAGTTAATGTTTTAGTTGGTGAAAATGGAGCAGGAAAATCTACTTTAATGAAAATATTATCTGGTGTAGAAAAGCAAACTTCAGGAGAACTGTTTCTTAATAATAAAATTTTAGAAATTAATTCTACTAAAGACGCAGAAGAAAATTCAATTGGAATTATTCATCAAGAATTAAATTTTTTTCCTAATTTAAGTGTGCATGAAAATATTTTTATTGCTAATGAAATTCTTAACTCTCATAAAACAATAAATGTTAATAAACAAATAAGCTTAACAAAGGAATTAATGTTAAAATTAAAACAAGATATTAATCCAAATAGTCGTTTGGAAAGTCTTAGAATTGGACAGCAACAAATTGTTGAAATAGCTAAGGCCTTACAAAAGAAAACTCAAATACTAATTATGGACGAACCTAGTTCTGCTTTAAGTAAAAATGAAGCCTCAGTATTATTTGATGTTATTAAAGAGCTTACAAATCAAGGCGTAACAATAATTTATATTTCTCATAAATTGGAAGAAATAATGCAAATTGGAGATGTCATTACAGTATTAAGAGATAGTAAATTTATCTGTGAAGAACAAATTAGTAAAATTGATATACCTTGGATTACAGAACAAATGGTAGGAAAGAGAAGTTTTGAATCTGTAAATGATAGCCAAGCAAAAATAGGAAATAAAGTAATTGAAGCAAAATCTATTTATTTAAAAAAATCAAAATCTGAAGAATTTTTACTTGATAATATATCTTTTAATTCAAAATCAGGAGAGATACTTAGTTTTTATGGTTTGATGGGTAGTGGCAGAACTGAATTATTAGAAATTATTATGGGATTAATAAAAGATTTTGATGGATCAATATACTTAGAAAATAACAAACTATCTCAGACATCAATTTCAAAAAGGATAAGCAAAGGTATAGTGCTTGTTCCAGAAGATAGGCAAGGCCAAGGTCTAGTTCAATGTTTATCAGTTTTATCAAATACTTTGCTATCAAAAATATCTAAAAAAATTAGTGATTTTTTCTTAAATTCAAACCAAGAAAGAAGTGCAGTTAATAAAGCAATTGATTATTTAGGAATTAAGGTATCAAACTCAGATAATTTAATAACTTCTTTAAGTGGAGGAAATCAGCAAAAAGTTGTAATTGCTAAAGCTCTAGAAACAAATCCAAAATTATTGATGTTGGATGAGCCAACAAGAGGAGTTGATATAGGTGCCAAACAAGAAATTTTTTATATTATGAAAAAATTAGCAGAAAAAGGTTTGTCAATTATTTTTGTGTCATCAGAAATAAAAGAAGTTTTAGCAGTCGCTGATCGAGTTTTAGTTCTTGCTAAAGGCAAAATTACAAAAGAATTAACAGGATCTGAACTAACAGAGGATAGTTTAGTAAAACATTCACAAGGATAGTTTTTATGAAAGGTATGACAATTAAAGCTGCATTATTTAAACTAAGAGCTTTTATAGCATTAATTTTTATATTTTCATTTTTTGCTTTCACGGCTGATGCTTTTTTGTCATCTACAAATTTAATTATCCTGACTAAACATGTTGCAATCAATGCAATACTAGCTATTGGAATGACATTTGTAATATTAACATCTGGAATTGATCTTTCAGTTGGTTCAATTGTTGGTTTATGTGGAATGATAGCAGGGCTTTTAATTGATAAAGGTCTTGTAATAGAATTTTTAAATGTTGTTATATATTTTGAGATATGGGTTATTGTTATTATAAGTGTAATAGTAGGTTTTATTTTTGGATGCATTAACGGTTTTATAATCACTAGATTCAGTGTGGCACCATTTATAGCTACGTTAGGTATGCTCTATGTTGCAAGAGGCTTTGCGTTACTAATCAATGATGGAGCTACTTTTCCAAATCTAATTGGAAAAGAAGAATTAAATAATACTGGTTTTCCACTAATTGGTTCAGGAACTTTTTTGTCCTTACCTTATACAATATGGGTCATGTTTATTTTAGCTTTAATAGCAGTATTCCTAACTACAAGAACTAAATTTGGTAGGCATATGTATGCAATAGGAGGAAATACTAAAGCAGCAAATTTATCTGGTGTAAATGTTAATGGTGTAACACTTTTAACTTATGGGCTATCAGGTTTTTGTGCGGGTGTAGTTGGGGTTATAGTAACATCACAACTTATATCATCACATCCAGCTACAGGAACTACCTGGGAACTCAATGCTATTGCCGCAGTTGTTCTTGGCGGAACTTCATTAATGGGAGGTAGGGGATCTATTGGTGGAACTATTATTGGGGCATTTGTAATCGGCGTCCTTAGTAATGGAATGATTTTAGAAGGAGTTAGTTCATTTTGGCAAAAGGTTATAATGGGTTCAATAATAGTGCTGGCTGTTATGATAGACCAGCTTCAAACCAAATTTATTGAAAAAGATGACTAAAAACTGAGTATTTTTTAATACTTTCTTCTCGATTTTTTTTCTCTTATCAGTTAACTTAATATCAGTTTAAATTTTAAACTAAAATTAGGAGGTTAAATGAAATTATTAAAAACATTAATATTTTCTTTTGGAATACTTTTTTCTGCTCACGCTTATGCTGATTTAATGTGCGTAATTACACCTGCACATGATAATCCATTCTTTAAAGCTGAGGCAGATATTGCCCAAGAAACAGGTGAAGCATTAGGATATGATGTTTTGTCTTTAGATCATGGTGATGATGCAAAGGTTCAGGATGAACATTTTGACGTTTGTATTTCAAAAGGTGCAAAATTTATGATTGTTGATAATGCTGGTGCAGATGCTTCGATCGCTGCAGTTCAAAAAGCAAAAGATGCAGGAATACCTGTATACTTAATTGACAGAGAAATTAATGCAACAGGCATTGCTTCTGCTCAACTAGTTGCAAATAACTATCAAGGCGCTGTTCTAGGTGGTGAAGAATTTGTTTCTGCTATGGGAGAGTCTGGTGACTTTATTGAACTTATTGGTAAAGAAACTGACACTAACGCAGGCATTAGATCAAAAGGTTACAATGATGTTATAGCTGATTATCCAGACATGGTTAAAGTTGCTGCACAGTCAGCTAACTGGAGTCAATCTGAAGCATTTGATGTGATGGAAAAGTTAATCCAAGCTCATCCAAATGTAAAAGGAGTTATAGCTGGTAATGACACTATGGCATTGGGCGCATCTGCAGCTTTAAAAGCTGCTGGAATGAATGATGTTATTGTTGCAGGCTTTGATGGAAGTAGGGAAGTTATGGATGCTATTGTAGCTGGTGATATAAATCATACAGTTCTGCAACCAATTGCAAACTTTTCTGAAATGGCTGTAAGAATGGCGCATGAAGAAGTAACTTCAGGATCCGCACCAGCTGTAGAAAAACAATCCATTGATTGTTTATTAGTTAATGCTGGAAACGTTGCTAAGTGTGGCGTTTTCCGTTGTGATTTTTAATTAAATTACAAAATTTAAAAACCAAAAATACAAGCGAATTAATTTCGCTTGTATTTATTTATAATATAAAAAATGAATCTCAAAGATCTGCAATTAAAATCTATTGAATATAGAAAAACAATACTAGAAATCATTTATAATGGAAAAGCTGGTCACACAGCAGGAAGTCTTTCATGTATAGATATATTAAACGTACTTTATAATAAGGTATTAAATATAAATCCTCAAAATTTTAACAACACTGATAGAAACAGGTATATTCAAAGTAAAGGCCATTCAGTTGAGGCTCTATATACTGTTCTTTGTGATAAAGAATTTTTTGATAAATCAGAATTAAAATCTTTAAATAAATTTAATTCTCATTTTATTGGCCATCCTACAAAAAAAGTTAATGGAATTGAGCATAATACTGGTGCATTAGGTCATGGTTTATCTGTAGCAGTTGGTATAGGAATTGGATTTAAGTTAGATAATAAGTCCTTTAAAGTTTACACTCTTCTAGGAGATGGAGAACTAAGTGAAGGTTCTGTTTGGGAAGCTCTAACATCTGCAAGTAAATATAAACTAGACAATTTAGTAGTTATTATTGATAGAAATAGATTACAAATAACAGGAAGCACAGAAGAAGTAAATCCTATAGAACCTTTGGCAGACAAGTTTAAAGCTTTTGGTTTTTCTGTAAAAGAAATAAATGGAAATTCAGTTGAAGAATTAGATAATATTTTTAAAACTATTCCTTTTGAGTCTGAAAAACCAAATTTAATCATAGCAAATACTTCTAAAGGAAAAGGAATAAGTTTCATTGAAAATGTAGTTAGTTGGCATCATAGAGTTCCTAATGATGAAGAGTATAAACTTGCTTTAGAAGAATTAAATTTAGAACAAGAAAAGTTAATTCAATGATAGAAAAAGCAAATTTAGAGGTTTTTGCTGAAACTCTTTTAGATTTAGCAAAAAAAGATAAAGACATAATAGTAGTAACTAGTGATTCCAGAGGTTCGGGTAAGCTTACAAATTTTGGCAAAGAACTTCCAGATCAGATAATAGAAGTAGGTATAGCTGAACAAAATTTAGTTGGGATATGTGCTGGATTATCGTCAGCTGGGAAAAAGGTATTTGGTGTTTCTCCTTCAAGTTTTTTAACTGCAAGATCTTTAGAACAAATTAAAAATGATATTGCATATTCCAATTATCCAGTCACATTGGTAGGGATTAGTGCAGGTATTAGTTATGGACAATTAGGATCAACACATCATTCAATTCATGACATAGCAGTTTTGAGAGCTATAAATAATATAGATATCTTAGTTCCTGCTGATAATTTTGAAACTAGACATTCAATTATTAATGCTGTTAATTATTCAAAGCCTTTATTTATACGTTTTGGAAAAAAACCTATGCTTAAAATTCATAATGATGATACTTCATTTATAATTGGAAAAGGAATTAAAATTAATGAAGGAAAAGATATCTTATTTGTTACAACAGGAGAGACGGCTCAAAGAGCTTTATTAGCAACTGAGATTTTACATAAAAAAAACATTTATTCTTCTCATATAAATATACATACATTAAAACCATTTGATGATGATTTATTAATAGAGAGTTTATCTAAAGTTAAAGCAATAATTAGTGTTGAAGAACATAGTGAAAGTGGAGGACTGGGTGAAAAATGCGCAAGTATAATCTCTCAGCATAATATCAAGATTCCATTTAAAATTATAGGTTTCCCCGATGAATATATGATTAATGGCTCTCAATCGGATGTATTGGATCATTATAATATGTCACCAGCAAAGCTAGCAAGTATTGCTGAGAATTTAATAAAATAAAATGTATATCTCTCTAGATCAGAGTACATCATCAACAACAGTTTTTTTATACAATAATAAGTTAAAATTATTACAGAAAGCTTCAAAATTGCATAAACAAATCCAAAAAAAATCTGGATTTGTTGAACATGATGCAAATGAGATTTACAATAATGTTTTAAACTTAGTAAAAAAGATTTCAAAAAAAATAAAATATAAACAAAAACTCTTTTTAAGCATAACTAATCAGAGAGAAACATTTGTAATTTTTGATACCAAATCAGGAAAGCCATTACATAACGCTATAGTATGGCAGTGTAGAAGAGGGCAAAAAATATGTGATAAAATCAATAAGTCAAAAAAAAATGTAAATTTTATTAAAAGTAAGACTGGATTAACATTAGATACATATTTTCCAGCTTCCAAATTAATACATTTGATGCAAGAAAAACGAAGTATTAGAAATAAACTTAAAAATGGTACAGCATTGTTTGGAACAATAGACACTTATTTAATTTATAGATTAACAAACCAAAAATCTTACTTTACTGATTTTACAAATGCTTCAAGGACGCTTTTTTTTAATATTAATTCTCTTAAATGGAGCAAACAATTACAAAAAATATTTAAATTAAATTTAAAAAAGCTACCAGAAGTCAAAGAAAGCTCATCTATTTTTGGATACACTGATATTAACGGTATTTTAAAAAAGCCTATAGCTATAACGGGTATTATTGGAGACTCTCAATCTTCTATTTTTGCTAATCAATGCTTTAATATAGGTAATTCAAAAATAACAATCGGAACTGGTTCATCAATATTAACAAATATTGGAAGCAAATTTATTCATAAAAAAAATATTATAACAACGTTATCTTTTGTTTTTAAAAGCAAACCCTTTTATTCTTATGAATGTCTAATCAATTATGCTGGAGCAACAGTAACTTGGTTAAAAGATAACCTTAAAATAATCAATAAAGTGGAAGAAACTAATAAAGTATTTAAAGAAGTTGAAAATTCAAATGGTGTAATTGTTATTCCTGCATTCGTTGGATTAAGTTCTCCGCATTGGCTTCCAGATAGTAAAGCTATGATATATGGGTTAACACCATCAGCTAACAAAAAACATATTATTAGGGCATCTCTAGAGTCAATTGCTTTTCAGATTAAGGATTACCTCGATGATTTAGAAAAAAACAAAAAAATAAGATATAATGATATTTTTATTGATGGAGGAATGACAAGCAATAAGGATTTTATACAATTTCTTGCAAATATTCTTCAAAGAAAAATTTTTATAGCTAACTTTCAAGACATGTCTTCATATGGCTCTGTGATTATGGGTTTATTAGGAATGAATATTTTTTCAAGTCTAAAAGATATCAAAAAATTTAAACAGAAATATATTTCATACTCTCCAATTAAGGACAGTAGAGATATTAATTTTTATTATGAATGGAAAAATGTTTTATTAAAACATTATATAAAAAAATAATTTCTATAAAAATTTATAAAGTGCTTTTTGAGCAATTTTAAGTGCTTTCATTGCATCATGATTTGATTGAGCTTCTTGAAGAGCTTTCATATCCAAATCATCCAAAGCTTTCTCAATCGATTTTAAAAAATCTATAGCTTGGTTGGCCATCTGCACACTATCTTCTCTAAATGGAAATTGATCAAGTTGCCAAACTCCTTCCCAATTATTCTTTCTAAGTACGTAAAAAAATTCAAAGATTTCTATAGGATGTAAGCTACCTGCAATTAAATCATCATCCCAAGATCTATAGTTATCATTTACATCCATCCCAAATAGGCGCCCATAGTCAATTGCTAGCTGTGCTGAGTCAGCAGCTGATTCACCACCGTAAATAGCATGACCAAAATCAAGTAATATTCCAATATTTGGCAGACCTATTTTTTCTATACCCAGCAAAGTTCTAGAAACAGAGTCGTAACTCATCTTAACTCTTGGTTCACGCGGTTTGTACTCAATAACAAATTTTAGATCTGGGTTTTCACTAGCCAACCTTGCTACACCGTCCATCGAATTTTTCCATAAGGTTCCATGATCAACTTGAAAAGGGTAATCCCAACCATCTTGCCCTGGCCAAAGCTTAACATAAGCAGCATCAAAAAATCTTACTGCTTCACAAGCTTCAGTAATTAATTCATGTGCTCTATTACGAATACCTGGATCAGGATTAGTAAAAGCACCTTTTCTGAATTCCTTTGTGTAAATTTCTGGGGTGATACCGATCACTTCAAGTTCTACTTCATGAAGTTCATTTTTTATTTGTTGATTTGAAAACGAACCTCCAAAATATGGAAAATTTATATCAACAACTGAAAGGTCTTTGACTTTACCGGCTAATTGAATAGCATCTAGAACACTCTTTGGCTCTCCGTATCCCTCAGTATTATATCTATCTACATATGTAGCAAAATGCCATATACCTGCTCCAAACTTTTGTTTCATATTTATCATTTTACCTAGTAATTTTTATAAAATCAAAATTATTTAATCAATATTCGAATTTTTTAAGTCAATATTTACTAATATTATTGGATTAATATAATCATCTCAAATTTATCACCATCAATAAGTTGATTTTCTATTTTTGCTCTTGATTTGAAAAACATCAGAATTATAGATGAATTTAATAATTATTAGGAGGAAACATGAGAAAATTTCTTATGATAATAATGGCTGTAGTATTTACTACAGGCACAGCTTTTGCTGAGAGATACGTTATGGTTACTCACGGTGAAGGTAAAGACCCTTTCTGGCCAGTTGTTCAAAAAGGTGGGGAAGATGCGGCTCGAGCAATCGGTGCTGATTTTGAATACATCTATAACCCTTCTGCTGACATGGCTGATATGGCAAGCTCTATTCAAGCTGCAGCTGCTACTCAACCTGACGGAATGGTAATTTCATTACCTGATCCTGATGCTTTGGGTCCAGCTATTAAAGCTGCAGTTGCTGCAGGTATTCCTGTTATCACTATGAACTCAGGACTAGAAAACTCTGCTGCTCTTGGTGCATTAATGCATGTTGGTCAGCCTGAGTATCTTGCTGGTCAATCTGCAGGTAAGCGTGCAAAAGCAGAAGGAGCAACAAAAGCACTTTGTATGATTCAAGAAGCTTATAACACAGCTCTAGTTGATAGATGTGAAGGATATGGAGAAAGTGTTCCTATGGAATTCACTGATACTACTTCTGACCCTGCAACTATTCAAACTCGTGCAACTGCTGCATTACAAGCTAACTCAGATGTTGATGCAATTCTTTCAGTTGGACCTCACGTTTGTGAAGCTGTTGATAAAGCTGTAGCTGATCTTGGTATGACAGTTCATCATTCTTGTTTTGATTTAAGTCCTGCTGTTATGGATTTAATCAATGCTGGAAGAGTGTCTTTCACTATAGATCAACAACAACGTTTACAAGGTTATATGCCAATCATAGTATTGCACTTATATAACAACAGTGCTGGACTTCTTCCAGGAGCTAACATCCCTTCAGGACCAGGCTTCGTTGATAAGTCTAACGCATCTTCAGTTGCTGCTTTAGCAGGAATTGATAGATAATTAATCTTAAATTTTAGGGCCACTTTAAGTGGCCCTTTTTTAAATTGTGAAATAAATGAACTCTAGTCAGCAAACTCAAAGACAGGAATCAGATAGGCAAGCTGATAAAAAATGGTACAGCCCAATTTTTTCTAGACCAGAAATAGGGCCATTAGGAGTTATGCTTATACTTTTCGCTATGCTCGGATACTTCTCAATACCTGAAGGAGAATTTTCTCTTAATCCTTTTTCAGGTGAAGGATTTAATGCTCTGGGAATTCGAAATAATTTTAGAGTTATAGCTCAACTTGGTATTGTAGCTCTTGCAGCTGGGATGCTTATAATTGCTGGGGAATTTGATTTATCTGTTGGTTCTATGATTGGTTTTGCAGGTGGTTGTATGGCTATGATACTAAAATGGGGATTTGCAATAGTTATACCTTATATCTCTTTCAAAGGTGGCTTCCATTTTGAAGGTTTAAAAATATTGGAAATAACAAATGTATCCCCCTTAACAGCCATATTGATAACATTATGTTTCACATTAGCCTTTGGTTGGTTTCAAGGATTTTTAATTGTAAAAAGTGGTATTGCATCATTTATAGTTACATTAGGTGGTTTGTTTTTTTTAAGAGGGGTAACTGAAGTATCTTACAGAGCTTTTAATAGAGCCCCTGATCAAACCGCTGGTTCAACAACTGTTACCGATCTTCCTGATATTAAAAATATTATTAATGTACCTGGTCATGGAGAAATGGAGAGAGACGCTGCAAAAGCTCTGCCTAATGATCAACTATTAGAAATTTTAAGTACTGTTCCAGCACATACTATAGCAAAGATTACAGAAAACCTAACATATGTTAATGAAAAAGTAGCTGCAAATAAGACTATTCTAGCAGCTAAGAAAATGATTGGCACATTAGAAAAATCACTTGAAGGTGCGAAAAAATCAGGGAATGAATCAATGGTTGAAATATTAACAAAAAAAATTGAAGCAGGAGTTGATGTTCCAGCTGTTGCCGCAAAGGCAGTCACTGATTTAGACATTGCAAAAGCTTATATAGATACAATTATAACAGCTAGACCAGTTGCGAATTTTTTTGGTGGAGATATTATGGAGCCAGTTTTTAGTTGGCTTTATTATACTGCAGATTGGAATGTTAATTTATATGGAAATCAATTTGCCAAAGGAATGTATTCTTGTTTAATGATTTGGTTCCTTATAGCTTTAGCTTGTTATTTTATTCTTAGTAGAACACAAGCAGGTAACTGGATATATTCTACTGGAGGTAATTTAAGTGCAGCACAAGCAAATGGTGTTCCAACAAATAAAGTTAAAATTTCTCTTTTTATGTTTACTGCTTTCTGCGCAACAATGTTTGCTGCTTGTCAAGTATTTGAAGTAAATACTGCTGATACTGCTAAAGGAAATTTAAAGGAGTTAGAAGCAATAGCTGCTGCAGTTATTGGAGGTGTAGTTTTAACAGGCGGTTTTGGAACTATAGGAGGAATTATTTTAGGAACAATTATTTTTGGAATAGCCAAGGAGGCATTCTTTTATATTCCAGGTATTGATGGTTCTTTTTATAGGGTATTTTTAGGAGCTGTTCTTGTAACAGCAGCTTTAACAAATGAAAATATTCGAAAAAGAATTATGGGAAGTGTTTAATAGTGAATAAAAAAATACCATTAATAGAAATTAAAAATCTTGTAAAAAGATTCGGTAATTTTACAGCTTTGAATGGCGTTTCATTAGATGTTTATCCTGGAGAAGTTCATGCTCTTCTTGGTGATAACGGAGCAGGCAAATCTACATTGATAAAAGTTTTAGCTGGAGTTCACCCTGCTACTTCTGGATCAATAATTATTGATGGTAAAGAAGGAAAATTTTCTACTCCAAGACAAGCAACAGATGCCGGTATAGGTACTGTTTATCAAGACTTAGCTTTAAATGCCCTTACTTCGGTAACAAGAAATTTTTTTCTTGGTCGAGAAATTAAAAAAGGACCAGGAGCGTTTGGAATTATGCAAATGAAAGAGATGGATAATATTACAATAGAAGAAATGGCAAAGATAGGTATTAATATTTCTGATCCAACTCAAGCTGTGGGAACTATGTCAGGAGGTCAAAGACAAACTTTGGCCATAGCTAGAGCTATTTATTTTGGAGCTAAAATTTTAATTCTTGATGAGCCAACATCAGCGTTAGGACAAAAACAACAAATGGAAGTTTTAAAAACTATTAAAAGAGTTCAAAAATTAGGCCACATTGCAATTATATTAATAACACACAATGAAATTCATGCACGATTGATAGCGGATCGCTATACTTTTTTAAGTCTTGGTGAGGTTATTGGTAAAGGTCTTGCAGAAGAACTTGGTGGTGATGATATTAAAAAATTAATGGCTGGAGGAACAGAAATAGGAGATCTAAGGGACGAATTAGGTGCTTAGAAAAATTTTTGTTGACTAAATAATTATCTTATATCAAATCAATTTATATAAATGCTGGAATTAGACAAAAATTATACTGATCAAAAAAGGATATTTGATGAACTTCTAGTTGGAAGTGGAGTTGTTGTATTTAAAGAGGTTTTTCTTATTGATAAAATTAATGAGGCTAGAGAGATTGTAAATGAGTTTGCTAGTAAACAAGATCAAAAAGAAACACATTTTAATGCAGAAGCTGAAGCATCTGGCAAAATTCATTTACAACAACGGGTTTGGAATTTGTTTGGTAAAGGTCATATTTTTTCAGATTTAATTACCAATGATATTATTTTTGATTTGATGGCTAAGTTTTTGGGAACAGAATTTATCTGTGGTTCATATTGTGCTAGTCGTTTACTTCCCGGTGCTCCTGGTCAGGAACCACACATTGATTACCCATATTGGGATTTATATAAACAAGAAACATTCCCTTTAGGTATAAATTCTTCTTTTCCTCAAAATTGTCAAGCAACTATTCCGCTTGATATCTGTTCTGAACAATCGGGAGCAACTGCTTATTATCCAGGTTCTCAAAAAGATTTAAGATATCCAACAAAAAAAGATGATTTCTCAAATTTACAACAAATGGTTGCTAATCCTGGGGATTTAGTTTTTTTTAATGGTAATTGTTGGCATGGAGCAATGCCTAATAAATCTGAACATCAAAGAGCTGCCTTATTGATTGAATTTTTACCAAAGTATGTAAAACCTGTTGAAGACTTAGTTACTTATTTAGATAAAAATTTTAAGGATAATTGCTCAGATAGAGTGAAACAATTATTAGGCTTTAATTATGAATATCCTAAATTGATGGATACTAGTAAAAGTGTGAATGATATTGGAATTGGTTATAAGGTAAAAAACTAAAATAAAAATATTATAATTTATGTTAAATATTGGTTTAATCGGTTGTGGTCATATATCTGAAACTTACTTCAGGAGTCGTGACTATTTTAATAATATTAACATAACAGTTTGCGCAGATATTAGTATTAAGGCTGCTAAAAAATGTGCAGAAGAATATAATATAAAATCAAAACAAGTTGATGAATTATTAAACGATTCAGACATAGATATAATATTAAATTTAACTAATCCCACTTCACATTATGAAACAATAAAAAAGACTCTTCTTTCAGGAAAGCACTCTTATTGTGAAAAACCTCTTTCAATAAATTATGAGCAAGGGAAAGAATTAATTGAATTAGCTAAATCTAAAAATCTATATTTAGGTAATGCGCCGGATACTTTTTTAGGTGGTGGTGGGCAATTAACAAAAAAAATAATAGATAGTGGTGAGGTTGGTGATATTAAATTAGGTAATTTTACTTTTGCATTCCCTGGGGTTCAATCTTGGCATCCTAATCCAGAACCATGGTTTGTGGAAGGAGGAGGACCCATTCTTGATATGGGACCATATTATTATACGATGTTAGTTAATCTTTTAGGGCCAGCTAAAAACATCAGAGCATACGCAACTACTGTTAGTAAATACAGAAATATTGGAGATGGGCCAAAAAAAGGTAAAGATTTTAAAGTTGAGATACCAACTTCATATTATATTATTATAGAATTTCATAACAACGCTCTTATCCAGGGATTTCTATCATTTGATGTTATTAATCATGAATCAAATTTTATGGATTTTTTTGGAACAAAGGGTTCAATTATAGGTCCGGACCCAAATATGTTTGGAGGGCCTATTAAAGTATCTTTAACAGAGGGTGGAGAATGGGAAGAACATAGTACAGAGAATATGATATTAGGAAAAACAAATATATTTAATCAAAGTGGAAGATCTAATGAGGCTCCAACAAACGCAAATTACAGAGGTGTAGGTTTAGCAGAAATGATTTATTCAATAGAAAACAAACAGATTCATAGATGTAATGAAAAGCTTGTATTACATGTTTTAGATATGCTGGATACTACAGTTAAATCTGCTGAACAAAATAAAAATTTAAAACTTAGGACAACTTGCGAAAAGACTAAACTATTTCTAGATAATGAAATTGAAAAAATAATTAAAAAATAATTTTTTTTTATTAATCACAATTTACCATGTTCCAGAATTTTCCATCGATTTCCAAGGCTCTTTTAATGGCAGAGAGTCACCTTCTTGTATAATTTCAATAGAGATGCCATCTGGTGAGCGAATGAATGCCATATGACCATCTCGTGGAGGTCTATTTATAATTACTCCTTTATCCATTAACATTTTACAAGTTTCATAAATATTTTTAACACTATATGCAAGATGTCCAAAATTTCTCCCACCTGTGTATTTTTCTGGGTCCCAATTATAAGTTAATTCAATTAAGCCAGTTTTTTCATCACTATTCTCTGCTGCTAAAAAAATAAGAGTGAATCTACCTTTCTCGCTTTCTCTTCTTCTAACTTCCTTTAAACCGAGTTTGTTGCAATAAAAATCAAGTGATTCTTGAATATTTGTAACTCTAACCATTGTGTGCAAGTACTTCATAAAATAAACTTTCTAATAATTATAAAATATAAATTTCATACTATCTATAGATTATTTATTACGATTATATATAGCAATACTTCCAGAAATAATTATTATAATTATTCCTATAAATGCGATTGAATCAAACTTTTCCCCAAAAAAAATTCTTCCATACAGGGTTCCCCATACAATTTGTGTAAAGAAAAATGGACTGATTATACTGCTATATTTTCCTGCAATATGATAAGCTGCATTCCAAGCCCACATAGAGATCATAACAATTGTTCCTGAAAGTGAAAATAGTAACAGCTCTTTTAAAGAAGGAATAAATGGATCAAAAATAAAAAATATATATGAAAAAATTATAAATGGTACATATTGATAAAAAGTAAAACCATAGGACGATGCTATGTGAGAATATTTACTTACTATAGTAAAATTAAAAGCATTATAAATGGCAACAAACAAAATTAAAAAAATAAATATATTTAGATTAGATGTATCAGGCCTTAAAACAATCAAAACTCCACAAAAGCCAATAGAGATTGCCATCCAACTTATAAAATTAAGTTTCTCATCTAAAATTACTTTTGCAAATATTAGAAGAAAAAAAGGTGAAGTCATTAAAAGCATTGTAAAAATATTTATTGGAATGTGTTTAAGTGATAAAAATACGATTAGTAATATTGGAATAAAAAAAATACCTCTAAAAATAGGTAATAAATAATAGCTTCTTTGTTTTAGGATTATGTGTTTTTTAATACCTCCTACAAAATTTAAAAAAATCATCAAAAAGAAAATAGCTACTGTTCCTCCAATTGAATAGTAATGGTACCATTGATAATTATTAACACTTAAATATTTAGTAATAGCATCAAAGGTTGATCCAGAAAATGTGTTAAGACAAACTAGTAAAATTCCGATCAATAATATTTTCATTTTAATTTTAATATAAATTTTGATATTCTTTACACTTATATTGTTTATAGTTTAATAGTAACTATTATGTTTATTGGTATTGATTTAGGCACTTCTTCTGTAAAAACAATTTTGATTAACTCAGATCAAAAGACATTAGCTTCTCATACCGAACCTATTGAATTGCTTAATCCTAAGAATGGATATTATGAACAAAATCCAGAAGTATGGATTACGGCAACTTTTTTGTGTTTTGAAAAAATTAGACAACAAAAACCTAAAGAATTTGAAATAGTTGATTCATTAGCAATCTCAGGCCAAATGCATGGAGCAACGTTAATTGATAAAAATTTTAATGTACTTAGAAATTGTATTTTATGGAATGATACAAGATCAATGAAAGAATGTATTGAAATGACTTCTATTTACCCAAATATAGAAGAAGAGTCGGGTAACTTAGCAATGCCAGGTTTCACTGCACCAAAGATTTTATGGATTAAAAAGAATGAACCTGAAATTTTTAAAAAAATATACAAAATTTTACTACCTAAAGATTATTTAAGATTTAGATTATCAGGGGATTTTGTTACTGATATGTCTGATGCTTCTGGAACACTTTGGCTTAACGTAAAAAATAGAAACTGGTCATCAGATCTTTTAAACCTTACTTCTATTAGTTTAGATAATATGCCAAAATTAGTTGAAGGTTCAGAATGTTCTACTTATGTTGATAAAAAACTAGCAAAAAAAATTGGTTTTAAAAGTAATGTAATAATAGCTGGTGGTGCTGGAGATCAGGCAGCTGGAGCAGCTGGATCAGGTGTTATACATTTTAATCAATCTGTTATATCTCTTGGTACATCAGGCGTTTATTTTTCTCCTTCAGTAAATTATAGTTCTAATGCAAAAAAAGCAGTTCACTCTTTTTGTCATTGTTTACCAAATACATGGCATCATATGTCAGTTATGCTTAGTGCAACTAATTGTATTGATTGGATTAGCAATACTTTAGGTCTTAATATAAATAAAAGTTTTGAGCATATTGAGGATTATTGTTTAAATATTTTACAAGAGAATAATACGCCATATTTTTTACCTTATCTAAGTGGCGAAAGAACACCACACAACAATTCAAATATCAGAGGTTCTTTTCATCAAATAAATACTTCAACTACTAAATCAGCTATGCTTTATGCTGTGTTAGAAGGTGTAACTTTTGGAATTAAAAATGGTTATGAAATCATTGAAGAAATAAATAATAAAACAGAAGAAACCTATATAGTAGGTGGAGGTTCTAAAAGTGAATTTTGGGCTAATTTTATTAGCTCAGCAATTAACAAGAAAATAATTATAGGTGAAGATTCAAATTTAGGGCCTTCATTAGGCGTGGCAAGATTAGCAATGATGGCTACAAATAATTTTTCTAAAAAAGAAGTATTCAAAAAGATGCCAATTAAAAAAGAAACCCATATAAATGAGCAATTATCCAATATTTTAGATAAAAGATACAAAAAGTGGCTAGAAATTGTATCAACAAATTTGCAAATAGCCGATAAACTATTATAAATTAATTATTAAAATGTCGGATTACTTTAAAAAAATAGATAAGATTAAATTTGAAGGCAAGGATAGTGAAAATCCTTTAAGCTTTAAATTTTATGATGAAAATAAAATAGTTTTAGGTAAATCAATGAAGGAGCAGCTAAGATTTGCAACTTGTTATTGGCATACTTTTACTTGGCCAGGACTAGATCCATTTGGAGGTCCAACACTTGAAAGACCTTGGATGCAAAAAGGAGATCCAATTGAAAAGGCAGAGGAAAAATTAGATGAAGCCTTTGATTTTTTTGATAAAATTACTACTCCATATTTTTGTTTTCATGACAGAGATATTTCTCCTGAAGGCAATACTTACTTAGAAACACAAAAAAACTTTTTTCATATTATAGATTTAATGGAAAAAAAATTAAGTAAAAGTAAAGTAAAATTACTCTGGGGAACAGCAAATGCTTTTTCTCATAAAAGGTACATGGCAGGTGCTTCAACAAATCCAGATCCAGAAGTTTTTGCTTATAAAGCTGCTCAAGTAAAAGATTGTATGGAAGCAACAATGAGACTAGGAGGTCAAAATTACGTTTTGTGGGGCGGGAGAGAAGGCTACGAAACAATTTTAAATACCAACATGAAATTAGAAATGGATAATCTTGCTCGTTTTTTAGAATTAGTTGTTAATCATAAACATAAAATTGGATTTAAGGGACAGATATTGTTAGAACCAAAACCACACGAACCAACTAAGCATCAATATGATTTTGACTCTGCTTCATGTTTGGCTCTAATTAGAAAAGCAGGGCTTGAAGGTGAAATAAAATTAAATATTGAAGTTAACCACGCAACATTATCAGGTCATAATTTTGAACATGAAATTGCATATGCAATTGCTAATAATGCTTTAGGAAGCATAGATATAAATAGAGGAGACACCTTATTGGGGTGGGATACTGATCAGTTTCCAAATAGTCCTCTAGAATTATTAATGCCTTTTTATTTCATATTTTCTAATGGAGGTTTTAAACAAGGTGGATTAAATTTTGATGCTAAAATAAGAAGACAGTCCATAGATCCTGAAGATTTATTTTATGCTCATATTGGTGGAATGGATGTAGCTGGACGAGCATTAATTGCTGTAGAAAAAATAATTAATGATAAAGAATTGTCAAATTATATTCAAAATCGTTACAAAAAATGGGATCATGATCTTGGTAAATTTATTCATAGCAATGAAGGAAGCTTAGAATCAATTGCCAATAAAGTCATTAGTGAAAAAATTGAGCCAGCCCCTAAATCTGGACAACAGGAATATTTAGAAAATATTTTAAACAAATATATTTAGTGCAGACTCATAATATTAACTTGGAAAGCAAAGTTGAAGGTCATTTATTTCATTTAGCAATAGGAAATTTTGATGGTATTCATTTAGGTCACCAACAAATTATTAATTCTTTAGTTAAAGAATCTAAAAAATTAAATAAACCCTCAGCTATTTTAAGTTTTACACCGCATCCAAGACAATTTTTTTCTCGTGAATTAGATCGGTATCAAATTCTTTCTGAAGAAAAAAAACGATCTATTTTCTCAAACTTAGGTATTGATCATTACTTTTGTTTACAATTTGATGAGGCTCTTTCAAATCTCTCTCCTTTGGATTTTATAAAAAGGATTATAGTTAATCAATTAAAGGTTGAAAAATTAATGGTAGGTTATGATTTTCATTTTGGTAAAGATAGAAAAGGTAACACAAATTTGCTTTTTGAACATGCAAAAATTCATGGATTTCATTTAGAAATAATTGAACCAATTATAAATTCTAAAAATGAAGAACCATATTCATCGACTGCTATTAGAGAATGTATAAGACAGGGAAAAATGGAAGAAGTAAATTTATTCTTGGGTCGACCATGGAGTATGGAAGGAGAAGTTATTCATGGAGATAAAAGGGCTAGAAAAATGAATTTTCCAACTGCTAATATAATGCCTCATGATGAAATATATCCATTAAGAGGTGTCTATGCTGTTAATGTAAAATTTGAAAATAAAAATTATAAAGGTATAGCTAATTTTGGTATAAGACCTACTGTAGAAGGAGAAAAATTGTTGCTAGAAGCTCATCTATTTGATTTTGATAGAGATATCTACGGTAACTATTTGACTGTTGAATTCCTTGCATTTATTAGGGGTGAAAAGAAATTTGAAAACTTTGATTTATTGATTAAACAAATTAATAAAGATATTAAAATTACTAAAGATTATCATCTAAGAAAATAAATGGAATATAAAGATACAATTTTTTTACCTAAAACAACTTTTGAGATGAGAGCAAACCTTCCTCAAAAAGAACCTAAAATTTTAGAGGAGTGGGATAAAGAAAAAATTTTTTTAAAACTTAGAGAAAAATCTAAAGGAAGAGAAAAATTTGTTCTTCATGATGGGCCCCCATATGCCAATGGACACATTCATATGGGAACTGCATTAAATAAAATTTTAAAAGATGTGATTGTTCGTACTCAACAAATGTCAGGAAAAGATTCTATATATGTACCTGGATGGGATTGTCATGGCTTACCAATTGAATGGAAGATAGAAGAAGAGTATAGAAAAAAGGGCAAAAATAAAGATGATGTTCCAATAGTTCAGTTTAGAAAAGAGTGCCGAGAATTTGCTGAAAAATGGATAGATATTCAAAAAAAAGAATTTAGGAGACTAGGAGTTGAAGGCGATTGGAAAAATCCTTATTTAACAATGTCCAATGAAGCAGAAGCTCAAATTGTAAGAGAATTAGGAAAATTTTTATTAGATGAAAGTTTATACAAAGGCGCTAGACCTGTTTTGTGGTCAGTAGTTGAAAAAACTGCACTTGCTGACGCAGAAGTTGAATATGAAGATCACACATCAACCACTATTTATGTAAAATTTTTAATTTTAAAATCAAATATTGAGGAACTCGTAAATTCAAATATTGTAATTTGGACTACAACACCATGGACAATACCGGGAAATAGAGCCTTAGCTTACAACTCTGAAATTGATTATAGCTTAATTGAGGTTAATGAAGTTGATGATTCAAGTTTGGTAAGTGTTGGTGAAAAACTAATTTTAGCATCAGATCTTGTTAAAAAGGTTAGTGAAGAAGTAGGGATTATTAAATACAACCTAATTAAAAAATTCAAAGGAAAGGATTTAGACACCTGCGAATGTGAGCATCCTTTTAAAAAAATAGGTTATAAATTTATAGTAAAACCATTTCATGCTGATTTTGTAAACTTAGATCAAGGTACTGGGATAGTTCACATAGCACCAGCTCATGGTGATGATGATTATCATTTAGGAATTAAAAATAATGTAGATATTGTTCAAACTGTTTTAGATGATGGTAAATATAATCATCATGCAAAGGGTTTTGAGGGAGAACATGTTTATAAGGTTGATGATAAAATATCTGAAAAATTAATCGAATTTAAAAAATTAATTCACAAAGGCAAACTTCGACACAGCTATCCACATTCTTGGAGATCAAAAGCACCTTTGATTTATAGAAATACACCGCAGTGGTTTATTTCTATGGAAAAAAAGAATTTAAGAAAAATTGCACTCCAATCAATTGATAAAACTATTTTTTATCCTTCACAGAGTAAAACAAGATTAAGATCTATGATAGAGACAAGGCCTGATTGGTGTATTTCAAGACAGCGAGTTTGGGGAGTGCCTTTACCCTTGTTTATTAATAAAAAAACTGGTCAACCTATAAGAGATATTAAATTAATTGATCGCATAGCTAATATTTATGAAAAAGAAGGGAGTGATACCTGGTTCACTGAGGATCCAAAACGATTTTTGGAAAATGATTACCCCATAGATGAATATGAGCAGTTAAAGGATATTGTTGAAGTTTGGTTTGATAGTGGTTCCACCCATGCATTTTGTTTAGAAAAACGAACAGATCTAAAATGGCCCGCATCAATGTATTTAGAAGGCAGTGACCAGCATAGAGGTTGGTTTCACTCTTCTTTGCTAGAGTCTTCAGGTACAAGGGGTCGAGCTCCTTATGAAAGTGTTTTGACACATGGTTTTGTAGTTGATGGCAAAGGCAGAAAAATGTCTAAATCTTTAGGTAACGTCATTTCTCCAGATGATATACTTAAGAAATATGGAGCTGATATATTAAGATTATGGGTTGTTGCGTCGGATTATTATGATGATTTAAAACTTGATAATTCAATTTTACAATCTCAATCAGATTCATATAGACGTATAAGAAATACTTTCAGATATCTAATTGGTAACTTAAATGAGTTTAAAGATATTGAAAAAATAAATGAAGATAAATTTCCAGAATTAGAAAAATATATTTTACATCGTTTATGGGAGGTAGATAAAGTAGTAAAAGATTGTATAGATAACTTTAATTTTCACTTGATGTTTACTACTTTATTAAATTTTTGTTCAAATGATTTATCTGCCTTCTATTTTGATATAAGAAAAGATTCTATTTATTGTGATAGTGAAAAGTCAGAAAAAAGAAGGTCAGCAAGAAGTTTGTTAGATATAATTTTCAATTTTATGGTTAGATGGTTAGCTCCTTTTTTATCATTTACTTGTGAAGAGGCTTGGAAATCCAGAGGAAATATTGAAAGCATACATCTTCAGGATTTTTTAAGTGCAAAAGAAAGTTATTTTAACTCAGATATTAATGATAAATGGAATCTTGCTAAACAGATACGCAAAGTAGTTACAGGTGCATTAGAAAAAAAACGAGTTGAAAAAGTTATTGGATCTAGTTTAGAGGCTCATATAGATATTTATGTTGAGGATATTCACTTAGATAAATTAAATAATATTGATTTTAAAGAAATAGCAATAACCTCATCAGCAACCCTTCATGCTTTTAAAGAAGGTTTAGATGGTTTTAGTTTAGAAGATGTTAAAAATGTATCTGTCAAAGTTGCAAAAAATCATGGAGATAAATGTCATAGATGTTGGAAATATGACACTAAACTAATTAATGGTGAGATTTGCAAACGTTGTAATGAAACTATTAGTGCTACAAATTGAATAAATTTATTATATTTTTAATTTTAATTTTTTTCGATTTTATATCAAAAAAAATTGTTTATGAATTGATTGATTTAAATACTTTTATACCATTGACATTTTTTTTAGATTTAACACATATTCATAATTTTGGTGTTTCATTTGGTTTATTTGCAGGTTTGATTTCACCATGGATCTTGGTCGTTATAGGGTTATTAGTTGTTATTTTTATATACTATTTAATGATAAGCTCTTCTGACAAAATAGAAAAAATGGGACTTTTAATAATTATAAGTGGAGCCATTTCTAATATAATTGATAGGATATTAAACGGATATGTAATAGATTTTATTTATTTGAATTATAGGGGTCTTTACTGGCCTGCTTTTAATTTTGCAGATATTTATATAACTTTAGGAATTATGATGATATTAAGCAGTTTTTTTAGAAAAATTAAAAAATAGTCTTAATGAAAATTTTTTTATTTATTATTTTAGCCTTTCAATTACTTTTAGTCTCTTGTTCTAAAGTAAGGGAAAGCGCAGGGGTCACAAGGAAGAGTTTAGATGAATTTGAAGTAATTGAAAATCCACCTTTAGTAATACCTCCAAATTTTAATTTACTGCCCCCTGAACAACTTGAAAAAAAGAATATTCAAAATGTTGAAAAAGAACTTGCTGAAGAAATTTTATTTGGATTAGATGAAAATGTTGAAAATAATCAAGAAAATATTTCTACAATGAATCAAATAATTGAATCTGCAGAAGTTAATGAAGTTGACCCAAAAATTAGGACTACAATAGATGAAGATTTTGCTGGTGAAATAAATTCAAAAGGGTTTTTTGAAAAAAAATGGAAAAATGATAAAGAAATTTTAAATGCAATAGAGGAGTCAGAAAGAATTCGTAAATTAATTTTAGAAGGCAAAAAATTAAGTGAAGAAAGTGAAATAATTATTGAAGATAGCATTGAAAAAAAAGAGGAACCAAAACAAAAAAAGAAAAAAAGATTTTTCTTTTTTTAAATCATAATGATAAAATTAAATTATCATAACACCCAAGATATTAAAAATTCTGATTTTGAAAATAAATATAAGCTTCTAGATCAAAAAATTGACTCTGTTATTAAAGAATTAAAAGCTTTGAATATAGTATTTGATAATAATTTGTTGAACGAAACAATTACTAAAACCCAAAGATTCGCAAAAGATAAAAAAAAGTTTGTTGTTTTAGGGACAGGTGGCTCTAATCTTGGTGCTAGAGCATTGGTTAATATTCTAGATAAAAGTTTTGATAAAAATATTTATTTTTATGATAATATTGATCCAATAAATTTTGAAAAATCTTTAAGAAGTTTCAATATAAAAGACATAGGATTTGTCGTAATTTCAAAATCTGGATCAACTCCTGAAACATTATCTCAACTAGGTGCAGTAATTCAGATTGCTTCTGAATACAATATGCTTGAAGATTTATACTCAAATTTTTTATTTATAACTGAATTTAAATCGTCCCCTTTGTTTAATATAGCTAAAAAAAATCAATCGATGTTACTTGAGCATAATAAAGATATTGGGGGTCGATACTCTGTTTTTTCAAATGTTGGAATAGTTCCAGCTATTCTTGCAGGACTAGATACGACTGAAATACATAATGGAGCTAAAGAAATTATCAATAATTATCCTCATTATGAATGTTTTAGACTTGCTAGATTATTTAAAGATCAAGTGAATACTGATTTTTCTTCAAGCATTTTAATGACATACTCTGATAATTTATATTTTTTTGGAAAATGGTATTTACAACTATGGGCTGAAAGTATTGGAAAGGATAAAAAAGGCATTACACCAATTCATTCTGTTGGTACTACCGATCAACATAGTCAGCTTCAATTATATTTACAAGGTCCATCAGATAAATTTTTTACTTTTATTACTACTGATCATTACAACAAAGGGCTTAAAATCAATAATGACACAATGCGAGATGCTGGGGTTGAATATCTTATAAATAAAAAAATGGGTGACTTAATGGAAGCTGAACAACAAGCTACAATTCAAACATTTATTAATAATGGTTTTAAAATTAGAAATATTCATTTACCTAAAATTAATGCTTTTTCGATTGGTTCTTTAATGGCCTTAAGTATAATTGAGACAATAGCTGCTTGTTTATATTTTGATGTCAATCCTTTTGATCAACCTGCAGTTGAAGAAGGAAAAGTACTAACTAAAGAATACTTATTAAAGTAGCTTAATAAAACTTAGTAAAGTTTTGCCAAATGTTTTTTTTTTAAATATCTTTAAACTTTTATTAAGTTTTACAACCTCATTTTTTTCAGTTTCTAAAATAATTATTGAATAATTTTCTAATATATTATTAGTAACTATATTTTCTAATATAGATTCAATATCATACTTTTTATATGGAGGATCTATAAAAATCAATGATACAGGTAATTCATTTTTACTAATTGCAACTCGCATGATATCAGCTTTAATTATTTGGTAATTATTTTTCTTAATTATTTTTTTACAATTTTTTTCTAATACATCTAATACTTTAGAATTGTTTTCATAAAAAAAAACTTTGCTAATTCCTCTTGATATAGCCTCAATTCCTAAAGATCCTGAACCTGCAAATAAATCGATAGCACTCTTTTTATTATAGAGATCTATTGAATTTTTTAATGCATAGCTTTCTAAAATAGAGAAAATAGCTTCTCTTTTCATTGCCGATGTTGGTCTAACTAAATTGTTTGGAACGAATAGATTTGATCTTTTTAGTCTTCCACCTATTATTTTTATCATTTTACTTACTAATTTTTATTTCTGAAATTTCACCCTTTTTTAAATTAGATAATTTATATGGGCCATATTGAATTCTAATTAATTTGACAATTTTCAAAGAAAAATAATCAAAAATATTCCTGATTTCTCTATTTTTTCCTTCTTTTAATTTTATTACAAGCCAAGAATAAGGTTTAGAAAATTTTTCTATAGAAATTTTTATTTTATTATAATGAACCTTATTTACTACTATGCCTGAATTAATTTTCTTTATTGATTCTTTTTCAACTTTTCCACGAATGCAAACCCTGTATATTCGTTCAAAATTAGATGAAGGTAATTCTAGTTTTCTTGCAAAATCACCTTTGTTTGTTAGCAATATTAGCCCTTCACTCATAAAATCTAATCTTCCAATACTAATTACTCTAGGATAATTTTTTGGCACTAAATCATAAATCGTTTTCCGTTTTTTTGGATCTTTGTTTGTACAAATATATTTTACTGGTTTATAAAGCTTCCAAATTCTTAATTTATCATTACTCTTTAAAATTTTTCCAAAAACGTATACTTTATCTTTTTCAGTAATTTTTAAACTGGGATGAGTACATAATATTCCATTAACTTTTACCTCTTTTTTTTCAATTAACTTTTCTGCGTCCCTTCTTGAGCATATTCCTGCATTTGCAATATATTTAGCAATTCTCATTATTATTAAATAGAATTAATAAAATTTTTAAATAACAATTTATCATAGGTAGTAATTAAAAACTCTGGATGCCATTGTACTCCTAAGCACCAGGGATGATATGTGTGCTCAATTGCTTCAACAATGCTATCTTCTCCTACCGCACTTGTAATAAGATTTTTACCAAGTTTATCCACTGATTGATGATGGGCACTATTTACTTGAATTTTGTTTTTTTTAGTAATTTTAATAAGTTTTGTATTTTTTTTTATAATTATTGAGTGACTAGTTTGATTTCTTGGATTTTTTTGTTCATGATTTATTTTGCTTTTTTTTTCTTTTTTTATATCTTGAATTAATGTTCCACCACAGGCAATGTTTATTAATTGTTGACCCCCACATATTCCTAAAATTGGTTTTTGATTTTTTAAAAACTTTTTAAAAATTTTTATTTCAAACTGGGTTCTACTATTTTTTATCTTTCTACTCCCTATGTTTTTTTTGCCATATAAACTAGGATCAATATCAAAATCCCCACCGGTAATAACTATAGCATCTATTTTGTTAGATAATTCATTTATCGAATTAATATTATGGAAAAGAGGGAATGGTATACCACCAAATTCAAAAATAGAGTCTAAGTAGTTTTGTCTCAAAGCATACCATGGAAATTTAGAATAATTTCCCTTTTTTTGACTATCAAGAGTAATTCCAATTAATGGTTTTTTCATTATAATGTTAATATAATTATTTAACATGATTGACTAAATGAAAATAGATTATTTTATGGGAGAGGCTATTAAAGAGGCTAAAAAAGCACTAAAAAATAATGAAGTTCCTATTGGTGGGGTATTAATTGATAATTATTCACAAAATATTATTTCTCGCGGGCACAACAGAATAAATAGTTCTTCTAATGCCATTAATCATTGTGAACTAGTAATTATTATTAAAGCATGTAAAAAACTCAAAACTAAGTATTTACAAAACACCACTTTATTTATTACTCTTGAGCCATGTATTATGTGTTCGGCAGCTATTAGCGAAGTACACATTAGGACTATCTATTTCGGTGCATATAGTGAAAAATCAGACGGTCTAGAAAAACTGAATTCTAATAATAATTTTAAAGGATTTTCACCCGAGGTTTATGGTGGAATTCAAGAAAGACAAAGTAAAAAATTACTAAAAGATTTTTTTCTTAAACAAAGAAAATGAACACCCTTAACATTCCTGAATACAAAGTTTCACAATTTAATTTTCAAATTAAAGATTTAATTGAAAATAATTTTAATTATGTTCGTATTTCTGGAGAAATATCTGAAATTAAAAATGCATCTAAAGGACAACTGTATATGACTTTGAAAGATGATCAATCTATATTAAGTTGTGTAGTATGGAGTCAAAAGATGAAAAATTTATTATTTAATCCTGAATTAGGGATGCAAGTTATTGCAACAGGGAAAATTACAACTTGGTCTAAATATAAAACCACTTATCAACTTGATATAGATAAAATAGAATTAGAGGGAGAGGGTGCATTATTAAAACTAATTGAAGATAGAAAGAAAAAATTAAAAACAAAAGGAATTTTTGATGAAAAGTATAAAAAAAATTTACCTTTGATCCCAAAAAAAATAGGAATAATTACATCGCCCAATGGATCAGTTATTCACGATATAATTAACAAAATTAAAGAAAGATTTTTGATTGATATAGATTTGTGGCCGTCTGCTGTGCAGGGTACTGAAGCTGAAATGTCTATTATTAAAGCTATTAAAGGTTTTAATAGTTTTGAAAAAAAAGATCAGCCTGATGTTATTATAATTGCTAGAGGAGGTGGAAGCACAGAGGATTTAATGACTTTTAACAGTGAAAATATAGCAATGGCTGTTTTTGAATCATCAATTCCTATTGTATCTGCAATTGGACATGAAACAGATACTACCATAATAGATTATGTTTCTGATTTAAGAGCCTCTACTCCTACTGCAGCAGCTGAAAAAATAGTTCCAGTTAGAACAGAATTAGTGAAATCAGTTAAATCTATTGGTGAAAGAATAAATTATTTGATAGACACCAAATCAAAAATTGAAAAAAATTATTTAGAGAATTTTAAAAAACTTTTAAAGGCACCAAATAAAATTATTGATATATTTAGAGAAAAAGTAGAAAAAAATTTTTTGAATATTAATAAAGAATTTCAAAGTCAATTTGAAAAAAATAATTTACTAATTAAAAATATCAATAAGTTTATTAAGCCACCAATTGTAAAACTAGATTCAAATAAAATACTTTTAAATAATTTGCATAAAGATTTAAATAAAAATATTATTGAAAAACAAAATTTATCAAAAGATATAATAACTAAACTATCACGTTTATTAAAGTCAAACTCTATTCATGCTAATTTAAATAAGGGTTATTCGATTTTAACCGATAATAATAAAATAATAAAAAGATCAATTAAAACTCATAAGGGGCGAAGTATTAAAGCAAAATTATATGAGGGTGAACTTGAGTTAATTGTTAAAAAAACTAATTAAATCTATTATGTTGCCATAACCATTGTTGTGGATTTTCTAATATCCATTTTTCTATAATTTTATGAATTTTGATCATCATATCTTTATCAGAAATTTCAACTTGGTTATTATAAAAAGGTTTATGAAAATTAATTAAAAATTTACCATTGCCCAATCTTTTATTCTCCATAGGCACTATCGGTATTTTATATTTTCTAGCAATTTTTAAAAAACCTGTTTGAGTTTTGATTGGTTTATTAAAAAAAATTATTTCTTCACCAGCAGAATCTTTTTGATCTATTAATAAAAAAACTGAATTATTTTTTTTAACATTTTCGATCACGTCTTTAGCGCTTTTTTTTCCTTTTGGAGTATAAAAACTAAAATTTGTTGTAAGAGCTAAATTTCTTTGATTAAGCACAAATTGATCGACAAAAGCATTATTAATATGTCTATAAATAGCACCCACTTTAATATCCATTTTATCTAGTAAGGGAACACAAATTTCCCAATTTGATTGATGGATTCCAAAATATATAGCAGGTATTTTATTTTTAATTATTTTATCAATATTTTGCAATCCACTTATATTAATATTATTTTTATTAGCAGTGATTTTTTTTAATTTTATTAGTTCAAAAATTGTTCGGCCTAAATTTTCCCAACTTTTTAGAACAATTTTCTTAATCTTTTTATTTTCCATATTTTGAAAAACCTGCGTGCAATTTTGAATAGCTGTTTTGTGACTATTTGTTAATTGCCCAAAAGTCATAAATAAAATGCCACCAAATTTTGAAACGAAACTAATAGGAAAAATATTTAACAAAAAAAAAATTATCTTAAGTAATAAAAACTCAACTAAATAAACTAAATTCTGAAAAAAAATTCTCATATTAATTTATTAATTTTTTTTTTATTGCTTTTATCAAAAATTCTAAAAATAATTTTTCATCCTCAAATTCAATTTCACCTTCGAGAGTGTTAACTAAAGATCTGTATATTTTAGGAATACGAACATAATCTTTTTTTGTAGTGACCAGTATTGATTGACTCTTATTTGCATGTTCTGCAAGATCAAGAAGATCATTCTCAACAAAAATATGATGGTCTGGATATATAATCTCCTTAACAATTTTAGCACCTTGATTTCTTAAGGAATTAAAAAATTTTTCAGGATAAGCAATACCTGCAAAAGCAGTAATTTTTTGCCCTTTAAAAATTTTATTTTCATTATTAATAGCAAATGAAGCTTTGACTAAAGGAATCTTGGGAGGAATTTTATTTTTTAATTTTTCTGATATATTACCTATAACTATAATTAAATTTGTTCTTGATAAACCTCTGTTAATGCTTTCTCTTAAAGGCCCTGAAGGCATTACTCTAGTATTACCAAATTCTTGTTCACCGTTTATAACAATAATTGAAAAATCTTTCTTTATAGTTGGATTTTGAAAACCATCATCCATAATTATACAATCAGCACCTTTTTCTTTTGCTAGTTTAAAAGATCGGTTTCTATTTATTCCAATCCAAGTAGGAGCAATTTCAGACAATAATAGAGATTCGTCCCCAACACTTTGTGCTGAATGCCAAGGCTTGACCAAAGTATTATTTTTTTCAATTCCTGCATAACCCTTTGAAACAAAATGTGGTGAATATCCTGATTTAAGAAGTATTTTACCAATTTTTAGAGAAACAGGTGTTTTACCAGCACCACCAACAACAATATTTCCAACACAAATTATTGGAAGCTCAGAGTTTTTTTCTTTACTTATTATACTTCTTAATTTTGTTCCAAGCCTAAATATTAATGAAAGTGGATAAAGAGAATTAGATAAATACGTATCTCTTTTTAAATACCAAAATTTTGGAGCCTTAAGCATTTAAAATTAAGTTTTCATTTATTACTTGATTTAATGTTTTTTTATCAAAAAAAACATTATTAGCAAAGTTTGAAGCATTTTTCTTATATTTATTGAGCTTTTTTCTATCATTAATAAAAACTTCAATGATTTCTTGTAATTTTTCAATATTATTAATTAAATAACATGAGTTTTCATTAACCATCTCATCATAAATATTCTGCCAGTTAAACACATTATTTCCTGAAATAACTGCACAATTATACATAGCTGGTTCAATAGGATTGTGACCTCCATTGTTTGTTAAAGAACCACCTAAAAAAACTATATCACTAAAATTAAAGTAACTAGGTAATTTTCCAAAAGTATCAATTATTACTGTATCTTGATTTTTATTTAAATGACTTTCTAAAATATTTTCAATATTATGTTGTGCATACAATTTGCTGATATCACCTGCTCTTTCTGGATGTCTAGGAGCTAAATAAAATTTTAAATTTTTATATTTATTTTTTAAATTTTTAATTAATATTAAAATCTGATTTTCCTCACCTACATGAGTGCTGGCAAACATAATTGTTATTAAAGAATTATTTTTCTCAAAATTTATTTTTTGATTTTGTTGAATATTAGATAATTTTAAATTTCCTATGTATTGGATTTTTTTGTCAGATAATTTTTGTAATCTTTGCTGATCATTTATACTTTGTGCAAATATTATTGAAAAAGTTTGCAATAATTCATTATAATAATTTTTAATTAATTTCCATCTAGCATATGATTTAGGTGAAATCCTAGCATTTAATAGCAGACAATTTATTTTACTTTTTTTAATTATTGATAAGGTATTTGGCCAAAGATCAGATTCTATCCATAAAATAAGTTCTGGTTTCCAGTAATGAATAAATTTATTTATCCAAGTCGTTACATCAAAAGGTGCGTACTGATGTATAATTTGGTTAGTGTAGTTTTTTACCGCATAATCAGCGGCACTTTTTGTAGTTGTTGTTACTAAAATAGAATATTTTGAGTGATAAGCCTCTATTATTGTGTGGATTGATTTAAATTCTCCAACACTTGTAGCATGAATCCAAATCACTTTATTTTTAGGCCTTTTAACCGAAGGTTTACCAAACCGCTCTCTAAAGCGCGTTTTGTCTTCTTTGTTTTTAAAAATTCTTAAATATGTATTAATTAAAATTATCGGCACTATAATAATAGATAAAAGCTGGTACAATCTATACACTTAATTTTCCTTTTGCAGCTTCAATGCATTTATTTATTTCTGATTCTATTAGGTTTTGATACTTTTGTATTTCATTATCTTTTATATCATTTGGAATTAAAATTGGATCACTCCACACATAACAACATTTTGAAAATGGATAAGTAAGCAAAAACGAATCCCACGAACCAAGTTTTTTATTTGAGGTAGAATCAAAGCCTAATGCTATTATAGGCACTTGCGTTGCTTTTGATATTTTAATAATACCGCTTGAAGCTTTTTCTTTTGGTCCTCTTGGACCATCTGGTGTTATTCCAATATATTTATTATTTTTAAGTAAATTGTAAATAAGTCTGATATTTTTATTCTGACCATCTACATATGTAGGTATATTTTTTAGTTTAAAATATTTGCCAACAATAGCACCGAAACGACCATCACTATGGCCAGATGCTAAAATGTTGATCCCATATTTTGACTTCCAACAAAAACTAATCATCATTAATTGACTATGCCAAAAAGCCAAAATAAATGGTTTATTATTTTTCCAAAAATAATCTGGAGAGGATTGGTTTACAATATTTATTCGCGAGGTTACTCGAACAATTAATATATATACAGCAGTTAATATACCAAGAATATTTTGGACAATAATATTTTTTAATAATTTCTTTTTTAATCTCATCAAACAAAAGTTAAATTCTATTTATAAACTTTTATATTCTGAAAATTCGTATGTGAATACAAGTTCTTTTAAATTATCAAAATACCAGTCTGAATCTAAAGAAGAATCAATATAAAATACCATTGTAAATATCTTACTTTCACCAGATTTTAGAGTTTGTTCTTGAAAACAGAAGCATTCA
>CACPNW010000007.1 GCA_902635455.1 uncultured Alphaproteobacteria bacterium | reverse complement strand
ATAAATAATTGCTGCTATCAAAGTTATCGCAATAATAACTAGAGCAAGTGCACTTATTGCAGGACTAATACCTAATCTAACTTTTGAAGCAATCACAGTAGTTAGAGTTTGTTCTGATAAAATACTAAATACAGTTGTATTGTAATTTTCAAACGATGCTAAAAAAGCAATAACTGCTGAAGAAGCTATGGCTGGCATTAAATAAGGAATTAAAATTTTTATAAAAACTTGAGTTTGACTAGCCCCTAAGTCAAGCGCAGCTTCTTCTTGTGTCTGATCAAATCTTTGTAATCTAGCAACAAATATTAAAAAACAATATGTTGAAATAAAACAAGTTTGACCCAAAATAGTCAAAAATATACCATTTCTTCCTATATCAGCAATAAATCCTTCACCCCCAATAGTAGCTATTCGATCCCAAAGCACAACTGTAGAAATACCAATAATAACTCCAGGAAATAAAACTGGCATAATAGATACAGAATAAAAAATAGTTCTTAATCTGCTATGAACTTGAGTTAAAACAATAGCAGCTGCCATTCCGATTGGAACTGATAATAAAACTACGCCTACCCCTATTATTAAACTTTTCATTAAACCATCGTGCAATCTCCAATCAGAGGCTAGTCCAGCCAAGTGCTGGCCATCATAAGCAATTTTTCCCTCATTAAACCATCTCCAGCTAAAACATTCCCATGGGGTAATAGAAGGAAACTCAAGTGAATTAAAAGATGTGATGCTCATAATTATTAGTGGACCAAAAAGATAAGAAAAAAATACAAAAATATAGATACCTAATAAAATATTTAAGAAATGTTGGGACCTCATCTTACAATCTCACCAATTTTTACTTTAAAAATCCGCATCATCAAAAGAACAAAAATAACTGAGATTGTAAGTAGTAATATTGAATAAGCTGAACCTCTCGACCAGTTATCATTCATGTTAAACCATTGATAAATTAGCTGAGTAAACCAATATGTATTTGGACTACTTAATACTACGGGAGTAGCTAATGCTCCTGCAGTTAACATAAAAACCATTGTACAGCCCGATGCAATGCCTGCCTTAGCATGAGGTATTACGATACGCCAATGTGTTCTAAAAGTAGAAGAGCCTAGATCCTTTGCTGCCTCAAGTTGATTTGTGTCTAAGCTTTCAATTGCATTATATAAAGGAAAAATCATTAAAAGAATATATGCATAGGTAAGACCAGTATATAGCGCTATATCTGCAGCAATAAAATTTATACCTGTATCAATTAAACCTGTGCCTACTAAAATATTATTAATTACACCTTCTCCAGCAAATATAATCCTTAGAGCAAAAGAACGTAGTAATTCATTTATCCAAAATGGGATGATTAGAGAAACAATTAAAAGCCTTGAAGTTTTAGGAGTAGCTACTTTTGCCATAAAGAATGCAATAGGATAGCAAAAACACAGATTTAAAATAGTAACAAATATTGCTGTTGTAAAAGTATTAAAGAAAACTCCTAAATCAACATAATTGTAAGGATCTTCACTTGTTGCAGATCCAAAAATAAAATATTTATAGTGTTCAAGTGTATGAACATCATCTGGCCCCCCTCTTAATAGTGGCGGAAGATTTGGTCGAAATGACAAATCTAACATATATAATTGAGGAATTATAATTAAAAAAACTAACCAAAAAACGATAGCTATTATAAAGTATGTAGAAATCAATGGGCCGTTTTTATTAAAAAAATAATTCATTAATTAATTCAATTTAATCTACTGCAAGTGAGCCCTTTGGAAGAACCACAGCTTTTTCAGAAGAAAAGGTTAATTCAACATTTTTATTTTGTGAAAGGTCACTAGTATCAACTGCATTAGGCACACTAAATCTAACATTCATATTAGGATTAATGCTAAGATATATATTTTTCAAATTTCCTTCAAATTCAATTGTATTAAGTTTTGCAACAAAATTATTATCTAATTTATTATTTTGATTATTAATAAAAATAGATTCTGGTCTAATAAACATTATAACTTCATCACCTTTATTAAAAGTATGTTTATTTTGTTCGTCAATTTTACCTGCTTTAGCTATAAAAACATTTCCCTCTGACTCAACTTTGACTGTTTCACCATCACTTGATATAACTTTAGAATAAAAAGCATTATTTTCGCCAACAAAAGTTGCAACAAATGGTGTATTCGGAAAGTCATATACGTCATCACATAATCCTACCTGCTCTAATTCTCCTTCATTCATTACAGCTACCCTGTCAGACATAGTTAGAGCCTCTCCTTGATCATGAGTTATATAAATAAATGTTATGCCAACTCTTTTTTGAATTGCTCTCAGTTCAGTTCTCATTTTTTGGCGTAATTTTAAATCTAATGCAGATAAAGGCTCGTCAAGAAGTAATACTTCTGGTTCTATTGCTAGAGCTCTTGCTATTGCAACTCTTTGCCTTTGACCTCCTGACAATTCATGAACTTTTTTATCTCCTTGGCCAGATAAAGCGATCAATTCTAATAATTCATCTGCTCTTTCTCTTCTTTTTATTTTACTCACTCCTCTTACTTCTAGTGAGAAAGCTATATTGTCAGCAACGGACATAAGTGGAAAAAGAGCTAAGTTTTGAAATATTAATGACGTAGGTCTTTTGTTGGGACCTATACCTGCCATATCTTGACCACCTATTAGTACTTTTCCTTCAGAAGGATCAAGGAAACCAGAGATTGCACGTAACAAAGTAGTCTTACCGCAACCAGATGGACCTAAAAAACTAAAAAATTCTCCTTGTTTAATTTTTACACTAACATTTTTAGCAGCATAAAAACTACCAAAGGTTACAGAAACATTTTGTAATTCTACATCAGCACTCATACATTTTCCTTATAAGCCAGTTTAGCAAATAATTTTCGAAAAACTATAAAAAAAAAGCGCCTAAGATCAACTCTTAGGCGCATTAAATTATAATTATTTGAAACTAAGCTGTTTCAAATTTGTTAGCATATTCTGCTCTTGCATCAGCATACCAAGGTGGTTCTGGTGGCCAAGGATTCAGCTTAGATGCTGTATCTCCAGGATATACCGCTTGAGAAATTGCCTTAGTTTCATCAGTATAATGATCAGATGCTCCAATCACTGCTGAGTTATAACCAATTTCATTAATAGTTGCTCCGCCAACTTCTGGAGTAAAGCTATAATTGATTAACTCATAAGCTTCATCAATATTTTCTGCTTTAGCTGATAATGTAATACCATCAACCCAAGCTAGAGCTCCTTCATCAGTAGTTTGATAAGCAACTGGTTCACCAGCTTTCATCATCGAAACTATTGGTCCATCCCAAGTTTGTCCAACAACTACCCCATCAGATGTAAAGCCTTGTTTTTGAGGATCAGCACCAGACCAAAATTTAACAAGATTACCTTTTTTTGAAATACAATAATCAGTAATTACTTGCCAATTTTTTCTCATTGTATCTTCATCTTTGTATGAAGACCAAAAGTCCATTTTACCTTGATGATGCATCCATATTCCACAACCTGTCATCATAGAATAAGTTCTGCCCATCATAAATGCGCCACTGATACCTGGATTTGGCTCCCAAATATCTCCAAAACTAGGAAGACCATCTGGTGTCCATTTATCTGTTCTCCAAGAAATAGATTCAGTTCCCCAAAGTTGAGGCACCCAATGAGAACCTTTGCCTCCGAAGTTCCAGTCTCTTTCTCCAACTGCCACCATTCCAGGATTAACATTACCAATGTTAGTAATCTTACTCATATCAAATGGTGCAAGTACTCCAAGGTTTTCCCATTGAAGCGCTCTCATATTGGTTGGACTTGCTAGATCATAACCAGCTCCTCCGCCTGCTTTCATTTTAGCAATAATTTCACCGTTATCACCAATCTTAGTATGATTAACTGTGATACCAGTTTTTGCTTTAAAATCAGCAACAACAGAATCTGGTAAATATTCACCCCACATTACTACGTTCACTTCACCACTTGATGCAGCAAACGCATTTTTAACAAACATTGGGGCAACACCCGTGAATGCTGCTACTGCAGCACCTCTTTTAAGAGCTGTTCGACGATTAAAAGTCTTAGCAGCCTTTAAAGTAGGGTGTGTGGATTTTTTAGTTTTACCCATATTTCATCCCTCCGATTAATATTATCATTATTTTGAACATATCATCTTAAAAATAACAACTAAAATTTTGATTTTTTATCAAATATTTATCAATTTTTTTGTCTATTTTGAGGTTTTTTGATATTTATATTCAATATGATTACTACAGTAATTGGAGCTTATCCTAAGCCAAATTATCTAAAAATCACAGATTGGTTTAACGCAAAAGGTGGCACTGATAATCCAAATCCTACAAAATTTTACACAAAAGAAATAAAGAAGATGGGAGACAAAGTAGAAGAACTTTTTTTTAAAGCTGCAAAAGAAATTATAGATGACCAAATAGATTGTGGAATTGATATTATAACCGATGGAGAGATTAGAAGAGAGAACTACATACATTATCATTGCAGACAAATAAAAGGTATTGATTTTAATAATTTAACTGAAAAAATTGCAAGAACTGGTAACTATAAATGCTGGTTGCCTACTATTGTTTCTAAAGTTGAGGCTACTGATCCATTTTTAGTCCATGATTGGAAAATTAGTCAAAACATGTCAAGTAAACCCGTAAAGATTACTTTACCAGGTCCAATGACAATAGCTGATACTATTGCAAATAAATATTACAAAGCAGAAGATAAAATGGGCTTTGATTTAGCAGAAGTATTAAATGTAGAAATTAAAAGATTAGAAAAAGCAGGTTGTAAATATATCCAGGTAGATGAGCCATTGTTTGCAAGAAAACCACAACAAGCTATAGATTTTGGAATAGACAATTTATCTAAATGTTTTGAGGGATTAGAAAATAATGAGACTGAAAAGATTACACATATTTGTTGTGGGTATCCAGATAAATTAGACGCTATTAACTATCCCAAAGCACCTTTAAATTCATATAAAAAAATATCCAAAGCACTTGATAATTCAATAATTGATTCAGTTTCAATTGAAGATGCTCATAGATACAATAATTTGGAATTTCTATCAGATTATACAAATACAAAAATAATTTTAGGATTAATTAAAATTGCTAGTTCTAAAGAAGAAAGTATTAAAGAAATTTCTTATCGTATTGATGAAGCTTTGAAATTTATTCCTAAAGAAAAATTAATTGCTGCACCTGATTGTGGCCTAGGTCACCTTCCAAGAAAATTAGTAAAGAAAAAGCTAAAAACTATGGTAAAAGCAGTGAAGCAATACTAATTGCTTATTGCTGTCTCTGGAGAAATAAATTGTAAATTTAGATCATCAGCTACAGCCTTATAGGTAACTGATCCTTTAAATAAATTAAGTCCTGCTAAAAAATTTGCATCACTTGCTAGTGCTTTTTGATATCCTTCTTGGGCAAGTTTCAAAACATAGGGCAGAGTAACAGCATTTAATGCTAAAGTTGAGGTTTGTGGAACTCCTCCTGGCATATTAGCTACACAGTAATGAACAACACCATCAACAACATATGTTGGTTCTGCATGAGTTGTGGGTTTGCTTGTCTCCACACACCCACCTTGATCAATAGCTACATCTACAATCACCGAGCCAGGTTTCATTTTTTTGATCATATCTCTTGAAACTAGTTTTGGTGCATTTGCACCGGGTATTAAAACTCCACCAATTAATAAATCACAATCAGAAACATAATCTTCTAATTTAATTTCATCAGAAAGAAGTGTTTTAACACTTTCACCAAATTGAGAATTTAACTCACTTAATCTTTTTTTAGATTTATCAACTACAAAAACATTTGCTTGCATGCCAGCTGCAATTATTGCTGCATTCTCGCCAACTACGCCTCCACCTAAAATCAAAACTGATGCTGGACTTACACCAGGCGCCCCACCAATTAATAATCCTCTTCCACCAAGAGGTTTTTCTAACGAACGTGCTCCTGCTTGAATAGACATTCTGCCTGCAACGGCACTCATTGGTGCTAATAAAGGAAGACGATTGTTTTCATCTGTTACAGTTTCATAAGCAATGCAAATTGCTTTTGAATTTATTAGACCTTTTGTTAAATCTGGCGCCGAAGATAGATGCAGATAAGTAAAAAGAATTTGATTCTCACTAAGCATTGACACTTCTTCATTTAACGGCTCTTTAACTTTAACAATCATATCAGCATCATTAAATATATCAGCAGCACTTGATGAAATTTTTGCACCTACATTTAGATAATCAGAATTTTCAAATCCTGCACCAAAACCTGCATTATCCTGAATAATTACTTCATGACCATAGTTAACAAGTTCTTGTACACTAGCTGGAGTGAGTCCAACCCGTGATTCCTGTGGCTTAATTTCTGTTGGAACCCCAACCTTCATTACCTGTCTTTCATATAATTTGAAATACCAGTTCTTAACTTTTCAATAATTTCATCAATATGATGTTTTTCACAAATAAAAGGAGGAGCTACAATTAAGCAATCACCAGTTGCTTTTAAGCTTAATCCTGCTTCAAATAGTTTTTTAAAACAAGCATAACCGGCTTTACCAAGTCGCTCATCCATTTTAATATCAATACCACCCATCATACCATAGCCTCGTATATCTGCTATTATGTCTAAATCTTTAAGACTAAATAAACCCTCTAAAAAATAAGGTGACATGTCATGCGCTCTTTGAAAAAGATTCTCTTTTTCTATTATATCCTGCATAGCTAAACCGGCTGCCATTGAAACTGGTATTGCAGAATAGGTATATCCATGAAAAAATTCTATGGCTCCAGTAGGTGAAGCATCAATAATAGTATCGTATATTTCTTCACTAGAAGCAACAGCTCCAAGAGGAACTACACCATTAGTAATTGCTTTTGCCATAGTTATCATGTCAGGCGTTACATCAAAAGCTTGGGAAGCAAATGGTGCTCCCATTCTTCCCCAACCAGTAATAACTTCATCAAAAATTAAAACTATACCATGCTTGGTACAAAGCTCTCTTAGTCTTTTTAAATAACCTTTAGGAGGTACTAATGTTCCTGTTGATCCTGCAACAGGTTCAACTATACATGCGGCTATATTTTCAGCTCCAATATTTGCTGCTATTCTTTCAATATCATCTGCTAAATCAACACCATGTTCTGGCTCTCCTTTAACAAAACGATTTTCAGGAAGATGAGTATGCCTCAAATGGTGAACATTAGGCATAAGAATATTTGAAAAAGTTTTTCTATTAGCTATCATTCCTCCAACAGATATACCTCCTATATTCATGCCATGATAACCTCTTTCTCTACCAATAATATGTGATCTATGTCCCTCACCCTTAGCCTTAAAGTAAGCTATTACAGTTTTGATTGCTGTTTCAACTGCAGATGATCCACAAATAGTAAAAAAAATTCTGTTTAAATCTCCAGGAGTATGTTTTGATATCCTTCTAGCAAGTTCAAAAGAGCCACCAAATCCTTGTTGGAATGGCTGAACATAGTCTAAACGATCTAATTGTTCAGCAACAGCTTCTTTAATTTCTTGGCGTGAATGACCAGCAGGGCTGCAAAAAAGTCCTGAACTTGCATCTATAAGTTTATTTCCGTGATGATCAGTATAATATACGCCCTCAGCTTTAACCATTAACCGAGGATTTTCTTTATAATCCCTGTTAGCTGTAAAAGGCATCCAGTGTTCTTGAAGCGAGTTTGGTATATCAGTTCTGTTATCTAAATTCATATTTTTGTCCTAATTTGAAATCTGAGACAACTATAGGAGAAAATTAATTAAATCCAAGCACATTTAATCAAAAAAAACAAATTTCATAGGAAAAATTTTAAGGCTAGTATAGAAACACTAAAGAGATTATCTTTTTATGACATCTATACCTGAAAATCTAATTAATCTTGCCTCAAAATCTCCCAATGTTAAGGCTGCCGTAGTTTGCGCAGATCAAAAATCAATTTTAAATGCCATAAATGAATCAATTAAATTAAATTTAATCAATCCAATTTTAATTGGCAAAAAAAATAACATACATAAAATTTCAGAAGAAATCGATTTTGATATTTCTAAAATTGAAATCATTAATACTGAATCAGAAATTGATAGTGCAGAAATTAGTTGTGAGTTAGCGAAGGAAAATAAAATTAAAATAATTATAAAAGGAAATTTACATACAGATATATTGATGAAGAGTTATTTAAAAAAAGATAAAGGATTACTAGAAGGTAAAAGACTGAGTCATATTTGGCATATGACAAGTGATGTTTTACAAAAACCGCTTTTCATTACAGATGGTGCTTTAAATGTATCTCCCAGAATAGATATTAAATTACATATACTTAAAAATGTAATTGAATTTACTTATAAAACTGGATTAGCAAGACCTAAAGTTGCTATTTTATCAGGCACAGAAGATCCAATTGAAAGTATGCCTAGTTCAATTGAAGCAAAACAAGTTATGGAATTAGCTGAAAGAGAAAAATTAAAAGCTGATGTTTATGGTCCACTAGCTCTTGATAATGCAATTTCAAAAAAAGCAGCTGATATTAAAAAAATTAATAATAAGGTTGCTGGTAATGCTGATGTAATTTTGGTTCCAAATTTAGAAACTGGAAATTCATTATCAAAAATTATGGTTTATTTTATGAATGCATGTGCTGCAGGGATAGTATATGGAGGTAAGGTTCCTATTGTTGTTCCAAGTAGAGCTGATGATGAAATTTCCAAATTGGCTTCAATTGCTGCTGCAATAATCGCCTCTCAATAATTATCTTATACCACCCCAAGGTTTTGGATTTAGTGGAATTTTTTTATTTATTCCGCGAACAATTTCTCTTTTAGAGTCATACATAGGCAGTTCACAAATTTCACCTTTATGTATTTTTGCGTCGTTACAAAAAACATCAACAATTGTCCCTGGTCCGTATATTTTATTGCTCATATGAACAATGCTCACACCACAAACTTGATAAGGTGACCATGTGCTGGAAGTGATTAAACCTATTTTTTTATTATTATATAAAATATCACTATCAACAACAGCAAAGCTGTTCTCAACCCTCAAACCCCATGTTAAACAACTCTTATCTGCATTAATTAAATAATCTCTCCCTATAAAATCTCCCTTATTAAAATCAATAAACTTGCCTAAACCTACTGAGAAAGGTGTTCTGTCTTTAGTAAAATCTCTACTTGCTGATAAAAGACCAGCTTCTATTCTTCTTCCTCTAAAACCTGGTGATGCTGTTAAAATCATTCCCATTTCTTTTCCAGTTTCTAGAATTAAATCTCCTATTTTTTTAGCATTATTTTCAGGTCTCAAATAAATTTCCCAGCCTAATTCATTAGTAAATCCTGTTCTACTAATTATTACATTTTCAGAAGCTATAGACACCTCTTCCCAATCGAAATAATTAAAATTATTTTTTAAGGGCTGATCAAGTATTTTTTTAAGAAGTTCTATAGATTTTGGACCTTGTATTTGACTAACCCATACATTAGGATCTTTTATTTCAACATCTAAACCTATTGCATGAGCTTTGTACCAACTAAACAAATGACCGTCTCCTTGAGCGAACCAAAATTTATTTTTATTAAACTTAATTAAAAGACCATCTGAAATCATTCCACCATCATGATAACATGCAAACTGATATGAACATCTTCCAATATTTACCTTCGAAATATCTCTAGTAAAAATTTTTTGTAACAATTTTTCTGCATCAGTGCCAGATATCTCATAAGGATGCTCGCCTGTATGCCTTAAAATGATTTCTTGTCTCACTTTCCAATACATTTCATCTGGAGATGCATTTGATAATTTTTCTAGAGTAAATCTACCATCAGCATAGTTAGTATATTCTGGATCTAAATCTAATTCTTGATAACTAAGAGGATGTGTTTGCATAGGCCTAGCTAATTCTACTGAATTACCAGTTTCAATTGGTATAGCCTTTATTACATAACGATGATCATTTGATTTTTTTTGCATTTATTTATGAAGAATATATTACTTAAAACTAATAAAAATCAAAACAGATTTTTCAACAATTTAATATGCCTTGGCTTAATCTCACAGCACCCACCAATTAAAGTTGTCCCTTTTTCTAAAGTACTTAATACAAAATTTTTATATTTATCACCTATATATTCATTATTTCTCGTACCCAGCAATTCTATTGGGTCTTCATAATCTCTATGACCTTCAAAACCTTCTTTATTAAAGCTATTTTTATTACTTGTTGGTAAATTTTTAAATAAATTCATTTTATATCCAAAGGGTAATTTTTGTAAACTTAATATAGGCATGCTTAATTCCACGATTTCTGGAGAAACACAGGCTGAAATGATACCACAACAATTATAATTCTTAGTTAATAAAATCAATTCATTCAAAGATTCTCCAGATGGTAATTTTGCATCATACCGCAAATGAACACCAACAAGAATTTGTTTTTTAAATTCTTTTGTTGCTTCTAAGGCTAATTTTATTTCTTTTATTGAGCTCAAAACATCTAAATAAAATATATCAACGTATTCATTTAAAATTTTTGCAACTTCAAAAAAATTCTTATAGATAGTTTCGTCTTTCTCAAATTGCAAAGGAGAATATGTATTTCCTTGATTAGGTAAAGAGCCAGCTATTAAAACTTTTTTATTAGATTCTTCTTTTGCTTTTAAAGCAATTAATCCAGCCGATTTTATTGCTGATTCAATAGATTCTAAGAGATTATATTTTACTAATAATCTTCTTCTTACACTGAAATTAGAGGTGACAATTACTTCAGATCCGGCGTTTATAAAATCTTTGTGCATTTTCAATACCATTGGATGAAATTTATTATCTATAAGTGCTTTGGCAGACCAAAGATCGCCAGTTGTTTGTAACCCCATTTCCATTAATGTCTGACCTGAGCCTCCATCAAGGATATATTTTTTATTTTTTTGAAACAATTTTTAATTGTGAAAGAGATTTTAAAGTGGCGCAATTAAATGCGCCACTTTCTAATTTAAAATATTATGCGAACCACCAGCGTTCAGAAATTTTGTTACCATCACTTTCCCAGTTACCAGCAACATCATCTCCGTGAGCAAGTTTTTTAGAACCAGCACCAACATATTGGTTAAAGGCATATACAATGGCACCACCATCATAATTACATAATGCCTGACATTCCCAATACATAGATTTACGCTTTTCAAAATCTAGTTCTGAACGAGCAGAACGAACTAATTCGTTAAACCTTTTAGTTGCATCAGTTTTAACGATATTACCCCAAGCTGCTTCATTCCACTCAGTATCATCTGTAAATGCAGCAGACCACATCATATCCTCTGTAGGTCTACCTCCCCAAGAACTCATACTGAAACCTTTAGTATTCCAAACGTTACTCCAGTAACCATCTTCAGGCTCTTTTTTAACCTTAAGATCAATACCGCATTCTTGTGCTGATGCAGCTATAAGATTTGTTGCATCTGTGCATCCTGCATAAGGAACTTCTGAAGTACTAATTTCTATTGGTCCACTAACCCCTGATTTTTTCCAGTGATAAGCTGCTTTATCAGCATCAAATTCTCTTTGCTCTAAAGCATTATTATGGAAAGGATGGGCAGTTGCTATCGGATGATCATTACCTAAAGTACCATATCCAAGCATTATTTTATCTACAATTTCTTGTCTTTTAATTGCATATTTTAACGCCATACGTACATCAAAATTATCAAACGGAGCAACATCCAATCTCATAGGAGCTGTGTAATGAGCAAATCCAGAAGCAGCGGTAATCTCTATATTAGGATCTCTAGTTAAAAGATTAGCTGTTCTTAAATCAACACCATTCATCCAGTCAATTTCACCATTAAGAAGTGCTGCTTGTCGAGTAGCTGGATCATTAATTCCAATTACTTCAATAGAATCAAAATGTGCATAAGCATCACCTTTGAAATAATTAGGATTTCGTTTTCCAAATTTTGCACCAACACCTGGGTTAAACTCATCCATTATATAAGGACCAGTACCAATTGTAGACTGAGCGTCAACCACCCCATCTTTAGTTGGTTTAATCATTATATGATAATCAGTTGTTATTGCAGGCCAGTCGGCATTTGCAGCCTTTAATTTAAATATAACCCTATTAGGTCCATCAGCACTAATAGTATCAATTTGAGACAACAGTCCTCCAGCAGCAGAAGCTGTATCTGGATTCATATGATATTGATAATTAGCAACAACATCATCAGCTGTCATAGTTTGCCCGTTATGAAACTCAACACCCTTATGTAAATTATAAACCCAAGTTTGAGCATCATCTGACTCTATGCTTTCCGCTAATTCTGGAATAACTTTATGATCAGAATCAACAACTGTTAAACAGTTTTGATATGACCATGCTACTGCTTGCATAAATGAGCTTTGATATGTTGCAGGATCAAGTGTATCAGTGGTATCAGCTGCTCCGTTACCCCATCTAAAATGTCCCCCTTTATTTGCTGATGCTGCAACAGCTTTATCAGCTAATGTTAAAGCAATAGGAAGAGTAACTCCTGTTGCTAGGACAGACATTACAAACTGTCTACGACTTATTAAACTGTTAGTAAGTTTAGTAGACTGTTCTTTAATATATTTGTCTATTTTTTTATCTTTCATTTGTCCTCCCTAAATTAAATTACACAAAAACCTTTGTTTTTGTACATTATTGATAGAAATTAACGTTAAAAACAAACTTTATTCATGCATTCAAACATATATAAAGATTTTATTCAACGGATAAATTGTGAAATTTAGGTTGCATTTTGACCCATTTTCATAATAACCATAGATAGATAACCTTAATACATATGGAGGAGAAAAATTAGCGGAATTCACCCAATTTTTAAGACTATTTTATTAAGAGTAGGTCTTGGTTTAATTACAGTTTTTGCGTTTTCAATAATAATTTTCAGCTGTTTTTCTTTTTTGCCAGGTGACTTTGCAACTGAGATTCTTGGACAAAGTGCTACAAAATCATCAGTAGCAGCTTTAAGATCAGAACTTGGTTTAGATAAACACCCTATTCCAAGATATTTTGAATGGCTTGCAAATGTATTTCAGGGTGATTTTGGAAGTTCTTTTTCAGGAAGATCAAAAGTTCAGGGCGATCAAGGTGATAGATCAAGACAAGTAGTAGAATTGATTATTCCAAGGTTGAAAAATACCCTTTTTTTAACAGGAGTCAGTGCACTTGTTGCAATTCCTCTTGCTTTATTATTAGGCATTTCTGCAGCTCTTTTTAGAAATTCTTATTATGACAGATCAGCAACTGGGTTTAGTTTAGTTACTGTTTCTTCGCCTGAATTTTTTACAGGATATATATTTATTCTTTTATTAGCTACTTTATTTCCTGTCTTTCCAACTATAGCAAATGTTAATGAAGATACATCGATATTGCAAAGATTTTATTTAACAGCATTACCTGTATTTACATTAACGCTTGTCACTATGGGTCATATGATGAGAATGACTCGATCAGCAATTATAAATATTTTATCAAGTGAATATATAGAAATGGCAAAATTATCAGGAGCTACAAGATATGAGGTAGTTGTCAATCATGCTTTACCCAATGCATGGGCACCTATTGCACAAGTAATAACAATTAACCTAGCTTATATGTTAATTGGATCAGTTGTAGTTGAGTTTGTATTTAACTATCAAGGAATTGGCAGGCTTATGGTTGGCTCTGTTTACAATAGAGATATCCCTGTTGTTCAAGCATGTGCTTTGATTTTTGCTTCTACTTATGTAATTTTGAATCTCCTTGCTGATCTAATCGGAATTATTTCTAATCCAAGACTTTTATATCCAAAATGAGTGAAAATTTGCAATCATATTCAGCTAAAGGAGAAGTTAGTAATTTAATTAAAAGAAGAACTAGATTTGAAAGAATAAAAGTAGCTTTTTCAAAAGCACCTATATCAGCTTGGTTTGGAATGTTAGTTATTGCTGTATATCTCTTTGCTGCTTTTTTTGCACCTTTTATTGCTCCACATGGTGAAGCAGAAGTATTTCCAATTGCCTATGCTCCATGGGGTGGAGAACACTTATTAGGCACTGATCAAATAGGAAGGGATGTTTTTTCTAGACTAATTTTTGCCGCAAGAAATACTCTTGGAATTTGTTTTTTAGCATGTTCAATTGCTTTAATTATAGGAACTATATTTGGTATAATAGCAGCAATAGATAGAAGGTATATTGATCAATTTTTAAGCAGAACGATAGATACTTTAATGGCAATCCCTGTGATGATTTTTACATTTATTCTTCTTTCAGTTTTTGGCCCAAGCAATATGAATTTAATTTTAATTCTAGGTATTTTAGAATCTACAAGATTTTTTAGAATTTCAAGATCTGTAGCTGTAGGTCAAGTTGTTTTAGAGTATGTCGAAGTAGCTAAATTAAGAGGAGAAAAATTATCTTATATTATTTTCAAAGAAATACTGCCTAATATTGCTTCGCCATTAATTGTTGAGTTTGGAGTAAGATTTATTTTTATAATATTTACTGTATCAAGTTTAAGTTTTTTAGGTTTAGGCATACAGCCTCCTGCAGCTGATTGGGCTGCTATGGTTAGAGAAAATGCAATTCTTATACAATATGCTCAATATGACATTACTGCGGGATTAACTCCTTTAATTCCAGCTGCGATTATTGCTTTGTTGGCATTAGCAATCAACTTTGTTATTGATTGGTACTTATACATTACAAGTGGACTGAAAGATGACCTCAAATAAAAAAGAGCTTTTATTAGAAATGAAAAACATCCATATTAATGGATTTTCTGATGAGAGATGGCACAAGATTTTAAAAGGAGTAGATTTAAAATTACATAGGGGTGAAATATTAGGATTAATTGGTGAAAGTGGTGCAGGAAAATCTACTATGGGCAAAGCAGCGATGGGTTATACTCAACCTGGCTGCAAAATAATCAAAGGAGAAGTTTTATTTAATGGCACTGATCTAGTTACATTATCAGAAAATGAAAAAAGACAAATATGGGGAACTAAAATATCATATGTAGCTCAATCAGCAGCGGCTTCTTTCAATCCAGCTCATAAATTAATGGAACAAACAATTAGTGCTGCTAACAGAGCCAAAATAAATTCTACTGATTTATTAAAAAAAGATGCAATAGAATTATATGAATCTTTACAGCTTCCTGATCCTGTAAATATCGGTAGAAGATATCCTCATCAAGTCTCAGGAGGGCAACTTCAAAGAATTATGACTGCTATGGCTATGTCGCCAAGACCTGAATTGATAATTTTTGATGAACCAACTACAGCTCTTGACGTAACAACCCAGGTTGAAGTTCTCTCTGCAATGAGATCAATCGTAGAAAAATTTAATACAGCAGCAATTTATATTACACACGATTTAGCTGTAGTTGCACAAATGGCAGATAGAATAAAAGTTTTAAGATATGGTGAAGAAGTTGAAGAAGCAGAAACAAAAGAAATGTTATCAAATCCAAAAAAGGAATATACAAAATCTCTTTGGTCAGTTAGATCTATCATCAAACCCGAGGAAACAAATGATAATTACATGTTATCAATTAACAACATTGATGCTGCTTACGGATCATCAAAAGTTCTTCATGGTGTGTCCATCAATATCCCAAAAGGGAAAACTGTAGCAATTGTTGGAGAAAGTGGGTCTGGTAAATCAACAACTGCTAGAGTAATAACTGGTTTGCTCCCTCAAACTAAGGGAGAAATTGTTTTTGATAAAAAAATATTAGCACCAAAACTTGAGCAACGATCAAAAGAAGAATTAAGAAGAATACAAATAATTTTTCAAATGCCTGATACTGCTATGAATCCTCGGCAAACTGTGGATGAAATAATTGGCAGACCCATAGAATTTTATCACGGCATAAAAGGCAAGGCTAGAGAGAAAAAAGTTATTGAATTATTAAAAATGATTGAGTTAGATGAAACTTTTTTAGACAGACTTCCTTCAGAATTATCAGGTGGTCAAAAACAAAGAATATGTATTGCGAGAGCACTTGCCGCTAATCCTGACTTGATAATTTGTGATGAAGTTACTTCTGCTTTAGATCAGATTGTTCAAGAAGGTATTTTAAAACTATTGCAAAAATTACAAAAGGATCTGGGTGTAACTTATATTTTTATTACGCATGATATTGCTACTGTAAAAGCAATATCTGACGAAATAGTTGTAATGTACCAAGGAAAAGTTGTTGAACAAGGATTGAAAAGTAAAATTTTAAATCCTCCTCATCCAGATTATACCGAATTATTACTATCCTCAGTTCCAGAAATGGATCCTGATTGGCTTACAAATTTATTAAATAAAAGATCAATTTAAATTCTATGGAAATTAAAAGAAAAATTGGTCCAAAATTAGGTGATCAAAATTCTGAAATTATAAAGAATGATTTTAAACCAAAACTTTTTGAGGATCAGATAAGTTTTGATAGAATGAGAACATATCGTTTAAATAGAGTAAGAGATCAATTAATTAAAAATGACATCGGAGCATGTATTTTATTTGACCCCATCAATATACGCTATGCGACAGATACAAGAAATATGGCAATATTTTCTTTTCATTTAATGACTCGATATGTTTTTATTGCAGCAAATGGCCCAGTGATACTATTTGAATATCCTAAATGTGAACATATTTATGAAAATAATTGCACAATAGATGAAGTGAGAGAAGTTACGACTTGGGATCATTTTTCATGGGGCAATAAAGTTTATGAAAAAGCTCTTGAATGGTCAAAAATTATTGATGATTTAATGAAACAATATAGCTCTCAAAATAATAATATTGCTATTGATGTTTGTGACCCTGCTGGAATCAATGCAATAAAAAATAACTTTAATTATAAAATTATCAATGCTCAAAAATTTTTAGAAATTGCAAGATCAATAAAATCAGCTGATGAAATAATATGTATGAGAGCTTCAGTTAAAACAGCTGAAAAGGGTATAATGCTTATGCATGAAAATTTAAAAGCAGGAATAACTGAGGAAGAATTATGGTCAATCCTTCATAAGACTAATATTGAAAATGGAGGGGAATGGTTTGAAACAAGATTACTTAATTCAGGTCCTAAAACAAACCCATGGTTTCAAGAGTGCAGTAATAGAATTATCCAAGAAGGTGAAATTGTAGCTTTTGATACAGATATGGTAGGGCCTTACGGATATTGTGCTGATATTTCTAGAACATTTGTAGAAGGTAGAAAATTAACTAACTATCAAAAGAAAATTCATAGTTTGGCATATGAAAACGTTAAATATAATGAAGAATTAATTAAACCTGGATTATCCTTTAAAGAGTTTGCAGAAAAAGCCTGGCAACTTCCTGATAATTGTTTTGATAATCATTATCCCTGTCAAGTCCATGGCGTAGGTATGAGTGATGAATGGCCATTTATTGCATATCCAAATAAAGATTATAGCAATGGAGATTATGATGCAGTATTTGAAGAAAATATGGTCATATGTGTAGAAAGTTATATTGGAGAAAAAGACGAAAAAGAAGGAGCAAAGTTAGAAGATCAATATTTAGTAACCAATAATGGTTTAGAACTCCTTTCCTCAATACCTTTGAATTTAGTTTAATTTTATTTTATTTTTTTTTTAATTCTCCTTTGTTCCGCATTTCTTTCCTTATGTTAGTTGCAGAAATTTTGTGAATTTCTTTTCCTAAATCATGCTCAGTAAATGTATAGCCAACTCCTCTGCCATAAGAAATATCAATAATATTTGGAACTTTTATAACAATATAATGATTACCTTCTTCAAAGCCATGTTTTGCTAAACCTTTGATAATGTTTTTTTTAACATCTTCGAATTCAAAAGGATTATCATCCTGACCATCTACACCAGCATCAACTCCTCCTACATCTCTGTACATAATGCAAACCTGTCCTGTTTTAGCTAAAGCTCTTTTAAATAATTCTGTATGACCATCGTGCCATGGTTGCCATCTACCTAGCATTTCAACTGTTGGTTTTTTCCAATCAAACATATTGTTTAAATTGTAGTTTAAACTTTGTTAATATAATTAACAATTTAATATTTAATAAATTCATTAGCTGATGCAATAAAATCAGGATTAATTAAGCTATCTTTTGTATTATATAAAATTTTATTTCCTTTAACATCTTTAATACTACCACCGGCTTCCTCTAAAACAATATGACCAGCAGCAATATCCCACTCTGAAGTTGGTCCAAACCTTGGATAAATATCTGCTTTTCCTTCTGCAATTTCACAGAATTTCAAAGAACTTCCTTTAGTGGACAGTGTATGGTTACTAAATTTTTTATTTATCCAAAAGTTAAATAATTTGTTTGAATGGGACTTGCTTCCTATTATCCTGATATTATTTTCTTCTATATTTTTGGTTGTCTTAATTGTTGTCGCATTATCTAGGTTAGTTAATTGATTTGTTGATAATAGTTTATAAGAACCCTGATTTTTTTTAGCAAAATACAATAATGATTTTACTGGCGCATATATTATGCCTAACAATGGCAGATTATTATCTATAAGAGCTATATTAACAGTGAACTCACCGTTTTTATTGATAAATTCTTTTGTTCCATCGAGAGGATCTACTAGCCAATATTTTTTCCATTTTTTTCTCTCATTCCAACTTATCACTTTTTCTTCACTTAAAATTGGAATTAACCTATCAATTTTTTTTAATTCATCAATTATAAGAGAGTTAGCTTCTAAATCAGCTTGAGTAACAGGAGAATTATCTGCTTTTTTTTCAAATTTAATTTCTTTTGAATAATGCTGCATAATTATAATTCCTGCTTTAATAGCAATATTGGATAGTCTTAATAACAAGGGTTTATCATTTGATCTCATAAAATTATTTGACATTTATAAATCGTAAAATAGAGTTTTGATAGATTTTAGTATGAATTCTGAATTATATAATATTATAAACAAAAAGAAGCTTGATATAGTAAGTGAATCTATAGAAAAAGCTCACGGTCTTCCAAATGAATGTTATTTAAATGGTCCTTATACAAAAATAGAGCGCAAGAAAATTTTTGAAGACAGATGGGTAACTATAGGTGTAGCAAGTTCCGTGCCTAACCCTGGAGATACAAAACCATTTGATTTGTTAGGAATACCTCTTATTATAATACGTGACAAAAATCATAAAGTCCGAGTATTTCATAACGTTTGTAGCCACCGTGGTTATAAATTAATTCATGAAAAATGTTCTTTAAAAAATGTAATGCGCTGTCCTTATCATTCATGGTCTTATGATTTTGAAGGTAAACTTGTTGCAACACCTCATTTAGGTGGTCTTAACAAACACGAACATGAACAGTTTGATAAAAATAAAAGTGGTTTGAAAGAAGTTCGTACTTCAATATGGCTGGACTTAGTAATGGTGAATATTTCAAATAATGAAATTGATTTTCCAGAGTATATAAAACCTCTTGAAGATAGGTGGTCTAATTTTTGGACAAAAGAAGATCAAGAAATGATTTGTCGTCCTAAAGATTATGGATATTTTTTATTAGAAGCAAAATGCAATTGGAAATTTGCAATTGAAAATTATTGTGAAAGTTATCACTTACCCTTTGTTCATCCTGGTCTTAATTCTTATTCTAAAATTGATGATCACTATCATATTCAAGGGCTTCCTAATCGTTTCGCTGGACAAGGTACTTTAGTTTACAATCCTCGTTTCAAAAACAATAAAGAGTTTCCAAATTTTCCTGGATGGTCAAAAGAAAAAAAAGAGCATGCAGAATATGTAGCTTTATTTCCAAATGTAATGCTTGGAATTCATAAAGATCATTATTATGCCTATTGGCTTGAACCAATTAGTCATAATTATACCAAAGAACATATGGAAATATATTATGTGGGAGAAGAGGCAGCATTATCTGATAAATACAAATCATTAAGGAAAGAAAATTTTGAACAGTGGCATAGCATTCAATCTGAAGATCTTATGATTATTGAAGGCATGCAAGAAGGCAGAAATTCTCCTGTTTATAATGGAGGTAATTTTTCTCCCGTTCTTGATAATCCTACACATCATTTTAACAAGTGGGTTGCTACTTCCTTAGCAGAATAAATATTAATGAATAAAAGCAATACAGATAATAAAATACCAATTTATCAGCTTGAATCAAAAGAAAAAGTTTTAGATTATTACATCAAGTGGACACAAAACAATCAGTATAATGAAGATATGTTGGATTGGAATTATTCTGGACCAAAAAATGCAACAGAAATGTTTAATAAATATATTAACGATAAATCAATTTTTATTATGGATGCAGGTTGTGGCACTGGTTTAGTTGGAGAGGAGTTAAAAAAAATAGGTTTTAAAAATATTGTTGGAGTTGATTTTTCTCAAGAGATGCTTGATCTAGTACCGAAAGATTTATACCAAAAATTAGAACTTGCAGATTTAAATAAATCATTAAAATATCAAAATAATATTTTTGACGCTATTATATGTGTCGGTACTTTTACCTATGGACATGTTAAGGCTCACTCACTTGATGAAATGTTGCGTGTTATAAAAAAAGATGGTTTAATCTGTTTTACTGTTAACGAAGGTATTTATGAAAAGTATCAATTTAATAAAAAAATTACTGAATTAGAAAATGATAAAAAATGGCAAGTTTTAGAATTAAAAAAATCAAGTTATATTATAAATAAAGATATTGATGCTTGGCTTTGTATTGCTAAAAAAATATAATGATCTTTAAATATTTCAAATAGGAGAAAAAATGGATGAAGAATTGTTTAAAAAAGGGTTAGAAAAAAGAAAAGATACACTTGGAAAAGAATATGTTGAAAAAAATTTAGAGAATGCAGATGATTTTACTCTTCCTTTTCAAAAAGCTATGACAGAATGGTGTTGGGGTTTTGGTTGGAGTGATGAAACAATAGATGCCAAAACCAGATCTATGATGAATTTATCTATGATTGGTGCACTAGGAAAGATGGCAGAATGGGAAATTCATTGCAAGGGGGCTATAACTAATGGTGTAACTACAAATGAAATTAGAGCTATTATTCATGTAATTGCTATATATTGTGGTGTTCCTCAGGCTATTGAATGTTTTAAAGTAGCTAGAAAAGTTTTAGAAGAAAAAGAAATGCTCTAACTAATTTTAGTTATAAATATAAAAAATATAACTAAAATACATTATTAAACCAATTAAACCATAAATCTTGCCAAGACGCTTTATGAAAAACATAAAACCTAAAATCATAATAGTCACAAAAAGCATAAAATATAAATCTTGATTACCTAAAGTGCTTGGTATTTTAAAGTTGGAAAAAAATGAAGAGATTCCTAAAACTCCAAGTACATTATAAATATTTGACCCTAAAACATTACCTAAGGCAAAATCCACCTTTCTTTTAATTGCTGAAAGTATTCCAACAGCTAATTCAGGTAATGAAGTGCCAAAAGCAACTAAAGAAATTCCTATAATTGCTTCAGGTATTTTTAATATATTTGCAATTTCTATTGCAGAATTTACAAATAAATCTGAACCATAAACTAAAAGAAATATTCCTAAAATTATAAATATAATAGATACCAAAGTTGAATAATCACTTTTTTCGCTAACATCTGAAACGTCTACAACTCCTTTTTTAACTTGAAAAAACATAATAATAATCAAGACTAATACCGCTAGCAAACCAAAATAAAGATTAAATGGTATTAAAAAAAAACTCATTAATATTAACATCAAAGCTAATGCTATATTCATCCATGCTTGGTTAATTTGATTTTGATTTATTTTATCAATTGGTGCAAAAAAAGATGTTGCTGCCATTATAAGAATCAAGTTTGCAATATTGCTACCAATGACAGCTCCAACAGCTAAATCTGTATGATTATTTAGTACTGCATTTATTGCACTTGCTAATTCAGGTAATGATGTTCCTCCTGCAACTATAACTATGCCTATTGCAAAAAGTGAAACATTTAATTTTTTTCCTAAGCTTACTGATCCACGTACAACAATTTCAGCTCCAAAAACTAATAAAGCAAGGCCAATAAAAAGAAAAAATAAATTCACTTATTTATAATTATCATTTTTGATCACTTATTAAATAATTACTTTCTTAAATTAATTATTCATATCAGAAGAGTTAATTCCAGCTACTTCTACTGGTTTTTTCATAGCATCTCTTCTAAAAGGCTCACCTAATTCTTGATTAAGTATGACCTCAATAAATGTTGTAATACCTTTTTGTTGATCATCGCAACCTTTTTTAATTGCTTGAGTTAACTCGTTAGAGCTTTTAACAACTACACCTTTAGACCCACATGCTTCAGCTATTTTTGCATAACTTAATTCAGGATCAAGTTCTGTGCCAACAAAGTTATTATCATACCATAGTATTGAATTTCTTTTTTCTGCACCCCATTGATAGTTTCTAAATATAACCATAGTTATATTTGGCCACTCTTTTCTATTACATGAGGTTAGCTCACTCATACTAATTCCAAATGCTCCATCTCCGGCAAAACCAACAACTGGGATATCAGGACATCCTATTTTAGCACCTAAAATTGAAGGAAAACCATAACCACAAGGTCCAAAAAGGCCTGGAGCTAAATATTTTCTTCCTTTTTCAAAAGAAGGATAGGCATTACCTATTGCACAATTATTACCAATATCACTAGAAATTATTGCTTCTTCTGGTAACCCAGCTTGTATTGCTCTCCACGCCATGCGTGGTGACATTCTATCCGGATCACGTTCTCTTGAGTCTTTATTCCAACTTGTTCCTGGATCATCATCTTCATGATCCATGCTTGTTAAAGTTTGGAGCCATGCAGATTTAGTTTGATGAATAATTGCTTTTCTTTCTTCTCTACCTGTATCCCCTGCAGAGTCTGATAGTTCACTTAAAATTTGTTGAGATACTAATTTAGCATCACCACAAATCCCAACACTTATTTTTTTTGCTAAACCAATTCTATCAGAGTTAATATCTACTTGAATTATATCAGCATCCTTTGGCCAATAATCTATACCGTATCCTGGAAGGGTAGAGAAAGGATTTAATCTCGTTCCCAAAGCTAAAACAACATCAGCTTTTGATATAATTTCCATTGCAGCTTTTGAGCCATTATAACCAAGTGGGCCAACTGCAAGAGGATGACTACCTGGAAAGCTGTCATTATGCTGGTAACCACAAGCAACTGGTGCATCTAATTTTTCTGCAAGAGCCTTACAATCTTCAATAGCATCAGCTAAAATTACACCTGCCCCAGAAAGAATTACAGGAAATTTTGAATTTGATAATAAATCTGCAGCCTGCTTAATAGCTTTATTTCCACCTGAAGCTCTTTCAACTCTAATTATGGCTGGCAATTCTATATCAATAACTTGTGTCCATAAATCTCTTGGTACGTTTATTTGTGCTGGAGCAGATCCTCTTATTGCCTTTTCAATTACGCGGTTCAAAACCTCAGCCATTCTTGAAGCATCTCGAACCTCCTCCTGATAACAAACCATATCTTTAAATAAATTCATTTGTTCAACTTCTTGGAAACCTCCCTGTCCAATTGTTTTATTTGCAGCCTGAGGAGTAACAAGAAGCATTGGGGTATGGTTCCAATAAGCTGTTTTGATTGGTGTAACGAAGCCTGTTATACCTGGGCCATTTTGAGCAATGCACATAGCTATTTTACCAGTTGTGCGAGTGTATCCATCACAAATTAAACCTCCGTTAGATTCATGTGCTACATCCCAAAACGTAATTCCAGCCTTTGGAAATAAATCAGATATTGGCATAAATGCTGACCCAATAATACCAAATGCATGTTCTATTCCATGCATTTGCAATACCTTTACAAACGCTTCCTCAGTGGTCATTTTAGCCATTTTAAAGTCTCCCAAATCAATTTAGTATATTTATTATCCATAAATATCTTTAAATTCAAAATTGAACTATAATATATTTAAAACATAATCTAGTTATAATTGTGGTTAAAGTAATAAATAAAAATAATGATATAATAAAGAGTAGCAAAATATTTAATCAAAAAACTCTTAATACCCTGTTAAAAGGTCAAGAAATAATTAGATTTACAGCAAAAACTCTTCCACAAAAACCAGGTGTGTATCAAATGGAAGATGAGAATGGAAACATTTTATATATTGGAAAAGCTAAAAATTTAGCAAAAAGGGTTATGAATTATACTTCCCTCAGCAATTTAACTCGTCGTCTTCAGAGAATGGTTTTACAAACAAAAAGTATGAGCTTCTCTGTTACAAACTCAGAAATAGAAGCCTTGTTATTAGAGTGCAATCTAATAAAAAAAAACAAACCTCGTTTTAATATTATATTAAGAGATGATAAGTCCTTTCCATATATTTTAATTAACAAAGAATATAACTATCCGAGAATACAAAAGTATAGAGGAACAAAAAAATTTAAAGGCAACTATTATGGACCATTTGTTTCTCCATCTTTGGTTAATTCCACTCTTGTATCATTACAAAAAGCCTTTTTACTTAGAAGTTGTACAGAAGGCACCTTCAATAACAGATCTAGACCATGTTTGTTATATGATATTAAAAGGTGTAGTGCTCCTTGTGTAAATTATATTTCAAAAAAAGAATATTTTGAAAGCATACAAGATGCAAAAAAACTTTTAAATGGAAACACAAAAAAAATAGAAAAAAAATTAAACAAACAAATGATTATTGCTAGCAAAAATAGAATGTATGAAAAAGCAGCAAGATTAAGAGATAGGATCAAATCTATAAATCAAATTGAAAAATACCAATCTGTTTATATTAAAGATATGAGGAACATAGATATTTTTGCTATTAGATTAATTAATGGCAAAAGTTGTGTGCATGGAAAATTTTACCGAAATGGAAGTAATTATGGCAACAAGTCTTTCTTTCCCATTCATGAAGAAAATTCTCAAAGTCGAGAAATATTAGAGTCTTTTTTATATCAATTTTATTCCAACAAAGACTCGCCACCAAAAATTTTAATAAATATAAATCAAGATTATTTTAAAGATGTTGAAAAAACTTTAAATTTAAAAAATAAGATTAAAGTTAAGATTTTGCAACCTAAGTCTGGTGAAAAATTACAACATGTGATGCTAGCTGAACAAAACGCTTATGAAGGAATAAAATTAAAAAATGCTAATATAGAATCACATTTTACTGCTTTAACTAAGCTTAAATCATTATTAAAAATGAATGAAATGCCTAATAGGGTTGAAGTATTTGATAATAGTCATACTTTTGGAAAAAATGCTTTGGGCGTAATGATTGTGGCAAATAAAGAGGGCTTAAGTCCAAAAAATTATAGAAAATTTAATATTCGATACAATAATAGAGATACTGAAGTTTCAAAAATAGATGATTATTACATGATGGAAGAAGTTTTACACCGAAGATTAAAATCTCTAACCTTAGATAATAATTTAGTTCATCCAGATATAATAATAATAGATGGAGGCAGAGGTCAATACGAGATTGTTAAAAAAATAATTATAAAACTAAAATTAAAAACTATAAAGTTATTAGCAATTTCTAAGGGTAAAAATAGAAATTCAGGTAGAGAAATCATTCACTTAGAAAAGCAGAATATCAATCTTAAAAATAATGACCCCCTTCTTTTTTTTATTCAACGTTTGCGAGATGAGGCTCATAGATTTGCAATCACAGCACATCGTTCAAAAAGATCAAAGGTATCTTTACATTCAGTTTTTGATGAACTCAAAGGAGTTGGTCCAAAACGTAAAAAACAATTAATGCTACATTTTGGCAGTGTTAATAATATTAAAAATGCTTCACTTAGCGAATTAAAAGAGGTCAAGAGCCTTCCAAATACAATTATTAATAAAGTATATGAATTTTTTCATAGCTAATAACTAAATATTGTTCTAAAAAAAATTGATGAAATTTAATATTGCAAACATACTTACGATCGCAAGGATTATAGTAATACCAATAATAGTAATTTGTATATATATGAAAAGTCCATTCTATGGTTGGGTAGCATTTACTCTTTTTTGTGTTGCAAGTATCACCGATTATTTTGATGGTTATATAGCCAGAATAAGAAATGAAATAACAAATTTTGGCACCTTTTTAGATCCTATAGCTGATAAATTGTTAGTAGCAGCAGTCATTCTAATACTAACTTCAAAAGGAATAATTGCAGATTGGGAGACCATACCGGCTCTTATAATCTTATTAAGAGAAATTGCAGTATCGGGTTTACGAGAATATTTAGCAGGAATTAAAATAAGTGTACCTGTATCAAGAATTGCAAAATTAAAAACATCAATACAACTAATAGCATTAGCTGTATTAATTTTAAGTGAAAGTCAAATCACTATCATACCAGTAATAATTATAGGAAAAGCTGCTCTTTGGACTGCTGGAATTCTAACTTTATATACAGGTTTTGATTATTTAAAGTCAGGCATAAAGCACTTATGATAAAAATAAAATACTTTGCCTGGATAAAAGATATAACAAAAAGTGAACATGAAAATTTGAACTATTCAAATTTAAAAGATATTAATGAATTAAAAAAAATTCTTGTTAAAAAGTATCCTAAACTTAAAAAATTTATAGATGAAGATATTATTAGATTTTCTATAAATCAAGAATATATTACTGAAAATAAAAAAATTAATTTAAATGATGAAATTGCTATTTTTCCGCCTGTTAGTGGAGGATAATGATAAAAATTCAAAAAGAAAATTTTCAAGTTGATTATGAAATTGAAAAAATTAAGTCTCTTAGTAATGAAATAGGCGCTGTTACAAATTTTATTGGATATGTAAGAAATATTAATAATAGCAAAAAAGTAAAATCTATTTATGTTGAAGTTTATGAAGAAATGGCAATTAAAAGTCTAAAGAAAATATGTGAGAATGCTAAAAATAAATGGAATTTAATCGATTATTTAGTAATCCATAGATTTGGTAATTTATCTATTAATGATAAAATTGTTTTAGTTTCTACATTCTCTAAACATAGAAAAGAAAGTTTTGAGTCATGTAATTTTATAATGGATTATCTAAAAAAAGAAGCTCCTTTTTGGAAAAAAGAAAATTATGAAAATGAAAGTAAATGGCTTAAAAACTTTAACTAACGGTATTTACTAATTCACTATAATCTTGCATAAATTTATAAGTTATACAATTATGTCCAGTTTTAAATTTTACGTCATCAATAGATTGAATTGGTGTTATTTCAGCTGCGGTTCCAGTAAGAAAGGCTTCATCATAATTAGTTATTTCATCTGGTTTTATGTATTTTTCTATTAAATTAAAACCTTGTTTTTTTACCATCTCAATTACTGTTTGACGAGTAATGCCATTTAAAAAACAATCGGGTATCGGGGTATGAATATCTTTGTCCTTAACAAAAAAAATATTTGCGCCAGTACCTTCAGCTATATAACCTCTATAATCTAACATTAAAGCATCGTGGTATCCTTTTTTTTCTGCATATTCTTTTGATAATGTGCAAATAATATATGGTCCAGAAGCTTTTGCCTCATAAGGAGCAGTATCAGGAGCAGGTCTTTTCCAGGGTGATGTAATCAATCTTAATCCAGCTATTCTATCCTCAATCTTAAAATATGATGCCCAATCATCCCATACTGCAATAGCAACATGAATATTTGAATTGTTAGTGGACAAACCCATTTGACTGCTACCTCTCCAAACTATTGGCCTTACATAGCATTCTTTGAAATTCATTTTTTTAATTAAATCGAATTTTGATTGATTTATCTCTGACTCTGAAAACGGTATTTTAATACCTATTATTTCTGCTGATTTAAAAAGCCTTTTTGTATGCTGATCTGATTTAAAAATATTACCATTATAAGATCTTTCACCTTCAAAAACTGCACTTCCATAATGTAAACCTTGGGTAATAATATGTGTTTTTGCTTCGTTCCAATTGATGAATTCTCCATCTTGCCATATCCAACCATCTCTATTATCGAACGATTTAGCCATAATATTATTAAATTATTTTTTTAAATGACAAGTGAGTATCAGTGATGCATAATTAAGTCAATATGACTGACCTAAATAAATTGTTAAATCCTCTATTTTTAAAGGATATAGAAATAAAGAAGATTATTGAGCTTTTATTTTTTTCATATCGAGATTTTACTGCTGGACCTGACGCTATACTTGAAAAAATTAACTTTGGTAGGGCACATCATCGAGTAATATATTTTGTAGGAAAACAAAAAAACTTAACAATTAAAGAGTTATTGCTAATTTTACAGATAACAAAACAAAGTTTATCAAGGGTTCTCAATCAACTGGTTAAAGAAAAATATATAGTTGTCTCTGTTGGGGAAGACAAAAGAACAAAAAAATTAACTCTAACACAAAAAGGACAAGATTTAGAAGATCAGCTTACTATGATACAAACAAAAAGAATTAAAAAAATTATAAATAAATTTAGTGAAAAAGATATAAATGGTTTTAAAAAAATTTTATATGCGATGATAGAGCAAAAAAATAAAATAAAATTTGATGAAATTAATAATAAATGACACAAAAAAATATACTTATTGTTGATGATGATGAAAGACTAAGAGAATTATTAAAGGATTACTTAACAGAAAAAAAATTAAATGTTTATATTTCTGACGATTTTGAAAATGCTAGAGATGTCATTCAATATTTTATTTTTGATTTAGTTATTTTAGATAGAATGATGCCATCAGGAGATGGTATTAAACTTGTTTCAATAATTAAAGATATTTATCCTACGCCAGTAATAATGTTAACTGCATTAGGAGAAAACATTAATAAAATTGAGGGTTTAAAAATTGGTGCTGATGATTATGTTTCAAAACCTTTTGAGCCTGAAGAATTATATTTAAGAATTAATAATTTATTAAATCTTTATAAAGATTCAAATAAAGAATTATCAAATGTTACTTTTGGAAAATATAATTTTGATATTATGAAATTAGAATTGAAAAAAAATGATAAAATTATTTATCTTACAGAAGTTGAAAGTAATCTATTACAAAAATTATCAAAAAAAAGAAACGAAATAGTTCTAAGAGATGAGCTTACAAATATTAAATTTGATGAAACTGAGCTTAGAAAAATAGATGTACAAATAACAAGACTAAGGCAAAAAATTGAAGTTAATCCAAAAGAACCTGAGCATATAAAAACAATAAGAGGCAAAGGATATAAATTAATTTGTAATGAAATATGATTTATAAAAAACTTATACCCTCTTCTTTATTAGGAAGATCAATAATTATAATATTTGTCCCTGTAATAGTTTTAGTTGTAATAACATCTTTAATATTTTACCAAACTTCATGGAATATTATTTCTAAAAGATTAGCTCAATCAGTTGTTGCTGATATTAATGTAATTGTTAAATTAATTGACCAAGATCTCAAAGAAAAAGCCATTGAAATTGCTAAAGATGATTTTAAAATGAATATTTCATATAAAGAAGAAGCAGCCTTAAATCCGCTATCTTTTAAAACCCAAAGAGGAATTTTGTCTAAAAGACTTAAACAAGCATTAGAAGAACTGAATAAACCTTTTTTCTATGATTTAAGCAACTTGGATAAAGGGGTTGCTATAGCGATTCAAATAAATGAAGATTTATTGATTGTTAATGTTGATAAGGACAGATTGTACAGTGAATCAGCTTTTGTATTTTTATTATGGATGATTTTTTCTTCATTAGTTTTGCTTTTCTTTTCATATTTTTTTATGAAAAAACAAATTAGACCTTTAAAAAGATTGGCAATAATTGCTGAAACTTTTGGTAGGGGATTAGATGCTCCTGAATTGAAAAGTGTCGGTTCAACAGAATTAAGACAAACAGCAAATGCTTTTAATCAAATGAGAACAAGAATAAAAAGGTTTTTAAAACAAAGAACTGATATGTTAGCCGGAGTAAGTCATGATTTAAGAACTCCTTTAACTAGAATGAAATTACAACTTTCCTTACTTAAAGATGAAAAAGCAAAGTCTGAACTAGAACTTGATATAAATGAAATGACGGCAATGCTAGATAGTTATGTTAGTTTTGTTAGATCAGATTCACCAGAGCCTATAGAAAATTTATCGATAAATGAGATATTAAAAGAAATAATCAAAAATTGTAATGAGGATAATTATAGCATTACATTTAAAGAAGAAAATAAAATTAAAACTTCTGGTAGGCCTCTACAAATTAAAAGAGCATTTCAAAACGTAATAAATAATTCTATAAGATATTCAAAAAAAATTATAATTTCAGTAAGTTCAATTGGTGATGGTTGTGAAATAATATTTCATGATGATGGTCCTGGTATTCCGTCTTCAAATTATGAAGATGTTTTTAAACCTTTTTTTACTCTAGACCCTTCAAGAAATAAATTAAAAGGAGAAAGTGGTTTAGGTTTATCTATTTCTAGAGATATTATAAGAGCTCATGGAGGTGATATAAAACTTGATAAATCTTATTTGGGCGGGTTAAGACTTACAATAACTTTACCAATATAATTAATAAAGTTTTCCTCCATTTTTCACTTTTAAATCAGGAACAATAAGAATTGGTTCGTTATCAGCATCTGGAAACCCTAAAACTAAAACTTCAGAAATTAAATTTCCTATTTGTTTTGGCTCAAAATTAGTTACAGCTGCTATTTGTTTGTTAATTAAATTTGATACAGTGTAGTTTTTTATTAATTGAGCTGAACTTTTTTTTATACCTATTTCACTTCCAAAATCAATTTTTAAAATTATAGATGGTTTTTTTAAATGATTATTTTCTACAGCCTCAATAATTGTCCCTACTCTAATTTCAACATTATCAAAATCTTTATAATTAATTATTTTGTTCATTAATATTTATAGTTACAAAGTTTAATGGCCTTTTCTAAATAATTATCTAATGCTGTCATTGTTTTTTCTAGAGATTCTGAATCATCATTAAGCCAAACATAAAATGTGGCAATATAAATAATAAAAATACCTTTAATTATCAATTGGCCATTTAACCCTTTTATTCTTATATCTGCTAGAGAAGCCATTAAAATCATACTTTCTAAAAAAGGCGCCAAGAGAATTATAATTTTTTGAGGTTTAAATTTAAATGAATTAAAAAGTGATAAAAATGATTTTCTATATTTTTGGATAATATCAAATCTCGTCATAATCACTTCAAACAACATATCTTTTGTGGATGATTCTTCTAATGCTACAATTTCTTTTTTTAATAAATAATCTATGTAAAAATTAATATTTTTTAATAAATCATTTTTTGATTTTTTTAGTTTTTTTTTACTAGAACTTTTATAATCTTCTAATTTTATTTCTTGCCAATTTTTTGATTTCAATAGATTTAAAGTTTTTTTTGCTAAAAAAATATCATTTTTGTTCATATTATTTTTTGCTAAGAAATATTGCCTTTTTATAAGCTGATTTTAAGGTTTGTGATAAAATTTTATTGATATTATTTTTTTTCAATACTTTAATACCAGCTTCTGTGGTGCCGCCTTTAATTGCAATTTCATTTGCTAATTTTTTTGAGCTTTTTTTTGAGTGTTGTATTAGTTTTAAAGAACCAATTAAAGTTTGCAAAATAATTCTTTGATTAATTTTTTTGTTTAATCCTAATTCATTTGCAGCTTCTTCCAGCGCATTAATTAAATAAAAAATATAACCTGGTCCGCTTCCTGAAATTGCTGTTGCAATATCAATCTCCTCTTCTTTTTTTAACCAAAAAACGATTCCAACTTGTGAAAATAATTTATAAATATTATTTTTATTTTTGTTTGAAGTATTCCTACTTGGAACAAGAAATGATACGCTTTCACCAACTAAAGCAGGCATATTAGGCATTACTCTAATCATTTGGCTAACATTAGGAATTGCTTTTTTTAAAATATTAATTTTTTTTCCTGCTATTATGCTCACAATTACACATGTTTTTTTAAATCTTAATAATTTGTATTTTTCCAAAACCTTATCAACTAATTGTGGTGTCACTGCCAAAACTACAATATCAAAGATATTTACATTTTGAATAAGATTAGCTGATTCAAAAGCATCAATTTTATATTTTTTTTTAATATGTTTATATTTTAATGGATCAACTACTGTTATCTTGTTATTTTTTTCCTTAATCCAGGCGCTTAACAATGCACTCCCCATATGTCCACAACCAATAAATAAAATATTTTTCATAATTAAATTAATTATACTTTTTTTTAGAATTTAAATAGAGTTATTTAAGCCCTACCTATTACATCAAAATTTATTAATTTTAATGACTCATTTGGTGGTACATTTTCAAACAGTACTTTTTGAAATGAAGGATAATATTTTTCACATTCATATATTCCTATATCAACTAAATCTTCAAGTTTTTTATGTAATAGATCATTATCTGATAATGAAATTACAGTATTCCTATAAGCAGGAATTCCATTTTTACTGGTTATATCAAAGTGTCCTACCCATAATTTTTCATTTATAAGTCCAAGTAACTCGTATGCAGAAGTAATTTTAGTCTTAGGAAAACACAAATCAAATGTCACAGTAAAACTCATAGCACTAATTTTTTCTGACCAATTAAAGTAAAGTCTGTACTGGCACCAATTTGAACTTATTTCTGCAACAAGCTCATGTTCATCGGCTCTACTAAAATTCCAATTTTTTTGATAAATTACATCCTCAACTACATCTATTGGATTTAAAGGTAAATTGTCTGTATCCATACTCTATTTAGTATATTTATTGAATATACTTACTATATGTAGGTTTACTAAATTAGCTTGGTTTTGTGCAAGCTTATTTCATTGAAAAATGTGTATATTTTTAATTTTTCTTCTTTTTTTTTCTAGTATTAGTTTTTTTTATTCTGGTTTTAGGGGATTTTTTTGTTTTTTTTGCATTTTCCTTATCAATAATTAGCTTCTGAACCATTTTTTTTAAAACTTCAAATTCATCTCTTTTAACTAAATTCATCTTATTTAAGACCTTATTGACCCTCAAACTAACAATTGTTTCAATTTCTTTTTTAACGCCAGAAAACGTGCTCATTGCATCTAAAGCCATTTTAGATAAATCAGATAAGATTTTATTTTTATTAACCATTATAATATTAGTTTATTTAAATATAATGATTTTAATAAAACCTTCAATAGATCCTGTCATACTTTCCATAGGTTACGTGGATATTAGATGGTATAGTTTGGCTTATATCATAGGTTTTGTAGTAGGTGCCTCACTAATTAAATACTTAAATAAATATTATTTAAATCATATTTCAAATAAGCAGATCGATAGTTTTTTTGTATGGTCAATATTTGGTGTAATTTTAGGTGGCAGAATTGGATATGTAATTTTCTACCAAACTAATTATTTTCTAATAAATCCAATTTACATTTTCAAAATATGGCTTGGTGGAATGTCATTTCATGGAGGATTAATTGGCATAATTATTGCAATATTTTTATTTTCTAGAAAAAATAAAATTGATTTTTTTTATTTATCAGATTTAGTTTGTATTGTTGCTCCTATAGGCTTATTTTTTGGAAGAATTGCTAATTTTATTAATGGAGAGTTATATGGAAGAATAACAAATTTTCCTATCGCAATGATATATCCAGAAATTGACCAAGAACCACGTCACCCTTCTCAATTATATGAAGCATTTTTTGAAGGATTATTAATATTTATTATTTTGATTTTGTATTTTAAAAAAAATAATAAAAATTTAAAAATAGGAAAAATAAGTGCGATTTTTTTAATTTTATATTCAGTATTTAGATTTAGTATTGAATTTTTAAGAGAGCCAGATATTCAAATTGGCTTAATATTTAACTATTTTTCTATGGGTCAAATTTTGAGTTTACCCTTATTAGCCTTAGGCATAATTATTTTTAGTAAAAAATGGAATTAAGAAAAAAAATAACAAATATATTGAAAGAAAAAAAAAAATTAAGATTAGATAAATTTATTGATTTTTTACTTTATAAAAATAACTCATATTATACCTCGAAAAACCCTATTGGTAAAAAAGGAGACTTTGTAACATCTCCAGAAATATCCCAAATGTTTGGAGAAATTATAGGAGTATATATTATAAATTATTGGAAGAATTATTTAAATTCTAAATTTAATTTAATAGAACTTGGTCCTGGAAGATGTACTTTGTTTAATGATATTTTTAGAACTTCAAAAATAGAGCGATCATTTATAAATTTAGCAGATATTTTTTTTGTTGAAAAAAATGATAAACTTATAAAAATTCAGAAAGAGAATATTAATAAACTTAAATTAAAAAATGTAAAATGGTTAAGTGAGTTTAAAACAAATTCAAGTAATCCCAGTATTATATATTCAAATGAATTTTTTGATTGCTTACCAATCAGACAATTCTATCAAAAAGATAATTGGTATGAAAAATTCGTTATATATAACAATCAAAAAGATATTTTTTCTTTTAAAGATATAGTTGTTAAAAATAAAAAATTACTGAATAATCTAGAAAAATATAACAAGACAGGAATAGCAGAAATATCTAAAGAAAGATCAGTTTTATTTGAGAATCTATGCAAACATATTGTTAAAAATAAAGGTTTGATTATATTAGTTGACTATGGATACCATACTCCAATAAAGAATTTTACTTTACAGACTATCTTAAACCATAAAAAAACCCATATTTTTGATAACATAGGCAATCAAGATATTAGTTCTTATGTAGATTTTAGTGAACTTATTAATATTGCAAAGGGATTTGATCTCAATATAGTAAATTATTGTGATCAAAATAATTTTCTACTATCTAATGGATTAAATCAAAGAAAAAAAATATTAATAAAAGAATTAACTAAAGAAAAACAAAAAATAATAATAAATGAATATGAAAGACTAATAAGTAAACAAAATATGGGAAAGAATTTTAAATTTTTAATTGTTTCATCTATATGAATAAAAATTTTCTAAATGTTAAGAATTTAAATTTTTCACATATAAAATATGGTTTTTTTACACGTATTGGTGGTAAGTCAAAAAATAATTTTAGTTCATTAAATTGTAGTATTTCAAGTGGTGATAAAATTACAACTGTTAAAAAAAATATTAAAACAGCAAGTAAGATGATAATTTCCAATAATCAAAATTTAAAATTAGTTAAACAGATACATTCTAATAAAATTATTGAGATTAGTAAAAAGAATTTTAACTCAGAATTAAAAGGTGATGGCTTAATCACTAAAGATTTTTCTATAGCACTTGGAGTCCTTACTGCTGACTGTGCTCCAATATTTGTTTTTGATAAGAAAAAGAATTTCATATGTTGCTTACATGCGGGATGGAAGGGCGCTCTACTAAATATATCAAAAAAATCAATAAATCTTATTAAAAAAAAATATCATAAAAATTTGAATGATTTGGTTGTTATAATAGGACCATGTCTTGCAAAAAATAATTTTGAAGTTAGTTCAATATTTAAAAAAAAATTTATTAAATCAAATATAAAATACAAAAAATTTTTTTTAAAAAAAAATAATAAAAAGTATTTATTTGATATGAGAGGTTTAATAAATTATCAATTTAAAGAAATGGGTATAAAAAAAATACTAAATTCAAAACATGATACTTATAAAAATGAGAAGTTATTTTTTAGTCATAGACGATCAAATCATAAAAATTTAACAGAAACTGGGAGAATGATAAATATTGTAAGTTTTGCTTAAATAATTTTACTTGATCTATTTTAATTCTGCTTTAATAAATGCTTATTATTAAATGAAAATATTTGCCTGCAACAGTAATAAGGTATTAGCAGAAGCAATTACTTCTTATATTGGTGTTAAACTATCAGATGTATCAGTTAGAAATTTTGCAGATAATGAGATATTTGTTGAAATCAATGAGAATATTAGGGGCGAAGATGTATTTATTGTTCAATCTACTTCTCATCCAGCAAATGATCATCTTATGGAACTGCTGATTACTATAGATGCTGCTAAGCGAGGCTCTGCAAAAAGAATAACTGCTGTATTACCCTATTATGGCTATGCTAGACAAGATAGAAAAACTGGGCCAAGATCACCTATTACTGCAAAACTAGTTGCTAACTTAATAACTTCTGCAGGTGCAGATAGAGTATTGACGATGGACTTACATGCCGGACAAATTCAAGGTTTTTTTGATATACCTCTGGATAATATTTTTTCTGCCCCTCCAATTATAAAAGATATGAGAAATAAATTTGGTGATAGCGATAATTTAGTTATCGCCTCACCTGATGTAGGTGGCGTAGTTAGAGCTAGAGCTTTTGCTAAAAGACTAAATGCAGGTTTGGCAATTGCAGATAAAAGAAGAGAAAAAGCAGGTGAATCAGAAGTTATGAATATTATTGGTGAGGTAAAAGACAAAACTTGCATTTTGCTTGATGACATTGCAGATTCTGCTGGTACACTATGTAATGCTGCTAAAGCTCTTAAAACCTATGGAGCTAAAGAAATATACTCATATATTGCGCATGGGGTACTTTCTGGAAACGCCTTGGATAAAATAAAGAAATCTTCTATAAAAGAGCTGGTGCTTACTGATAGCATACAAGCATCTGCGGAAGTAAAAAATACAAAAAATATTAGACATATAAGTATTGCTCCTTTAATGGGTGAGGCGATTAAAAGGATTAACAGCGATTCTTCTGTTTCTGCACTTTTTGATTAAAACTTATATGGAAAATTATAAAGCAGTTATTAGAAAAAAGAGTGAAGGCTCTAATAAAGGACTTTTGAAAAAAGGTTTAGTTCCTGGCATTATATATGGAAAAGGAACAGAGCCAAAAAAAATAGCTTTTGAGGATAAAATTTTAAAAAAATTGATGAGCTCAGGTTCTTTTTATACAAAAATAATTGACTTAGAAATTGATGGGGAACTTGAAAAAATATTACCTAAGGACCTTCAATACCACCCAGTGACAGATAGGTTAATACATTTTGATTTTTTAAGAGTAAAAGATGATACAAAAGTTACTGTTGAAGTGCCTGTAGAATTTCTTAACCAAGATATATGTCCGGGTATAAAAAAAGGCGGTGTTTTAAACTTAGTAAGAAGATTAGTGGAGCTAGTATCCAATGCAAATCAAATACCAGAGAAATTAATATTTGATCTCAAAGAAAGTGAAATTGGTGATGCAGTTAAAATTAGTAATATTAATCTTCCTGAAGGTGTAACTCCTACAATTACAGATAGGGATTTTGTAATAGCTACACTTGTTCCGCCAACTGTAGAAGTAGAAGAAACAAAAACTGAAGAAGACTCTGAAGAAGGAAAAGAAGAAACATCTGAAGAAAAAGATAAAACTGAAGAAAATAAAGAAAAGCCAGACGATAAAAAAGAAGAGAAAAAAGAAGAATCAAAGTAGTATAATTTTTAGATATTAATTAAAATGTTTTTAATTTGCGGACTTGGTAATCCAGGCAAAAAATATTTAGATACAAGGCACAATATTGGTTTTATCTTTGTCGAAAAATTAATATATGATTATGATTTTGTATTATTAAAAAAAGATAATAAAAAAGAATTATACAAAGGTAAGATAGGTAAAAATATATGTATCATTCTTAAGCCTTTAAGTTTTATTAATTGTTCAGGTCCAGTTGTAAGTGAAACTTTGAATTATTATAAAATTAAATCAAAAAAATTGTTTGTTGTTCATGACGATCTTGATTTAGCAAATGCTAAAATTAAGATTAAAATTGGTGGAGGTAATGCAGGACATAATGGATTAGAAAGCATAGATAGACAAATTGGAAATGATTATTATAGAATTAGAATAGGTATAAGTCACCCAGCAAATAAACAACTAGTATCAAGTTATGTTTTAAAAAAATTTACAAAAACTGAAATTAATAATATTAATATAAAATTAGATTTATTAAGTAAAAACTTTGAATTAATTTTTACTAATATCAATTTACTTTTAAATAATATTAAAGAGAAAAAAATCTAGATGGGCTTTACATGTGGTATAATTGGCCTTCCAAATATTGGTAAGTCCACACTATTTAATGCTCTAACAAATTCAAATAAAGCTGAAGCTGCAAATTACCCTTTTGCAACAATTGAACCCAATGTTGGTAGAGTTGCTATACCTGATGAAAGATTAAATAAATTGAGTATTATTGGCAAAAGTGAAAAAATAATTCCTGCTTATATGGATTTTATAGATATAGCTGGTCTTGTAAGGGGAGCTTCAAAAGGAGAAGGGCTAGGAAATAAATTTTTATCTCATATCCGTGAAGTTGACGCTATCGCACATGTTATTAGATGTTTTGAAGATGAAAACATCACCCATGTTTCGACAAATATTGATCCAATTGATGATATTGAAACAATAACAACTGAATTAAAAATTGCTGACATAGAAACATTAGAGAATAAATATATTGCAACTAAAAAAAAGAGCAAACAAGGTGATAAAATTATCATGAGTCATTTATTAATAATTGAAAAAGCTATTGATATTTTAAATAACGAAAAAAAATTTACCAAAAACCTATTTTCTACAGAAGATTTGCAATTTTTAAATTCTTTGAATCTAATATCTTTTAAGCCAATGTTATATGCTTCTAATGTTGATGAAAAATCAATTAGTAATGGAAATCGTTTATCAAAGCTTGTTGAACAAAAAGCAAATGAAAATGGTTATGGACATGTATTAGTTTCAGCTTCAATCGAATCTCAAATCACAGAATTAGATAATGAGGAGGATAAGAATGAAATGTATAAACAATTAGGATTAAATGAAACTAGTTTAAAAAAATTTATTATTGCTGGTTATAAAATTTTAGATTTGATTAATTTTTATACATGTGGGCCAAAAGAAACGCGATCATGGACAATTAAAAAAAATACTCTTGCTCCTCAAGCTGCAGGAAAAATCCATTCAGATTTTGAAAAAGGTTTTATTAGAGCTGAAACTATTTCTTATAAGGATTTTGTTGAGTTTAATGGAGAAAGTGAATGCAGGGAAGCAGGAAAGTTAAGACAAGAAGGTAAGGATTACATTGTAAACGAAGGTGATGTAATGCACTTTCTTTTTAATATTTAATTAACAGATTTCCAAAGACGATTTTTAGCAATAAAAACAAACAAACCGGCTACAACAAAAAATAGTAAAACTTTAATCCCAAGGCTTTTTCTCTCCTCTAATTCAGGTTCAGCAGACCATACAAGAAAAGTTGTTACATCTTCAGCTAGTTGCTCTAATGAATTTTCTGTTCCGTCATCATAATCAACATATCCTTCATCTAAAGGTTGAGCCATTGCAATTTGCTCACCTTCTTTCCATTTGTTGTAATACATGCCATCACCAAGTTCAAAGTCTTCAGGAGGATCAACATATCCAAGGAGAAGATTGTAAATATAGTCAGGTCCATTAATTTTAGCCTTTGTTATTACAGAGAGATCAGGTGGGTATGATCCATTATTGCTATATCTTGCTTCTTGTTCATTTAAATATGGAGATACAAATCTATCAAATGACTTAGCAGGACGTTCGAACATTTCCCCTTCATCATTCGGACCATCTATGACTGTATATTCTGAAGCAATAGCTTTGATCTCATCATTGGTAAATCCAATATCTATTAAATCTCTGTAATAAAGAAGATTCATTGAATGGCACCCGGCACAAACTTCTCTATAAACCTTGTAGCCTCTTTGAATTGCTGATTTATCAAAAGTTCCATTTAACCCAGTAAAAGACCATTCATGTTTTGGTGCGTTTTTTGTTTCACTAGCAGCAAAAATACTAAAACAAAAAGTAAAACAAAATAATATTGTAAATATAAACCTCATTAATTTACTTCTTTTTGAAATTTGTTCTGTTCAGAATGATTATTATTTAAAATATTGCTTATGCTTAGAGGCAATTTCTTAGTTTTCTCTATTCTTCCTATAAAAGGAGTTATTAATAATAAAAAAACAAAATAATAAATAAGTCCCATTCTAGCTACCAACAAATATATGCCTTCTGCGGGCTTCATTCCAACATAGCCTAAAACAAAAAAGTTTACGAAAAAAAGCATCATAAACCATTTAAATATAGGTCTATAGTTACAACTTCTTATTTTTACTCTATCGAGCCAGGGTAAAAAGAATAAAATTAAAATTGAAGCAAACATGAGTGCTACACCGCCAAGTTTATCTGGTACTGCACGAAGTATTGCATAAAAGGGGGCTAAATACCAATTTGCTACTATGTGACTAGGAGTAACCATAGGATTTGCCGGTATGTAATTATCCACTTCTGCCATAAGGTTAGGCCCAAAAAATACAACAGCAGCTATAATAAATCCAAATACACAGATTGCTAAAGTATCTTTTATTATCATATAAGGGAAAAAATTTACTGTATCATTTTTTGATTTAATATCGATTCCTGATGGGTTGTTTGATCCATGAACATGAACAGCTGCAACATGGAGAGCTACAACACCAAAAATTACAAATGGAAGAACATAATGAAGTGCAAAAAAACGATTTAGAGTAGCATTACCTACCGTATAATCGCCTAGTATCCAAGTCTTTAAACCCTCTCCAATAACAGGAATGGCGCTGAAAAGATTGGTTATAACTGTTGCTCCCCAATATGACATCTGTCCCCATGGCAATGTGTAGCCTAGAAAAGCTGTCGCCATCATTAAAAGGAAGATAAATACACCAAGTATCCAGTTTAATTCTCGAGGGTATTTATAAGAGCCATAATACATGCCCCTCATTATGTGAATATAAACAACTATAAAAAAGAAGGCTGCACCATTTGAGTGTAAATATCTAAGTAGCCATCCATAGTTGACATCTCTCATAATTCGTTCGACACTATTAAAAGCTAAATCAGTATGTGGCGTATAATTCATTGCTAAAAAAATTCCTGTAACAATCAAAACAACTAAAAGTATAGTTGCCATTGCTCCAAAACTCCAAAAATAATTACAATTTTTAGGCATTGGATAATCTTTGTATTCTCTTTCAATATAAGAAACGATAGGTAAACGAAATTCAATCCAATTAAGAAATGAATTTTTATATTTTTTTGGATCAGAAGAATTATTCATAAATTATGATTCTTATATATATCTTAAATAAGAAAATTTATCATTTTTTTTGTGTCAACTTGACACGGCAATTATTTTATTCTGTAAGACTTATCGTAACAACTGGTTCTTCAGGCCACATATAACATACGTTAGTATCAGCTATTCCTGCTCCTAAAGCCGAGCTAACATCGAAAGAAACCTTAATTTTAGGTGCAACTACACCTGATATATATGCTGAAGATAGCTCATAAATCAATTGAACTTCTGATGCGGAAGGTGAGCCAACACTCATTGAAACTGCATAAGAAGGGCTGCCGTAAGAGATGGTTATAGTTTCATCAGTCGCATAATCATCTGCGTCAGCTAAATAAAGAGTTTGATCGGTCCCATCAGTAGCAGTTCCATCTGTGTCTAATGTTCCAACATGCAATGCAGTTGCAGTACCAGCATCAGCTGAATCTGTACTACACCAATTATTTCCACTTACATTTACCTCTCCCTCTATTGTCATAGCTCTATTTAAAGTAACTCTTAAATGTGTATATGTTGTGCCTATGGGCAGTCCAGTAGTTGAGCCAAAGGCTCCTGCTTCAGCACCAGCTGATAGGCTTGCTATATTAACTGCTTGAGAACCACTCGCAACTGTTGTGGGCGATGAGCAAGCTGAAGAAGTACATAACTCAACTTTTTTCATAGTTACTTCATATTTATCTGCATTTCCAGAAACTGCCAAAGCTTGAAAAGAAAAAAACATAAATAAAAACCAATAAAGAAAAATTTTGTACATAATTTAATTGCTCCTAGCCATCACAACACCAGTACCCTCTGATTCAATTACTTGTTTATTTGTTCTTCTTACAACTGATAATAATTCTACGCTCATATCACCCTTGGTAAATGCTTTTTCTCCAACCAAATTTGTTGAAGCAGACATAGTTTGGTCGCGAGGAGGATACACAAACATGATTTTTGCAAAATTACTTGTTCCATGAATATTATTGTCGTCATATCCAAGATCAACAATTAAATTTGGTGTTATAGTTAATTCAAGACTGATTTTATCACCCTTAGAATCTTTAGAATTTTTATCTGCTTTCCACTCATAATGATTTGCCACAATATTTGCCCAAGGCAAATAAGGAATTTGTCCGATTATACTTACTTCTAATCCATCTAAACTTCTTTCTGTATAACTACCTACAGTCTTGCCTTTAGTCAAAGCTTGATAATAATTACCTATTGCTTCGAAAGCTGAGGATTTTAATTCCAAACCTATACTAGCTCTAGCATTTCCTTTTTGATCATAATCTATAAATACATTAGCCCCTGTAAGAGATGTTTTATCATCTGATAATTTGCGATATCCAATACCAGAATTAACTGACAGTCTTCCATCCCCCCTTATTTTTGTTTCATTAAGTTGCAGTTGAATAAACCACGCATCAACGCCAGGGTGAGCCGCTAAAGGTCTTACTGTTACAATTGAAAATTCTGGATGATAGTCTTCACCAGTTGTAATTTGAACTTGGGTGTCGCCCTCTCCATCAATCATATTTGTTAATGCGGAAGAAATACTACTTGTCATTTTATCAACAAGGTTTTTTTTGGCAGTATCATTATCATCTGCCAAAACTTGGAAACTAATAAAAAGAAGAAAAATTATTCTTAAATACTTCATTTTTAAAGATAATTTATCCATAAAATCAATAAATACAAGTATTATGTACGTATTTATTTATAAATATGTATTACATTTTATCTAAAATAATTATGAGAATAGCATTATTTGAACCAGATATTCCTCAAAATACAGGTAATATATTGAGACTAGGTGCATGTTTAAACATAGAAATAGACATTATAGAGCCTACTGGATATGTTTTTGATGATAAAAGATTTAAAAGATCTTCTATGGATTACATAGAACATGTTTCTTACAAAAGACATGAAGATTGGAAAGCATTTTACGATTGGTCACAAAAAAATAACTTTAGATTAGTTTTATTAACAACAAAATCTTCACAAAATTACATTCATTATAATTTTAAAAATAATGATATTCTACTTTTTGGTCGTGAGAGTGCAGGTGTTCCTGAATCTTTACACAATATAGTTGATGAAAGAATTACGATACCAATGCAAAAAAATGTTAGATCACTTAATGTTAGTAGCTCTGTTGCAATTGTTATAGGTGAAGCATGTAGACAATTAAAGCTAATATGATTTGTATAAAAACTTTTTAATTAAACAATACTTCTATTTTATTTAAGCATTTCTCTAATCCTAATTTATATTTTTTATTAATAAAATATTTTTCTGTCATTAAAAGCCAATATTTTTTTTGGTGATTATTTTTTATATCAACAAAAGAATTTAAAGCATAAGGATTTTCTATCATTTTTAACATCTCTGCTCTGATCATTTCTTTTGAAATGTTTTTAAAGGATTTATAAAAATTTTTTTCAATTATTGTGTCGTATTCTTTTATAATATTTGGTTTTTTAAATATTCCTAAAAATCTATAATATCTGAATATTCTTAAAAAATCTTCGTTAATACTTTTTTCAATCTCACCAATAAATTTTACTTTATTATCTCTTAAATCTTTTAAACCTTCAAAATAATCTACTATTTCTCCGTTACTTCTTAAATAAAGCGCATTAAAGGTAAAATCTCTTCTCTTTGCATCAATTTTCCAATCATTAGTGTACTCTATTTCTGTTTTTCTTCCCTTTTGATTTAAATCTTTCCTCAAAGAAGTAATTTCAAATTTTTGATCTTCTATAATAATACTTATGCAACCATATTTTTTTGCATAATCATTAGTTTCATAGTTGTTAGATCTTAATATTTTAATGACTTCATCTACTTTTATATTTATTGCACAATCAATATCTTTACTTTTTCTGCCCAAAACTAAGTTTCTAACAACCCCACCAACAAACCTTAATTCAGTATTTTCTTTTTCAAAAATACTAATAATATTATTAACTCCTGGTATTTTACTTAAATAAGAAAGATAATATTTATTCATTTTACTAATATTTTTAAATTTTTACTTTATATGATTAATAAAGAAAATGTCAGAAATCCATCAAAATCCTGAAACAATACTTGCTGAAATAAAGGACTTATTGTCCTTAGGTGTTAAAGACAGGAAACATGCTTTTCACACTCCAGTTTTTAGCAATATATCTAATCTAAATTTACCATCATCAAAAACAGTGGTATTAAGAAATTTTGATGAAAAAAAATTTAAACTTTACTTCCACACTGATTTCCGATCAAAAAAAATTAAAGATTTAGAAAAAAATAATAATACTTATTTTTTATTCTATGATCCTAAAATTAAAATTCAATTAAGAATAAAAACAATTTCTTTAATTCACTATAAAAATAAATTAACAGAAAAAATATGGGAGCTGATGAGCTTATCAAGTAAAAAATGTTATTTGACAAAAAAAATACCTAGCTCAAAAACATCTATACCAGAAGATGGAATTCCCAGTTACTTAAAAGGTGTTGATCCTTCAAAAAAAGAAAGTGAGTTAGGATATAAAAATTTCACAATAGTAGAAAACATTATACAAAACATAGATTGGCTTTTATTGAAATCTTCTGGACATAGGAGACTAAATATAAACTTGGAAAATAAATCAAAAAAATTTAATTGGACAATCCCCTAGTATAAAATAAAATTATCAATAACCCGAACTTTATTAATATAAAATGCTACAAAAAGTCTTGAGTTATTTTTATTTTTTGAAATCTTTAAATTGCTTTCTTCTCTCACCTCAAAGTAATCTATTTTTTTGATTCCTAGTTTTGAAAGTTCACCAACTAAATTATCAATAACCTTAGGATTAAAATTTTTATTTAGAATTCTAATGTGCTGATAAATCAATTGAGAAGTTTTATCAAAAATTTTTTTATCATCATTTGTAAATTGATTGTATCTTGAAGAGTAACTCATTCCATTACTCATCCTTATAGAAGAACATGAATAAAACAATATTGGTAAATTATTATTTTTTATATATCTTTCTATAATCTTTAACTGTTGAAAGTCTTTTTCTCCAAAAAAAACTGCGTTGGGCTTTATTAATTTAAAGAGCAAATCCACAACTGTTACTACTCCATCAAAATGTCCAGGACGACATCTATCACAAAGTATATCTCTAAAATCATCTATGTTTTTGTTAATTTCAACTTTCTCAGGATAAATATCTTTTACATTGGGTAAAAATAATAAATCACATTTATTATCTTTTAAGACTTTAATATCTCTATCTTCATTTTTTGGATAATTATTATAATCTTCCAAATCATTAAACTGAGTAGGGTTTACGAATATTGTTACAATTGAATAATAATTTAATTTTTTTGATTTTTTCAATAGCGATAAATGGCCTTCGTGAATACTGCCCATAGTTGGAACAAGGCCTATTTTTTCTCTATTTTTCAATAATTCTGATAGAATTTGATTAAAATCGTTTAAATTATTAAGTATTTTCATTTTATTTATTACTAACTATTTGACTTATACACGATGAATTCTTAATAGTGCTGAAAATATTTTATTATGAAAAGAACTTATCAACCTAGTAACTTAATCAGAAAAAGAAGGCATGGTTTTCGTGCAAGAATGGCATCAAAATCTGGTCGTCAAATTATTAATAAACGTCGTGCGAAAGGAAGAGCTCGACTAAGCGCATAATTTAGGCCATATGGCCATACCCATATTTACAATAAAAAATCGTGCTACTTTTAAAAAGATAAAAGAAAATGGCAGATTTATAAGAAGTCAAAACCTTAATATCCAAATTTTGCATAGTCAGAATTTAAATGAAAGAATTGGTGTAGGGTTTACAGCTACTAAGAGGTTAGGAAAAGCAGTTTGCCGCAACAAGGCTAAAAGAGTTATGAGAGAACTTGCAAAAAAAATATTGATTAATGCTGAAATAAATTCTTATTATGTGTTAATAGCAAAATCATCATTACTTAAAGCACCTTTTGAACAATTATTAGAAGAGTTAAAGTACAAAATAAAATGAATAAAAATATTATAATTAATTTTATTATTTTTTTTATAAAAATTTATCAATTTTTAATATCTCCTTTAATTGGTTCAAATTGCAGGTATCTTCCAACTTGTTCTGAATATACTATTCAAGCATTAAAAGAACATGGTTTTTTTAAAGGAATTTTTTTGTCAATAAATAGAATACGTAAATGCCACCCTTTTGGTGGTAATGGTTTTGATCCTATACCTCACAAAAAACATGGTAATATAAAATGAATGAACAAAAAAATTTATTTTTAGCTATAGGTATATCGATTGCTATTATTGTTTTTTTTCAAATACTAATTCCTACACAGCCAATAGAGCAAAATAATTATACTGAACAAGAAGAAAAGCTTAAGCCAGCAAATTCTATAGATGGAGATACCGCACAATCCATTAATTTGGTTAAACCAAGAGATGAAGTTATTAACATGAATGATAGAGTTATAATTGAAACCCCTTCTTTATCTGGATCAATTAATCTAAATGGTGCAATTTTAGACGACCTTACTCTTAAAAAATATAAGGTTAGTTTAGATGAAAATTCCAATAATATTGATTTGTTTTCTCCTGAAGGAACGCCTAATCCCTATTATCTTGAAACAGGTTGGAAACAAATTGATGACAAAATGATTGATCTGCCAAACTTAAAAACTAAATGGGAATCGAGTGGCTCAACACTTGATATCAATAATAGTGTAACTTTAAGTTGGCAAAATAAAGAGAATATTATCTTTAAGATTTTGTATGAAATTGACGAAAATTACATGTTTTCTATTAAGCAAGAGATTATAAACGAAAGTAATAAGAATATAGAAGTTTTCCCATATAGATTAATAAAAAGAATTAATACACCAGATACCATCAATTTTTTCATTTTACATGAGGGATTAATAAGTTTGCTCAATGATGAATTAATTGAAAAAAACTACGATGATTTAATAGATGATTGCTCCTCAATTTCAAATTCAAAAAAAGTTTATTGTGATAATAAATCTGTCGGTGGCTGGCTAGGCTTTACAGATAAATATTGGATGTCAATTTTGATCCCTGAAAATCAAGAGTCAATTAATGTTAATTATCGTCATGGAAATAATGGAAGAGATAATTTTAGAGTAGGATATGTTGGTGAAATTTTTAACATCGCACCTAAAACATCAATTGAGTATAAAGGCAATTTATTTGCTGGAGCAAAAAACTTAGACTTATTAAATAATTATAAAAATAAATTATTAATACCTCGTTTTACGGATGCAATAGATTGGGGTTGGTTTAGCTTTCTAACAAAACCAATTTCTTATGCGATTAACTTATTTTATAAATATGTTGGAAATTTTGGTTTAGCTATAATTGCTTTTACAATATTAATGAGAATTATTCTTTTTCCATTAGCCCACGCTTCTTTTAAATCCATGGCTAAAATGAAAAAATTGCAACCTGAAATGCAAAGATTAAAAGAAACTTATCCTGACGATAGACAAAAAATGCAACAAGAGTTAATGGCATTGTACAAAAAAGAAGGGGCGAATCCTGTAGCTGGTTGTTTGCCTATTATGCTTCAAATACCTATTTTTTTCTCTCTTTACAAAGTTCTTTTTGTTACTATTGAAATGTACCATGCTCCTTTTTATGGCTGGATACACGATCTGTCAGCTCCAGATCCATTAGGTATTTTAACTTTGTTTGGATTAATACAATGGAATATTCCTGATATACTATCAATCGTAAACATAGGAATATTACCTATAATTATGGGTTTTACTATGTGGCTTCAACAAAAACTAAACCCAGCACCAACTGATCCTACACAAGCAAAAATCTTCGCCTTATTGCCATTTGTTTTTACTTTTGTTCTTGCTGGTTTTGCAGCTGGATTAGTTTTATATTGGTCTGTTAACAATATTTTGTCTATTGCTCAACAATGGATCATTCAAAGAAAAATCCTTGCAAAAAATGGCTAATGCAAATCAATCTATAAATAAATTTTTTGCATCAACAATATTTGCTGGATCTTTTCAGTCTATAGAAAATATTCCTGAATTTGATACTCAAATAGAGTGCTGTTTCATTGGTCGTTCAAATGTTGGTAAATCAAGTATTATTAACTCGATTACTAAAAATAATAAATTAGCAAAAACAAGCAAAACGCCTGGAAGAACTCAATCGATAAACTACTTTAATATTAAAAAAAAGATAAATGTAGTTGATTTGCCTGGTTATGGATATGCAAAAATTTCCAAAGTTTTACAAAATCAATTAAGTGAATTAATTCAAAGTTTCATTAAATCAAGAATTAATTTAAAACATGTATTTGTATTAATTGATGCTAAAGTAGGTATTAAGAGCTCTGATATTGATATGTTTGATCTAATAAATTATTCTGAAAAACAATTTTCTATTGTATTAACTAAAATCGACAAATGTCCGAAATTATTTATAGAAAAACAACAAAATTCTCTATTAAGCTTAATGAAAAATTACCCAAATTATTTTTCAAAAATTTTTTTTAGTAGCTCAAAAACAAATCAAGGTATTATAGATGTACAAAAATCAATATATAGAATATCTCAAGAATTATGAAATTTAATTTTTTATCTGAAAGTGATCAGGCTTTTTATATTCATAAAGCTTCAACTCTTGTAGAGGCATTGCCTTACATTCGTGAACATGCTGGTAAGATTTTTGTTATTAAATATGGTGGACATGCAATGGGTGACCTTAATTTATCTAAAACTTTTTCAAAAAATATTGGCTTAATGAAAGAAATAGGAATTTTGCCTGTTGTTGTTCATGGTGGAGGACCACAAATAGGAGAAATGCTTAATAAAAAAAATATTAAATCAAAATTTGTTGAAGGATTAAGAGTTACTGATGAGGAAACCGTAAAAATAGTTGAAAATGTTCTGGCTAAAGATATTAATAAAAAAATCGTAGAAGATATCAATAAAACAGGTGGAAAAGCTATAGGACTTGCTGGGAATAAAAATAATTTAATAGAGGCTAGTAAATTAAAAATCCAATCTAAAGAAACTGACTCAAATATTGAAAAAATGCTCGATATTGGTTTTGTAGGAAAGCCTACTAAAATAAATATTGATATTATAAACGAGCAACTCAATAAGGGATTTATCCCAGTAATTGCTCCGTTGGGTGTAGATGAAAAAAATAACGATTATAATATTAATGCAGATACTGCTGCTGGGTTTATTGCTGGTGCTCTAAAAGCTAGCAAGCTTCTTTTATTAACGGATGTAGCTGGAATATTGGATAAAGAAAAAAAATTAATCTCTTCTTTAAGCTTAAATCAAGCAGAAGAAATAATTAATCAAGATTTCATTGAAGGTGGAATGAAGCCAAAAATCTTAACTTGCATAGATGCTATGAAAAATGGCGTTAAAAAATCAACTATACTAGATGGAAGAATTCCACATTCATTAATTTTAGAACTTTTCACTGAACATGGTATAGGTACTCAAATTTATTCATAATATGACAAATTTAATAAACAAAATAGATACTTGGATTTTTGATCTAGATAATACTCTTTATCAAGCAGACAGTGGGATTTTTCAACAAGTCCATGAATTAATGGGGAAGTTTATTGAAAAGCATCTCAAAATAGACATTAATAAGGCTAAAGAAATACAAAAAAAATACTATAAGCTTCATGGAACTACTCTCAGAGGAATGATGGATAATCATGGGGTTGATCCAGATTATTTTTTGGAAGAAGTGCACAAATTAGATTATTCTATTGTAGGACCAAATAAATTGTTAAATGAACAATTAAGCAAATTAAATGGAAGAAAAATTATTTATACTAATGCAAATATGCAACACGTATTAAGTGTGCTAAAACAAATAAACTTATCCAATTTTTTTGACGAAATTTTTGATATTAAAATGGCCAATTATATACCAAAACCTGAAATCAAACCTTACGAACAAATTATAAATAAATTTAATATAAACCCATCTAGCTCGGCTATGTTTGATGATATTGCAAAAAACTTAGTACCAGCAAAAAAGGTTGGCTTTACTTCAGTTTGGATAGATGCCGGATATGAAAATTTTAGTGATGATATAAAATCTTCAACAAGTTATCTTGATTTCAAAACTAGTAAATTAGATAGCTTTCTAAAAGACGTAAACAAAGGTGTTATATGAATGAATTAGAAAAAATTATAAATGATGCTTGGGAAAATAAAGATGATATTAATCAAAACTCTGATCAATCAATAATAAGTTCAATAAATCAGATAATTGAAAATGTAGATCAGGGAAAAATGCGTGTTGCTGAAAAAATTAATAATGAATGGGTAACTCACCAACATATTAAAAAAGCTATAATGTTGAGCTTTAGGATTTACGGAATGGAAGCCTTGTCAGGACCTTACAGTTCTTGGTATGATAAAGCACATCTACTTAAAGGCAAAACTGCTGGATGGCAAAAAGATGATTTTGAAAAAGCAGGATTTCGAATGGTGCCAAATTCCCCTGTTAGAAAAGGATCATACATTGGTAAAAATGTTGTTTTAATGCCGTGCTTTATTAATATTGGTGCGTATGTTGATTCAGGAACTATGATGGATACATTTTCAAGAGCTGGATCTTGTTGCCAAATAGGAAAAAATTGCCATATATCAGCAGGTAGCGGTGTAGGTGGAGTCTTGGAACCTGCTCAAGCTTTACCAACTATAATTGAGGATAATGTTTTTCTAGGAGCAATGTCAGAGATTGTTGAAGGGGTAATTGTAGAAGAAGGATCAGTAATTAGTATGGGAATGTATATAGGTCAATCAACAAAAATAGTTGATAGAAAAACTGGAGAAATAACCTATGGTAAAATACCGGCTTATTCTGTTGTTGTGCCTGGTTCCTTGCCAGATAAAAAAAATCCAAGTGCCCCGTCATTGAGTTGTGCAGTTATTATTAAACAAGTTGATGAAAAAACTAGATCTAAAACATCAATCAATGATTTATTGCGTGATTAATGAATAAGTTAAATTTTGATCCAGTTACTTTAACCCAATCTTTAGTTCAATGTCCTAGTATTACTCCTGAAGATAATGGGGCTCTTAATATAGTTAAAAGTCATTTAACCGATTTGGGTTTTAATTGTAAAATACTTCAATTTGCTAGTGGAAATTCTTATGAGGTAGATAATTTATTTGGAACCATTGGAAATAATGGAAAACATTTAGCCTTTGCAGGCCATACAGATGTGGTTCCTATAGGAAATGAAAATTCATGGAAATTTCCTCCATTTTCAGGAAAAATATCTGAGGGCAAATTATACGGACGTGGGTCAGAAGATATGAAAAGTAGTATTGCATGCTTTGTATCTGCAACTCAAGAATTTTTAAAAAAACATGGAAGAAATTTTAATGGAAAAATTTCATTTATAATAACAGGTGATGAAGAAAAGATTGCAATTAATGGAACTAAAAAAATCATGGAATGGACAAAAGAAAATAATATTATTTTTGATCATTGCATTGTGGGAGAACCAACATCAAATAGTAGCGTAGGTGATAAAATTAAAATTGGCAGAAGAGGATCAATTAGTTTTTTTATTCAAGTGAAAGGAATTCAAGGTCATACGGCCAATTCGCATCGAGCTGAAAATGCTGCACATCATTTAACAACATTATTAAACAATATTATCTCTAAACCATTAGATAACGGTAATGAAAATTTTATGCCGTCATCTATTCAAATTGCTACTATAGACATAGGCAATACAGCGCAAAATATAATTCCAGAACTTGCTAAAGCAACGGTAAATATTAGGTTTAATGATATGCATACTAGTAAAAGTTTAACAGAATGGATGCAAAACCACGTTAATGTAGTTTTTAAAGATATTCAAAAAGCTAGTTGTTCATTCACTACTGATGCAAATGCTGAATCATTCATTACAAAAAAAGGATATTTAACTGAATTAATGACAAAATCTATTGCAGAAATTACAGGAAAAAATAGCAATCCTGAATTTGCTACAGATGGAGGAACATCCGATGCTAGATTTATAAAAGATTATTGTGAAGTAGCAGAATTAGGAATACGTAATCAAACATTACACAAAGTTGATGAATTTGTATATTT